>NZ_CP069349.1:725000-1450000 GCF_021497505.1 Turicibacter sp. TJ11 | reverse complement strand
CACTGGAATTAATTGATTTTTTATATGCAAGTCCAACAGCATTTCATAGTGTTTTACAAACAGAATCATACTTAATGAACCATGGTTATACTGAATTAAAAGAGACTGATTCTTGGTCTTTACAAGCTAAAGGAAAGTACTATGTTAAGAAAAATGATTCTGCCTTAATTGCTTTTGAAATTGGAACAGGAGATATTGTTGATCATGGAATTCGCATGATTGGGGCACATACGGATTCACCAGGTTTTAGAGTAAAAGCTAAACCAGAGATGGTGACAGAAGGAACATACTTAAAATTAAATACAGAAGGTTATGGAGGACCTCTTTTATATACTTGGTTTGATCGTCCATTAGGATTAGCAGGAAAAGTAACGTTAAAAGGAGAAACACCACTTAAACCCATTACGAAGTTAGTCAATATTAATAAACCATTATTAATCATTCCAAGCTTGGCTATCCATATGAATCGATCAGTTAATGAAGGTTTTGAAGTTAATAAACAAAACGACACGTTACCTTTACTTGGATTAGTTAACGATCAGTTTGAAAAAGATAACTACTTAGTAAAATTATTAGCTGATGAGTTAAACGTGAATCATCAAGATATTATGGGATTTGATTTAAGTTTATACGAGTATGAAAAAGGTTCATTAGTTGGAATGAATGAAGAATTCATTTCATGTGGTGGACTAGATGATATGTGGATGGTTTACGCTGGAGTTAAAGCATTAGTTGAAAGTAAAGACAATGCAGCAACTAAAATGATGATTTGCATGGATAATGAGGAAATTGGAAGTTTAACAGCACAAGGTGCAAATTCAAATTTCATTCCTAATATTATTGAACGTGTCACATTAGCACTTGGAAAAGGGCGTGAAGACATGCATCGTACGTTAGCTCAATCAGTTATGATTTCTGCTGACTTAGCACATGCTGTTCATCCGAATGCGGCGCAAAAACATGATCCAACGAATCGTCCAGTGTTAGGAAAAGGTCCAGTGCTTAAAATTGCAGCATCGGGTTCATATAGTACAGACAGTAACTGTATGGCTATTTTTGAAGGACTGTGCCAAGTAGCAGATATTCCATATCAAAAATTCTATAATCGTTCAGATGTTCGTGGTGGAACAACAATTGGTCCAGTTACATCGTCTATTTTAACGATTCCAGTTATGGATATGGGAGCACCATTACTTGGAATGCACTCAGTTCGTGAATTAGCAACAGTTGAGGATCATGATTTAACGGTTAAATTATTTACAACATTCTTCGGAGCATAAAAAAGCGGCTCTTTGTCAAATAGTGTTGCTGATTAATTTTTAACCTATTACAATGAGTGACTTGAATTGAAATCCTAGTGGCTATGCTGCTAGGATTTTTACTTTGGGTTTAGTTAGATTTTGAGTAATAAGAATTCTTGATTTAAAATGATAGAAACTACGATAGCCAAAAGCGATTCGTTTAATGACTTTAATTTTATTGTTAATCCCTTCAATGGGACCATTGGTATACGAAGTGGTCAGTGTGTTTTCAATATAAGACTGGTACGTTTTAAACGTTTGAAAAGCGGTTTGGAATTCAGGAGAAATCAGAGGATATTTAGCTTGAAGTAAGTGATGGAATCGCTCTAAGTTTTTGGTTTGAAGAGCGAAGAGTAAGTCTTGATAAAGATCATAGGTTGCTTTTAATTCAGGAGATAAATCAAGTAAAAAGTTTAGGATATCAATTTCTCGCATCGGTTGTTTGAAACAGTAAACGGAGCGATAAGTGGTGGTATTAATTAACGTGTGGGACTTTAAGAATAAGCGCCAGTAACGTTTAAATTTACGACTGTGTTTTTTGAATTGTTTCATGAATCGAATCCTTGTTTTATTTAACGCACGAGAAATATGTTGAACGAGATGGAATTTATCAATGACAATTTTCGCGTGCGGAAAAAGCTCCTTAATTAAGCTGATATAAGGGGCATACATATCAATGACAATGTGTTTGACACGAGAACGTGCTTCTTTGGTATAGCGTTTAAAATACGTTTGAAGGGAGCTTAAGCGACGATCTTCAATGATATCGATGATTTGTTTGGTATCGGCATCACAAAAGATGAAGGACATGTGGCCTTCTGCTGACTTCACCGATTTAAATTCATCAAAACAAAGATTTTCAGGAAGGGAATTAAAATTTAATGATTGAGACTCATAGAAGCTATGAATGATCCGATTGACAGTGGAATGGGACACTTGATGACGACGGGCGATATCAGACTCTGAAATCTTATTTTGAGCCTCTAACGCAATGGCGTGTTTAGTGTGATAAGAGATGAAGCAGTTCTTTTCAACAATCGATGTTTTTAGAGTGAACGTTGACTGACAATGCCCACAGTAGTAACGTTGTTTCTTTAAATCTAAATAAGTATCATGGAGTGAAACTTTAGGAATGACAATTCGAGACGTTTTGAACCCATGCTTTTTAAATTTAGAATCAAATAGTGTCCCACAGTGTTCGCAATGAGTGGGTTGATAAGATAAAATTCCTTTAAAAATGAAGCTAGTCACACCATGAAGCTTCACCTCTTCAAAATAATCTTCTTGGAACGTAATATTTTTATCTTTAATATTTAAAAATTTTCTAGTAAAATATGAGTGAGACATTCAATCCATCCTTTCTATTGTTTTCTTGGTCGATAACATTGTAACAGGATAGAGATGAGATGTCTCTTTTTTTATGCCATGAAAAAAGGTGTTGCTTGATCAGCAACACCAAATATTATAGAACCAAAAAAGCTCGACCATTTGGTCGAGTCTTTTTTATTTCTTAGAATTTTCAATTTCTTCTGCCAATTGATTTAAATATTCCCAACGTTCATATTTATAAGATAATTTCTCTTCAACTTCTGTTTTTTGTGCCATAATTTCTTGTAGTTTAACGTAGTCGGTTGAATATTGAATCAGTTGTTCGTCTAATTCAACCACTTTTTCTTCTAGCTCAGAGATTTCATCATCAATTGTTTCAAATTCTTTTTGTTCAGCGAATGTGAATTTTATCTTTTTCTCTAAGCGTGGTTTAGCTTTTTGAGTTTCTTTTAGTTTGGTCTCTTCTTGAATGGCTTCTTTTAATGCTTGGTTAGTTTCTTGAAACGCTAGATAGTCACTATAATTACCTGTATAGATGTTGATGTGACCATTTCCTTCATACGCAAAAATTTTATTACAAATACGATCTAAGAAATAACGGTCGTGTGAAACGGTAATTACAATACCATTAAAATCATCTAAATAATCCTCTAAACGTCTTAACGTATCAATGTCTAGATCATTCGTTGGCTCATCAAGAAGTAACACGTTTGGAGCATCCATTAAAATGCGTAATAAGTAGAGGCGACGACGTTCTCCACCTGATAATGTTCCAATTTGAGAATATTGAAGATGACCATCAAATAAGAAACGTTCACACATTTGAGAAGCCGTAATACGAGTTCCATCAGCTGTTTCGATATATTCACGCTTTTCTTTAATATAGTCAATCGCACGCATATTCGGATTCATTTCTTCACTTTCTTGAGCGAAGCATCCGATGTTTACTGTTTCTCCAATATCGATCGTTCCAGCATCCGGTTTAATTTTTCCACGAATGAGGTTAATTAAAGTAGATTTTCCAACTCCATTAGGACCTACAATTCCGATGCGATCCGTTCTAGCGAGTGTGTAGTCAAGATCATGAATAAGGCAGCGATCCCCATAAGATTTACTCACATGATTAAACTCCATGATTTTACGACCTAAACGTGTTGAAGCAACTGAGATATCGAGTGTTTCTTGAGAGGTATTTTTTTCTTGATTTTTTAAATCTTCAAAACGTTGTAAACGTGCTTTTTGTTTCGTAGAACGGGCTTGCGCTCCACGGCGAACCCAAGCTAATTCTTTTCTTAATAAGTTTTGGCGCTTATCTTCCATGGCAGCTTCAAGTTGAAGACGTTCCATCTTCTTTTCAAGAAATAACGAGTAGTTTCCATCATAGCTATATAAATTCCCTTTATCAAGCTCAATAATACGGTTTGTGACACGGTCAAGGAAGTAACGGTCATGGGTAATCATTAATAACGATCCTTTTCTTCCATTTAAATAATCTTCTAACTTAGAAATTGTTTCGTTATCTAAATGGTTGGTTGGTTCGTCTAAAATTAATAATTCGCATGGAGTAATAAGCGCTGAGGCTAATGCGACACGTTTACGTTGTCCCCCAGATAACTCTTTAACTTTTTGTGAGAAGTTTGTAATCCCAAGTTTGGTTAAGACAGATTTAGCTTCACTTTCTAAATCCCATAAATTCAAGCTATCGATTTGATCTTGAATTTTTAATAAGCGTTCATTGATTTCATCATTGTAATCTTTTTGTAAAATCTCAAGAATTTCTTGATAGTCACGTAGAAGTTTCATTTCAGGAGAATTTCCTTTGAAAACCTGTTCTAAGACAGTTGCCTCTTCATCAAATTCTGGATTTTGCGAAAGATATTCGATACGAACTCGATTTCCTTTTGTAATTTTTCCTGTTTCTGATGTTTCAATACCAGCAATAATTTTTAAAAGTGTTGATTTTCCGGTTCCATTCACACCAATGATTCCGATTTTTTCACCCTCACTGATTCCGAATGAAATATCTTTAAGTAATGTTTTAACAGAGTAGCTTTTACTTATATTTTCAATTGTCATTAAATTCAACTTTATCACCACTACATTTCTTAAATTATAGAACTATTATACCTTGTTTTAAAAAGAGAGGAAATAAAAAACCCGATTTAATCACGAATCGGGTCTATTGATCTTGTTTAAAGTGAATTTTTCCATTTTCAATATAAGGAAGGTGAATCTGGCAGTAGTAGGTGATTATGCGAATAGAAAAAATGAAGATTAGGCAAAGATAAGAACTAATCGTGAGTCCAATTAAAGGATAAAGCATCCAAAAACTAATCGCTCCAACTAAAGAGGCAACTGCATATATCTCGCGTTTTAAAATAGTGGGAACCTCTTGTGCTAATATGTCTCGAATAAGCCCACCTCCAACAGCTGTAATGACAGAAACAAATAAAAATGTCATAAAGTTATAATCTGATTCAATAGCTTTTATTCCCGCTGCAATAGTGAAGACAGATAAGCCAACGGCATCTAACATAATAAAAGAGATCTTCCATTTCATGCTTCCTCGCAACAGAATAACTAAAATCGTTGAAATAAGGATAATCATCATATATTCAGATTTAGAGAAAAAAATAGGAATTCCAATGTTAGTGACGACATCACGAGTCACTCCTCCTCCAATGGCAGTAACCGTAGCAAGCGTTAAAATCCCAAAAAAGTCCATTCTTTTTTCTATGGCACAAATAGCACCTGAAGCTGCAAAAACAAACAAACCGATATATTCAAAAAAAGTCATTAAGTCCACTTCAAATCCTCCCCCTAACATAAAAAATCGCATGATGGCAAATCTAATAATCTATTTATCCTATGCCAATTTTTTATGCATAAAACTCATTTGTCGTCTATTTTTTTGAATTTTTATGATGATGATGTTTACAAGTTTGAGGGACTGGGTCATAGCCCATTCCTCCCCATGGATTACAGCGTAAAAGTCGTTTAAAAGCAAGAAATCCTCCTTTTAATGCCCCGTGCGTTTCAATGGCTTCAATCGCATAATGGGAACATGTCGGAATGTAGCGACAACTTGGAGTAGAAAGAGGAGAAATATACGTTTGATAAAAACGAATGAGTTTGATCATCAAGTGTTTCATAAAAGAAAAGATCCTTTCGATAGTAAGATAATTTTATATTATCAGAAGTGAAAGTTTGTTTCAACTAGGTGGGTTTTATCATAACATATGTCGTACGATTTAGTTATGATTTCAGACTAATAGTTAATTTTAGTGAGGTGAGATGGATGTGTGGAATTTTTGGAGTGGTAAACTATCAAGTGAGTGATGTGAAAACAGCTGATGATCTAAAATGTGTACAATCGGTTATTCATCGTGGTCCAGATGAGGGGGGAACATTTTATGATAAGCATGTGTTTTTAGGTCATCGACGTTTATCAGTTGTTGATCTTGAACAAGGAAAACAACCGATGAGTTTTTATCATTACACCATTGTCTATAACGGAGAGTTGTATAATACCGATGAAATAAGAGAAGAGTTATTAGACAAAGGATATACGTTTAAAGGACATTCAGATACAGAAGTTTTGTTAAAAGCTTATGTTTGTTTTGGAGAAAAAGTGGTTGATAAGTTGAACGGAATTTATGCTTTTGCTGTTTGGAATAGCCAAGAACAAACGTTATATGTAGCACGCGATCGTGCAGGCGTAAAACCACTGTATTATCACTTGCTATCTGATGGAATTTTGATTGCATCCGAACAAAAACAAATTTTACAATACACTCATAAAAGTGAAATTACGTTAGAAGGATTTAAAGAATTATTAGCTGTTGGTCCTTCTCATACGCCAGGTCAGGGACTTTATCACGGAATTAACGAGTTAAAACCTGGTCATTATATGACGGTTTCTAGAGGGCAGATTAAATGTCATCAATATTGGGATGTAAAGGCAAATAAGCATGAAGATGATTTTGAGACAACCGTTGAAAAAACAAGAGCACTCTTATTAGATGCCTTTAAACGTCAATTAGTTTCAGATGTTCCACTTTGTACCTTTTTATCAGGAGGAATCGATTCTTCAGCGATTACCGCAGTAGCGGCTAGCCAATTGAAAAATCTTCATACCTTTTCAATTGACTATGAAGATAATTTAAAATATTTTAAAAAAACAGATTTTACTGTATCGCAAGATCAAGAGTTTATTAAGTTAATGTCGGATGTATATAAAACTCAGCATCACTATTGTGTGATTAGTAATCAAGACTTAGCTGATGCTTTAACTGACGCTGTTCATTTACGTGATATGCCAGGAATGGCTGATGTGGATTCTTCGCTATATTGGTTTTGTAAAAAGATAAAAAATGAGTTTACCGTGAGTTTATCTGGAGAATGTGCAGATGAAATTTTTGGTGGATATCCTTGGTTCTATCGTGAGCCACTAAATGGCATGTTTCCATGGCTTCGTGATTTAGAGGTTCGAAATACGTTATTAAAACCAGAGTGGCGAGAAAAATTAGATTTAGTTGGTTATGCTAAAGAACGATTTAATGAATCAATGGCACTAGCTCCTATTTTAGAGGGTGATCACGAATTAGAAAATGAAAAACGACAACTAACTTATTTAAATATGAAATGGTTTATGACGACTTTACTTGATAGAAAAGATCGAATGAGTATGGGAGCAAGTCTTGAAGTTCGTGTTCCATTCGCTGATCATCGAATTATGGAGTATTTATACAATATTCCTTGGGAAATGAAGTTTTATGAAGGAATGGAAAAAGGATTATTGCGTAAATCGTTAGAAGGATTACTGCCTAATGAAGTTTTATATCGTAAAAAAAATCCATATCCAAAAACACATAATCCTCACTATAAAGAATTAACTCAGGCGTTACTAAGAGAGGCACTTCGTGATTCAAACTCGATTTTACATGAGATTTTCGATGAAAAAAAACTATGGGCATTAGCTAATACGGATGACGAAATTATCACTCGACCTTGGTTTGGTCAGTTAATGACTCAGCCACAGTTAATTGCTTATTTATATCAATTTCATTTATGGTATAAAGATTATCAGATTTCTTTTGTTGAATAAGAAAAGGTCGTTAGCTGATTTAGCTAACGACCTTTTTATCGTAGAGGGGAGGGGGGGATAAAAAAGTGAGGAATAAAAGTTTTTGTTTTGTGACATACTAACAAAAAAGTCTAAGTTAAGGGGATTATACTATGCGTTGGATTGGTTATTTTTTGTTGACTGTCTTGGGGATTTTTATACTCTTATTATTCATCAAAATCAAGATTGAGATTTTAATCCAAAATCAAACAGGTTGGATTGAATTTAGATATCTTTGGTTGAAGTATCGAGTAAATTTAGATGATCTGATGAGTCAGTCGATGAAAGAAGAAGTCAAAGAGCAAGTTCAAGAAGTTAAAGAAGCAACAGAATCAAAAGTCATGAAAAAAGAAGTAAAGACAGATGTAAAAGTTAAGAAAGTTACAGAAGTGGAAACTGTTGATCAACCATCGATTAAAGATCATCAATCAAAAAAAATAAGGGTCACAAAAGAAGAAAAATTTAAAGAAAAAAAAGTGAAGAAACAGCTAAACTTAAAAAAACTAAAAAAGATATTACATCGTTTTAAACGTATTTTTAAAGAAAGTAAGATTGTTTTGAGACGAGTTACGAAGCAAATAAAAATCAATAAGCTTGATTCATGGATTGAGTTTAGTGTAAATGATGCGATGACAACCGGATGTTTGCTAGGTGTAATTTGGGGGATTCAAGCAAACATCTATGCACTGATTGAACGTTATGTGAAAAAGATTGAGTCGTATCATTTTAATGTCACAAGTAAATTTAATGGAAATTCAATTTTATTAAATCTATCATGCATACTCTCTTTCAGATTGGGAAATATTATTATTGTTCTTTTATTATCGTTTAAAGAATTATTAAGAATTAAAAGACTGGTAAAGCTAGAGGAGGAAAGATAAAATGGCTGAACATCCAATTCATAATTTAATGAAAATTTCCATGGAAAATATTAAACAAATGGTTGATGTCGATACAATTGTTGGAAATCCTGTTAAAACTGATCAAGGAGAAACGATTATCCCTGTTTCTAAAGTCAGTTTTGGATTTGCAGCGGGTGGTAGTGAGTTTGAATCAGAACATAAAATAGGCCCAAATAATCAACCACCATTTGGTGGCGGAAGCGGTGGCGGAATTTCAATCACACCAATTGCTTTTTTAGTCGTTAATCAATCAGGTGTTGAATTAAAGCACTTAGAAGAACGTACCTCTTTATATGAACGTTTATTAGATCAAGTGCCTAGAGCGGTTAATAGTATTATGAATGAGTTTGATAAATCAGGTCATAAATCATCTCAAGTTGATGATAATGAAAATGAGTAAAACATTTGTTTTACTCATTTTTTATGTTAAAACATCTAGATGAAATAGGAAAAACTTAGTGAAATAATGTATAAAGTCTCCAAAAAGCGCTTTTTTAGTAGTTGTTGTTCTATAAAGGTTATAACATTTTTTGGACTAAAGCAGTGACATTAACTTAAAGTTGTAGTAAAATCAATGTGTATATCATGAAGAGGTGATTTTTAGTGCTTAGACCTGAGGTAATTGAACAACTATTTGATCTCGTAGATGAAACCTCGATGATCATTAGCTCGGAGTTAAAGATGAGCTATTTACATGCGATGTGTGAATCATGTGAAAATATCATGTCGCAAGAAATTAGCCAATCGATTAGCGAAGAGTCGAAGGAAACGTTACAGCAACAATATGCTGTATTAGAGGGGTTAGAGTTTACACAAGAGGAAATAAGAAAAGCGCTTCAGTTAGCGATTTTGAAAGGACTAAAATCAGAACGTTTAACAAATGCAATTATGACACCTGATTCAATTGCTCTAATTTTAGGATATTTAATCTCTAAGTTTGTCAAAAACTTTAATGAAGTTCGAATGGCTGATTTAACGGTTGGAACGGGTAACTTATTAACTGCGACTTTAAATCATTTACAAGTTGAGCCACAAGAAATTTTTGGGGTTGAAATTGATCGTGATTTATTAAAAATTGCATGTACACTTTCTGATATGCAAGAATATGCAGTGCAATTTTATCAACAAAGTTCATTAAAACCATTATTCATTGATCCACTCGATTTAATTATTGGAGATTTACCTGAAGGACAATTAGAAGAAGAGGAAATGAATCAATTAGGATTAACATTAGCTCAAAAGGGTGTTAATTATCTACCTTATTTATTAATTGAGAATCATCTTAATTATTTAAAACCAGGCGGATATGCTTTTTACGTCATCCCAAATGATTTATTTAGCCAAACTCATTCACAAGCGTTTCATCAATTACTGACATCAAAGGCAAATATTCAGGCTTTATTGCAGTTACCAACCACTCTATTTAAACAAGATGAACTTGGGAAAAGTTTATTTATCATTCAAAAAAATGGAGAGCATGTGAAACCAGTTGGTGAAGTGTTAGTTGCACAATTACCGAATTTCAATGATGCGCATCAATTTAATAAGATGCTTACACGTATTGAAAATTGGATAAAACTTAACAAATAAAATGGAGGGTATCGTCATGACTAAAATTTTATCAGTCAATGCAGGAAGTTCATCATTAAAATTTCAATTATTAGAAATGCCAGCTCAAACAGTTATCACTAAAGGATTAGTTGAGCGTATCGGATTTGAAGATGGGGTATTTAACATCAAATTCGAAGATCAAAAAATTGAAAAAGTATTACCAATCAAAGACCACAGTATTGCGGTTCAATTATTATTAGAAGCATTATTAGAATTAAACATCGTTTCTAGCTACGAAGAAATTAGTGGAGTTGGACACCGCGTTGTTCATGGTGGAGAAAAATTCGATCGCTCAGTAGTTGTAACACCAGAAGTATTAGCAGAAATCGAAGCATTATCAGAATTAGCACCACTTCATAACCCAGCAAATGCTTTAGGAATTAAAGCATTCATGAAAGAATTACCACACGCTGTTTCGGTTGCTGTATTTGATACTGCCTTCCATCAAACAATGGATAAAGATGCTTACTTATATCCAGTAAAATATGACTGGTATACAAAATACGGAGTACGTAAATATGGATTCCACGGAACTTCTCACCAATACGTTGCAGAGCGCTGTGCTGAATTATTAGAAAAACCATTAGCAGAAACTAAAATCATTACCATCCATATCGGAAATGGTGGATCTTTATCAGCAGTTAAAGGTGGACACTCAGTAGATACAACAATGGGATTCACACCATTAGCAGGAATCATGATGGGAACACGTTCAGGAGATGTTGATCCAGCTGTTTTACCATTCGTGATGGAAAAAGAAAACTTAACGATTGATCAAGCAGTCAATGCGTTAAATAAAGAATCAGGATTATACGGAGTATCGGGAGCTTCTTCAGATATGCGCGATATCTTAAAATTAGTAGCTGAAGGAGATGAGCGTGGAACAATCGCGTTTAACTTATTCATTAAACGTATTTGTGACTACGTTGGATCATACTTTGTTTATTTAGGTGGAGTAGATGCAATCGTATTTACAGCTGGTATTGGTGAAAACTCTATTCCAGTTCGTGAAGCAGTTGTGAACCGTTTAGGAGCATTAGGAATTCAATTAGATGCACAAGCAAATAATGTGATGGGAGAAGAAGCGTTAATCTCAACAGCTGATTCAAAAATCAAAGTATTTGCCATTCCAACAAACGAAGAGTTAATGATCGCCAAAGATACATACGCATTTGTTAAATAATGATTAATAAATGATAAAAAGAAGCGGGATTCTATATAGGATCCCGCTTTTAAATTAGGTAGTATTCCATCATGTAATTTAAAGAGGTTGTGATATAATTTAATCATTATATGCGCTTAGAGGTGAAATTATGTTAAATGAAATTTGGAATCAAATCGTTCGCTTTAATAAAATTATCATTCATCGTCATGTGAGCCCTGATCCTGATGCACTAGGTTCTCAACTAGGATTAGCAGAGCTTATTCGTCATAATTATCCAGAAAAAATGGTTAAAACCGTTGGATTTACAGAACCATCATTAGATTGGATGGGAGTCATGGATGAAGTCAGTGATGAAGAGTATGAACAGGCTTTAGTGTTCATTATGGATACCGCTAATTCAGCTCGTATTGATGATGGACGCTATAAGCTAGGAGCTAAACTGATTAAGTTAGATCACCATCCAGTTGTTGAAGATTATGCTGAAATTAATTACGTTGATACACAGGCAACTGCAACTTCTGAAATTGTGGTAAATTTATTTTTAGCTAATGAACAAGCATATAACTTAAAGATGCCTTTAAAATCGGCTGAGCATTTGTATACAGGAATTATTGCTGATAGCGGACGTTTTTTATACGACAGTACAACGAAGCATACATTAGCTGCTGCAAGCTTTTTATATGATTGTGATATTGATCGTAATAAAATTCATGAATTATTATACCGTCGTCCGTTAAATATCGTTCAAGCACAAGGCTTCGTTTTAAGTCAGTTTGAAGTCAGCGAGGCAGGAGTTGCCTATTTTAAAATGTCTAAAGACGTTCAAGAATCTTATGGATTAACGACAGGAACACGTTCAGCACTAGTTAATACGTTAGCCAATATTGAAGGAATTCGTGTTTGGGTTTGCTTCTTTGAAAATGAAGATGGGCGTATTCGCGCGAATATTCGCTCGAACGGACCGATTATTAATGAAGTAGCCGCTAAATTTGAAGGTGGTGGTCATCCAAAAGCATCAGGTGCGATGGTTAAGACATGGGATGACTGTCAACTACTGCTTGATGAATTAGAGCAAACCTGTTTATCTTATCTAAAAGAGCTAAGTTAATTTTTGATAGATAAAAATAAAAATTAAGGGAAGACTATCCATCGTTAGGAGTCGTCTTTTCTATCATATTAAAATTAAAAGTAAATAAACGTTTTGATGATAAAGAAATGGTAGGGGGTTCGAATGGGATTTACACATTTACAGGTACGATCAGCTTATTCATTACTAACAAGTTCCATTAAAATAGCTGATTATATCAACTTAGCAACCTCGCGGGATTTAAAATCACTGGCCCTAGTTGAAGATGGGACGATGCATAGTGCCATCAAGTTTTATAAGGCTTGTCAGCTAGCAGGAATTAAACCCATCATAGGAATACGTTTAAACATAAAAGTAGATGAGTTTAAAGATGATTGGACATTAATTGCCAAAAACAATAAAGGCTATCAAGCACTATTAAAATTAGCCTCTGCCGCAGCACTAGAGGATGGAGAAGTAACGATTGAGGACATCATTACTTACTCGTCAGATGTAATTGTGATTACTAGTGGTGAACAGGGATTTTTAGTCTCTCTGATTGAACAACGTCAGCAAGAGTATTTAACTCAATATTATGAGCAATATTTAAGACGAATTAAACATTTGTATATAGGTCTTTTACGTGTGAATCGTCAAACCTATGACCTTTCACAAGGATTGATTTATTGGGCAAAAAGTATTGGATTAAAAACAGTCGCTTTAAATGATGTTCGATATCTTGAACAAGAGGATGCAAAAACATTAACCTTTTTAACCGCAATCAAACAAAATCAATCGATTAAGCAAATTGAAATTCAAGATGTTGAACGTTATTTTAAAACGGAAGAAGAAATGCGTACACTATTTAGTGATCATTTAGAATCCATTGAAGTAGTAAGTGAAATTGTTGCAAGTTGTGAAATTGAAATTCCACTTCATCAACAATTATTACCGAAATTCACGACACCTGAAGGTATTTCTTCAGATAGTTATTTAGAAGCACTTTGCTATAAGGGGTTAGTCAAACGATACAAAGAAGAGTTATCGGCTACTCATAAACAGCGATTAAGTTACGAGTTAGGCGTTATTAAAGAGATGGGATTTGCTGATTATTTTTTAATTGTTTGGGATTTTATTAAATACGCTAAAACGAATCACATTTTTGTTGGCCCTGGTCGTGGGTCTGCAGCGGGTTCTATTGTTGCTTATGTTTTAGGAATTACGAATGTCGATCCAATTAAATATAAGCTGTTATTTGAGCGCTTCTTAAATCCTGAACGTATAACGATGCCAGATATTGACATAGACTTTCAGGATAATCGTCGTGATGAAGTAATTGAATATGTACAGACTAAGTATGGTCCTAAATGTGTGGTACAAATTGCGACTTTTGGAACTTTTCAATCGCGATCAGCTTGGCGTGATTTAGCTCGTATTCATGAGGTTGACATTCAATTAATTAATAAAGTCGCAGCTTTTATTTATTCGGGAATGACGTTAAAGGAAATTTACAATCAAAATCAGGAGTTACGAGAGTTCTTTTTAAGCTATCCTAAATTAGAGACTATTTATCAAGAAGCAATGAAAATTGAAGGACTACCTCGTCATACTTCTATCCACGCAGCGGGAGTTATTATTAGCGATCATGACTTAACCGATTATACAGCGATTATGGAAGGTCCAACTGGCATCTATGTTTCTCAATATGAAGCTGAAGATTTAGAAGCCATTGGCTTATTAAAGATGGATTTTTTAGGATTAAAAAATTTAAATATGCTACAGCAAATGACGTCTTTAATTAAACAAACGTCTGATCCAACCTTTGATATAGCTAAAATTGATTTTAATGACGCCAAAACGTACGAGATGATCGCAAGTGGTCAAACAACGGGAGTATTTCAGTTAGAATCTGATGGGATGCGACAAGTTCTAAGAAAGGTTCGTCCTTCATGTTTAGAAGATATTGTCGCTTGTAATGCTTTATTTAGACCTGGGCCTATGGAAAGTATTCCTCTTTTTGCGGCTAGAAAAAATGAACAGCAAGCTATTGATTACTACCATCCGAGTTTACAAGGAATTTTACAAGATACCTATGGAATTATTGTTTATCAGGAACAAATCATGCAGATTGCTCACGTCGTTTCAGGATACACATTAGCTGAAGCAGATGTCTTAAGACGTGCCGTTTCTAAAAAACAAAAAGACGTACTTGAAGAAGAAGAAAAAACATTTGTTTTTAAAGCTGTTGAAAGAGGCCATACTCAAGAAATTGCGACGCAGTTATACGCTTTAATTTTAAAATTTGCCAACTACGGATTTAACCGAAGTCATGCAGTCGCTTACAGTATGGTTGCTTATCAAATGGCTTATTTAAAAGTTCACTATCCGACGTATTTTATGAGTGTGGCCTTAACAAACGTCATTGGAAGTGAGCGTCATACTGCTCAATATATTAAAGAGGCTAAGCAACTAAACTTATCTATTTTACCACCTTCTGTGAATTCGAGTGGATTAGTTTATCAAATCGAAGGTGAAGCGATCCGTTTTAGCTTACTACCTATTAAGCATATTGGGTTAAACTTAACTCGTCAGCTAGTTCAAGAACGCGAAGAGGGATTGTTTCACTCATTCTATGACTTTATTATTCGAACGAAACGTTTTATGAATCAAAGAGCTTATGAATGTTTAATAGACGTTGGTGCATTAGATGAGTTTGGTTATAATCGTCAAACACTTCATCATAATCTTAAAGCGATTCTTGATTTTTCTAAATATGATGGTGGTTTATTTGAAACAGATTTCGAAGTTCAAGTATTAGCTAAAGAGTTTTCCCAATTAGAGCTAATGAAGCGAGAAAAAGAATTGCTAGGATTTTATTTAAAAGCTCATCCTATTTATTTGATGGCTAATGCCGCTAAGGAAAACGGATGGTATTATCCAAGTGATATTGCTCATTTGACACTTTCTCAAGCAACTTTTGTTGGGTTTGTTGAGAGATTTAGAGAAATTAGAGATAAAAAAGGGAATTTAATGGGATTCTTAGAAATAAGTGATGAACATGTATCGTTAACTGTGACTGTTTTTTCTGATCAATATAAGAGTGAATATCGCAACCTTTTAGGAAAAGTGGTAGCGGTTAACGGAAGAATTACTATTCGAAATAATGAAAAAAATCTCAATCTTAGTAAAATAATAGCGGTTTCATAGCAGAAACCGAGAGGAAAAGATTTATAAATATTGAAAATACTGATATAATATGTGAGGAATAATCTTCATTAAATGGATGATGATCAAAATTCTAGTGTGAGGTGAAACACTATGGTAAAAAGAATTGGTGTGCTTACTAGTGGTGGAGATGCACCTGGTATGAACGCAGCCATTCGTGCCGTTGTAAGAGCAGGTATTGCTAACAATATCGAAGTATTCGGTATTTACAATGGATATGCTGGATTAGTTAAGGGTGATATTAAACCATTAACGAATAGTGATGTTGGTGGCATCATTAATCGCGGTGGAACATTCTTAGGATCAGCACGTCTTCCAGAGTTCAAAAACATTGAAGTTCGTGAACTTGGTGTAGAGCAACTGAAAAAGCACGGAATTGAGGCATTAGTTGTTATTGGTGGCGATGGTTCTTATATGGGAGCCAAAAAATTAACTGAGATGGGAATCAACTGTATCGCTTTACCGGGTACAATTGATAATGACATCGTAAGTAGTGATTTCACAATTGGTTTCGATACTGCTTTAAACACAGTTATTGATGCAATTGATCGTTTACGTGATACATCAGCATCACATGCTCGTTGTAGCGTAGTAGAAATCATGGGCCGTCATTGCGGTGACTTAACTGTATGGGGAGCGATTGCAAGCGGTGCTGAAGACTTAATCGTACCTGAAAAAGGTATCAACATGGATGAAATTGTAGCTCAAATTGAAGAAGGTAAAAAACGTCAAAAGAAACATTTCATCGTTACTTTAGCTGAATTAATGACAGATGCTCATGAATTAGCAAAAGAAATCGAAAAACGCACTGGTGTTGAAACTCGTGCAACTGTTTTAGGGCACACACAACGTGGTGGAGCACCAACAGCAGCGGATCGTGTTTTAGCAAGTCGTATGGGTGCTTATGCCGTTGATTTATTAATTGAAGGTCAAGGTGGACGTTGTGTGGGAATTCGTAACAACGAATTAACACATTACGATATTTTAGAAGCACTTGATTTACCACGCGTATTCGATGAAACAATGTATAACTTAGCAAAACAATTATCTTAATGAAAACAAATAGTTGAAGTAAGATTATTGAATATAACTTAAAAAGGAGTGTACTAGGAAATGAAACATACTTTCAAAAACACAAAAATGATTTGTACAATTGGTCCTAAATCAGAACCAAAAGAAATGTTATCAAAATTAGTAGATGCAGGAATGAACTGTATCCGTTGTAACTTCTCTCACGGTGATCATGCTGAGCAAAAAGCTCGTATGGATTTAATCCGTGAAATCAACAAAGAAAAAGGAACTCACGTAGCTATTTTATTAGATACTAAAGGACCTGAAATCCGTACTCACTTATTCGAAAATGGTGGAGTTGACTTAGTTGCTGGTCAAACTGTACGCGTTGCTATGAACGAAGTATTAGGAACAGCCGAAAAATTCTCTATCACTTACCCAGGATTAATCAATGACGTAGTTGTTGGTGGAACAATCTTAGTTGACGATGGATATGTTGAATTAACAGTTACTGAATTAGATCAAGCTAACCAAGAAATCGTATGTACAGTTAAAAACTCTGCATATATTAAAGACCGTCGTGGAATCAACGTTCCAGGTGCTAAATTAAATATGCCATTCATCTCTGAAAAAGATCGTTCAGACATGATCTTTGGATGTGAAATGCAAGTTGATTACATCGCTGCATCATTCGTTCGTCGTGCAGAAGACGTATTAGCAATTCGTGAAATCTTTGCTGAGCAAGGAAATACTCATACTCAAATCATCTCTAAAATCGAAAACCAAGAAGGTGTTGAAAACTTAGATGCAATCATCGAAGTATCAGACGGAATCATGGTTGCTCGTGGAGACTTAGGGGTAGAAGTACCAGCTGAAGATGTACCATTAATCCAAAAAGAAATCATTGCTAAATGTAATGCTGCAGGAAAAATCGTTGTAACTGCAACTCAAATGTTAGAATCTATGCAAAAAAATCCACGTCCTACACGTGCAGAAGTATCAGACGTTGCTAACGCAATCTTCGATGGAACTGATGCAATCATGTTATCAGGAGAATCAGCTGCTGGACAATATCCATTAGAAGCTGTTGAAACAATGGCTCGTATCGCTCGTCGTACTGAGCAAGCTTTAGATCATCAAGAAATTATCGCTCGTGCTATGGCATCATCTACACGTAACGTATCTTCTGCTATGGGATTAGCTGTTGCAGATACTGTAGAAGATTTAGGAGCTCAAGCTGTTATCGCTTGTACACAATCAGGAGCTACTGCTCGTGCAATCTCTAAATACCGTCCATCTGCACCAGTTGTTGCTGCAACTTCTTGCGAAAAAACAGCTACATCTTTAGCATTATACTGGGGAGTTCAACCAGTTGTTGTTGAAGAAACAGCTAACACTGATGAATTATTAGCTACAGCTGCTAAAGTTGCTGAAGACTTCGCTGGATTAGAATCAGGAGAAATCGCAGTTGTTACTGCTGGATTACCTGCAGGTGAAGGAAACACTAACTTAATGAAAATTCATGAAGTTAAATAATTAATTTCTTTTGATTAAGGAGGGGATATTCCCCTCTTTTTTTATGCGATGAAAAAAGGCGTTGTTTCACCAGCAACACCCTATGTTATAGAATTACAGTTCTATACTTATAAAATAACATTTATTATTATACTTTTTCGTGACTAAGATAGAAAATCGTAAGTTTTTGCGGCTCTTTGTCAAATAGTGTTGCTGATTAATTTTTAACCTATTACAATGAGTGACTTGAATTGAAATCCTAGTGGCTATGCTGCTAGGATTTTTACTTTGGGTTTAGTTAGATTTTGAGTGATAAGAATTCTTGATTTAATTACCCTACTAGTGGAGGAGACATGCTCCGCATGGTAGGTGACCCAATGGTAAAAGCTTCGATAGCCAAAAGCGATTCGTTTAATGACTTTAATTTTATTATTAATCCCTTCAATCGGACCATTGGTGTACGAAGTGGTCAGTGTGTTTTCAATATAAGATTGATACGTTTTAAACGTTTGAAAAGCAGTTTGGAATTCAGGAGAAATCAGAGGATGTTTGGCTTGAAGTAAGTGATGGAATCGCTCGAAGTTTTTGGTTTGAAGAGCGAAGAGTAAGTCTTGATAAAGATCATAGGTTGCTTTTAATTCAGGAGATAAATCAAGTAAAAAGTTTAGGATATCGATCTCACGCATCGGTTGTTTAAAACAGTAAACGGAACGATAAGTCGTGGTGTTAAGTAAGGTGTGAGACTTTAAAAATAATCGCCAGTAACGTTTAAATTTGCGACTGTGTTTCTTAAACTGTTTCATGAATCGAATTCTTGTTTTATTTAACGCACGAGAAATATGTTGAACGAGATGGAATTTATCAATGACAATTTTCGCGTGCGGAAAAAGCTCCTTAATTAAGCTGATATAAGGGGCATACATATCAATGACAATGTGTTTGACACGAGAACGTGCTTCTTGGGTATAGCGTTTAAAATACGTTTGAAGGGAGCTTAAGCGACGATCTTCAATGATATCGATGATTTGTTTGGTATCGGCATCACAAAAGATGAAGGACATGTGGCCTTGTGCTGACTTCACCGATTTAAATTCATCAAAACAAAGATTTTCAGGAAGGGAATTAAAATTTAATGATTGAGACTCATAGAAGCTATGAATGATTCGATTGACAGTGGAATGGGACACTTGATGACGACGAGCGATATCAGACTCTGAAATCTTATTTTGAGCCTCTAACGCAATGGCGTGTTTAGTGTGATAAGAGATGAAGCAGTTCTTTTCAACAATCGATGTTTTTAGAGTGAACGTTGACTGACAATGCCCACAGTAGTAACGTTGTTTCTTTAAATCTAAATAAGTATCATGGAGTGAAACTTTAGGAATGACAATTCGAGACGTTTTGAACCCATGCTTTTTAAATTTAGAATCAAATAGTGTCCCACAGTGTTCGCAATGAGTGGGTTGATAAGATAAAATTCCTTTAAAAATGAAGCTAGTCACACCATGAAGCTTCACCTCTTCAAAATAATCTTCTTGGAACGTAATATTTTTATCTTTAATATTTAAAAATTTTCTAGTAAAATAGGAGTGAGACATTCAATCCATCCTTTCTATTGTTTTCTTGGTCGATAACATTGTAACAGGATAGAGATGAGATGTCTCTTTTTTTATGCCATGAAAAAAGGTGTTGCTTGATCAGCAACACCAAATATTATAGAACCGTTTTTGCTTTAATTTTAAAACGTCTTATAGGATGAGTTTATAAATATTAGAAGTTTGTATCATAGAAAAAAGAACGGACTAATCTGTACCCTTTGTCAAGGACAAAGAAAAAAAAACCTATGCTGCTAGTAGCTGATTCCTGAATTTTACAGGAGTCAGCTTTTTTAGATTCCATTGATATCTGTAATGATTATAGTAGTAAATATAATCGTAAATTTCTTCTGCTAATTCTTCAAATGTTTGTTGTTGTTTGATGTTGGCTTCATCTTTTAAATGACCGAAAAATGATTCTTGGGGTGCATTATCCCAACAGTTTCCTCTTCGTGACATCGATTGTTGAATTCCTAATTCCTTCAATTTAGTCGAAAATTGTGGGCTGCTATAATGAACTCCTTGATCTGAATGAATCATACTTGTTTCAGTTAATTGAATATTAGGATTTTCACGTAGCTTATCTAACGTTTGAAGAACAAAGTCAATTTTCAAATTTTCGCTAATCTGAGACGCAACCACTTCATTTGTCGCACTATCTATAATGGTTGATAAGTAGGCGGTACGATTCTTTCCATACTTTAAATAGGTAATGTCTGTTAAAAATACCTCATTAGGTTTTGAACGTTTAAATTCACGATTAACTTTATTTGAATAAATACGATGTTCATGTGTTGCTTTTGCGATTTTACGATAAGGATTGGCACGTCGGACAGGACTAAGTAAGTGATATTTTCTCATGATGCGATGAACAGATTTGAGATTGTATGTCAGATTAAACTCCCCCTGTAGAACCATTGCGACTTGACGAATCCCTTTAGTTGTACGGTTTTTGAAGTTAATCGCTTGTTTAATGGCCTCTAAACGAGTCTCTTCTTCTTGTTGCCGTTTTAATCGCGCTGCTTTTGCGCATGACGAAAAATAGCGATAATATCCTGAACGTGAAACACCACAACTATCGCATAAATAAGAAATTAAATGTTTAAACCGTGATTGCTTAACAATCTCGTGAATGATTTGAAACTTTAAACTGGGTGAAACTATTCGAGCAGTTTTCTCATGAGTCTCAACTTTTTTAATAATTCATTTTCAATCTTTAATATCTCTAACTCGGCTTGCGTGCGTTGCAGTTGTTCTTCTAATGTTAACTCACGCTGAATCGGTCGTCCTGAGTATTTCGTACGTGCATCATCTAATCCTAAAGCCCCTTGTGTTTTATAGGCGCGTCTCCAACGTTTAGCCGCTGATGCCACACGAGACATGCCAAGAACTGAGAGATCAAATCCATGAGCCTCAAATATTTCTCTAGGCAAATGACCTTTCTCACTCATCTTAATAAAATTTTCTTTGAATTCTTTTGTATACGTAATGCCTTTTTCAGACACTGATTTAACACAGGTATTTTGTTTTAACTGTTCAATTTCTTCTGATGTAAATAACTTCTTGCTCATTTTTAATCCTCCAAAAACTATATACTTTCTATTCTATCAAAAAACCCTAGAGGGTAGACTTTTTTCTTTGTCTACTCTCTAGGGTACATTTTAGACTGAGTCCGTTCTTTTTTTAATAAAATTAGCACATTGGTTTTGTTGGGCAACCTTGACCTTGCATTGCCAATCCACACCAGTCTTCATTACGAAGTCCGTGATCATATTGATGAGTTTCCATACCTTCTTGTTTGCAGATGACATAATCATGATGATTATGATGATGGTGAACATTGCGTACAACAACTGGTACGATATGTTCTACTCGGTGATGGTGATGAACTTCTGGCATACAGCATACAGTTGGTTCTACTACTTGACAGCAGCTTTCAAAATGCATAGGGCCACAAGCATGTGCTGGCATTTGCATTGACATTGGATGAGGCATTGACATTTGATTAGCCATTGGCATTGGAGCCATTTGAGGAACTCCCATTTTTGAATCACATGTTTTTTCTGGCATATTCACCATTTCCGTTTTTACTGACATTGGTTGTTGCATTGTAGGTACTGCATAAATCATAGGTTGTTGAACCATTGGAGCTTGACATCCTCCACATCTATTGTATCCATTCATAACATATAACATCCTTTCCTTTGAAAATCAACTACAATATAGTATATTACCTAAAGCAAAAAAGGGTTTGGCAGTAGCCCAATTTTTTTGAAGTTTTATTATTCTTTCAGATGGCAGATTAGAAAATAAAGTGAATTCATCTGTTAAGATGGATACTTTCTTTAGTACCTTTGTAAAAAAGTGGATATTTTAGCTATGATCAACATTTAATTCAAAGTCTTTTGCATTGAGAAAAATAGGCTTTAGTCAAATAAAAAAAGACCAATAAATTGGTCTTAGTCTTTAATTAGCAATTGAAAAAGTTTGATCAGTTAATTCAAAGTTATTAAGAAAACCTGATGAGGCATATAGTAACTTATCGTTTGTGACATAAAGTGCTTCAACATCCTCAAGAGATTCAATTAGCTTCAATCCTTCCTCAATTCCAAGTGTAAAGGCAATGGTTGATAAGGCATCCGCTGTCATTGAGCTATCTGCAATAATTGTAACCGACATTAAGCCATTTTCAACGGGATATCCCGTCTTAGGATCTAATATGTGATGGTATGTGACACCATCTTGTTCAAAGAAACGTTCATAAGTTCCAGAAGTAACAATACTTTTGTTTTTAACTTTAGCAATTCCAAGATACTCACCACGTAAAGAGAATGGATTTTGAACCCCTACCTTCCAAGTTTCTTTATTTGTCTTTTCACCATAAGCATAAACATTACCACCTAAATTAATAATTGCCTGTTGATTACCGTGTTTTTTTAAAATAGAGGCAGCGACGTCAGCCGCATATCCTTTAGCAATTCCCCCTAAGTCAATCATCATATTAGGTTCTGTTAATTTCACTGTTAACTCGTCTTCGTTTAATTCTACATTTTCATAATTAATTAAGGTTAAACTCTCTTCAATTTCTAACGGATTTGGAACATGAGCATCTTCAAACCCAATTTCCCACAGTTTAACTAGAGGCCCAACAGTAATATCAAATCTTCCCTGTGAAAGTTTTGAATACTCTAATCCTGTTTTTATCACATCAAAAGTTTCTTGGGAAACTTTAACAGCTTTATTTCCTGCCTCATGATTAATTTCAATGATTTCACTCGTTGTTGCGTTATTTATCGTCATTTTTGTCTCAATTTCCTCAATAGCTGTAAAAATTTCATCAAAAATGCTTTGTTGAGGATTATCATAAAGGGTAATATTTACAATGGTTCCTAATAAAAACTTATTTTGTGAGATCGGTTCGAACGATTCTGGTTCCTTTTGCTGACATCCTACTAATAGAAGTAGAAGTAAAAATGGTAAGTATTTTATACGTTTCATAGGGCAATCCTCCATAGTTATTTTGTTAATAGCATATCATATTTTAATGACTAAAAAAAAGGAAGATTTTCAACTTGTGAAAATCTTCTTTGTTTTAGTCGATGACAGGACCATTAGCTAATGCGTTAGTTGCTAACTCAATAAACTGTCGAACATCAATCGTTACTCCATTAATATCTGTCGTTTTATTTTCTTCATTAAACGTCATTTGCATAGGGTCTTGAATGTCAATTAAATATTGCTCTAATAAATTGGACTGTTCTAGCCACTGTTTGGATGATTTTTCTTGTTCAACTGTTTGAGAAGCGAGTGAAGTTGTTTCGGAGTTAGAGGCGGTATTCCAGTTAACTGAAATAATATATCCATTTTGAACAAGTAAGTCCATTGTATGTAATAAATTACTATCTTCAATTAACGTTTCGGCATAGTAATGACCGTCTCGATAATTTCCAAGTTCAATGGGACCCGTTGCCAGTGCTGTATTCATTAGATTAGTAAAAGAATTAAGATCCATGTTATTTTCCGAATCGTTAATCAGATCCCAATTGTTTTCTAATAGTTCAGCAAGTTGATATTTAGCCATATTTTTTTCAATGAATTGGACGCTTTTATACCAATTGGTTTCATCTGAGGTGTCGATTTCATTGAAAGAAAGTCCACGCTTGAATGCTGTGGCATCCTCATTTATGGCATCAAACATCAAGTTATTCAGTTCTCCATCGATAATATCGAAATTAACAATATTTTTCCACCCATCAGTTGAGTAGTCTGCTTCTTCAGCAAAGTAATGACCATCACTTAAAGCAGAGATGGAAGTTTGTTCATCCTTTAGTTTTGTATCCACTTGACTTGACTCTTTTAATTGATCGTCTAGATGAGTCATAGATGTATCGTTAGCTGCTTCACAGGCTGTTAACAGACCTATGAGTGAGATAATCGTCAGTGATAGAGATTTATAGTTCATAAACTGTCCTCCTAAGCGTTCAAATAGAGTACTTTTTGTTATTTTAACATAGGTTCGATGTAGAATGGGTGAGAAGTTATTGCTTTTATTGTCGATGAAGGAGGTAGGCTATTTAAAGTAGAGAACCAAAAATAATGATGAAACTTGTTGAATTTTCCCCATAGAATTCATAAAAATATTGAAATTGTGAAAAAATGTGATAAAATAAAAATGAATTAAGAAGATTTATACTTTATAGAATTAACTTTTTCTATTCTTTAAGTATTTTTCTAAGTTAAGGAGAATACTTAATAAATGGATGGGGAGAGTTACTTTTTTATGACGGGAGAGGTTATATATAAGTCCAGATAAGTTTTTCATATCGGAAAACTTTTAGCTGGACTATAGTCTGTCTTAGTATTAAAGCAATCGATTAACTAAGACTGATGTAGAATGATGAAATACATTTCTGTTTCTATATAGAAAAAAAGTATTGTTATTTGAGGAGGAGTCTCATGAAGAAGGTAGTTGTACTTGGTGGAGGATACGCAGGTGTTCTTACAGCTAAAAAATTAGCTAAAAAATTCAAAAAGAACAAAGATGTTCAAATTACTTTAATTGATAAGCAATCTTATCATACGATGTTAACAGAATTACACGAAGTAGCCGCAGGACGTGTAAACGAAGAGTCTATTCGCATGGATTTAAAAAATATTTTCGCGGGGCGCAATGTTAATGTCGTATTAGATGAAATTAAAAACATTGACTTTGATCGTAAAGTATTAAAATCAGATCAAGCAACTTATGAGTATGATTATTTAGTAATGGGGACAGGATGTAAGCCAACATTCTTTGGAATTCCAGGAGCAGAACACGCTCATCAATTATGGTCGTATACTGATGCAGTTAATTTACGCGAACACATTTTAAATATGTTCCGTCAAGCTGCTTTAACATCAGATAAAGAAAAACGTCGCGAGTTACTAACATTTGTAACGGTTGGAGCAGGATTTACTGGTGTTGAAATGGCAGGTGAGTTAGGAGAGTGGAAAGATGAATTATGTCGCTCATTTCATATTGATAAAGAAGAAGTGACATTATATGTGGTTGACTTCGCACCAAAAGTTTTACCAATGTATCCTGACAAACTAGTTCGTAAAGCAGAGCGTCGTTTAGAAAAATTAGGAAACCAATTAGTCATGAATTCTGCTGTAAGCGAAATTCAAGCTGATAAAGTTATCTTAAATAAAGGTGAAACAGTTATTAATACACGTACTGTTATTTGGGCTGCAGGTATTGAAGGATCAGATATTGTGGATCAGGCCCAAGTTGAAAAAGCAGGTCGTGGACGTATTGTAACAAATGCACACTTACAAGCTAAAGATTATTCAGATGTTTATGTCGTTGGAGATAATATTTTCTATATTCCAGAAGGTGAAGAACGTCCAGTTCCTCAGATGGTTGAAAATGCAGAACATTCAGCACCAGTGGTTGCGCATAATATTGCAGCAGATATTAAAGGTGGAGAGTACAAATCATATAAACCAACTTTCCACGGTTCAATGGTATGTATCGGTTCACGTTACGGGGTAGCTCAAGTCGGAATGCCAGGAATGTGGTTCAATTTATCTGGATTCTTTGCGATGGCATCAAAACATTTAATTAACTTAGTTTATTTTGTTCAAGTTTTAGGATTTAATAAAATTTGGTCATATTTAATGCATGAATTTTTCCATACAAAAAATAATCGTTCAATGGTAGGAGGATTATTATCAAATTCAGCTCCAGTTTTCTGGAAATTCCCATTACGAGTATTTGTTGGATTCATGTGGTTACAACAAGGGTTATCAAAATTACCTAAGATTGTTCATGACTTTAATAATGTTTTCTTATTACCACAACCTCCAAAAGCTGATACGCTTACTGCAGCATCAGGAGCAGTGTCTGATGCAGTAACACAAGCATCAGGAGCAGTAGCAGATGCAGTAACACAAGCATCAGGAGCAGTAGTAGAAGCAGTGGGTCAAGCAGCTTCAACTAATGGAGATATCTTCACAATGATGGCTGACTTAATTCATAATTTCATGGAATGGATTGCAGTTTTACCAGTTCCAGGATTTGTTGAGAATATGGTTGGATGGTCAATGGATACATTCTTCTATACAGCAGATGGAACTCAGTTTACGCAATTAGCAAGTTTAGTTCAAGGTGGAATGATCTGCGGAGAAATTATCTTCGGTGGTATGTTAATTATTGGTTTATTTACACCAGTTGCAGCAATCGCAACGATTGCTATGGGATGTATGATTTGGGCTTCAGGTATGGCACCAACTGAAATGTTATGGTATTTAGTTGGTGGATTTGCATTAATCGGAAATTCTGGAATGGTTCTAGGATTAGATTATTACGTTTGGCCTTGGTTACGTGATACGATGAAACGTATCCCATTATTAAGAAAATGGTATTTATACGTTGACTAATTTATAATAAAGCAATTAGGGGAAACATAGTTAATACAAAAGGGTATTGACTATGTTTTTCTTAGGTAGACTTTATTTTCAGAGGATTGACTTAAGGAGTAGCACTCCATTTATGTAGGTGATAACGTATGAATTCATTTTGGAAAGAAAAACCTTTAATGATTGATCATCTTAATCAAGTTGATCAAATTATTATTGAGCAACTAACAGTAAAACAACAAAAAATGAATGAGATATTGCAAGATTTAGCTCAATCAGGTGGAAAAAGAATTCGCCCAGGTCTTTGTGTCCTAGGTGCTGGATTTGGTTCAAAATCAATTGAGTCTATTTATCC
Organism: Turicibacter sp. TJ11; assembly: GCF_021497505.1. Classification (NCBI taxonomy): domain Bacteria; kingdom Bacillati; phylum Bacillota; class Erysipelotrichia; order Erysipelotrichales; family Turicibacteraceae; genus Turicibacter; species Turicibacter sp. TJ11. Next base: position 1,422,900 of record NZ_CP069349.1, on the reverse strand, counting down.
ATTGGCAGCTGTTCTTGAAATGTTGCATTTAGCTACACTTGTTCACGATGATATCATTGATGATGCCACTCATCGTCGTGGTCATTTAACAACTCAGCAAAAGTATGGAAAAGATTACGCGGTTTACACAGGTGATTATATTTTTACAAAATGCTTTGAAATTTTAGCGGAGCACTATGAGCTTCATCATATGCGTGAATTATCAAGAGCTGTTTCACGTGTTTGTGTTGGAGAAATTGATCAATTTGATGGTCGATTTAAATCAAATACTTCAGTTAAACGATATTTAAAAATTATTGGAGCTAAAACGTCTGCACTTTTAGCAACGAGTTTAGCTGTGGGAGCATATGAATCGGGTTGTGACGAAGCCTTTTGTAAGAAACTTGGTAAAATCGGGCTACATGTTGGGAATGCTTTTCAAATTATCGATGATATATTAGATTATACGGGTGATGAAGCTCGTGTAGGGAAAACGTTAGGAAATGATTTAAAACAAGGATACTACACGTTACCTTTAATCTATGCACTTAGAAAAAATGATAAGCAATTAAATGATTTATTAGCGTTAGAAGTTTATGATGATGAAGTTGTTCAACAAATTATTCATCGTGTGAATGAATTAGGTGGCGTTGATAAAGCACAAGAACTGGCTAAAAAGTATACAACTAAATCATTAAAAGCAATTGCTTCTTTACCAGCTTGTCAATCACGTGATGATTTAGAGTGGATCACGAAGCGATTATTAGTTAGAGAACATTAGAGTCAATCTAATGTTCTTTTTTTAATTTACGAAAATAAAAATAGATGATAAATATCCAAAACCGTGAAAAAGTAACAAAAATATGGATTTGTTATCTACATAATCTAAAAAAGATAGGTTAAAATAGAAAAAGTGGTACTTGTTTAATGATTATAAAAATGAAGAGAGTGTGAATCGTCGTACTACTTACAACTTATTTTGAAAGGAGATTTTCAATGAAAACTTTACAACGAATTGGTAAAGCATTTATGGTTCCGGTTGCGTTGTTACCGATTGCTGGATTGTTATTAGGAATTGGTGCATCAATGCAACAATCATTATTAAACTATTTACCATTTTTAGAAAGTGACTTCTGGCAGACAGTTGCAGCTGTTATGAATAATGCAGGTGATATTGTTTTTGCAAACTTACCATTGTTATTTGCTGTTGGAGTAGCATCAGGATTAACAGGTGATAAAGGGGTTGCAGCTTTAGCTTCAACGGTTGGTTTTTTAATTATGAATGTCGTAATTGGGGTATTTATGCCTGAGACATTACCTGAAAAATTGTATGCAAGCGTATTGGGGATCGATACGTTACAGACATCGGTATTCGGTGGAGTCATCATCGGACTACTAACGGCTTATCTATATAATAAGTTTTATAATATTAAGTTTCCTGATTTTCTTTCATTTTTCGCAGGTGCACGATTTGTTCCTATTATTACAGCTTTAGCATCAATTATTGTTGGGATTTTATTAGCTTATATTTGGCCACCTATTGGAAATCTAATTGCTAGTTTTGGAAACATTGTGGCTGCGGAAGGAACAAATCCATTATATATCTTGATTTATGGAATAACAGAACGTGCTTTAATTCCTTTTGGATTACATCATGTGTTTTATTTCCCGCTTTGGTATACAGAAGCAGGAGGAATTTACACTTCAATTGATGGTGTAGTTGCCATGGGAGATCAACGTATTTGGTTCCAACAATTATCTGATTTTTCAAATTACGGATACCAAGCGATGATTGAAAATATCCAAGATCAGGAAGCAACGTTAGCAGGTCGCTTTATGACAGGAAAATATCCATTTATGATCTTTGGACTTCCTGCAGCTGCTTATGCAATGTATCAAGAAGCAGCGCCACAACGTAAAAAAGCAATTGGTGGATTACTGTTATCAGCTGGATTAACATCAGCTTTAACGGGTGTTACAGAACCAATTGAATTTACGTTCTTATTTGTGGCCCCTATTTTATTTGCTATTCACGCTGTATTAGCAGGGGTATCATTCATGTTAATGTATCTATTAAATGTTCATGTGGGAATGACTTTTTCTGGTGGATTAATTGATTTATTGGTATACGGAATTTTACCTGGTGCTGAGTTTACAAACTGGATCAGAATTATTTTAGTTGGTGTTTTTTATGCTCCTGTTTATTACTTTATTTTCCGATTTGCTATTCGTCGTTTTGACTTATCAACACCAGGACGTGGGGAATCTGAAGATAAGTTAATCTCTAAGGAAGATTATCAAACATCAAAAACTACATCACGTAGTGAAAAATCAGTTGCTATTTTAGAAGCTTTAGGTGGAAGTTCTAATATTGATACATTAGATGCATGTATGTCACGTTTACGTGTTTCGGTCCATGATATCGATGAAGTCGATCAATTAAAAATTAAAGAATTAGGTGCATCTGGTATATTTGTATCAGGAAATAATATGCAAGCGATTTTTGGAACGATTTCAGATCAGCTAAAATCACAAATTGAAGATATTATGCAGAATGAATTAAAAAATAAATAAAAAATAATAAAAAAAGATAACGTTAAGCAAATGATAGCGTTATTATTTAAAAAAATTGCAAATTACATCTATATTTGTTGAAAAAAAACAATATAATAGATATGAAAGATATTAGGAGGTGCACCATGGGAATTTTTGACGCATTCAAAAACTTATTCAATAAGAAAACTGAAGAACCAAAAAAAGGAATCTTCGCACCGATTACTGGTACATTATTACCAATTAGCGAAGTTCCAGACCCAGTATTTAGTCAAAAAATGATGGGAGATGGATTTGCTATTGAACCAACTGAAGGTAAAGTTTACTCTCCAGTAACAGGTAAAGTATTAAATGTTTTCCCAACAAAACATGCGGTAGCGTTAGAATCTAACGAAGGACATGAAATCTTAATTCACTTTGGTATGGACACTGTTGCATTAAAAGGTGAAGGATTTAATGCTCATGTTAAAGAAGGGGATACAGTAACACCTGATACTTTATTATTATCAGTTGACTTAGATGCTGTACGTCCAAAAGTACCATCATTAGTGACACCGGTTGTTTTCACAAACTTAGGTGAAAAAACAATCGAGTTAAAGAAAACTGGATCAGTGACACACGGTGAAGCTGATATTTTAGAAATTAAATAAATTTGTGAATTATATAACTTGATTTCTCCTGTTTGAAACGTTAAAATAAACATGGAAATCATTACTAGAAGAGGAGCGATTATCAATGGAAAAAATCTTCAAAATTACAGATGAAACTGGATTACATGCTCGTCCTGCTACAGTATTAGTAAATACAGCTAGCAAATTTAACTCAGAAATTTCATTAACATACCGTGACAAAAAAGTTAACTTAAAATCAATCATGGGTGTAATGTCTTTAGGAATCCAACAAGGTGCTGAGATCACAATCTCTGCTGAAGGTGATGATGCTGAAGCAGCAATCGCAGCTTTAACAGAAACAATCACTACTCAAGGATTAGGTGAATAATAATTATCTAATTTAGATACAATAGTACTGGGAAACCAGTACTTTTTTATTTTCCAAAAATAAACAGAAAATGCGACAAATAAACATATGTAACGAGTTACATATAAAACGCTATTGTGAAAATGCTTTAATCTGTTATAATAATTAAGTATAAAACCGTTATGAATGAAAGGGGTAGCATTGTGAATATTAAAGGTATCGCAGCATCAAATGGTATTGCAATTGCAAAGGCATTTAAATTAATTGAACCAGAATTAACAGTTGTCAAAACGACAATTACAGATGTAGAAACTGAAATCAATTTATATAAAGAAGCTTTAGTTAAAACAACTGAAGAGTTACAAAAAATTAAAGTAAAAGCAGCACAAAACTTAAGCGAAGAAGAAGCAGCAGTTTTTGATGCTCACATCAATATGGCAAATGACCCTGAGTTATTAACTCAAACAACAGATAAAATCAAATCTGAAAACGTTAATGCATCTTATGCTTTTGATGAAGTTTCAAATATGTTTATCATGATGTTTGAAAGCATGGATAATGAATATTTCCGTGAGCGTGCAGCAGATATTAAAGATATTAAAAAACGTATTTTAGCTCACTTATTAGGTGTTAAAGTGAATGATCCTAGTACAATTGATGAGCAAGTCGTTATTATTGCAGAAGATTTAACACCATCTGATACAGCTCAATTAGATCGTAATTTTGTTAAAGGATTTGCGACTAACATTGGTGGACGTACTTCTCACTCTGCAATCATGGCTCGTTCTTTAGAAATTCCAGCAGTAGTTGGAACAAAAACAATTTTAGAGGATGTTAAAGATGGAGATATGATCATTTTAGATGGATTAGAAGGAAATGTTATTGTTAATCCATCAGCTGAGCAAATTGCTCACTATGAAGAAGTAGCTCAAGCATATGAAGCGCAAAAAGCAGAATGGGCTAAATTAAAAAATGAAAAAACAGTTTCTAAAGATGGACAACACGTTGAGTTAGCAGCAAACATCGGAACACCTAAAGATGTTGAAGGTGTTTTAGCTAATGGTGGAGAAGCAGTTGGATTATACCGTACTGAATTCTTATACATGGGACGTGACAACTTCCCAACTGAGGAAGAGCAATTCGAAGCATACAAAGCAGTATTAGAAGCGATGGGAGATAAACCAGTCGTTGTTCGTACGTTAGATATCGGTGGAGATAAAGAATTACCTTACTTACACTTACCAAAAGAAATGAACCCATTCTTAGGATATCGTGCGATTCGCTTATGCTTAGATGATACAGATTTATTCCGTACACAATTACGTGCTTTATTACGTGCAAGTGCTTATGGGAAATTACGTATTATGTTCCCAATGATTGCAACATTAAATGAGTTCCGTTCAGCAAAAGCTTTATTATTAGAAGAAAAAGCTAAATTAGTTGCTGAAGGTGTAACAGTTTCTGAAGAAATCGAAGTAGGTATGATGGTTGAAATTCCATCTGCGGCAGTATTAGCTGATCAATTTGCTAAAGAAGTAGACTTCTTCTCAATCGGAACAAACGATTTAATCCAATATACAATGGCTGCTGACCGTATGAATGAAAAAGTTTCATACTTATATCAACCATATAACCCAAGTATTTTACGTTTAGTAAAAATGGTTATCGATGCTGCACACAAAGAAGGTAAATGGACTGGAATGTGTGGAGAAATGGCAGGGGATCAAACAGCTATTCCATTATTATTAGGATTAGGATTAGATGAATTCTCAATGTCAGCGACTTCAATTTTACCTGCTCGTTCATTAATCAGTAAATTATCAAAAGCTGAAATGGCTGATTTAGCAGCTGAAGCATTAAATAAATCAACAGTTGAAGAAGTTATTGAACTAGTTGAAAGCATTCAAAAATAATGATTGAAAAAGTGTGAAGATTTTCTTCGCACTTTTTTTTATTTGCTTAATATCAGCAATAATTGTTACGGATAAATCACATAATAAAGAAGAAGTTTATATGAAAAGAGTTGAAAGATAATGAGAAATTTATTATTTAATTTCAAGGTCAATAAAAGCTCACATATCGTGAGATTTTTATTTAGTGCGGTCATGTTACTTTCTTCGCTATTAGTCCAAACCGTATGTATTGAAGCAGCGACTGTTGATGATCGAATTGAAAAATTTATATACAATGAGCCTAAGCCAGAGAAAGTCGTTTATCTAACGTTTGACGATGGACCGTCTAAATATACAATAGAAATTCTTGATTTGTTAGAAAAGCTTGATGTTCCCGCTATTTTTTTTGTGATTGGTGAAAACTTAGATCTGCTTTCGAATGCAGAGGATAGTTTGAAACAGATCATTCATAGAGGGCATTATATTGGATTACACAGTATGACACATGATATGAATAAGCTATATGATTCAAGTAATGCACCACAAAATTTTGTTAATGAAATGTTAGAAGTACGAGATAAAATTAAAGAAATGACAGATGGGTTTGAAAGTCATCTTTGCCGTCCTCCTTATGGGGGAAAAACACATTTTAAATCAGGACATTACAAAGCATTAGAAGAGGCAGGAATTGAATGTATTGATTGGAATGTTGATTCATTAGATTGGGCAAAACCAAGTGCAGATCAAATTTTTAATCAAGTCGTTGCCGACTTAAAGCGTAATGAGTATCCAAAAGAAGTGGTTTTACTATTTCACGAAAAGAAATTAACATTAGATGCTTTACCACGTGTGATCGAATACTATCGTGATCTTGGATACGTTTTTATGCCTTATTATGAAGGACAGGAATTTGAGTGTTTAAACTAAAGATTACATAATATTATGGACAAAAAATAAATGAAATAATCCATATATTACCTTCTAATTTTGTAGAATAATGTTGAAAATTCGAATGCATTTTAATTACTAGTATTGTATAATTAAAACAAATATAACAGATGGAGGGAATATAGTGGCAAGACATCAGTATTATTCAAATTATGGTAGTTACGGTCGTCGCAATCGAGTAAAACCACGTAATTATGTGCTTTTTACATTTGTTACCTTTCTTTTAATTGTTGGAAGTTTTGTTTTTAATATCTTTCAACAAGTATATAGTTTGAGTGTAGCAACAGTTGAACCGACTTATTTAAATTTTGAGCCAATATCAACAGTTAATAGTTGGCATAATAAAGAAGTGAAATTTGTTTATTTAACATTTGATGATGGACCATCTCGAAACACAAATAAAATTTTAGATATTTTAGATAGTCATGATATTAAAGGGACGTTTTTTGTGTTAGGTTCATCTATTGATAACGTGAGTGGATCAAAAGATATTTTAAAGAGAATGGCTAGCACAGGACATTATATTGGGATGCATTCAATGACTCATGATTATGACCACTTATATGGTGAAGAAAATGCTGCACAAAACTTTGCTGCTGAAATGTTAGAAGAGCAAGCATTGATTAAACAATTAACAGATGGATTTGTTAGTGAGTTATGTCGTGCTCCGTATGGAACCGGTGGAACCTTCACAGATGCTCATGTCGATGAGTTGAATAAGATTGGCATTAAGTGTTGGGACTGGGATGTTGATTCATTAGATTGGGAATCAAAAGCTACGGTCGATAGCATTATTGAAAATATTGAATATTGTATGACTCTTTGGAATTATCCAACTCATACGGTTGTCTTATTCCATGAAAAAGATATCACAGTTGAGGTATTACCAAAGGTTATTGAGTATTATGAAGAATTAGGATATGAGTTTTTACCATATAATCCTGATAATCATGTTGTGAAAAATTTATTCGGTAGTGATAATTTATAGGAAGGGGGAGTTTATTTATGCGTAAATCTTTTTTACCGTTACTAATCATTGGATTAATTGGAGCCGTTGGAATTTACTTTGCTTTAACATATAAATTTCCTGAAGTTGAAGCCTTTCAATTTTATCAGCGAATCGATCAAAATATTATTTCGTGTGAGAAAAAATCACCTGTGACATTAGAAGAGAATCTAGATGCATTACAACAATCGACGCGTCAGTTAATCTTAGCAGGACAAACTTATGATGGTAGTCAGGATTTGACCGATTTATTTGCTGATTTTAATAGTGAATATGAAGTATTAAATGGTTATACTTCAGAGGTTGTAACATGTATCAATCATGAAGTTGGACAAATTAACTTTAATAAGATGGAGTCAACATTATCAAAACTTCCAGAGGACTTATCCGCTCTAGCAGATGAGATGTTAGTTTTGCAACAAGCACGCACTGAGAAATTAGTAGAGTTAAATACGGAGTTACAGACGCTAGCTGAATCTTTAGCAAACTTTGAAGAGATGTTTTATAATACAAAAACAAGTGAGGCTGTTCAATACTTCCAAATGATTAATGGAGTTTTTACGACAATTGAGACACTACATACTGAGTATATGGATTCAATTAAAGATTATTATGCTGTAAAAACGAAGTATTACGAATCAATTGCTAATAAAGGTGTTTTAGACTACGTATTTAATAAATAAAATTAAGCTATGAATTTAATTCATAGCTTTTTTAAAATGAGAACATGCTATAATTGATAAAAGAAAGCACATCATCAGTGAATGGCTAGCTGGTTAATCATTAAAAGAAAGAGGGGAAAACAATGAAGATTGGATTTATTGGGACTGGTGTCATGGGTCAATCAATGGCAGGTCATTTATTAAAAGCAGGACACGAATTGTATGTACATAATCGAACAAAAAGCAAAGCGGATGGCCTTGTATCAGAAGGAGCCATTTGGTGTGAAAAGGTGACTGATGTTGCCAAACAGTGCGACTTAATCTTTACTATTATTGGTTTACCTCAAGATGTAGAAGAGGTTTATTTAAGTGAAGAAGGACTTATTAATCAATCGAAAAAAGGGACTATCTTAGTCGATATGACAACGTCAACTCCAGATTTAGCAAAACGTATTTACGAAGCAGGTGTTCAAAAAGAATTACAGTGCTTAGATGCACCGGTTACAGGTGGTGACGTAGGTGCTAAGAATGGAACGTTAACGATTATGGTCGGTGGAGATCAACAAACATTTAATGAAATATTACCGATCTTAGAGTTAATGGGAAAAACAATCGTTTATATGGGCGCTGCTGGAAGCGGTCAGCACACTAAAATGGCAAATCAAATCGCTATTGCTGGAGCTGCCATTGGGATGGTTGAATCATTAGCGTATTCAAAAGCAGCGGGACTAGATTTAGAAACAGTTCTAAAGGCAATTACGAGTGGTTCAGCTGCTAGTTGGCAGTTAAGTCATATGGCACCGCGTATTATTCAAGACGATTTTAATCCGGGATTTTTCATTAAGCATTTTATTAAAGATATGCGAATTGCTTCTAATGAATCAAAAGATATGGACATTGAACTTCCAGGACTTGATTTAGTTTTAAGCTTATATGAAGAGTGTCAAAAACGACAGTTAGAAGATCTAGGAACGCAAGCCTTATATAAACTTTATGAAAAAAAGTAGACCGGAATGGTCTACTTTTTTTATGATAAGTAATATTTGTTGCTTTCTAAAATAGTTGTTTCTGTTGGCATGACTGGATTATATGGTCCATAGTATCCTGTTTGTGACGCTTGTTGTTGATACACTGGATAAGTGGGTTGAGGGGAATACGTTGGTTGATAGATCGGTTGTTGATAAACAGGTTGATACACTGGATAGTTATATCCACCACCACAACAAGGGCGACCCCCTCCTCCGTTAAATAATAATCCACCTAAAGCTAATCCACCGACAAACGGTAAAAACCCAAATCTCTCATCTTGAGCAGCACCTGGAACATTAGATAAATAAGGAACTTGATTAGTTAGTGGTGCAGCATTTTGGTATGAGATTTGAGAGGGAAAATTACCTCTATAGTTATTTCGCATCAATTTAAACTCCTCCTTCAGACTTATAGCCTTACTATAAAATATGCAAGAGAAATCTATTTGGTTTCAAATTTTATTTTTTCATTAAAAGAAATGAATGAAGTGTCGGTCGTTTGAGTAAAGTGGTTAATTGATTTGGACGATTTAAGCCACTATTAACATATAACGTTAATTGATCGGCAAATCGATAAACTCCTTGATTAAATTGAGAGCATCCTTTGGTTGTTGTTAATCCTTGACAATGTCCTGAGATTTGAAGTTCAATTGGAAAATCTGTTGATTTTGCTGCTAGTGTAGGTTCATGAAGAAGAAGAACATTAAATTGCTCACCATTTGTAAGAGTCGAAAGTAAATCATCTAACTGAGGGGCGCTTGATAGGGAATCAATACCGATAAAATTAACCCCCTCACTACTTCCGTTATATAATTCAATGGAATCATTACGAAGAATTTTAAAGGAAGCAGAAGTTAAAATTTCTGTCAGTTCCTCTTGTTGAGGTAAATCTTGATCACCTAAAACAGCAAGTTTAGCTAATGAGGGATTAAGATCCGATAAAATTTCAATTAGACGACTACTTAAACTCGAACTAATTGCGCCCTCTTTAAATAAATCTCCTGTAAATAAGACGATGTCAGCTTCAAGGTGATTGATTTCATTCACTGCTTTTTCAACTAGTTTTAAATCATCTTCGTTTCTAATTAAGACATCACTTAATTGAACAAGTCGAACGCCATCAAAACTGCTCGGAATACTTTGGCTTTCAATAATGGTTTCATCTACTTTAATGTTGTATTTAACAATACATAAAGAATAAAAGAAAAAGAGAATAATAAGGAATGCACCTGTTAATACGTAAATAGGAAATTTCTTAATCATAAAATCATCCTTTACCAAAAAAACTATTATAAGGATATTATATCATAGATTATTTAGTTCGATATACAAACAGTGACGAGGAATCATCTCATATGTCGTGTTAAGTCATTAGTAGAAATAAAGATCTGTATCTATTGGTTGAAAAACAAGTATCAACGGATAGACTGACTTAAAACGTGATAATCGTTCACTCATTCAATGAAGTATGACATCAAAAAGAGCATTATGTATACAAGAATGATTAGTTATTAATTAAGTTTGTTTTATCATGAAAGATGGAAGTCAACTAAGGCTAATAGATGATGATAAAATCCCTTTTTGTTTTAATAACGGTCTATTGTTGATTCATTTATCACTGTCTTTGTAAAAATGTGTTTTAAATGGTAGGGATGTGTTAAAATAATAGTACAAGATAGTAAATAAGGCTTTAAAAGATGCCATAGATAAGGGTTGATGCAATGAATACATTAGTTTTAATAGATGGAAATAGTTTAATGTACCGTGCTTATTATGCTACTGCTTACAGTGGAAATTTAATGAAGACAAGTACGGGAATTTTCACAAATGCACTGTATGGTTTTGTCAATATGATGAATAAAGTGATGGATGAGTATAATCATACACACATGTTAGTAGCCTTTGATGCGGGGAAAACGACATTTAGACATGAATTTTTAGAATCATATAAAGATGGGCGCAAGCCAATGCCAGATGAAATGCGCTCACAAATTAACTTAATAAAAAAATATTTAGATCTACTTGGTGTGAAGCGTTTAGAGTTACCAACTTATGAAGCAGACGATATTATTGGAACGTTAGCGAAGATGGGTGAAGCCACTGATTTTGAAAAGATCCATATCATCACAGGTGATAAAGATTTACTACAAATGGTAGATGAAAAAACAACGGTTCATATTACTCGAAAAGGTGTAACAGATATTGAATCATTTAACAAAGAGGAAGTGTTTGCTAAGTATGAATTAACACCAAGTCAAATTGTTGATTTAAAAGGTTTAATGGGAGATCCTTCTGATAATTTACCAGGAATACCAGGCGTTGGTGAAAAGACAGCCATTAAGTTATTAAAGCAATTTGGAACAGTTGAAAATCTAATTGAACATACAGATGAGTTAAAAGGAAAGATGAAAGAAAAAGTTGAAACTCATACCGAACAAGCCTTACTTTGTAAGCGAATGGCTACTATTCATAAAGATGTTCCGCTACCGTTAACATTTGATGATTTAGTTTATCATGGGGCTCAAACTACAGAATTAATGGAATTCTTTAAAGAGATGGAGTTTAATGCGTTCCTAAAAAAAATGAAGATTGAAGAAGGAAAAGATAAAGAACCTAAAGCGCCAGTTCGCATTATTTCAGAAGCAAAAGAGTTAGAAACACTAAGTTATGTCAATAGTGCGATTCATGTTGAGATTTTTGAGGAAAATTATCATCAAGGAACGATTTTAGGGATAGCTGTTGTCAATGAAAAGGAATCTTACTATGTGCCTTTTGAAGTGGCTAAGGAAAGCCAAGTATTCATGTCATTTTTATCAAACGAAGAAATTAAAAAATCAGTGTTTGACGTGAAGCGTTCACGTGTTGCGTTAATGTGGCAAGGGTTTGATTTACGTGGGGTTGAATTTGATTTATTATTAGCTACTTACGTCATTAATCCAACGAATGTAAGTAATGAAATCAAAAAAGTAGCCTTACATTATGATTATGATGATGTGTCATATGATGAAGAAGTTTATGGAAAAGGTGCTAAACGTGCAACTGCTCCGATTGAGAAGGTGGCCGAGCATTCGATCGATATCGCTACTGCTGTTATGAAATTGAAAGAAACAGCACTTGAGCAATTAAAAGAACAAGAACAGTTAAGTTTATTTAAAGAAATGGAAATGCCATTAGCTGAAGTATTAGCAATGATGGAATACACGGGAATGGCTTTAGATTTAAAAACATTAGATGAGATGGGACAAAATCTAAAAGGTCGCATTGAAGCATTAGAAGCGAAAATTTATGAACAAGCTGGAATGGCATTTAACATTAATTCACCTAAGCAATTAGGAGAAGTATTATTTGAAAAATTATCACTACCTGTTATAAAGAAAACAAAAACAGGATACTCAACGAATGTTGATGTATTAGAAAAATTAATGGGGACTCACCCAATCATCGAATGTATTATGGAATACCGTACGTTAACCAAACTTTATTCAACTTATATTGAAGGATTAAAAAAAGCGTGCTACGAAGATGGAAAAGTTCATACAATTTTCAATCAAGCGTTAACTCAAACAGGACGTCTTTCTTCAATTGAGCCAAACCTTCAAAACATTCCAATTCGTTTAGAAGAAGGTCGCATGATTCGACGTGCCTTTGTTCCAAGCGAAGAAGGATGGATCATTTTAGGAGCTGACTATTCACAAATTGAGTTGCGTATTTTAGCACACATTTCAAATACTGAATCGTTAATTGAGGCATTTAGACAAGGTGAGGATATCCATAAGAAAACAGCAATGGATGTTTTTAAAGTATCTGAAGAAGAAATGACGTCTGATCTTCGTCGTTCAGCAAAGGCGATTAACTTCGGAATTATTTATGGAATGAGTGCCTTTGGGTTATCAGAGAATTTAAATATTACTCAAAAAGAGGCAAAAAAATATATTGATCATTATTTAGAAACTTATTCAGGAATTCATCAGTATATGGAGGATACCGTGAAGTATGCTAAATATAATGGATATGTTTCAACGTTATTTAAGCGCCGTCGCTATATTCCTGAGTTAACTCAGAAAAATTATGCGATTCGTCAGTTTGGGGAGCGCACGGCAATGAATGCACCGATTCAAGGAACAGCAGCAGATATTATTAAAAAAGCAATGATTGATGTTTATCAAGCGATGCAAGAGAAAGAGGTTAAATCTCGTCTATTACTTCAAGTACACGATGAACTAATTTTTGAAGTTCCAAAAGAAGAGTTAGAGACAATGATTGAGTTAGTCACGAAAACAATGGAAGATGTTGTCGAACTACAAGTTCCGTTAAAAGCTGATTACTCGTACGGTCCAACTTGGTATGATGCGAAGTAAAGTGTTATAAAATAAACATGTATTGATGAAGCATCATAAGTGCCACGGTATAAAAACAATTAGAAAAGGACATCATGTAGCTTACTTGATGTCCTTTTCTGCGTTTATAAATAAGAGGTTAGACACTTTTAAATAAAATGTTTCCCAGGTAATATAACGATTACTGATGATGTTAAAAAATGAGAGATGTTTTTTGTTTGCATATCGAAAAAAGATGAATAAGCTAAGCAAGGCTGTGGTGTCATGCATAAGCTGGTACAACGATGTATAAAGGCTTTAGGACTTTCATGAATGGACTTGGATGAGTTGACAGCTAGAGTAAGAATCACTTATGATAGTCTTTTAATATGCAACTAGCATCATATCTGAGATTGGGTCATAGAGGTGATGATGACATCACCTAGTGTATTTAGAGCAGTTTAAAGAATTGATTTTGTTGAACTAGCAATAATATATAAGTGGCGATAAGTTTTTCATGATTGAAAAAATTTTAACGCCACTATAGTTAGTCTTTATACCAATGAAATCAATCAACTAAGGCTATTTCGTTTTATGTGAAATCTTTTTCGCTTCATATATAGAAAATGAATTGGAAATTAGAGTGACTGAGTTTTATCAGTTCATGGTTAAATAAACAATTAGATTAGACAAAAAGGAAGTTTGAGAATATGCCAGAATTACCAGAAGTGGAAACGGTTAAAGAAGCACTAAATCAAAATGTTAAAGGGCGAATGATTCAAGATATTGAACTACGTTATGAACCTATGATTAAAAATATGGATTCAGAGGAATTTAAAAATAAGCTGAAAAATCAAACGATTCAAGAAGTGAGTCGTCGAGGTAAATATTTAGTTTTTCACTTGGATCATTATTATTTACTTTCTCATCTTCGAATGGAAGGGAAATATTTTTATGCAGATGATGAGTTTGAACTAAATCCTCACGTTCATGTCATTTTCACATTAGATAACGGAAAACGCTTGTTATATCAAGATACCCGAAAATTTGGAACTTATCATTTATATGATAAAGAAATTGACTTAGAAACAACTTCTCCATTTCAAGTCCTAGGGCTAGAACCTTTTTCACAAGAGTTTACACCTGAATATGTTAAACAAAAAATTTATAATAAAAAGAAACCAATTAAGTCATTACTTCTTGATCAAAGTGTTGTTTGTGGACTGGGAAATATTTATGTTGATGAAGTGTTGCATCGTGCCAAACTTCATCCATTAACTTCAAGTTCAGAATTGACAGACAAAGAGATTGAAGATGTGGTAAAATATACAGTAGAAGTTTTAGCTAGAGCGATTGAGTTAGGGGGAACGACGATTCGCACCTTTACTTCATCGCATGGTATTTTGGGAACCTTTCAAAATGAATTGTTAGTTCATCAGCGAAAGGGAGAAAACTGCTATATCTGTCAAACACCTATTGAAAAAATTAAAGTGGGTGGACGAGGAACATATTTTTGCCCAACATGCCAGAAGTTACTGTCAAAGGAGATGAAATAAATGTTAACCGTAGGATTAACAGGTGGAATTTCATCAGGAAAAAGTACGATTACATCATGGTTTTTAGAAAAAGGAATTATTGTCTTAGATGCGGATGAAATTGTTAGGCAACTTCAAAAGCCAGGTAGTCCATTGCTGAATGATTTAGCGCGTGAATTTGGATCGAATGTTATTTTAGAAACTGGAGAATTGGCTCGAGATGTACTAGGATCGATCATTTTTCATGATGAAGTCGCAAAGCAAAAATTAAACGACATGATTCATCCACTGGTAAAAAAGAAGCTAGTTGAGGGGATTGAACAAGCAAAAGCCTGTGGAGAACAATTGGTCATTTTAGATGTTCCACTACTGTTTGAAAGTGGATTTGAATCATTAGTTGATGAAACGTTAGTGATTTATGTTTCTCGTGACATTCAAGTGAAACGTTTAATGCAGCGGGATCAGATTGGTGAAGATTATGCCTTAGCAAAAATTAATTCACAGATGTCATTAGAAAAGAAGCGAGATCGTGCAGATTATGTTATTAATAATGAACGTTCAATCCGTGAGTTACGAACTCAGTTTGAGCAGATGTTTGAAATGCTTTGGGAGAAGGCGTGTCAACTATCTTCAAATTAGTCTTAAAATATAATCATTGATGAAACATGGGAGGAATTAAAAATGGGATTTATGGATCTGTTTAAAACGCATTATGAGTCGGGAGAAAGAGCGACAGATGAAGGATTATTAACACATTATTACAAAAATAATTATCAACAAACGAAAACTGCTTTATTAGAGGTAGCTCGTGAGTTAGAATTTACATTGGCGTTTGAAGATGATACTCGCCAAGAGTTAATGTTAAAGCGTAAAGATTGTGAAGTCATTGTAACCGTTGTTAAAATAAATCCAATTGAAACAACGGTTGACTTTACAGTGAATACATCTGGAATCATTAGCTTTGGAAAAGGGAAAAAAGTCATTCAATCTCTTTATCAAGCATTAGATAAACGATTAATGTTTAAAGGGCTTGCTTTAAACCGATAATATAGTACATCAATCCCTATTTTCGATAGGGATTTCACATTTTAACAGGAGGAGTGTTTGTGGTGGATACAACGATAATAAAACCCAATCTTCAATTCGAACTTTGTGTCACACAAATGATGACTTCGGAAGAGTTACAAATTTTAACGTTACTTTATCAACCTATTATTGGCCCTCAGGCGGTTAGCTTATATATCACCTTAAATACATTAGCTAATAAAAGTAGTTCCTCTTTATTTACACATCATCTATTATTACAAGTTTTAAATGTTGGAGTCGAAGAATTATTGGCTTTAAGATATAAGTTAGAAGCGGTTGGATTGATTCAAGTTTATGTCACTGAGGAAAATCATCATTTGACCTATTATCTTAAAAAACCGATGCAATCAAAAGCTTTTTTTAATGATGGGATTATTAATGTCTTTTTAAATTTAAAAGTGGGAAATAGTGATTATCAGCAATTAAAGCAATTGTTTATTCAAGATATTCCAAAAATTGAAGGAACCAATATTTCAAAACCGTTTAATGAAGTATTTGATACCACTGTTTTAATGCAATCTTCTGCTAATTTAGAGGCAAGTCCCTTACCCCAACATCCAGATGGACAACGTGGGGTGAAGTTAGAATTAGCCTTTGATCAAGAATTGTTATTTGCATTATTAAAACAATTTGGAATGGATGAGCAACTATTATCAGATAAGTTACTGGATCAAATTAATAAAACTGCTTTTTTATATAAGTTAGATGAACATGAATTAGCACGTTTAATTTTTGATGCCTTAGATTCAGATGGTTTTGTTAATTTAGATACGTTTAGAAAACAAGCGAAGCAATATTTTCAATTCTTAAATAAAGGAAAGCCAATTGAAGTGGTAGAGATGCCAAAAATAAATCAGCCATCTCCTGGGATGGATGAAGAAAAAGTGATTCTTTCTAAAGAAAAACAGTTACTCGTACACTTGTCTCAAAATCCACTTGATTTTTTACGATTTAAACAGCATCAAAAAGAGCCTGTTCCAGCTGATCGTCAATTAGTAGAATGGCTCGTGTTAGATCAAATGATGCCAGATGGCGTTGTTAATGTCTTAGTCGATTATGTTTTAAATATTTCCGATGGTCGATTACCAAAACAATTGGTTGAAAAAATTGCAGGGGAGTGGCAACGCAAAGAAATTGATACAACCGAAAAGGCCATTGCCCAAGTTCGTGCCACTTTAAAAGCGAAGCAAAAAAGAGAACTCGAAAAAACGATGCCAGCAGCCAAAAAAGTATATCCAAAGACGACACGCGTCGTTCGTCAAGAACAAGTTCCTGATTGGTTGAAGACAGCTAATCAACCGAAACAAGAAAAGAAACAGTTAAGCGAGGAAGATTTACAAAAAATTGAGCGTATGAAAAAATTACAAAGTCAACTTTTAAATCAGAAAGGGTGAGAGTCGTGCAACGTATTGGAGATTTAATGGTAAAGTCAAAAGGGGCAAATGAAGCGTACGCTGAAATTTTAAATGAACCAGAAATTGTAGCAGCGATGAATGAATACAAAGCCGAGGTTGATCCTAATTTAATCTCAAGTTATATTTCTGATTTAGATGAATTTTTAAGAAACAAAGAAAAGTGTCAAGGATGTCAAGGATTAAAAAGTTGCAAGCAACCTGTTAAAGGACATCATCCAACACTAAAACCTTCATATAAGCAATTAAAAGTTGCTTATACACCTTGCCAGTTTGAAATGAATCAAAAACACTTAGTCAATATTAAAAGTTTTCATATGCCAATCGATATTTCAACGGCCAACTTTGAACAGTTTATCATGGATCCTGAACGAGTAGAGTTTTATGAGAAAGCCTCGATGTTTATTCATGAGTATATCACAACAAAAAAGGGGCGCGGACTATATTTATATGGGCCGTTTGGAACGGGAAAAACTTATATGCTTAGTGCGATTGCTAATATTTTATCGCAACGAGGGATTGTTTGTGGGCTCGTTTACTTTCCAGAGCTCATTGCTGAAATCAAGTCAGGATTTAATAGTGAAAATAGTAATGCCTATGATAAAATTGAACAGTTAAAAGAAATTGATGTTTTAATGTTAGATGATATCGGAAGTGAATCGATGACAAGCTGGATGCGAGATGAAGTGTTAGGTCGTATTTTAAACTATCGAATGCATCAAGGATTACCGACTTTCTTTACCTCTAACTTAGATTATAATGAACTCCAACATCATTATTCTTATACTCAAAAGGGTGAAGTTGAAGAGATCAAAGGAGCCCGAGTACTAGAACGTATTAAAGCATTGACGATTCCAGTCGCAATTACAGGAACAAATTATCGTCAAAAGCGATAATTTAATTGTTTTTTGCTTGATTTCAAAAAAATCCTGCATTATAATAAGTGTCATACACATATTATATAGGACATAATAGATACATAAAAAGTATAGATAAGGATATGATTTAATAAAAACGACTTTTCAGAGAGGAAATCCTAGGCTGTAAGATTTCTAAGAACGATTATTAAGTTACTCCCTTTGAACTGGACTTGAAAAAGATTCCCGTTGACCGCGTTAAAGTCGAATTAAGTTGCTGATAAAAGTTATTTTATCGGAAATAGGATGGTACCGCGATTTCAATCGTTCCTACTCGAAAGAATTAGGAGCGATTTTTTTTATGCTTATAAAAATTCGCTCCAATGATGAGACATAAAGGAGGAAATAATTATGATTAACATTACTTTTCCAGATGGAAATGTGAAGCAGTTTGAAAATGGAATTACTGCAGAAGCAATTGCACAATCAATCTCACCAGGATTACGTAAACGCTGTGTAGCGGCTAAGTTAAATGGACATTTATATGATTTAACTCGTCCAATTGAAGCAGATACAAAAATCGAATTAATTACAAATGATCGTCCAGAAGCATGGGAGATTATTAATCACTCAGCGGCGCATTTAATGGCAGCAGCAATTAAACGTTTATATCCAGATGCAAAATTCGGGGTAGGACCTGCCATTGAAGATGGATTCTACTATGACGTCGATACAGAATCTAAAATTACTGAATCGGATTTAGCAGCTATTGAAAAAATGATGCAAAAAATCGCTTCAGAAGCTTTACCAATTATCCGTCGTGAATTAAGTCGTGAAGAAGCAAAAGAATTATTTGCAACAGATGAATATAAATTAGAATTAATTGATGCGATTAAAGAAGGAGAAGTAATCACAACTTACTCTGAGGGTGATTTTACAGATTTATGTAGTGGTGTTCATGTTGGAAATACAAAAGACATCAAATTCTTTAAATTATTAAATGTAGCAGGTGCTTATTGGCGCGGAGATAGCGACAATAAGATGTTAACTCGTATTTACGGTGCAGCAGCATTTACTAAAGATCAATTAGCTGATCATTTACGTGTTTTAGAAGAGCGTAAAGAGCGTGATCATAAAAAATTAGGACGTGAATTAGAGTTATTTACATTCAGTCCATTAGTTGGACAAGGGTTACCAATTTGGTTACCAAACGGAATGAAAGTTCGTCAACAAATTGAACGCTATATCATTGACTTAGAAGAAGAATACGGATACCAACACGTGGCAACGCCTGTTATGGGATCAGTTGATTTATATCGTACGTCAGGACACTGGGCGCACTATCAAGAAGATATGTTTGTTCCAATGAACATGGACAATGAAGAATTAGTTTTACGCCCAATGTCATGTCCTCACCACATGATGGTTTACAAAACAAAATTACGCTCATATCGTGATTTACCAATCCGTTATGCAGAACAAGTCATCCAACATCGCTTTGAAGCATCAGGTGCTTTAACAGGACTTGAACGTGTACGTGCGATGACTTTAACAGATTCACATATCTTTGTTCGTCCAGATCAAATTAAAGAGGAATTTTCACGCTGTTTAGAATTAATTCACCGTGTGATTAAAGATTTCGGTGTTGAAATCAACTACTATCGTTTATCATTACGTGACCCTGAAAACAAAGAGAAATACTATGATGATGATCAAATGTGGCAAAGTGCTGAATCAATGTTACGTGAAACATTAATTGAAAATAACATTCCATTCATTGAAGCAGAAGGAGAAGCTGCATTCTACGGACCAAAATTAGATATTCAAATTAAAACAGCATTAGGTCATGATATTACGATGTCAACAATTCAGTTAGACTTCTTATTACCAGAACGCTTTGATTTAACTTATGTTTCTGAATCAGGAGAAAAAGTACGTCCAGTCGTTATGCACCGTGGATTAATTGGAACATACGAACGTTTCATGGCTTATTTAATTGAAACTTATAAAGGGGCATTCCCTCTATGGTTAGCACCAACTCAAGTGACAGTTATCCCAGTTAACAATCAATATCATTTAGACTATGCAAAAGAAGTAGCTAAAGAGTTACGTAAATATAAAATCCGTTTAGAACTTGATGATCGTGAAGAAAAAATGGGATATAAAATTCGTGAATCTCAAACGAAGAAAGTACCAATGTCTATCGTGTTAGGGGATAAAGAAACTGCTAATGGTGAAGTGACATTCCGTCGTTTTGGAGAACAAAAAACTCAAACATTACCACTTAAAGAATTCGTTCATTTCTTAGTAGAAGAGATTGCAGAACGTAAAAATCATAAACCTGAATAAAAAATAGGAGACTTAGTCTCCTATTTTTTTATATTCATTGGACAAAAAATAATCGTTACAGGAATATAATGGTGAAATAAAACTTACAATGTAAAGAAAAGAGTGAGAAAGATAACTTTGTGAAAGTGGTGACAACGTTGGGTGTAATGGAAGTGATAAAAGTTTTACTAGTTGATGCAGTCGTATTATCAATTTTTGGTATAGCAGCATATAGGGGGTATTATCAATCTTATCGAATCAGTCTTACCCATTTACTTATTCAGTTAACAACCATTAGTTTATCGTTTTTAACAGCATGGGAACTAGTTCATCAATTAATAGGATATATTCCAAAAAGTATGAGCTTATCTCTTTTTATTCCAGATAGTTTTTACTACTTAGTTGAGCCGTATGAATCTTACTTAATTCCACTTATTATTTTCTGTCTGTTGTTTATAATCTTTTTTATTATCATTAAAAGTATTTTATATGTTTTTTCAGTCAATTATGAGTGGCATCAATATGTTTTTAAGACCGTCAAATTTGATCGATTACCAGATCAATGTTTTAGTCTTTTTTTAAGTGTATTAAATATGTATACCTATATGATTGTGGTTTTAATAATAATAGCATTTCCTCTTTTTAATCTGACTAAACCGTATTCTATTTCAAGTCTTTTATTAAAAGTTAATCCGGTGATCTCTTCGTTAGTAAGTGACTTTTATAAACCTTATCGGCAACTGCAAGAGAACATTCTTTATTTTGAAGATGATTTTGATCTTATTTTTCATAATAATCAAGTGAACTTCGATCAACTTGAAACATTTATGAAAAAGCATCCCAATGAACAAGAAAAGGTACACGACGCTTTTAATGATTTAATTCCGTTTATCGCAACGACTTCAGGATTTTTAAGTTTTTTTCCTGATAATAAAATTAGTGAACAAGAAATGAAAGATTACTTAGCTCATATAAATTCTTATATTGAAAAAGACGTAATGACGTTGGAAAATTTTAATTTTTACTATAAAGAGTTGATTCAAAATGGAACCTATGATAGACTTGTTGAAGATGAAGTCATTAGTGATAAAGCACTACAGACTTTAATCAATAGCGGCATGCTAAATGATGTTAATCTAAAAAATAAAGAATATTAAACACTTGATTGACATATAATAATTAAAGTGTTATAATTAATAACTGTGAATATCATGTGGAAAGAAGAAGTACCCACTTCTCACCTGATTAGCTAGAGCTGATAGGTTAAACGTCACTATCGTTACGACGATATTGTTAATGTGATTGTGATTAAAACGTGGGCACTTTGTGTTTGCGTTTTTCTTTTTTTCCATGAATGTTCTATAAAATTGGAGGTGCTCATCATTAGCAAGAAAAATGTAAAAAACGAGAGCTTAATCAACGAAGATATCCGCGCAAAGGAAATGTTAGTGGTTGGTCCTAATCGCGAACAACTTGGATTAATGCAACGTAAGGATGCATTACGTGCTGCTTCTGAGCAAAACTTAGACTTAGTATGTGTTGCACCACAAGCTAATCCGATTGTGTGTCGTATTATGGACTACGGTAAATACCGCTACGAACAACAACGACATGCTCGCGAAGCTAGAAAAAACCAAACAGTTGTTAGTCTTAAAGAAGTTCGTTTAAGCCCTAACATCGAACAGCATGACTTTAATACAAAATTAAAAAATGCTCAAAAATTCCTTGCAAAGGGTGATAAAGTTAAAGTTAGCGTACGTTTCAAAGGTCGTGAAATCGCGCACACTGAATTCGGACGCAATGTTTTAACTCGCTTTGCTGAGGCGTGTGCTGAAATTGCGGATCTTGAATCAAATCCAAAACTTGATGGACGCTCAATGTTTCTCGTTTTAGCACCAAAGAAAAAGTAGAAAAGATAAAGGAGGAACTCTACCATGCCAAAAATGAAATCTCATCGTGGAGCTGCTAAACGCTTTAAACGTACAGGATCAGGAAAATTAAAACGTTCTCATGCTTATACAAGCCACTTAGCTCATAACAAAACAACTAAACAAAAGAAACATTTAGCTAAAGCTGGTATTGTATCAAACAGCGACTACAAACGTATCAAAGATATGTTATATAGCTTATAATAATCACTAAACATTTTTCGTAACAACAAAGGAGGAACTCATTATGCCACGTGTAAAAGGTGGAGTTGTATCACGCAAACGTCGTAAACGCGTTTTAAAATTAGCAAAAGGTTACTTTGGATCTAAACATACATTATATAAAACAGCAAACGAGCAAGTAATGAAATCATTACAATATGCTTACCGTGACCGTCGTCAGAAAAAACGTGACTTCCGTAAATTATGGATCACTCGTATCAACGCTGCTGCTCGTATGAACGGATTATCATACAGCAAATTAATGCACGGATTAAAATTAGCTGGAATCGAAGTTAACCGTAAAATGTTAGCAGATTTAGCTGTATCTGATGCTGCTGCATTCACTGCTTTAGCAAACACTGCTAAAGAAGCAATGAACAAATAATTAATTTGCTCATTATTTTTGAATAACTATTTAGACACTATCTTTTGATAGTGTCTTTTTTTATTAAAAAATTAACTTCATCTATATATGACATGAATAAATAAAAGGAATTTAGTCAAATTAAAACTAAAAGTAATTAATCATAAACTCTGTTCTTGAAAATCCATTTAAAAATATTTTCAAATATTGTATATAATGGTATGATACTACAGTGAGTACATTATGAATTGGAGGAGAAAACTAATGAGTCAATTAGATCAAACATTAACTTTTTTAAAAGAGTTGACTGATGCTAATGCCGTTCCAGGACAAGAACGACAAGCCAGAGAAGTCATGAAAAAATATATCGGTGATAGCGCTGATGAGATTTATCAAGATAACATTGGATCATTAATTGCAAAAAAAGTTGGGGAAGAAGATGGTCCTAAAGTTGTGATTGCAGGACATATGGACGAAGTCGGATTTATGGTTCGCCAAATCGATGATAATGGATATATTAAATTCGTAACACTCGGTGGATGGTGGGGGCAAGTCATGCTTGCTCAACAAGTGACAATTACCACTCATTCAGGAAAAACGTATCATGGAGTGATTGGATCAATTCCACCACATATTTTAACACCAGAGGCGCGTCAAAAACCGATGGATATTAAAGATATGTATATTGATTTA
The DNA here is from genome assembly GCF_021497505.1 of Turicibacter sp. TJ11. Lineage (NCBI taxonomy): Bacteria > Bacillati > Bacillota > Erysipelotrichia > Erysipelotrichales > Turicibacteraceae > Turicibacter > Turicibacter sp. TJ11. The sequence continues at coordinate 1,399,113 of NZ_CP069349.1, read as the reverse complement.
GGAGTAGACAGCAAGGAAGAAGTTGAAGCATTAGGAATTCGCCCAGGCGATATGATTACTCCTTATATTGAATTCCGTACGATGGCAAATGAAAAATATTTGTTAGCAAAAGCATGGGATAACCGTATTGGATGTGCAGTAGCGGTTGAAGTTTTAAATAATTTAAAAGAAGAAAAACATCCTAATATCGTTTATGGTGTTGGAACAGTTCAAGAAGAAGTTGGATGTCGCGGAGCATCAACAACAAGTCAAATGATCAATCCATCTATCGTATTTGCTTTAGATGTAGGATTAGCTGGGGATGTACCAGGTGTAACGAATCAAATTCAAGCTAAAATGGGAAAAGGACCGATTATTACCTTAATTGATGGAGGTCTTGTAGGTCATAAAGCACTTCGTGATTTTGTAATTGAAGTAGCTGAAGAATTAAACATTCCTTATCAATTTGACGTAACACCAGGTGGAGCAACAGATGCTGCTAAAATGCATTTAGCACATGATGGAGCACCAGCTATGTCTGTTGGAATTGCATCACGTTACATCCATTCACATACTTCAATGATCCATCGTGATGACTATGAGAATACAGTTAAATTAATGACGGAAGTTGTTAAACGTTTAGATAAAGAAACAGTTCATAAGATTACATTTGAATAATAGTTTAACTGACATCTTAAGAGGATGTCAGTTTTTAAATTAAAGGCTGTGTTATTCATATATATCTATAATTCTTAAATGATAATTTATATGGAGGGATGAAAGTAGCTAAACAAAAAAAGGGATTTGAGAATTTGAAGAATAAAATTTATGTTGAAATATGTCCTCGATGTGATGAAATTAAATTATACTCAAAAAATAGAGAATAAATACCGTTTGTTTAACTCTGAAACACATTACTAAAATCATTCAAATTAGGTTGTTCTAACATTAGAGCAACCTAATTTAACATATCAAACAAACAATTGAGTCTAATAGAGCCAAATAAAAAAAACAGCTAACCAAAGGATAGCTGTTTTTTTGTTGTTAATTAGAGAAAAATGTCTGTAAAAGAGTTTTTTAACAAAGATGAGGTCCATTCAACCTCAAAAGAATAATAAAAATTAGAATGGAAAGAGAATACATTTATTAATACAACGAGATGGGATATGTTGTATTAATAGGGTACTGTTATGTCATCCAATTTCTTGGATAGCTATATTATATCATAAATAATCGACTAAATATACAAAAATTGGATATAAATCGAGGGTTTTTTTGTAAAATTTTAGTAAATACTATCAGATAATCGAGATAAGAATTGACGGTAATGATTAAGATGGTTCATCAATAAGTATTAAAGACCTTGGGTGTTCATTAAGATATCTTTCATATTTTTATGATTGACGAATATAATGAACTGAAATATCAAAATTAGGAGGTCAAAGAATGAGTTATTCTTTTAATTGGGATTGTACATTACCGATCAGTAACATAAATGACATTGTATCAATCAATATTGATCCACAAGCTAAAGCGTATGATGAGGGGGACTATTTATCATTACGTGGGCAAGTTTTAATCGATGGGGAATATACGACAACAAACGGAAATCAAGAGTCGTTTAAAGAGTATATTCCAATTGATATTACTTTACCTAACAACGGTAGAGGAGAGCAAATTAAGCCAGATATTACGAATTTTGATTATCAAGTTCAAGATGGAAGTAATTTATTTTTAACCTTAAATCTTAATTTAGATGGTTATGATTTGGATAATTCAATCACACTTGTTGAAGAACAGGAAAATGAAGTTGAAGTGCAAACACAAGCACCTGTTCTATTTACAAAAGAAGCTGTTGTTGCACCAGCTGAACATGCTAACCAAATAGAAGTTCCTCAAGAACAAAAACAAGAACCTTGTGAAGAAAAAGAAGTAGCACAAATGAATCAAAATGACGAAGTGACAGACTATATTGATTATTCTCAAGGGAATTTAAGTGATAACGTTAGTAATCAAGAAACAGAGGTAGATGATTTAGATTATATTGATTTTGATGAAGTGGTTTTGGATCATGTCCAAGAAGCGATTGACCCTAAATTAGCAACAGAGCGTAAAGAGTCTTTAACTGATAAAGTGAAACAATTTATGCAAAAAGCACCTGTTAAAGCTGATGAAACTGTCGTTGAAGCCGTTTCAGAATTACCAAAAGAAGTTGAAGTGGTTGAAACTGTACAGAGTGAATCATCAGTTTCAAAACCAGCAGTTGAAGAAGTCGTTGAAAAAGTTAAAGTAAATCCTGTGGTTCCAATGACAAAAGCTTCAAATGTCGTGAAACCTCAAGAAACATTAGTGATCAAAGAGGAAGAAGAAGTGTTACCATTTCCAATCAAAGAAAAAGAGGTCGTACAAGAGGCACCGGCTCCAACGCAAAAATCAGATATCTTTGATATGTTATATTCTTTAGATGAGGAAGAAGAGTGCGAAGAAGAAACGAATTCACAACCAATGACTGAAGAGGTTTTAACAGCTCCTATGGTTGAAAAAAATCAATCGGCACAAGTTTCAGAAAAGAAAGAAGACGTGATGCAATCAACTGAGGCAAATGAAGAAGCAATCATCACAGAACAAAATCATATCGTTTCAAGTGATTCATATGATGATTCAATTGCTACTCAGTTTTTAGATGGAGAAAGTATTTTAAAAATTGTCTTTGTCCAAGAAGAAGAAACAACTATTTCAACGATTTGTACAAAGTATAATGTTCCTGAAAAAGCTATCTATAACTTAGAGGAGTTAAATCATTCCTTACAGTGCGGTGATCGTGTGATGATTAATTATGGCAAATTACGATGAGATAAAAACCTTTGTAGAAGCTCATTACGATTTAAAGATCGAATCGATGACAGCCATCACTCGTAAATCAATGAAAATTAGAGCCTCAAATCATGATTATTTATTAAAGATTGCCAGTGGTGATGATGAGTTTATTATGAAGCAACTTTTTGCTTATAAGGCGCTGTCTCATAATGTTTTACCAATTTATCGTACGAGAGATAATAATCATTATGTTCCATTTGATCAACAATTTTTCTATTTGACCGATTACGTTAAAACCATTCCTCTGCCGTTAGAACAACAAATTAATTACTATATTGAACTGTTAAATAAGTTACATGCACAAACGCAGTTAGAGGTAGATGTGAGTGATGATGAGTTGCAACGTATTTATAGTAAAGATTATAAGCGACTAAAAAATAGTTATGATTATTTACAAAAAAGTATCGAGGAGTGTGAGTTACAACGCGAACGATCACCGTATGACTGGTATTTTATGATGGTCTATCCGATGCTTTATACCATGTTGCATCATGCGCATGATGAGCTTAAAAAGTTTTATGACCTCATTAAACGAGATAAAAAAATGCCAGTTAGTTTAATTCATGGCGATGTGAACGTTGCTAACTTATTAGTCACTGAAAAATCAACTTACTTAATTAATTTTGAGAAAAGTATGTTTTCAATTGCTTCACTAGATATTTATTATTTTTTAGAAAATTATCATGCCGTTCCGGGAATTCATTCCATCATTTCAGATTATGTAAAAAATGAAAAAGCCGCAGCATTGCGGCACTATTTCTTTTTTCGCTCTCTGTGTATCGATTTAGATGATCTTTTTGAAAACTTAAATGATCATTCATTAATTAATATTGCTTTATTAAATGAATGTATTGCTCCTCACTTATTAGCATTACAGATTTATGATCAGTTTAACAAACCCACCACAACAAACCAAGCAGCCCCCCAAGAATCAACAACATAACAAAATCAAATTGAGAAAATGAAAAAATAATAAGAAATAACTGATAAAAAAATAATAATGAAACGATAGATCGTACGGTTAATAAGTAAGATCTAAAGCCACCGCCACCACGCTGATAACGTCCCATATACTCACCCCCATCATAGATAAGTTTAGATACGTTTTTCAAAACATTCTATCGTGCAACAATAAAAAGAACTTATAATCACGTACTTTAGTCTAACTAGATAGAAACTAATGAAAAACATGTCTACTTACATATAGTTTATGCATGGGTCAAGAGAGATAACATCGAGAAAATAAAAATAATTGAGTTATTTAATTCATGATCAATGAAAAAGGAATTTTACGGAATTAATTGTAATTTCCTGATCAACTATTGAATAAAGTTGTTTGTTGTTGTAGAATACTAACATATATATGATAGTTGAACAACCATGACCAGGAGGAGTAAAAGTCTTCTTACATTTTAGAGAGAAGTTCAGTTGGTGAAAGAACTTTATGTAACAACTTTGAAGGTAGCCTGTGAGTTGGGTTTCTGAAATAAAGATGAAGTAGGGAATTCCGTTAGCTGCGTTAAAGCGTCAAGTGGTAGATGATCAATCTACAATCAAGGTGGTACCGCGGAATTTTAAGCATTTCGTCCTTACGAGGATGAGATGCTTTTTTTTGTTGATAACAAGAAAAACTTGATTTTCAGTTAGAGCACGTATCATTTTAAGGAAGATTATCATGATAATGAAATGAAGCAAGTGGCGTTATTCTTTAACATGAAATAGGCTTGCTCTTAATAAGAGGGCTAAATGCTTTTATCATTCTTGATCAAATACTTTTAAAACTAACATTAAAAGTTGAATTGTATATGAATTCAACCATTGAATCAGTCCAAAATCCAGGTGGTTTGATTTAACAGTTGATTCGTTTAAAAAGCGAATGAGTTGAATAATCAGTAATTCTCTGCTGACCTTTAAAATCAAAGAATAAGTGAAGCACAATTTTATAAGAGGAATTTATTTTATATAATCGATTATCCAGGTGGTTTATATGAAATCTAAAGAGCTTTTTATGTCATTGTGAAATTTGTTCTTAGAGATTAAGATTCTAGTTAGAGCATTAATTGAGAATATACACGATTTAACATGTCATAAGGTCTATTATCCAGGTGGACAATAAATGAACATTTTTAGTTAGTTAATAAAAATAATAATGTTTCCTCGTTTTTATCTCGAATCAAGAGAAAATTCATTCATTTAATCATAGAATTTGTTCATCATCCAAGCGATTATTGAATGATAATGAAGATTCCTTTTCACCAATAAAAAGCCAAAACTAAGTATTATTTCAGCATGAGAAAATGAAAAAATAATTCATTATCCAGGTGGTTATTTTATCAACTTAAACTCAGCAAAATGACTTAGTATCACTGGATTCATTATTATTTTTTCTGAAGTAAACAGTTGATCAAAAAATGAAAAAGATAAAATTAGTCATTAGAAATTAGCGTTTTTCATCAAAGATAACTAGTCATGAGGCATCATACATTAAAACTAATCACGTCTTAATGAAATCAAGAGCGTTATGAAAACAAACGGTACACGAGCTAGAATCATTCATAAGTGATGAGTTAGATTAATGATTTACAGTGATTAAAACACTTAATCATCATTTTTTATTTAGATATAGGAATTCAACAACTATCATTCATCCATCTGATAGTAAGACAACCCACCAAGTTGTCTAAAGATTATTCCACCAATTATTTTAAGTTGAGAGCCTATAACTGAATGAGATATAGAATGTTAAATTAGTATTTAATTGCAAAATCGTCAACGCTATAGCTGATTGAATGAAGTTCAATGCCTTGATTGTAGCGAAATGATTGATGTTAAATGAATCATTAGTCGATCCAAACTGCTTTAGTTGTTCAATGATCAAAGATTAAGAAAAGGAGGACACTAAAATGACGAAAAACTTAGCACCTAAGTATAATCATTTAGATGTAGAACAAGGTAAATATGCATTTTGGTATGAGCAAGATTGCTTCAAAGCCCAACCACAATCAAACAAACCTAAGTATACGATCGTTATTCCACCACCAAACGTAACAGGTAAGTTACACTTAGGACATGCCTGGGATACATCATTACAAGATATCATCATTCGTATGAAACGTATGCAAGGTTATGATGCTTTATGGTTACCAGGTATGGACCATGCCGGAATTGCCACTCAAGCAAAAGTTGATGCTCGCTTAAAAGAAGAAGGTGTTTCTCGTTATGACATCGGGCGTGAAGCATTCTTAGAAAAAGCTTGGGAATGGAAAGAAGAATATGCAGGATTCATCCGTCAACAATGGGAAAAAATGGGGTTATCATTAGATTACTCTCGTGAACGTTTCACATTAGATGAAGGGTTATCGAAAGCTGTTCGTCGCGTATTCGTTCAATTATATGAAAAAGGATTAATCTATCGTGGTGAGCGTATCATCAACTGGGACCCAGCTGCACGTACAGCTTTATCAGATATTGAGGTTATCCATAAAGAAATTGAAGGGGCATTCTACCACTTCAAATATATGATTGAAGGAACAAACGAGTTCTTAGAAGTTGCAACGACTCGTCCTGAAACAATGTTTGGAGACGTTGCTGTTGCGGTTCATCCTGAAGATGAGCGTTACCAACACTTACTAGGTAAAAATGTCTTAATCCCAGGAAACAACAAACCGATTCCAGTTATCGCTGATGAGTATGTTGAAATGGATTTTGGAACAGGTGCTGTTAAAATTACACCAGCTCACGATCCAAACGACTTTGAAGTTGGAAACCGTCACGACTTAGCTCGTCCAATCTGTATGAACTTAGATGGAACGATGAATGAATTAGCAGGTAAATACAATGGAATGGATCGTTTCGATGCTCGTCGTCAATTAGTTGCTGATTTAGAAGAAGCGGGATTAGTTGTTAAGATTGAAAAACATGTTCACTCAGTTGGACACTCTGAGCGTACAGACGCCGTTGTTGAACCGTACTTATCAACTCAATGGTTCGTTAAGATGGAAGAATTAGCAGCACGTTCAGTTGCTAATCAACAAACAGACAATAAAGTAAACTTCGTACCCGATCGTTTTGAAAATACGTTCTTACGTTGGATGGAAAATATTCATGACTGGTGTATTTCGCGTCAGTTATGGTGGGGACACCAAATTCCAGCTTGGTATCATAAAGAAACAGGTGAAATGTATGTCGGTGAAGAGGCTCCAGCTGATCTTGAAAACTGGAACCAAGATGAAGACGTATTAGACACATGGTTCTCATCTGCTTTATGGCCATTTACAACGTTAGGTTGGCCAGATGTTGAGTGTGAAGATTTTAAAGCATATTTCCCAACAGATACATTAGTCACTGGATATGACATTATCTTCTTCTGGGTGTCTCGTATGATTTTCCAAAGCTTAGAATTTACTGATGAACGTCCATTTAAAAATGTTTTAATTCACGGATTAGTTCGTGATGCTGAAGGACGTAAAATGAGTAAATCATTAGGTAACGGGGTTGACCCAATGGATGTTATTGCAAAATACGGAGCTGATAGCTTACGTTACTTCTTAACAACTAACTCAGCACCAGGACAAGATTTACGTTATATTGAAGAAAAAGTAGAATCAACATGGAACTTCATTAATAAAATCTGGAATGCTTCTCGTTTCGTTATCATGAACTTAGAAGGAATGACAGTAGAAGATGTGAAGTTAGAAGAAGCGACATTAAATGTTGCGGATCAATGGATTTTAGGACGTTTAAATGAAACGATTGAAGCCATCAACTACAATGCCGATAAATTCGAATTTGGTGAAGTTGGACGTCACTTATATAACTTTATCTGGGAAGACTTCTGTAACTGGTACATCGAAATGGCGAAGTTACCATTACAAGGTGAAGATGAAGAAGCAAAACGTTCAACACGCATGGTCTTAACGTATGTCTTAGAATCAATCGTGAAATTATTACATCCATTTATGCCATTCGTAACAGAAGAAATCTATCAAATGATTACGCGAGAAAATACGGCATGTGCAGTAGCCGCTTGGCCAGTTGTTAAACCAGAGTATAACAACGAAAAAGCGATCAATAATTTCACGTTATTAATGGATATTATCCGCTCAGTACGTAACATTCGTGCAGAAGTGGATGCGCCAATGAGTAAACAAATCCGCATCTTCATCAATGCTAAATCAGAAGAGGTATTAGAAAACTTAAGTACAAACCAAGCTTACTTAAAACGTTTCTGTAACCCAAGTGAATTAGTAATTGAAAGAGATTTAACAGTAGAGGAAGAAACAATGACAGCCGTTGTAACAGGGGCAGACATCTTCTTACCAACTGAAGGATTAATCGATGTAAGTGCTGAAATTGAACGTTTGAAAAATGAGTTAAAGAAATTAGCTGCAGAAGTAAAACGTGGAGAATCAAAACTTGCAAATGAAAAATTCGTCGCTAAAGCTCCGGCTCACTTAGTTGAAGAAGAGCGCAATAAACTCGCGGATTATAAAGAAAAATATGCAACCGTTGAAGCTCGCTTAGCTCAATTAGAAAAATAATGATACCAAAAGCTCTCAGTCAAACTGAGAGCTTTTTTGTATGAAAGAAGTAGAAAGAACGTTTTACCCTTTTAAAAAATAACTTTAGTTGGTAGAATTATGTTATGATTTTATAGTTTAGTGATCAGTCATAAATTTAGGTATGTTGGTGAAAAATATTATATTGCTTCTATATATAAACAGAAATAAAATCTATAGTTATCATCATACACTAAATACTTAATACTGGTGCCATAAAAGTCAGATGATAAAACAGTGATTCGTTTTTATAATTTAAAAATGGATTTAGACTTATATCAATAGAAGGACGTGAAAATTTGGGTAAAAAAAAGAAACGAAAAAAGTATCGATTAAATGCTAGATTCTATTGTCTAGTGTTTGGAATATGTACGGTGGTTGCGTTAACGATTAACATCAAATCAACACTTGAGTTTAATACCATTCCAAATTTTCATGGATGGTCAGCAGATGAAGTTATGAAGTATGATGAAAAGCATGAGAATATCTCGGTGATCTATGAGCTTGTTTATTCATATGATGTCTTACAAAATTGTGTTATGGAACAATCGATTAAACCACGAACAAAAATTGGAGATGATCCGTTAATTTTAACAGTTTATGTTTCAAAAGGTTATCCCATGATGGAGGATTTTGTAGGAAAACGTTTAAGTGAGTTAAATGAATTTGCTAATCTATACGACTTAACCGTGGAGTCATCTGAGGAAGAGGGAATCATTGAAAGCCAATCAGTTTTAGCAGGAGAATTATTAACAAAGGGAATGGTTGTTTCAGTTACGACAAAAACAGATTAAAAAAGAAGGTGAGAAAACATGTTTAGAAGTGGAAAAGAAGTCATTGATTGGGTTTCAGAACAACTACGATTTGGAATTCGTCCAGGTCTAGAGAGAATGGAAGCGGCATTAAGTCGTTTAGACAATCCTCACTTAAAAATCAAAACCATTCATATTGCCGGAACGAATGGAAAAGGATCGACTGTTACTTATTTACGTTCTGTATTACAAGATGCGGGTTATCGTGTCGGAACCTTTACGTCACCTTATATCGAAACGTTTAATGAACGAATTTCATTAAATGGAGTTCCAATTAGCGATGATGACTTAGCTTGGTGTGCCAATGTATTAAAGCCTATTGTAGAAGAAATTAATCAAACTTCAATGGGGCCGTTTACAGAGTTTGAAATTATTACGTTAATTTCATTTATTTATTTTAAGCATTATCAAACAGATGTCGTTATTTATGAAGTTGGACTAGGTGGAAGACTTGATGCCACGAATGTTATATCACCTATCGTTTGTGGAATTACTAATATTGGTCATGATCATGAAGCCATTTTAGGGGAGACACTAGTAAAAATTGCTCATGAAAAATTAGGAATTGTTAAGAATGAAGTTCCACTGTTTACAACGGAAGAAAATGAAGATGTTTTAAAAGAATTTGTAGAGGTTACAAATCAGAAAAATAGTCCATTCGTTCAATCACTTAAAATGTATCCTGCGACTCAAGTTCATGTTAATCAAAATGGCTTACAGTTTGATTGGCCTCATTTAAAAGATGTAGAATTGACCATGAAGGGAACGCATCAAATTAAAAATGCCACACTAGCTTATTCCATCATTCAATATTTAAAAGAAAAAAGGATTTTTAGTATTTCAGATGTAAATATATATAGGGGAATGAAAGAGGCGTTTTGGAAAGGAAGATTCGAGGTTATTCACGAAAATCCAACGATTATCTTAGATGGGGCACACAACTTAGAAGGAATGATGCAACTATGTGAGACGGTTAAAACTCTTTATCCTACTGAGCGACGCTTGTTTATGGTCAGTGTTTTAAAAGATAAGGACTATGAAAAGATGTTTAATCACATGAATGAAGTAGCCGATCATGTTTACTTTACGACGTTTGATTATCCACGCGCTCAATCTGCTAAAGCCCAATATGAGGCATATCATCGTGAGAATTCATCGTATGAAGAAGATTTTCATGAACTTCTCGATCATTTATTAGGTGAAGTTGAAGAGGATGAATGTCTAGTTATTACAGGATCTCTTTACTTCATTTCAGAAGTTCGAAAATCATTAGTCAGATGAGATTTAGACAATTTTCTTGATTAACCTTTGATATCATCATACCTATATAAAAACAGAAACGTCTTTCATCAGTTAATAGCTGTCTTAGTTGATTAATGACTTGAAGACTAAGACCAACACTAGTTCGGTTAACTATTCTTTGATAGAAAAAACTAATCTGAACTTATATATAATGAGATGAAATAATGACTGAAAATGATAGGTGGGGTCATGATGAAGAAAAAGAAAGCTAAATTCAGACTAAAAGTGGATTTAAAGTCGATGCGTTTATGGATTTTATTGACATTGATTATTGTAATGATGGGGTTATCATTTGGAAAACTACTAGATAATTTCTTAGGTTCATCAGAGGGAGTGGCTACAACGAGTGGTGTAGCTGATGAGACTCAACCTGCTAATGAAGAGCAACCAAAAGATGAGACAGAGCAATCAGAAAACGCAGAAGACGTGGCAGCAGAAAATAAAATCTATGTCATCCAATTAGGGGTGTATGAAACGTATGATAATGTTTTAAACTTAGCAGGTCAATTACAACAGCTAGGCTATAATTATGGAATTTTAAAAGTTGACGGAAAATATTCTGTATTTTCTCATATTTCAGGAACAAAAGAAAGTTTAGCTTCTGTTGAAGAGGCGATGAGTAATAAAGGAATTGATCATTTTATTAAAGAGGTAGACGTTTCAACGGATGATTTAAAGTGGAATTACTTTTTACAAGCTGTCAAACAAAAACCATTTGAAATGACGGGAGATTTTATTCAAACATTTACGGATGATGAAATGCATATATGGGGTTATTATGTAACACTTTCAACAGCTTCTTTTGATGCTTTAGCGTCAGAGCGTCAGAAGATGCTACTTGAAATTTATCAATGGTTAAATGGATAAGAACAGGAAGTGATGAAATCAAACATGGAACCCTTTATGATTCGTGATTTACCTCTTGAAGAGCGGCCTCGAGAACGTTTGTTGTTAGAAGGGGCCGCCTTTTTATCAAATGCAGAGTTATTGGCTATCATATTACGAACGGGGACTAAACAACAATCAGCGTTGAGTTTAGCGCAAACGATTTTACAAAAGACACAAGGAATTAAGCTTTTAAACGAAATAACGATAGAGGAATTAAGAAGTATACATGGAATTGGTGAAAGTAAAGCCATTCAAATTTTAGCAAGTATTGAGCTAGGGAAACGAATTGCTAAGGCAAAACATCAAAAATTTGATGCGATCTTATCACCAAGCGACTGTGTCTCTTATCTATCGGCAGAGATGAAACATTTAACACAGGAACATTTTGTTGTATTATTTTTAGATACTAAAAATTTTATTATAGGAAAAAAGACGATTTTTATAGGATCGTTGAACAAAGCCATTGTTCATCCTCGAGAAGTATTTAAAGAAGCGATTAAACGATCATCGGCTGCTATCATTTGTGCTCATAACCATCCAAGTGGAGATCCTATGCCTTCACAACAAGATATTCAACTTACACATCGTTTATATGAAGCCGGTGAATTACTTGGCATTAAAGTGTTAGATCATTTAATTATTGGAGATGATCAGTTTACTAGTTTAAAAGAAAAAGGATACTTATAAAAGATGAGTTTTAATCCTATTAAAATTGTTACTTAAAAGATGAGATTCTTTTATTTGAGTGCGAGTTGAATTATAAAACTGACTTTAAAGAATTAAAATAACTATAACTAAAAAGCTCTCGCATTCGAGAGCTTTTTAGTTAAGCAGAAGGATTTTGTTTTTGTTTATTATCTTCTTTCATTTCCCATTCGATAACAATCGTCATCAGAACACGAAGTAAAAAAATTGAACCTAAAATAACAAGTTCACTTAAACTTTGGATAAGAACGGTTTTTAAAATTTCAGCTGCCAACTTAAACTCAAGTCCTGTTGCCATGGAATTAGCAAATTGATGTTTAACGGGATAATGATCTTTAAAAAGTAATGTTTTAACATAGTGATAAAAGGCACGAAATGCACCAATGGTCACGATGAAAATCCCCATAAACTCTAAAATCCCAATAATAATTGGGAGAATTGATTCAATCAGATGATCAAACATACGAATGTTCCTTTCAAAAGTTGACGACGTAAATTTTTGTCGTCACTGATAGACTTTAAGCATAAAAAATTAAGTATTAGCAGTTTCTTAACACATAAATGGCTATTTGCTTTACTTATTGATACGTCTAGTTTGAACGAAAATAGCTGTTTTATTCTAAGATTGTTTTTTATTTTTGAATCGGAATCGAAAATGATGATAAAAATCAAAAAAGCAGTTATTTTGAACGCAGTTAGATGCATAAAATAAAAGAAAAGGAATTGATGATTGATCATTAAAGGAGGGAATGTTATGTGTGGATTTATGGTGTATACAGCCAATGATATTAAGGTCGAAGATTTTGAAGAGGGTTTTATTCGAATTTCATATCGAGGACCAGATTTTTGTATTATTGAAAGTCGTGAACGAGGATTATGGGGATTTCATCGACTATCAGTTATGGGAGTGGGGGAGTCAGGAAATCAACCCTTTGAACTGCACAATAACTTAGTCGTTTGTAATGGAGAAATTTATGGATTCAAAAAGATCAAAGAACAATTGAGCCCAAGATATGTCTTTAATTCAGATAGTGATTGTGAAGTGATTTTACCTCTTTATGAAACGTATGGATTAGACTTTTTTAAACAGTTAGATGGAGAATTTGCTTTAGTTATTTACGATGCTAAAAAGGATGAATTTATTGCTGGAAGAGACCCTATCGGAATCCGACCACTTTTTTATGGTTATTCAAAAAATAGTCATAAAATGATGTTTGCCTCAGAAGCTAAATCATTAGTTGAGCTATGTGACGAAGTTTATCCATTTCCTCCTGGATATTACTATGCTAATGGTTGTTTTACCTGCTATTATGACGTGGCACAGTCTAAAGGATATTATAATGGTAGTCTTGAAGAGGTGACAAAAGAGATTAAAGACCGTTTAATACAAGCAGTTTACAAACGATTAGACGCAGATGTTCCCGTTGGATTTTTATTAAGTGGAGGGTTGGATTCTAGTTTGGTTTGTAGTATTGCTTCAAAATTATCTGATGAGCCGATTAAAACGTTTGCTATTGGAATGGAAGATGATGCAATTGACTTAAAGTACGCCAAAGAAGTTGCAACGTATCTTGGGGCAAATCATACTGAGGTTATTATGACAAAAGAAGATGTCATTAATCATTTAGAACAAGTCATTTATCTTTTAGAAACGTACGATATTACAACGATTCGGGCTTCAATTGGAATGTATCTATTATGTAAAGCTATTCGTGAAAAAACGGATATCAAAGTGTTGCTAACTGGAGAAGTGAGTGACGAATTATTTGGCTATAAATATACGGATTATGCACCAACTGCCATGGCGTTTCAGGAAGAGTCACAAAAGAGAATTCGTGAACTTTATATGTATGACGTCTTAAGAGCCGATCGCTGTATTTCAGCCAATTCTATTGAAGCCCGTGTTCCGTTTGGTGATTTAGCCTTTGTAGATTATGTCATTGGACTTAACCCGCAACTTAAATTAAATACATATAATAAAGGTAAGTATTTATTACGTCAAGCCTTTATTGATGATTATTTGCCTGAGCATATTTTAATGCGTGAAAAAGCTGCTTTTTCAGATGCAGTTGGTCATTCCTTAGTCGATACTTTAAAAGATTACGCAGAATCTAAATATACCGATGAAGAGTTTGAAAGAAAAGTAAAACAATATCACGGTCATTCCGTTCCGTTTACAAAAGAGTCACTCCTTTATCGTGAAATTTTTGATAGTTACTTCAAAGGACATGCGACATGGATTAAAGATTATTGGATGCCGAACAAAGAGTGGGAAGGATGTAACGTGTTAGATCCGAGTGCTCGAGTATTAGCGAACTACGGTAATAGTGGAAGATAAGAGATTTGAAGGAGTTATGAAAATGAAACATTTAGGAACGTGTCAGTTGCAAACAAGGCGACTTGATTTAAGAAAATTTAAAGTTAGTGATGCCGATATGGTTTATCACAATTGGACCAGTGATCCGGAGGTTGCTCGATATGTTGCTTGGCCTGTTCATCAAAGTATTCATACAACGAAACGAATTTTAGCCAATTGGGAGTGGAGTTACCAACACTTGGGTATTTATCAATGGGCAATCGTTTATCGTGAAAATGAGCAGGTCATTGGTTCCATTTCACTTCATCAATTTAATCGTCGAGGTCGACGTTATGGATGTGAGTTAGGTTATTGTTTATCTAAAGAGTATTGGAACCAAGGGATTATGACTGAAGCAGCAACAGCCGTTTTACAATTTGCTTTTGAACAGCTTGAAGTGGATATGGTTAGTGCTAAGCACGATGTTAGAAATCCCGCTTCTGGTCAAGTAATGAAAAAAATAGGAATGCATCATGATCGATTAGTCACACGAGCTGTTTTAAATGGGCATCGAGAGTGGGTAGACTGTGACACTTACGTTATTGATCGAGATCATTTCCTAAAAACAAGATAAAAAATTCTCACGATCGTGTGAGAATTTTTTAAATGTAAAGACAATTTCCATGTAAAAAGTGTGAAAACTCGAAGAGTTCAAGTTTATGTCATGAATTAGACTTGTTTCATACATATCAATTCTATATAATAAGCATTATAAAAAAAGATTATTGTAAAGACTTAGGATGTGTTTAAATGAAGGGTGTTAACCATTTAAAAGTATTTGGAATTATCGTAATAATTTTCATGACTTTAATTACAGTCGGTTATACGATGAATCAAGAGACAAGAAATCCATTGCCAGAACGTCTAATTAAAGATGGAATGACGGCGATTCAAACAGGATATACAGGAATTGTCGATAGTGTTAAAGGTTTTTTAACTAATGTCAACGATTTATTTCACACGTATGAAGAAAATAAATTATTAAAACAGCAGATGTATAATTATGAAGCATTAGAGGTATATGTTCATCAATTAGAAGAGCAAATCAATTCGTTAGAAGAGTTGCAGGAAACGGGTGTTTCTTTAATGAATTATACGACAATCAATGCCTCAACTGTTATGCGTAATGTTGATCAATGGCATGATTTCATTGTGATTAACAAGGGAAGTCAACAAGGAATTAAAGAGAACATGGCTGTTCTTTCAAAAGAAGGATTCCTAATTGGAAAAGTTATTTCGGTTAATGATTTATCTGCTAAAGTCAAATTGATTAAAAATCAAGATTTTGGAAGTAAAGTCTCGGCTATTATCGATGGAAAAGATGACTCCATCGGAACCGTTGAAGGATACGATTATAAAACGGATGAACTTGTCATGACACAAGTATCTAAAGATGTCGTGGTTGAAGAAGGCGATGCGGTTATTACAAGTGGGTTAGGTGGAGTTTATCCTCGAGCTCTTTTAATTGGATACGTCAGTCGAATTGAAATAAGTAAAGACGGATTAACACAAACACTTTATTTAAAAGGTGAAAAAAATTATAACAATATGGATTACGTGATTGTTGTTTCACGTGAGGCGGTGACACCAACTAATGATTAGATTAATTATGACATTTATGACATGCTTTGTACTTGATAATTTATTAGTCATTTTTCTGCCCATCCAACCGATTTTCGGAGCTTACATGGTGATCCCTAATGTCTTTTTAATTTGTTTATCGTTTTTTACATTTTATGATAAAGGGTTTCGTCCTCTTTTAATTGCTTTTATTTTTGGAGTGTTATATGACATTTGTTACGCTGATTTAATTGGCTTATATACGTGCTTATTTCCGATTATCACGTTTATTTTATTACGATTTGTTTCACAAACGATGCCAGTCAATATTTTATCCATGATGGCATTAGTCATGATGGTAGTTATTTTTGAGGAATGGTTTATTTATTTTATTGTTAATACAATGAAGACGACAAATATGACCTTATTAACGTTTATAAAAATGATTTTAATTCCAACTGCTATTTTTAACACGATAATTACCATTCCAATTTATCCAATTTTAAAACGACAATTTAAAAAATATCAACGAGCGGTTTTAAATGAATTTTAGGCCAAGTAGATCATTAAATGAAAACCTTAGAAAATAGTGAGTTTACTAGTTTCTAAGGTTTTTTTTATTTGAACATCTTCTATGAATTTTTTAACAATGTCTATGATTAAAGGGACTGGGTTAAATCGGTTAGTCCTTGTGATGAAGGTTCTAATTTTTAATAAGTGCTCATATGATTCATTGAACAAGCTTACGTACATGAAACAATAGTTGGGAGGAATTGTCGTGGCTAATCAAAAAAGAAATCGTATCCCTTATCGCTCGAATTACACGGGGTATAAAGCAAATCATTCATCATCTTATTATAGACGAAAACAACAAGAAGACGAGGCAGTTCTATTTGTTCGGCGTTTCATTTGTCAATCCATGATTTGTTTATGTTTATTAATGAGTATCTTAGTGTGTCAAAAGCTTCCGAATGTACCGCTTTATGAAAGTGTTAAGAGTATCATGCTCGGAAATTTTCCGTTTACTAAGTATGAAAAGATCTATCAAGACATGTTATTTAAACTGTTTCCATTTGATCATCGTTTAACAAAAGAAGAGGAAACTACCATTGCTACAGGTGGAATACAAGGAACAACCGTTGATGAAGCGGGGCAGGTTATAAAAGAAGATAGTACCAATTCAACGTTTGATGTTTCACAGGCGATTAGTGATATTCGGGATAATATGGTGCTAAGTAATTATGAAAATGGTGCTGTGATTCAAACTAAAAAGGATGAAAAGATTAAAAGTATCATTTCTGGAATTGTTTTAAATGTAGGAACAGATGATAAAATTAGTAACTATATTAATATTCAGTTAGAAAATGACTGGACATTAACGATTGGATTTGTTGAAAATCGAACCGTCAATCAATATCAACATATTAAGGTTGGTGATGTTTTAGGCGTAGGTTCTGTCATTGGAGAAGCTGGAACTGAATTAGGAGAGGGTTCTTACTACTATTTAGCGTTAAGAGATAAAGATGGAAAATATCAAGATTTTACAACCTATTTAGATCAGTTTGTTCAATAACTAGGAGGACCATGAATGCGTAAAAATAGGTTAATATTTACTCCATCTTTTTATGCAATGACTCTTTTGGCGATTATACTCGGTTATTTAAATGAATATGTTATTTTTGCCTTAACGATTATGATACATGAGTGTGGGCATTTGATGATGGCTTTTTTTTATCGATGGGAGCTAGAAGAGTTACGGTTCTTTGCTTTTGGTGGAGTAATGCAATTTAAAGGTGAGTTAAATAAACCTAATAAAGAGGATTTAATCGTAAGTAGTGGTGGAGTCATTTTTAATGCAATCACCTTACTAATTTTATTGCTGACTCGAAATTATTCGAGTTCTGATCTTCGCTTATATTTTTACGATTATGCCATTTGGGCACAAATCTTTGTCATTGTCTTTAATCTTATTCCATTACCTCCGCTTGATGGAAGTCGACTAGTGAGTGCTATTTTATGTTGTTTTTGGCCATATAAGACTGTTTTACTCATCACGAAGTGGTTAAATCTCATCTTAGTGATAATTGGCACAACTCTAACATTTTTATACGATATTCGACAAATCTTCTTTATTGTGAGTTTTTTAACATATTCGACAATAAAGTACAATAAGCAAATTGGATATATTTTTCAGCGCTTTCTTTTACAGAAGAAAATGTATATAAACGTTGATTTACCAAGAAAAATTGTAGAAATTAGAAATGATTCATGGGAAGATAAAATTTATCGAGGATATTTAAATTCATTTCAAGTCAAAAATCGACTTCACGAAGAAATTAAATGGTTAAAATTAAAATATCAAGAAAATGATACGTTAATTGTTGACGCTCAAATTAAAACTGACTAAAATGATAAATACAAAATGAGTGAACATCAGTGGGAGGAAGCGTTTAACATGGGACAATTATGCGAAGATTTTTCTGTTTTAGTAGTCGATGATAATGAAATTAATTTAATGTTAATGGAAGACATTTTAGATGTAATAGATATAAAAAAAGTAAAAACAATCGATAGTGGCATTCAAGCGATTCATGAGATAGAGCAAAATCCAAACTATGATGTTGTTGTGATGGATATTTGTATGCCTGGAATGGATGGTTATGAAGCATCAAAAAAAATACGACATATGGGGTATCAAGGACGTATTGTCGCTTTAACAGCTAACTTATTATCAAAAGAAGATCCAAAGTTTCAAGAGGCGATGATGGATGATATCTTATTAAAGCCAATCGATTTAAATATGATTAAGAAGGTCTTATGTTTTTCATAAAAAAACATAAGATTTTTTGTTTAAAAAGTTTTAAATGAGACAAAAATAAGTAGTCAAAAAATTTTAAAAGAATCAATCATGAGTGAACTAAAAAATAATCGAAAAAGGTAGACATAACCATACATAAATGATTGACGAACAGTATAGGCTCTGATATAATGAATCATGTTGTTAGCACCTTAGGGTACTACAACCGCACGGATAAGGTCAAAATATGTCAAAGACATATACCTTTAATGGCGAGTCTTAGTTAAATTTTAAGGAGGTGCAGGTAATGTACGCTATTATTAAAACTGGTGGTAAACAATTAAAAGTTGAAGTAGGTCAAGCTATCTACGTTGAAAAATTAAATGTTGCTGAAGGTGAAGTTGTTACTTTCGACGAAGTATTATTCGTTGGTGGAGAAAACGCAAAAGTTGGTGCTCCATTAGTAGAAGGTGCAACTGTAACTGCTAAGGTTGAAAAACACGGTAAAGGTGAAAAAATCATCGTGTTTAAATATAAACCTAAAAAAGGTTACAAAAAGAAACAAGGTCACCGTCAACCATACACTAAAGTTGTTATCGAAGCTATCAACGCTTAATTGTTAGACGATGATTACAGCCAATTTTAACTATAAAAATAATAAAGTTGAGTCATTTGAGATCAGCGGCCATGCCTTTGCAGGTGAACCAGGTGAAGACTTAGTCTGTGCTGCGGTGAGTGCTGTGACATTTGGCTTAACCAATTCCATTATCAGCTTAGACGAATCAGAACTTAGTATAAAAATGGAAGATGGTTATTTATTAGTTGAAAATCTTCCAAACAGTGAAGCGTGTCAAACGCTAATCTATGGAATGATCACTTCTTTACAAACAATTGAAGAAGATCAATTTAAATACTTAACAGTCATAGAGAATAAGTAGGAGGTGGACTCATGTTAAAGTTAAACTTACAATTTTTCGCATCTAAAAAAGGTGTTGGTTCTACTAAGAACGGTCGTGACTCTGAATCTAAGCGCTTAGGTGCTAAGAAAGCAGACGGACAATACGCTTCTGCAGGATCAATCATCTACCGTCAACGTGGAACAAAAATTTATCCAGGTACAAACGTAGGTATGGGTGTTGATCATACTTTATTCGCTAAAATCGATGGTATCGTTAAATTCGAACGTTTAGGACGTGACAAAAAACAAGTTTCTGTATATCCAGAAGCTAAGTAATCGATTTAATAAATCCCCTAATCACATGATTAGGGGTTTATTTTTATGTTCATTTTTTGTATGAGCTCATCCGTTTATTTTAATAATATATATAAGTCCAGATAAGTTTTTCCTATCGGAAAACTTTTGCTGGACTATAGGAGGCTTTAGTATTAAAGCAACATATTAACTAGGACTGATGTAGAATCATGAAATATATTTCTGTTTCTATATAGAAGAAGACAAGAATGAAGTGAATTTATTTCATTAAATAGAATTGAGGGATACATTTGTTTATCGATCAAGTCAAACTAAAAGTAACGGCTGGTAACGGTGGTAACGGTGCTGTTGCTTTCCGTCGTGAAAAATATATCGCAAATGGTGGTCCTGCAGGTGGTGACGGAGGTAACGGAGGAAGTGTTGTTTTCGTTGCTGATGAAGGATTATCAACGTTATTAGATTTACGTTATAACCGTGTATTACAAGCTAAAAACGGTGAAAACGGAATGGCAAAAAGCTGCCATGGTAAAAATTCAGATGATTTAATTGTAAAAGTTCCAGTTGGAACAATTGTTTATGATAATAGCACAAACTTAATCATTGCAGACTTAACTGAGAATGGTCAACGTGCTGTCATTGCTAAAGGAGGACGTGGAGGACGCGGAAATATTCACTTTGCAACGCCACGTAACACAGCTCCAGAGCTTGCGGAAAACGGTGAATTAGGTCAAAAACGTGAAGTTCGTGTTGAATTAAAAGTATTAGCAGATGTTGGATTAGTGGGATTCCCGAGTGTTGGTAAATCAACTTTAATCTCGGTTGTTTCAGCTTGTAAGCCGAAAATTGCAGCGTATCACTTTACAACATTAGTTCCTAATTTAGGAGTTGTAGGTGTTCCAGATGGTCGTTCATTTGTTATGGCGGACTTACCTGGATTAATTGAAGGAGCTGCTAGTGGAGCAGGACTTGGACATCAGTTCTTACGCCATATTGAACGTACACGTGTTATTTTACATGTGATTGATATGTCTGGAATGGAAGGACGCGATCCTTATGAGGATTATGTCACAATTAATAACGAGTTAGCCCAATATCGTTACAAATTATTAGAACGTCCACAAATTATCGTTGCAAATAAAATGGATATTGGTGATGCTGAAGAAAACTTAAAAGCATTTAAAGAAAAAGTCGGAGACGATGTGACAATTGTTGAAATTTCAGCAGCAACACGTCAAGGAATTGATCAATTATTATATAAAACAGCTGATTTATTAGAACAAACACCTCAATTCCCATTATACGATGAAGATGAAGTGGAACAATCAGTTACATATAAATTCAAACCTGAAGAAGCTAAGTTCCATATTTCTCGTGGAGATGATGGAGTTTATGTGGTTACAGGAGCTCACGTTGAAAAAATCTTCCATCAAACAGACTTCAATCGTGAAGCATCAATTATGCGATTTGCCCGTCAATTACGTCAAATTGGTGTGGATCAAGCATTACGTGATCTTGGAGTTGAAGACGGAGATCTTGTACGTATTCTTAACTTTGAATTTGAATTTAAAGATTAATTTATCTTATAGTCACTTTACTTTTAGTAAAGTGGCTTTTTTTATGGGTTAGAAAGAACATTTTATTTCATTTATCTTAATTTAAGACTGATAAGTAGGGTTGGGTTAAAAAAGATTACTTGTTGAATGAAGGGATTAATTGTTGATTAGACTGATCTTTTAAATTTTAGAAAACCTTTCACTTCGCCTAAGTTTGTTATATTTCAGAAAACTTCATCATATAGTGTAAAGAGATAATGTAGAAAGGAGAATCGGACTTATGAAAATCCACATTGTACAGCGAAATGATACGTTTGAATCAATAGCTAGAAAATATGATGTTAGTATTCAGGACTTAGTGGGGATGAATACTCATATCAACCCGCAAGCTGGTCTTGTACCCGGATTAAAAGTTAAAGTTCCTTCACCTGTCAGAAAAGAAGAATCGAATGTCGCACAACATATTCAAAAATATTATCCAAATTTAGATACTAATCCTATTGAGCTGAAGACAGCAACAACGGTTGAAAAAGAACCTGTTGTGGTGAAGCAAGAAGTTGTTAAACCAACTCCTCAAGTTATTGAGGTACAGGAGGAAGTGATTCCAATTCCTTTAAAACCTATTCAAACGGAGACGCCAAGTCAACCGAATGATGGAGTTAAAGTGGGGGGAGCCATAGCGAGTGTAGAACAATATAATGTATCCATTAATCAAAAAACATATCAGCAACCGAAACAAACGACAACAACGACTACATCAACAAAACCAGCAGTATCCCAATTAAAACCCTCACAAGCACCTGTTAATCCAATTCCCAACTATTTAGAACCACCTATTCCGCCACTAATGAATGTACCATATGTACCAAGTTGTTCTTCGGGAGCTATGCCATATCAAGTTCCAGGAATGACACCTTATGGTAATTCTTATCCTGGAGCCTATTATCCTTATGGGGGAGGGTATCCAGCTCCATATGCCATGAGAGGTGGACAGGACGAGCGCTTTTTTGTTGGAGGAGGATTTGGCTATCCATTCTACGGAGGATGGGGCTTTGGAGGATTTGGCTATCCATTCTATGGAGGATGGGGATTCGGAGGATATCCTCATTACGGTGGATGGTATCGTAGCCCGTATTTTTATTAAGCTAAATAAATCTTTCCTAAAAAAGAAGATGAAAACATCTTCTTTTTTTATGTTTGAAGTTATCAGTCAAACTGTATAGGCATAATTACATAGATGAGTATCATAATTATTAAGGAAGAAAAAAATTAGGGGATGAGATGTTATGGAAGTTATTCAAGTAAGATCAATTGAGGAAATCGGACAGGTCGCTTTAAGAGAGGTATTAGCTGTTGTTAAAAGAAATTCGAGAGCTGTATTAGGATTAGCGACGGGAAGTAGTCCAATAGGGCTGTATCACGCCATGATTAAAGATCATCAAAAAAATAAAACATCTTATGCAAATATACGGACGATTAATTTAGATGAGTATGTTGGAATTGAATCTTCTCATTCGCAAAGTTATCGTACGTTTATGAATGAGCACTTATTTAATCATATTGATATTAATCCTAAAAACATTCACTTACCTGTGGGAAATGGTGATGATTTGAGATTAGAGTGTGAACGTTATGAGCGTGTTTTACAAGAAAATAACGTAGATTTACAAATACTTGGAATTGGATCCAATGGACATATTGCTTTTAATGAACCAGGAACATCATTTCATTCAAGAACACATGTTGTTACTTTAGATGAACGTACACGTCAGGATAACGCCCGATTTTTTAATCATCTAGACGAAGTGCCAAAATATGCGATTACAATGGGTATTGAGTCCATCTTACGTGCAAAACAGATTGTTCTAATCGCAATGGGAAAAAATAAAGCGAAAGCAGTCGCACATATGATTGGAGGAAGTGTAAGCACTGATTGTCCAGCATCTGTTTTGCAACTTCATCCAAATGTTGTTGTAATTGCTGATGAAGAAGCTTTATCAGAACTAAAAGTTAAGCCTTCTATTCTAATCGATGGCGTGAAGTTGTTCAAATGTAATGGATAAAAATAGCGTCAAGATTGTTTAAATCAAAAAAAGTCTTAGAACATGGAAGAATGCTTGTTCTGAGGCTTTTTTATATTAGTTTTTCATATCCCATGCTTCACACTTTTTATTTATTTTGGTAAAATCAAATAACGATATGAAAAAATGCTTTTCGTAGGTTCTTAATGGATTGTCTTAAGATGAAGAATTGATCTTATTAATGATTGAGAATTTTCAGCAACCATTATTAAAGAGGATTGGAAAAATATTGATTCATAATTACTTACGCTTAAGGTGAATGAGATGATTCACTATTCATTTAGATAAGCTAAGAAGCCTATAATCAAAGGTTGAGATTTGAAATTTTTGTTTTCTGATTCATCTAAAATTATATAAAACGGAGAAGTTTTAGAGATTATTAGGGGCTATTATTTAGCCCTGCACAATAATTTTATTGAATGAACGGATTTTGAAATCATTAAATAAAAAAGGAGAAAAGAGATGAAAAAGATAGTTTATGTTGTTTGCTTAATGTTATTGGTAGTTGGGGGAATTTCAGGGTGTCAAACGAAACCGGATGAAGTTAGATTATCTGATGTACAAGCGCCTGAACAATTACCGTTAGTGACGATAAAGATTAAAGATTATGGAACAATGGAGGCGGAGTTGTATCCTCATATTGCGCCAAACACTGTCAATAATTTCATTTCACTAATTAATCAAGGATTTTATAACGGATTAACGATTCATCGAATCGAAAAAGGATTTGTTTTACAAGGTGGAGATCCAACAGGAACTGGTAGTGGTGGACCTGGTTACAGTATTGAAGGGGAGTTTACAACTAACGGTTTTTTAAATGAGCTAAAGCATACAGAGGGTGTTTTATCGATGGCTCGCACAAATCAACCTAATAGCGCAGGAAGTCAATTTTTCATTATGTTAGATGATGCACCACACTTAGATGGAAATTACGCTGCCTTTGGTAAAGTCATTTCTGGAATGGATATTGCTCATCAAATTGAAGAAGCGGGATTGAATCATGGTTCGATTACGATTGAAGAAATGTCTGTTGAAACGTATGGAGTTGACTATCAAGAACCTGAAATAATGAACTAAAAAGAGTCTAATAAAGGCTCTTTTTATCTT
Source organism: Turicibacter sp. TJ11 (assembly GCF_021497505.1). Classification (NCBI taxonomy): domain Bacteria; kingdom Bacillati; phylum Bacillota; class Erysipelotrichia; order Erysipelotrichales; family Turicibacteraceae; genus Turicibacter; species Turicibacter sp. TJ11. Next base: position 1,374,325 of record NZ_CP069349.1, on the reverse strand, counting down.
GATTTAGTTTTAAATCTCAAATACTGGTTCATACTAACAAACGTTAGATTACAAAACATGAGGTGATGTACAATGAAGAAATATACAGCTTGCTTTTTAATTGGGGGAACAGTCTTATCTTTAATGGCTTGTGCTAAAAAAGATTTAACAACAAATCCATCAACTATGGAAAATCAAATGATGAGTGAATCAGGAACTTCTCAAGTAAAAGCAACTGATTTACCAATTGAAGACATTTTAAATCAGGCCAGAAAAGCAATTGGTAATGGAACAGTGACAGCGATTGAATATGAAAAAGGAAATCCCAATTATTACGAAGTAGATATTTATGTTGGAGATTTAAAGTATGAACTTCAAATAGATGCACTAACAGGAGATCTTTTTAATCAAGAGCAAACATCAGTGAATGCTTACATTTTAGATGGTGTAAATATTTCAATTGATGAGGCGATTTCGATTGCAACATCTCAATCAAATGGAGGAGTCGTTCATTCCATTCAATTAGAACCAAAAGAAATCGGTGTCGTTTATGAAGCAGAGGCTATTAAAAATAATAAAAAACAGGAAATAGAGATTAGTGCTACGGATGGAAAAATTATTTCGTTTGAGGAAGAAATCAATGATTAAAATTGAACAAAAGATGACATTTATCTCCTAAGATAAACATATCCTTAATTGAAGAGGAGGATCAAATAGGAAGTAGGGAGAAAAATGGATGATGTGAATCGTGCGTATGATATTCTTGGAGTAAAACCAACTATGTCACTAGAAGAAATAGAAGGTGTTTACGAAGAATTATTGCAAAAATACGAACATCTTGCCGAGGATAACATGTATTATCAAGAAAAGCTCGTTGAGTGGGATCGTGCTTTTGATTGTATTATTGAACATCGCATTGACATAGCAGATGATAGTGATTTCCCTAATGAACGAAAGCGATCATCAAAATTTTTAACGTTAATGGCAATTCAAATGATTTTTCTTGGATTCATTTCAGTTACCGTTTTTAAAGAGTTTGATGAATTAAAATTATGGCCACTATCGAGTGATTCCCCTGGAATTTATGAGTTATCAACGAACTTTAAGTTATCGTTGTGTAAATTTAGTGAATTTGATAACTGGGACTGGGGGTATTATGAAGAAGATGGTGAATGGGTCATTGTGGTAGCTGTTGAAGTTTCTAAAGCAGCTAAAGATGGTGCCTTAATTAATGCTACTAATTTTCGTTTAGAGGAAGACTATCCGACCACTTATATTACTAAAGAGATTTATTCAGATGAAGATTTAAATCAAGTTCATTACTTAGGAAACAATAGTGAATTAGTTAAGGTAAATGAGAAGTTTGGTGTTGTGTTTCAAGTCGAAGCGTTTGAACAGGGAGAAGAGCGAGTGCTTTATTACTATCATCCAGATGGTAGTAAACATGAAGTTGGACGATTGATCTTTGATGTTTTTCAAGAGTCAGAAAATCCTGGTATTTTTATTTAGTGAAACATCCTTAAAGGATGTTTTTTAATAGTGTTTAAATTCGTTAAGTTCTTCTTGTTGTCTAAGAAGTAAATTTACTTGTAATTAAAAATAATTTTATGTCACGGTATGATGTCAAAATAACGAGAGTGGTTTATTAAAAGAACAAGGTGATTTTGATATGTTTTCGAGTTAGAGTCATAAAATAAACTAAAGATAGAAAAGGAGGAGTTCGATGGAAATTAAAATCATGAGTGAAGAAGAGGCGAAAACTTGGAGTTATAATCAGTGGATAGAAGTGGCTGTGTTAGTTTCTATTTTAGAAACGCATAGTGAAACACCTAACTTTTATAAAAATCCTCGAATTATTGACAAAATTTCTTTAAGATTTGATGATGTGGACACCGTAGAAGATAAGCATACGTTATTATCAGATAAACAGTGTATGGAAATTAAAGATTTTATTTTAGAGCACGCAGAAGAAGTCGAGACAATTGTCATTCATTGTCTAGCAGGAGTTTCACGAGGAGCAGCGATTGCTTTTGCAATCTGTCAGTTGTTAAATTTAGATGATTCATGGCTATGGAATTCAAAATATGATCCGAATAAATATTGTGTTTATAAATTAAACAATGTTTTAAGGTTAGGATTAACAGAACAAGACATAGAGGCGCGATATGCTTATAAATAAAAAAACATCAGCTAGGCTGATGTTTTTTTATTACGACGATATTGTAAAATTAAAATGAGACAAGCAATAACGGCCGTCCCGCTTCCGAATAAGAATGGAAGTTTACTACCGATTTGATATAAGAAACCAGAGGTTAACGATCCGATAACCATTCCTAGTGAACGAGCTGAATTTTGAATCCCCATAATCTCACCTGCATTATCTTGAGCATACTTAGAAATCATGCTTTGATAAATCGGTTGAGCTAATGGCATAACGATAAAGAAAATAATGATAAAGATTCCCACTACGATAAGATTCGTACTATATGCCCATACAAATAAAGAAACTGCTGTTAGCGCGATAACAACGATGAGTGTTTTTAATTCATCATACTTAGCCGCTAATCTAGGATTAACGAAGAAGTTCACTAAAATTGCACCAATTGGGGCGATACTTAGAACTAATCCATTTAATTGAGTAGGTAATTTCAGATCAGATTCAACAAAGTATCCAATCGTTGAGTTATAAGCTGTTGTTGTAATATTCATAAAAGCAACGGTTAGAATAAGTGTTCCTAATAAAGATTTAAAATCGATATTTGATTTTTTTAATTTTAAGTGGTTTAAAGCAACGATGACTTTTCCATCTTTTTTCTTTTCTAATGTTTCAGAGGTGAACAGCCATAACCCAATCGTTAGGACAATACAACTAAGAAATTGAATGATAAACGTAGTTTTATAGTCTGAACTACCAACCCAACCACCAATGTTAGATCCCGCTGCAGCTCCCATTGCTGTTGTGGCTGCCAAGTAAGCTAATGATTTCGCACGATTTTCTCTTGAAGATAAGTCACTGATGCAAGCCATAGTGACTGCAACATAACTAACACTCAGTATTCCACTCAGAACCCTAAAGATGGAGATGATTCCAGCGGTTTTGCTAAGTCCAAATCCGAGTTGTGCAACTCCATAACCTAATACACCAAACATTAAAAATTTCTTACGACCTTTATAATCAGAAAGGCTACCCCAAATAGGAGAGAAAACATAGCTTCCAATAGACATTAGAGCAAAAAATAAACCAAACATATAAGAAGGGAGATGCAGTTCGTTAATGAGACGTGGAGTTACGGGATGAGCGAAATTAAATACCGTCATAATTAAAAAATTAAAAAATAAAAATTTTCGTAATGAATTTTTTTTCATAAATCCTCCTTGTGAAGTTGTCACTAATAAATATTATACAGAATTTAACAGATAAGCTCAAATTGTAAAGCTTAAAAAGTCGAACGAATTTCATTCATTCTTTATCATATGAGATTGTGAAGTTGCGTATGCTTTTAGTAATCAAGAGTTAAAACGTATTAGGAGATCAAGAACGAGAGTTGAAAGGGGGTAGTTGCAAATCATTTGATGTTGCAACGAGGCAGATGGGGACAAAAAATAAAACTTACTACCGAAATTGGTATCAGCACTGGAAAGAGGAAGATCAGGAAAAGCAAGAAAAGTTAGAGCAATCACTGAATGAGTTACGAGTGTACCAAAACTATAACGTGGAAAATGTTCAATATAAAGCAAATCATGATTTAAGTAGGCAGTCTATAGGACAGCCTCATTCTAAACATCGGCGTTCATCTTCACCCTATAGTTCGACACGTAAAAAATCACAAGTGGCCGATATTAACCTATCAAAGCAAAATCAATTTTCTGATACTTTGCGTGGCATTTTAGTTGGCTTACCACTTGTTGTTGTTTTATTAACGCTTCTTTATGCAACGGGAGCTATTCCACAAGATAAAGTAGATGCATTATTTGGGATTTCAACAGCTAGTCCAGTGAGTGAATATATTAAGCAGTACGATGAATTAATGGTTTTACATAATAATATCAATCAAAATCTATCTGAACACATTATGAATAATAATATTAGTCCCGTTTATATTCAGGAGTTAAAAACACAGCAGCAAACGATTATTAACAAAACACAACAGCTATTATCAACGAATGATGAATCATTGAGTGAGATGGGACGTTTATTAAATTTAAAATTAATGAGTTTGGATCAATTGATTACAAAAGTTTCAAGTAGTGAAAGTGTCACAGATGAAGTAACCGAGATGTACAATCAATTTGTGAGTGATCAAAATGAAGTAGGAGATCAAATTGTTTTAGCTTTGACTAATATTTTGGATGAAAATGATATTAATTACACTAAACAAATTAACGGCGCGATACAAATTAAATAAAAAAATCCATTCAATATCTTATTGAATGGATTTTTTTAATGTTCTTACAGATTAGGTTAAATATATGTTAAAATGTTCATGATAAAGATAGAAATAAAGCTCTTGGAGGAATATATGAATCATCGGATTAGTAAAACATTAGGATTGGGTCAAGAGGCCTATCTTTTTGACTCGCCGTTATATCTGACTAAGTCACTGCTCGCGGTTGCAACTGGATATATAATCGGAAAATACGTTCCCATTGCAAACTTAGACATGATGTCTTTGCTACTTGGGATTATGTATAATTTAGAACCACTTAATCGACTAGGAATTCGTCGGGTAGTGAGTCAAATTTTAGCTTCTGTTATTGGAGCAGCTGCGATAGGAATTTTAATTTTAGCATTTGGTGTTAGTGTGTTTAGTGTTAGTATTGGGGTGGTATTAACATTATATGTGTGTTTAAAAATTAATTGGCGTGTCGTTTCGCCTGTTGCTATTTTTACATCTATTTATATGACACAATATTTACAATTAAATGAAGCGGGATTACCGAGTATTTGGTTAACGTTTCGTTTACGAATTATTTCGCTTTGTTTAGGAATAGCCATCGCCTTATTTTATAATTATATTTTTTCAAATTTATATTATAAAAAGTTTGCTGAAAAAAGATTACAGTATGCCAATGAGCAAGTGCTTAATGGAGTTAAATATACGACTCAAGTTTTTCAATGTATCTTGCCTCGTGGAAAAAGAGGCTATATTCAATTGTTCAGTCAGCAAATGAATGATTTAGATCGCATTTATTCAAATATTGAATCACTTAAAACGGAGTTTTCCTTTTTAAAAAAAGAGAGTAAGCTAGTTGAATTAAAAAAGTTACAGGACATTGCTGAACTTTATCGAGATATTAATCATTTAACTTATGACCTAAATTTTTTACTTGAATCAACACCAGACGTTAAACTTGATAAGGAGCTAGAACTTTTATTAGAAGAGGTCATTGTTGTTTTAGAGTCGATCGACTATACCCATTCTATCGTTCCTCCATTACATGAATTAAAAGTTGAAAAACATTATCTTGATTTAGGTGATTCGTTCGCAGAACGAATTAATAAAATCTGTGAAAAGGTGAATTTAGTTGTAGAAAAGTTACAGGATCTTTAATTAGTCATAAAAAGATAATTATTGCCACGTTTAAAGATTAGTGATAAACTTAAAACTGGTGTTTTTGACGATTTATAAAACAGAGTTTTGAGACTCAATAAAATGGATAAACTAAAGATAGATTAAATAGAATAGTCATCTCAGTACACATTCGTTTGAGGCGAATAGTTACTTTAAGGTAAGGAGAAATAAATATGGATTATCAATTAATTGCAACGACGACTTTTGGAATCGAAGCTGTTACGGCTAAAGAGTTAAGACGATTAGGATATGAAGATTTAAAGTTAGAAAATGGTAAAGTTCATTTCGAAGGAGATGAAATGGATATTGCCATTACAAATACTTGGTTACGTACAGCAGATCGTGTCTTAATTAAAGTTGCGGAATTTGAAGCAACAACATTTGAAGATTTATTCAATCAAACAGAAGTTATTGATTGGAGTCAATATATTCCTGTTAACGGGAAAATGCATGTAGTTGGAAAATCAATTAAATCAACCTTACATAGTGTTCCAGATTGCCAATCAATCGTAAAAAAAGCAGTTGTTAAAAGTATGCAACGTGCCTATAATCAAGATTGGTTTACGGAAGATGGACCAGTTTATAAAATTGAAGTCGCATTGTTAAAAGACGTGGTGACATTAACAATCGATACAACTGGACCAGGGTTACATAAACGAGGATATCGTGAGTATGCAGGTGAAGCGCCGTTAAAAGAAACGTTAGCAGCATCATTAATTTTACTATCTCGTTGGAAGCCAGAACGCTTATTAGTTGATCCATTCTGTGGATCAGGAACAATTTTAATTGAGGCAGCATTAATCGGTAACAATATTGCTCCAGGATTAAACCGTAACTTTGTTTGTGAAGATTGGCCGTCAATGGATAAGGAAATTTTCGAACAAGTTCGTGATAGTGCACGTAAAGCAATTAAAAATAATACATTACGTATGTTTGGATATGATATTGATGCACAAGTTTTACGTACAGCTCGCCAAAATGCTGAAAAAGCAGGTGTTGCAAAATCAATTGAGTTCCATCAATTAGATTTCCATAAATTCTCTTCTAATTACAAATACGCTTATATGATTACCAACCCACCATATGGTGAGCGTATCGGTGAAGAAGATGAAGTATTTAAATTAAATAAAAAATTAGGAATGATGAAACGTAAATTATCAACTTGGGATTTTAACATCTTAACGTCATTCTCTAAATTCGAAAAAGCATTTGCTCGTGAAGCAGATAAAAATCGTAAATTATATAATGGACGTATCTTAACTCGTTATTATCAATATTTCGATAATAATTTAACACAAAAATATGGTGTTGTTGCTCAACAATTACAAGAAGCTTCTGCAGAATAATAAAAAGTGACTAGCTTGCTAGTCACTTTTTAATTTTTTTAAAATAAATAGGGAAAAAACGTATATAAAATGAAAAATAGCCCAATATATAAGGGATAGTTCCAACACACTTAACGCATATCTGTAAAACTAAAAATTAAGATAGTCGTTTTAAATGAAGGCAACTAGTAATATGATTTAAATTTTGGAGGTTTTTTTATAATGGCAACAGGTACAGTAAAATGGTTTAACGCTGACAAAGGTTTTGGATTCATTACAGTAGATAATGGCGATGAAGTATTCGTTCATTTTTCTGAAATTCAAGGAAATGGATTTAAAACATTAGAAGAAGGTCAAAAAGTAGAGTTTGATGTAACACAAAGTGATCGTGGGCCTCAAGCTTCAAATGTTCAAAAATTATAGATAGAAAAAGAGTTGATGACAGATCAACTCTTTTTCTATCTATAAAGTATACCATTTTTATCTGAGGACTTATCGTGATAGAATAATAACGATAGGATGGTGAATCAAATGAATTCAATACATATTAATGTAATAAAAAGTCAATTGAGTGATCTCAATCTCATTGATATTCGTGAAGAGATAGAATTTTTAGCATTACCTAAATTAGCAGAAGCAAAACACATTCCAATGATTAAATTAATTCAATCTCCTGAAAACTATTTAAACCAAGACACGTGTTATCATTTAGTTTGCCGATCAGGCGCAAGAACTGCTCAAGTGACTGAATATCTAACTAGCCTAGGTTATAATGTTGTTAATGTTGAGGGTGGTATGCTTGAATTTTATCATGATTAAAATCTCTTTTGAAAAGAGATTTTTTTATATCAGGCTTAAATAAGGCTTATCTCGAATGATAAAGTGTGTCGATTCATAATGATCCTTTTAACTATCATTTGTTATTTGAAAAACTATTTATCATAAGTAACTGTAAAACTTAATATAGTATACAAAAAGTTTTATTAAATCGTTTCCTTACTTATAAAAGAAAAGGGAGTATCATCTGCATAAGTAAATAAGATTGATAAGACATAAAAAATTATAACAGCAAAGGAGTAAAGTATGACTGAGTTAGATATTATTAGAATCATTCAAAGTATTCATAATCCTTTTCTTGATAACTTTTTTCAGCTCATAACGATGTTGGGTGAAAGTTTTACCATTATGATTATTGTGTTAGGGATTTACTGGTGCATCGATAAAACAAGTGGAGAGTATATTGGTTACTCATTTTTTACAAGCGGAATGTTAAATAACAGTATAAAAAATATTGTCAAAGCTAAGCGTCCTATAGGAGAGGAAGGCATTCGATCACTTCGCGTTCAAACGGCAACAGGGTATTCATTTCCAAGTGGTCATACTCAAGGAGCGGCTTCAACGTATGGAGCGTTATATTTACTATTAAAGAAAAGTAGATATGCTTTTGTGTTTATGATTATTATTTTCTTAGTGGGGTTATCAAGGTTATACTTAGGTGTTCATTACCCTAAAGATGTCTTAGGAGGAATGATATTTGGAGGATTAACTAGCTATGTTACTTACCGATTGTTTAAGAAATCAACTCATCGAACCAAACTATACTTCATAACCTTAATTATTTTTCTTCCGTTTGTACTCAATTCATCCGTAGATTTTGCAAGATCGATGGGAGGGTTTATTGGTTTTATGGCAGGTATCAGTTTTGAACAAAAATTTGTTAAATTCAAAGTAAATGTTAGTACAGCAAAAAAAATATTACGTTTTACAGTAGGTGTAGGTATTTTGTTTACTATAAACTTTCTCTTTTATCAATTATCGCTAGAATCCGTCTATCTGAAATTTATAAAAGAGAGTTTAATCAGCTTTATTGGATTTGGAGCTTATCCCTATTTATTTAAGAAGTAATGAAGAAACAGATTTAATACCATCTGTTTTTTTTATTGCTTTTTTTAAAAAGTGTTTGACATATTTCGACAAAGATGTTAATATTAAAAAGCACCAACGAGTGATGAAAGAAGTTAAAAAAAGTATTTGACACGTTTCGACAATGGTGCTAAAATAGAAAAGTCGCAAAACGGAACAGGCCCGTTGGTGAAGCGGTTTAACACACATGCCTTTCACGCATGCATACACGGGTTCGAATCCCGTACGGGTCACCATCAAGTGGAGGATTAGCTCAGCTGGGAGAGCATCTGCCTTACAAGCAGAGGGTCGGCGGTTCGAGCCCGTCATCCTCCACCATAAAAGTCCTGCTAGCTCAGTTGGTAGAGCATCTGACTTTTAATCAGAGGGTCAGAGGTTCGAGTCCTCTGCAGGACACCATTTTAGAAAATAAGGCGCGTGCCTTGAAATAGAAATGCCTGGGTGGCGGAACTGGTAGACGCACAGGACTTAAAATCCTGCGGGTGGTGACACCCGTGCCGGTTCGATTCCGGCCCTAGGCACCAACTTAAAAAGCGCCCATAGCTCAATTGGATAGAGCGTTTGACTACGGATCAAAAGGTTAGGGGTTCGACTCCTCTTGGGCGCGCCATTATATCGGGAAGTGGCTCAGCTTGGTAGAGCACCTGGTTTGGGACCAGGGGGTCGCAGGTTCGAATCCTGTCTTCCCGACCATTAAAAAAAAATACCCAAGGGGACTTAGCTCAGCTGGGAGAGCGCCTGCCTTGCACGCAGGAGGTCAGGGGTTCGATCCCCCTAGTCTCCACCAAATTAAATAAGAATTTAATAAATCAGGCGGAGTAGCTCAACTGGCTAGAGCGTACGGTTCATACCCGTGAGGTTGGGGGTTCGAGTCCCTCCTCCGCTACCAATGATAAAAATGTGGAGGAATACCCAAGTCCGGCTGAAGGGATCGGTCTTGAAAACCGACAGGGCGTGAAAGCGTCGCGGGGGTTCGAATCCCTCTTCCTCCGCCATAATTATCAAAAAACATCGCGGGGTGGAGCAGTTGGTAGCTCGTCGGGCTCATAACCCGAAGGTCGCAGGTTCAAGTCCTGTCCCCGCAACCAATAAAGAAAAGTAAAAACGAGCGTTCATAAGACGTAGAAAATGAAAGCATGAGGAAATAACGATTAGTTATGACAAATGATTGAATTTTACAAGTCTTATGCGAGTGTTACTAGACAAAAAAAGGTCCAGTGGTGTAGCGGTTAACATGCCTGCCTGTCACGCAGGAGATCGCGGGTTCGATTCCCGTCTGGACCGCCATTTAAGAAGGCTTGCTAGCTCAGTTGGTAGAGCATCTGACTTTTAATCAGAGGGTCAGAGGTTCGAGTCCTCTGCAGGACACCATTTTAGAAAAGAAGGCGCGTGCCTTGAAATAAAGAATGCCTGGGTGGCGGAACTGGTAGACGCACAGGACTTAAAATCCTGCGGGTGGTGACACCCGTGCCGGTTCGATTCCGGCCCTAGGCACCAACTTAAAAAGCGCCCATAGCTCAATTGGATAGAGCGTTTGACTACGGATCAAAAGGTTAGGGGTTCGACTCCTCTTGGGCGCGCCATTAAAAAATAATGGCCCGTTGGTGAAGCGGTTTAACACACATGCCTTTCACGCATGCATACACGGGTTCGAATCCCGTACGGGTCACCATTCAACGTGCCGGAATAGCTCAATTGGTAGAGCAACTGACTTGTAATCAGTAGGTTGCGGGTTCAAGTCCTGCTTCCGGCACCATTAAATTAAATAATAGGGGTGTAGTTTAACGGTAGAACAGCGGTCTCCAAAACCGTTAGTGTGGGTTCGATTCCTGCCACCCCTGCCATGGCGATTGTGGCGAAGTGGTTAACGCATCGGATTGTGGCTCCGACATTCGTGGGTTCGATTCCCATCAGTCGCCCCATAAAATGCGGGTGTAGTTTAATGGTAGAACTTCAGCCTTCCAAGCTGACTGTGAGAGTTCGATTCTCTTCACCCGCTCCAATATGAATGACTAACATCCTTTGGGATGTTTTTTTTATGAATTAAGGAATGAAAGTAACTAGTTAATCAAAATATATTACCGGTTAGTTAAATAACAATTAAATTCATTTAATTTATTTGTTCATGATCAAGTTTATATAACCTTATAGGTTAATCTTTATTGTTGATTGATTGCACGCCATGATTAAATGAAAAGATAAGCGTAAGAAGATTAAACCTAACTGATTGATAGACGAAAATAGTTTCTTTTCTGTAAAGAAGATAGAATAACGATTGTTATGACAAGGAATGATTATGGTATCACTTACTTTTGGGCGTCTTTAAAATAAAAGGTGCTCTAAAATATAATTCATCTATATTGGTTGAAAAAAACGTTTGACAAAAATCGACACAGATGATAAGATAAAAAGCGTTGAAGAAAATACTCAAAAAGATTTAAAACTATCAATTGTTTTTGAAAAAAATAAAAAAATATTTGACGAAAATCGACAAAGATGCTAAAATAAAAAAGTCGCAAAACGCAACAGGCCCGTTGGTGAAGCGGTTTAACACACATGCCTTTCACGCATGCATACACGGGTTCGAATCCCGTACGGGTCACCATTAAGTGGAGGATTAGCTCAGCTGGGAGAGCATCTGCCTTACAAGCAGAGGGTCGGCGGTTCGAGCCCGTCATCCTCCACCATAAATAAATAAATAAATAAATAAATAAATAAATAACAGCCGGAATAGCTCAATTGGTAGAGCAACTGACTTGTAATCAGTAGGTTGCGGGTTCAAGTCCTGCTTCCGGCACCAGCTGGTGGGGTAGCGAAGTGGCTAAACGCGGCGGACTGTAAATCCGCTCTCTCCGAGTTCGGCGGTTCGAATCCGTCCCCCACCACCACTTAATCATGGGCTATAGCCAAGCGGTAAGGCAACGGACTTTGACTCCGTCATGCGCTGGTTCGAATCCAGCTAGCCCAACCAATGATGTCCTGCTAGCTCAGTTGGTAGAGCATCTGACTTTTAATCAGAGGGTCAGAGGTTCGAGTCCTCTGCAGGACACCATTTTAGAAAATAAGGCGCGTGCCTTGAAATAGAAATGCCTGGGTGGCGGAACTGGTAGACGCACAGGACTTAAAATCCTGCGGGTGGTGACACCCGTGCCGGTTCGATTCCGGCCCTAGGCACCAACTTAAAAAGCGCCCATAGCTCAATTGGATAGAGCGTTTGACTACGGATCAAAAGGTTAGGGGTTCGACTCCTCTTGGGCGCGCCATTATATCGGGAAGTGGCTCAGCTTGGTAGAGCACCTGGTTTGGGACCAGGGGGTCGCAGGTTCGAATCCTGTCTTCCCGACCATTAAAAAAAAATACCCAAGGGGACTTAGCTCAGCTGGGAGAGCGCCTGCCTTGCACGCAGGAGGTCAGGGGTTCGATCCCCCTAGTCTCCACCAAATTAAATAAGAATTTAATAAATCAGGCGGAGTAGCTCAACTGGCTAGAGCGTACGGTTCATACCCGTGAGGTTGGGGGTTCGAGTCCCTCCTCCGCTACCAATGATAAAAATGTGGAGGAATACCCAAGTCCGGCTGAAGGGATCGGTCTTGAAAACCGACAGGGCGTGAAAGCGTCGCGGGGGTTCGAATCCCTCTTCCTCCGCCATAATTATCAAAAAACATCGCGGGGTGGAGCAGTTGGTAGCTCGTCGGGCTCATAACCCGAAGGTCGCAGGTTCAAGTCCTGTCCCCGCAACCAATAAAGAAAAGTAAAAACGAGCGTTCATAAGACGTAGAAAATGAAAGCATGAGGAAATAACGATTAGTTATGACAAATGATTGAATTTTACAAGTCTTATGCGAGTGTTACTAGACAAAAAAAGGTCCAGTGGTGTAGCGGTTAACATGCCTGCCTGTCACGCAGGAGATCGCGGGTTCGATTCCCGTCTGGACCGCCATTTAAGAAGGCTTGGTAGCTCAGTCGGTAGAGCAAAGGACTGAAAATCCTTGTGTCGGCGGTTCGATTCCGTCCCAAGCCACCACGAAAAAACAAAAAAGGTCCAGTGGTGTAGCGGTTAACATGCCTGCCTGTCACGCAGGAGATCGCGGGTTCGATTCCCGTCTGGACCGCCATTTATAAAAGTCCTGCTAGCTCAGTTGGTAGAGCATCTGACTTTTAATCAGAGGGTCAGAGGTTCGAGTCCTCTGCAGGACACCATTTTAGAAAAGAAGGCGCGTGCCTTGAAATAAAGAATGCCTGGGTGGCGGAACTGGTAGACGCACAGGACTTAAAATCCTGCGGGTGGTGACACCCGTGCCGGTTCGATTCCGGCCCTAGGCACCAACTTAAAAAGCGCCCATAGCTCAATTGGATAGAGCGTTTGACTACGGATCAAAAGGTTAGGGGTTCGACTCCTCTTGGGCGCGCCATTAAAAAATAATGGCCCGTTGGTGAAGCGGTTTAACACACATGCCTTTCACGCATGCATACACGGGTTCGAATCCCGTACGGGTCACCATTCAACGTGCCGGAATAGCTCAATTGGTAGAGCAACTGACTTGTAATCAGTAGGTTGCGGGTTCAAGTCCTGCTTCCGGCACCATTAAATTAAATAATAGGGGTGTAGTTTAACGGTAGAACAGCGGTCTCCAAAACCGTTAGTGTGGGTTCGATTCCTGCCACCCCTGCCATGGCGATTGTGGCGAAGTGGTTAACGCATCGGATTGTGGCTCCGACATTCGTGGGTTCGATTCCCATCAGTCGCCCCATAAAATGCGGGTGTAGTTTAATGGTAGAACTTCAGCCTTCCAAGCTGACTGTGAGAGTTCGATTCTCTTCACCCGCTCCAATATGAACGATTAACATCCTTTGGGATGTTTTTTTTATGAATTTAGGAATGAAAGTAACTAGTTAATCAAAATATATTACTGCTGGTTGAATAATTATTGGATTAGTAGCTTATATTAAATGGTGAATGATAACTAATTGAGTAAATAAATAGTTAGGAATACGAATAGTTAACTAAAATTATAGAAATTTGATTGGTAATAATTCTGTAATTATTGGGTATTTTATTTGGAAAAGGAAATCATGTCCATAGATGGTAATAAGGTTTCAACTTCATTATTCTATGAATTCTAAAGACATAAGAGATTTACCTTTTATACAGTGTAAAAGAGGATTCTTAGTAGAAATATAACTGACACATTAAGAGAGAATAGGTTTAAATCTTTTACGCTAATAACAGGATCTGTAGTTTTATATTTTAGTGAAAGTATGAATCCCTTCTAATAAGTCATTGAATGTTTAATTATGCATGAGTACTTCAAGGAAAAATTATTTTAAATATTAATGCATTGTCTCTTATGAATCAGGATCGTGTATGATAGTAATAATATTTTTTAAAAAAGATGTTGACACAAAAAAGTGAAAATGATAAACTAATTGAGTGTCAAATTTGGAAGATAAAAAACGATTTAAAAAAAAGTTTTTTAAAAAAATGTTTGACAAAAAACGACAAACTTGGTAAACTAAAGAAGTAGCGAACGGAACAGGCCCGTTGGTGAAGCGGTTTAACACACATGCCTTTCACGCATGCATACACGGGTTCGAATCCCGTACGGGTCACCATAAAGTGGAGGATTAGCTCAGCTGGGAGAGCATCTGCCTTACAAGCAGAGGGTCGGCGGTTCGAGCCCGTCATCCTCCACCATAAATAAATAATAGCCGGAATAGCTCAATTGGTAGAGCAACTGACTTGTAATCAGTAGGTTGCGGGTTCAAGTCCTGCTTCCGGCACCAGCTGGTGGGGTAGCGAAGTGGCTAAACGCGGCGGACTGTAAATCCGCTCTCTCCGAGTTCGGCGGTTCGAATCCGTCCCCCACCACCATATAAAATCATGGGCTATAGCCAAGCGGTAAGGTAACGGACTTTGACTCCGTCATGCGCTGGTTCGAATCCAGCTAGCCCAGCCAATGATGTCCTGCTAGCTCAGTTGGTAGAGCATCTGACTTTTAATCAGAGGGTCAGAGGTTCGAGTCCTCTGCAGGACACCATTTTTAAAAAGAAGGCGAGTGCCTTGAAATAAAAAATGCCTGGGTGGCGGAACTGGTAGACGCACAGGACTTAAAATCCTGCGGGTGGTGACACCCGTGCCGGTTCGATTCCGGCCCTAGGCACCAATTAAATAGTCTAGTGATGATGGCAAGGAGGTCACACCTGTTCCCATACCGAACACAGAAGTTAAGCTCCTTAGCGCCGAGGGTAGTACGTAAGTGCGAGAGTAGGACGTCGCTAGGCGAAAATGCCTCAATAGCTCAGTTGGTTAGAGCACTTGACTGTTAATCAAGGGGTCCTAGGTTCGAGTCCTAGTTGGGGCGCCATTTTAAAAATGGCCCGTTGGTGAAGCGGTTTAACACACATGCCTTTCACGCATGCATACACGGGTTCGAATCCCGTACGGGTCACCATTCAAAGTGCCGGAATAGCTCAATTGGTAGAGCAACTGACTTGTAATCAGTAGGTTGCGGGTTCAAGTCCTGCTTCCGGCACCAGAACTTAATAAAATTAAAATTAGGCGGAGTAGCTCAACTGGCTAGAGCGTACGGTTCATACCCGTGAGGTTGGGGGTTCGAGTCCCTCCTCCGCTACCAATGATAAAAATGTGGAGGAATACCCAAGTCCGGCTGAAGGGATCGGTCTTGAAAACCGACAGGGCGTGAAAGCGTCGCGGGGGTTCGAATCCCTCTTCCTCCGCCATAATTATCAAAAAACATCGCGGGGTGGAGCAGTTGGTAGCTCGTCGGGCTCATAACCCGAAGGTCGCAGGTTCAAGTCCTGTCCCCGCAACCAATAAAGAAAAGTAAAAACGAGCGTTCATAAGACGTAGAAAATGAAAGCATGAGGAAATAACGATTAGTTATGACAAATGATTGAATTTTACAAGTCTTATGCGAGTGTTACTAGACAAAAAAAGGTCCAGTGGTGTAGCGGTTAACATGCCTGCCTGTCACGCAGGAGATCGCGGGTTCGATTCCCGTCTGGACCGCCATTTAAGAAGGCTTGGTAGCTCAGTCGGTAGAGCAAAGGACTGAAAATCCTTGTGTCGGCGGTTCGATTCCGTCCCAAGCCACCATCAAGTGGAGGATTAGCTCAGCTGGGAGAGCATCTGCCTTACAAGCAGAGGGTCGGCGGTTCGAGCCCGTCATCCTCCACCATATAAAATCATGGGCTATAGCCAAGCGGTAAGGCAACGGACTTTGACTCCGTCATGCGCTGGTTCGAATCCAGCTAGCCCAGCCAATGATGTCCTGCTAGCTCAGTTGGTAGAGCATCTGACTTTTAATCAGAGGGTCAGAGGTTCGAGTCCTCTGCAGGACACCATTTTTAAAAAGAAGGCGCGTGCCTTGAAATAAAGAATGCCTGGGTGGCGGAACTGGTAGACGCACAGGACTTAAAATCCTGCGGGTGGTGACACCCGTGCCGGTTCGATTCCGGCCCTAGGCACCAATTAAATAGTCTAGTGATGATGGCAAGGAGGTCACACCTGTTCCCATACCGAACACAGAAGTTAAGCTCCTTAGCGCCGAGGGTAGTACGTAAGTGCAAGAGTAGGACGTCGCTAGGCGAAAATGCCTCAATAGCTCAGTTGGTTAGAGCACTTGACTGTTAATCAAGGGGTCCTAGGTTCGAGTCCTAGTTGGGGCGCCATTATATCGGGAAGTGGCTCAGCTTGGTAGAGCACCTGGTTTGGGACCAGGGGGTCGCAGGTTCGAATCCTGTCTTCCCGACCATTAATTAAATAATAGGGGTGTAGTTTAACGGTAGAACAGCGGTCTCCAAAACCGTTAGTGTGGGTTCGATTCCTGCCACCCCTGCCATGGCGATTGTGGCGAAGTGGTTAACGCATCGGATTGTGGCTCCGACATTCGTGGGTTCGATTCCCATCAGTCGCCCCATAAAATGCGGGTGTAGTTTAATGGTAGAACTTCAGCCTTCCAAGCTGACTGTGAGAGTTCGATTCTCTTCACCCGCTCCAATATGATCTATTAACATCCTTCGGGGTGTTTTTTTTTGGTAAAAATTCATATGAATATAATGAGACCCATAATGCGTTTGTTATTATCTAAGGAGGAAAACTATGAAGGTTATTATTATAGGTGGTGTTGCTGCAGGAATGAGTGCAGCTGCAAAATTAAGACGTGCTAATAAAGAAGCACAAATTACAGTATATGAAAAGTCAAAACATGTTTCATTTGGGGCATGTGGCTTACCTTATTTTGTTGGAAATTTCTTTGAAGATTCTCAAAAGATGATTGCTAGAACGGTAGAACAGTTTAATGCATCAGGAATTACGGTTCATATTGAACATGAAGTTCTAAACGTAGATTCAACAAACAAGACGATTACTGTTAAAAATTTATTAACTCAAGAAACATTTACAGATACATATGATAAATTAATGATTGCTACAGGGGCAAGTGCAATTATCCCACCTATTAAAAATGTTGATCTCAATCATGTTTACACATTAAAAAGTATGGAAGACGGAGAGGTTTTAAAACAGGCAATGGCAGATGAAAATCTAAAACGTGTAGCTATTGTTGGAGCCGGTTTTATTGGGTTAGAAGTAGTAGAAGCGGCGAAGCAATACGGAAAAGAAGTTCATGTTTTCCAATTAAATGATCGTGTTTTAGTAGACACTTTTGATAAGGAAATAACTGATTTATTAGAAGAAGAGTTACGTGCACATGATGTTCATTTACACTTATCAAAAACAGTCACTGAGTTAGTTGGAGATGAAGCAGTGACACAAATTAAAACAAAAGATGAAACATTTGACGTGGATGTTGTTGTCATTACGGCGGGGGTTCGTCCAAATACTAATTTCTTAAAAGAAACAGGAATTGAAATGCTACGAAATGGCGCCATTATTATTGATCATGAAGGTCGCACTTCAATTGATGATATTTATGCAGCTGGAGACTGTGCTACAATTAATCATCTATTAAAGAATGATCCAGCGTATATTCCTTTAGCAACTGTTGCGAATAAAATGGGACGTATTATTGGAGAAAACTTAGCGGGTGCTCACCAAACCTTTAATGGCGCATTAGCCTCAGCTTGTTTAAAAGTAATGGATTTAGAAGCAGGGCGTACTGGTTTATCAGAACAAGAGGCGATTAATTTAGGAATTGATTATAAGACTATTTTTATCACAGACATGAATCAAACGTCTTATTATCCAGGACAATCAAAAATTAATGTCAAATTAATTTATCATGCGAAAACAAAAGTTATTTTAGGAGGTCAAATTGTTGGCCGTAAAGATGCTGTTCAACGTGTCAATGTATTAGCTACGGCTATTTTTGCTGGATTAACAACTGATCAATTAGCGATGTTAGATTTATGTTATGCTCCACCATTTGCAAGAACTTGGGATGTTTTAAATATTGCAGGTAGTGTTGCCAAATAATTTTAAAGGGACGTTCTTTTGAACGTCCTTTTTGTCACGAAAGTGGTGCGAGTTACTATACTATAGTAGAAGGAGGGATTATTATGAAAGAAAATGATATGACTCCTATTATTACTTATAATGATGCCCTAGTTTATGAAGAATTTAAAAAGGAAGATCTAGATGAAGCTGGTGTCGTGATTGATTACGTAGATGATGAATTTATCGATGTATCAGTTAAGAGAACGAAAAGACAACAACGTGGTTTCAGTCAATTAATGTTTCTTTTTTTAGTTTTTTCCTTTTTAGTTATTGTTTATGTTGGAAGTGTTTGTATTTTAAATTCCAGTGACAATATAAGTATGGTAGACTCTTTTTTTCAAACAAGTGAAATCGTTAAAGAAAGGATTTAGTGATAGATCCTTTTTTTATTTTGTCGGAATATGTAGACACATAATAACGAGAAGTTTGTTATTTTTCGTGATATAATGAAGAAAAGTGAGAGTTAAGGAGTGGAAAGTTTGAATCAAAAAGTAAAGCAGTTATTTGAATATTTATTAGCACTCCGCCATTTAACGAGTCAACCTATTCGAGAGTTGAAAAAGTATGAAAAATACTGGATGCTAGAGGATTTACCATCGGGAGATGGATGTTTTTTAGGGGGAAGCGGATTAGATGAGAATGCTTATCTTGAAGTTCATCAACAAACATTCAAAAACGATTACCCTATATTTGATCAATCATTGGGAAGAATTTTTGAATTACTTCAATTTGACTATACGAAAGATGGAAGTCAAATTTGTTCAGCTATAGAACTTGAACAAATTCTGCTTCGGTCTTTACAAACCCTTCAAAAAAAGATAGATCAAGAACCAAACAATAAAATTGGGTTAGCTCCATGGGAGCGATTTTTAATGAAGCATCATCAAGTGGATATGACAGTTAGTGAAGCATTAGAGAAAATGAGTAATATTCCACATGAGGTGCAAACCTATTTAAAAACATATGAAGAGTGGATTGAGCAGTGGCAAGAATGGGCAAAAATTCAAAAACATAAACGCCAAGTTCAAAAGTTGTATGATTATTTCTTTCAGTTAAGGCAAACGATTAAATCAGAAGAGAAATCTCTTGAAATTATGATGGGAATCGGGATGCTGACTTATCAGATAAAACATCCGATTCATCATCCAATCTTATTAATAAAATTAGAATTAGATTTTGATGCTGAAAGAGGGGTAGCTAAGCTATTACCAACAAGTAAAGGCTATCAGTTAGATTTAGAGGTCTTATCAGGTGTAGAGTTTTCAAATCAACAAGAAATTATGCAGTTAAAGGAATCGATGTCAGGATCAATGATTAATGCGTTTATCTTAGAGGAGTCGGAAGGAATTTTACGACAATTTATTCATTACATGCATCCTAACGGTCAGTATTTAAAGGCGGATGAAGTGGAGCCTGTAAGTAAGTTTCCGATAATCAAACAACAGAGTGTCATTTTTATCAGACAACGATCAGAGCAGTTGCTTAAAGAAGATTTACAGACGACTATTGATTATCTTGAAGCTGGAGGACAAATTCCAAAAACCGTACAAGCAATTATTGAAGTGGATGGGTTAAGACAATCAGAGGAAGAGCTTAAAGATTGGAGAGGAATTGGAGAAAATCTCTTATTTCCATTACCTGCGAATGAGGAGCAAAAGGATATTGCAAGACGTCTAGCAAATAATATTGCAGTAACGGTACAAGGCCCTCCTGGAACCGGAAAAAGTCACACGATTGTCAACTTAATTGCACATTTATTAGCGCATGGAAAGCGAATATTAGTAACGAGTGAAAAAGATAAGGCGCTACGCGTCTTAATCGATAAATTACCAGAAGAAATTCAGTCATTATGCGTCTCATTTTTAGGAGGCGATCGTCAGTCATTAACTCAAATAGAACAATCCATTCGTATGATTTCTGAAGGATTAGCTACTTACGATACAAAACTACTTGAAAAGGAAATTCAGGTGTTAAGTCGTCAACTCGATATGATTCGTCGTCAAATGGCGATTACTAAAAACAATATTATTCGATTTAAAGAGTTAGATTCAAAAGGACAAGTTTGGAAAGATAAAGTTTGTCAACCTTATGAGATGGCTCAACTGGTTAAAGAACAGTCAGAGCATTTAGGATGGATTAAAGATAAGGTCGCAATGGAGATGGCGTCCCCACTTTCAGAAGATCAATTTGTGACGCTATGGGAGTTAAAAGGAACGCTTCCTGTTCAGTATAAAGATTTAATTCATTTAAAGCTCCCAGCTTTAAGTCGTATAATGAGTACTGAGGAGTATCGTAAATTACTCAGTGAAGAAGAATGTTATGCTAAACGAATTCATGAACTTAGGCTAATGCCTAAACTGTATGAGTTTGAAGAAAATCGTGTATTTATCGATGAACTGAGTCAACTTTTAATTCCACTACGACAAAAACTTGAAAAACTGAACGATCCGCTTGAGCAAAGAATTTTAGAAGAGTGTTTATTAAATGAAGAGCGTTCTCTCATCTGGGAAACGATCTTTAATCGTTTACAAGATATCATTATAAAAGTGAATGAATGTGAAGTAACGATTATTAATGATATTGTAGAATGTGATTACTACAATCATCCTAAATATGAAAATATGATGACCTCTTTAAGAGAACGTCTTCAGGCTGGAAAAAATATTGGTGGATTATATCTAACTTTTAATGCAGATATACGAGCTTTTTATGAGAACACACGTATTAATGGACGTAAAATTGAGACATTGGACGATTTAAATCGTATTGAATGTCAACGACAAAAAATTGACTTATTAGCTAAGTTCGCAAAGATTTGGAATAAGAATATGGCAGTTAACGGAGGAGACTTCATTGAGGTGAGTGAAGAACAAGTGCTATTTGCTCATAATCAAAAAATGAAGCAGTTCAGTTTAATATTAGAATGTGCAGAGCAAATTATAAAGTTAAATGAATTCTTATTGCCAATCGTTCCAGAATACAAAGAAATTGGATATGAAAATTTAGATGACCTAAAGGCCTTATCTTATTCGATTGAATTAACACAAAATAAAATGAGACAAAAAAGTTGGCATGATGTTTACCAAGTGCTTTTAAGTAAATACAAGCCACTATTGATCGGTGAACAGATGCATTCAATTGGACAAGAGTTATATGATGCATTAGTTAATCGAAATCTAGAATTATTTATCGAAATTTTAGGTAAGGTTCAATCTTTAGCTCAAATTAAAGAACAGTATCAGAACTTCTATGCCCTTTTACATGATTTAAAAATCGCTATGCCACTATTTGCGAATGAGATCATGAATGGAATTGGGATAAATGAACCTATTCCAGGAAGTTTTAGTGAACTATTTGACTATGCAAAGCTTGTCACGTTTTTAGATGAGTTAGAAGAATGGAAAAATGATGATTTAGAACTGAAATTAAAGATGCTTGAAAAAGAAGAAGTATCGTTAATTAAGCAATTAATTTTTAAAATGACATGGAAAAATCAATTAGATCGTGTGACTCCAGAGGAAGATCGAGCATTACAAACATGGATGCAAAAGATGGGGCGCATCGGTAAAGGAACAGGGCGACACGTTCAAAAGTTTAGACGTGAAGCACGAGTTGAGATGGAAAAATGTCAAAGTGCTATTCCAGTTTGGATTATGCCGGTGAAAGAAGCCATTGAAAATTTCAAAGTGAATCCAGATTTATTTGATGTGGTCATTATTGATGAAAGTAGTCAATGTAATGTGCTTAGCCTTCCAATTCTAATGCGTGGTAAGAAGGTCGTCGTTGTAGGAGATGATCAGCAGATCAGTCCGATGATGCCTGGAATCTCCGATGTAGCTGTAAAAGATTTAATGAATCGATATTTATATAATATTGAAAGTGGAAATTCATATGATTTTCAAACGTCACTATATGATATCGCTTGTCGAGTTTTTTCAAGTAAAGGCAAGTTAATGTTGAAAGAACATTTTCGTTGTGTACCAGAAATTATCGGTTTTTCGAATCATTTATCTTATCATAATGAGATGATTCCACTCAGATTACCGATGTTATCTGAACAATTTAATCCAGCTGTTATGGCCATCTATGTTGAGGACGGTTCACGTAATGAGAAGAAAACGAATTTAAATGAAGCTAAAAAGATTGCTGAGGATATTAAGTCTTGCATTAACGATAACGCGTACAAAGATAAGACCATCGGTGTTATTTCATTGCTAGGAATTGATCAAGCAAAACTGATTCAAAAGCTTTTACTAGAGATGATTGGTGAGAAGGTCATGGTTGAGCGTCAAATCATTTGTGGAGACGCTTATTCATTCCAAGGAGACGAGCGAGATATTATGTTCTTATCATTAGTCGTTGCTCCTAATATGCGTTATAACGCGCTTAACAAGAAGATGTATACGCAACGATTTAACGTGGCGGCGAGCCGAGCAAAATGTCAAATGCGTCTGTATCATTCAGTCAAGTTAAGTGATCTCTCACCTGAAGATTTACGCTATGAGTTGTTGGCGTATTGTCAACATCCGAAGCCAATGTATCATTTAGTAAGCTCTGAGTGTGAGACACTATTTGAGCGTGATGTTATGAACGCCATTGAGGCTCATGGGTACACAGTGAAGTCGAAAGTTTCAATTGGAAAGTATCAAATCGATTTAGTCGTTGAAGGAGAGAGTCAACGATTAGCTATTGAATGTGATGGAGATACGTTTTATGGCGTTGAACGAATTGAACAAGATATAGACCGTCAACGAGTATTAGAACGAGCAGGATGGACGTTTATTCATATTCGTGGAAGTGTCTTTTATCGTAATCAAGAAGCTGCTTTAAAACCTATTTTAAACAAACTTGAAGAGTTAGGGATCAAATAAAAAAGAAGTCTATCTTAAGATAGATTTCTTTTTTTAATAAAAAATTTAAAAAAGTTGTTGACACTTTTCGACACGGATGATATTATATATGTGTACCAAGTACAAGTGTTAAAAAGGCCCGTTGGTGAAGCGGTTTAACACACATGCCTTTCACGCATGCATACACGGGTTCGAATCCCGTACGGGTCACCATTAAAAGAAAAGCAAAAACGAGCGTTTATCACACGTTGAAAGTTAAAAGAACAATAATATAACTAAAGGTTATGAATTGTTATTATACTTTATAAGTGTGATGCGAGTGTTGCTAGACAATATAAAAAAAGCCGGAATAGCTCAATTGGTAGAGCAACTGACTTGTAATCAGTAGGTTGCGGGTTCAAGTCCTGCTTCCGGCACCATCAAGTGGAGGATTAGCTCAGCTGGGAGAGCATCTGCCTTACAAGCAGAGGGTCGGCGGTTCGAGCCCGTCATCCTCCACCATATAAAATCATGGGCTATAGCCAAGCGGTAAGGCAACGGACTTTGACTCCGTCATGCGCTGGTTCGAATCCAGCTAGCCCAGCCAATGATGTCCTGCTAGCTCAGTTGGTAGAGCATCTGACTTTTAATCAGAGGGTCAGAGGTTCGAGTCCTCTGCAGGACACCATTTTTTTATTTTATAGCTTGATTTTCTTGCTAAAAATGGTATAATGAAAAAGTAATGGAAATGCGGGTGTGGCGGAATTGGCAGACGCGCTAGATTTAGGCTCTAGTACCTTTGGTGTGCAGGTTCAACTCCTGTCACCCGCACCACTTAATATCATGAAAACATCCTCAGAGGGATGTTTTTTTGTTATTCTCAAAAATAGTTTTAGGTTGATTAAAGAATTCAGTTATAGTTATTTTGTCCTATTAATGTGCAAAACTACTTCCAATTAATTTCCAGTTATAAAATACCAATGCAAAAAGAAAAAACATTAACTCAAATCCTTGTATAATTAAGTCTCGCACAACCAATTAACAAGGGGGAATTGAGTTAATGTTCATGGAAGGTATTATATCAGATTCTCATTCAATTTTCAAATTTTTAAAAGGGCTAGACTTAGACTTATTTCTATCGAAACCACAGTTTAAGCATCTTAACCATTTCCTAAATTTGATGATTAGTGAAACTTATACGGGCAAAATCTCTGCCGTTAAGCATTGTCATCGGACAACTTTTGGA
Organism: Turicibacter sp. TJ11; assembly: GCF_021497505.1. Classification (NCBI taxonomy): domain Bacteria; kingdom Bacillati; phylum Bacillota; class Erysipelotrichia; order Erysipelotrichales; family Turicibacteraceae; genus Turicibacter; species Turicibacter sp. TJ11. Next base: position 1,349,972 of record NZ_CP069349.1, on the reverse strand, counting down.
CGATTTTTAAATGATAGTTCCTGGGATGATGAGATGATTTCTAATCAAATTCAATCCTATCTTCTATCTTGCATTTACAATCGTTCACATCAAACAGGAAAACCTATTTACGTATTAGTAGATGATACAACATGTGTTAAAACTAAGCCCTCGTCACAGGCGACTTATCCTATTCAAGGATGTGGTTGGCACTACTCTCATCTTCATCATCAATACGTCTATGGCCATCAATTTGTTACCCTGATGCTTCAATGTGATGACGTCACCTTACCGTATCAAATCATTCCGTATGAGAAAGATAAACAGAGTAAAATTGAACTCGTTAAGGAGATTCTCACCACTTTACCTAAACCGCCTCATAAAGGATACATCCTAGCTGATAGTTGGTATACTTGTGAAACCTTATTCCAAATCGCTAATCAATTAGGCTTTTATTACTTAGGAGGAATCAAAACCAATCGAATCATTCTTCCGAAAGGCTATCGTCCGAAAGGGATTCAACTTAAATCATTTGCGAACACCTTATCCCTCAAAGATCTCGACTTAGTCACAGTTGGATCAGAGACCTATTATACTTATACATATGAGGGTCGAGTGAGAGGTGGCCATGTCGTCAAAATCATTTTGAGTTGGCCACAAAAGGCTCCACTTGAAGAAAAAGCCTTACGTTGTTTTATGAGTCATGATTTAAAATTGTCTGCTAAACAAATTCTTAAGCACTACACGAAACGTTGGCCCATTGAAATATTCTTTCGTGAAACGAAACAAAACTTTGGATTGGCTCGTTACCAAGTTCGAACATTAAAAGGGATTAAACGTTTGATGTTAATGATTCAATTCGTTTACCTGTATCTAAAGCGTGTAACTAAGACAGGGGATTGTATTGGCGAGAGTTTACGCGAATGCCAACGAAAACAAAAACAGGAATTAGTTAAGTTCATTTACATCAAAGCGCAAACCGGAGTAGGGTTAAATACCATTTTTGAAGAATTGAAAATTGCATAGAATCAGTGTATTTTCACCACATGGAAAATTTTTCTTAAAAACTGCACGTTAATAGTTTGTCTTTATTCTGATGGATATGATAAATCAACGGAATAAAAACATTATAGTCCAAAATCACTTAAAATTAGCGGCCCCTATTAAGATTTATTAGTAGATGAAATTAAAAAGATGTTTAATGTCAAACATCTTTTTATTTTTCGATTCATTCGGATTTATTGGAAATATGAAATATTTTTTATTTAGACAGATGGGGTAAAAGGATAGATGATTAATTCTTTTTTTATCATATAGTAATAGTAGTCGATCGAATCAGGGGGTGATAAGATGAAAAGAAAAATTAGAATCTTATCGATTGATGGTGGAGGGATAAGAGGGATTATTCCTGCAAAAATTATTGCTAGGATTGAAGAGCTTTTGCAGCGATATAGTCAAAATCCTGAAACTAGAATTAGTGATTATTTTGATTTAATTGCCGGAACAAGTACAGGGAGTGTATTATCTGCATTGTATCTTTGTCCTCGCGAAAAAGGGGAAACAAAAGTGAAGTACAGTGCTCAGGAAATATTAGATTTATATTTGAATTATGGATCGGATATCTTTAAGCGTTCGTGGAAAACGCAAACGATTGATTATTTGGGGTTAGGAAATCCTCTATATAAAGCTGATAAACTTGAAGACATGCTTGATGATTATTTTGGCGATCTTCGATTAGCGGACTTACTAAAACCTTGCTTATTCCCGGCTTACGATGTTGAAAGCGGGAAAGCTATTTTTTTTAATCAAATGAATGCGTATCGTCATGAAAATAAAAACTATTTAGTTAAAGAAGTCGTACGTGCATCAACAGCTGCGCCTACGTACTTTCCCATTGCTAAAATAAATGACGAGATTGAAAAAAGGAGCTACTCTTTAATTGATGGTGGAATGTTTGCTAATAATCCAGCTTTATGTGCCTATATAGAAGCATGTAAGTTCCCATCTCAACCTGCTGCTACTGATATTATGATTTTATCTCTTGGAACCGGATCGAATGGAAAAACATATCCCTATGCTTCATCAAGTAAATGGGGAAAAATCGGTTGGGTTATTCCAGTTATTGATATTTATGGTTCAGCCAGTTCTCAAACCGTTGACCATCAATTAAATGTGTTATATAAGTATCATCACGCTAAAGATCAGTATTTAAGACTTGAACCTAATTTAAGCCAGTATGATGTGAGCTTTAAAATGGATGATGCATCAAAAAAAAATGTGCTCGCATTAGAGTCTGTCGGTGATCAGATGATTGAAAAATATTCAGAGGAAATTAATGACTTTGTTCGAAAATTATATGTTAGTCAAATGGGACGACAATCTAATGAGTTTTATCGATTAGATTAATTAATGGTTGTGTAAATTATTGGTAAATCTAAAAAAATACCATCATTAAAATAAATGATTTAAATTAAAAGAGAAAGCGAATAGCTTTCTCTTTTATTCTTCTTCAAATAAAATTAATTCACGTATTTTTTTAGTATAGGAGGACAATACTAATACTATCTGTTTCATCCATTTTTGATAAAAATGATCCGTATTTCTAGATTTTAAAAGATGAATTAATTGATTAGCATGCATCGTTATTGACCTCCTCGTCACAGTTACTTCATCATTAGTATAGGCGAAAAAAACTCAAAATATGTCGAACTGAGGGTGTCAGTTATTTGTAATTAAATAAAAAACTGCTTCTAAAAGAAACAGTTTTTAAAGTGATATTTAATTAAATAATGCTTGAATTCCCGTTAAGAAAACAATAGCAATAGCGACAGGTGCCACAAACTTTGTGACAGTTAGATAAGCCATTGTTCCTTTAATTGATTTTGCTCCTTGTTGTAACTCATCTTCTAAATCAGATGGCTTCATAATGAAGGCAACAAAAAGCATAATTAATAACCCACCAATCGGAAGTAAAACGTTAGCTGATAATAAGTCCATCCAGTCAAATAAAGTATGTCCATTAAAAATTAATGATGAGTTTGGTGTTTGTGATAATGAACAAAATGATGAAATGACAATGGCAGCTAATGTAATTAAAGCCATCGCTTTATGACGGCCTACATTTAATTCTTCTGTGATGTAGGCAATAATAACTTCAAAAATAGAAACAACTGATGTTAAAGCAGCAATAAATAATAAGAAGAAAAATAAGGCTCCAAAAAATGTTCCGCCACTCATTTGTAAAAAGACGTTTGGTAATGTAATAAAGACTAATCCAGGACCTGATGTTGGATCAATGCCAAAGGCAAATACGGCTGGGAAAATAGCTAATCCAGCTAATAAAGCAATTAATGTATCTGCTGCGGCAATGGATAATGCTGTAGACGTTAGATTCTCTTTTTTACTAATGTAAGAACCATAAGTTAACATCGTTCCCATCCCAACACTTAAAGAGAAGAACGCATGTCCAAGTGCATCTAAAACGGCATCCATCGACAATGCACTGAAATCTGGTTTGAATAAAAATTCAATTCCTGCGCTCGCACCAGGTAATGTGACGGCACGAATAACTAATAAAAGAATGATTCCGACTAAACCAGGCATTAAAATTTTACTGTATTTTTCAATCCCATCTTTAACACCACCAAATAAAACAACCAGTGTTAAAAAGATAAAGATAATAGTATAAATAATCGGTAATGTTGTGCCTGTTGCAAAGGTATTAAATGTTTGCGAAATATCTGCTGAATTCATACCAGCAAAGGAATTGGTGATGGTTAAAATGAAATAGTGAATCGTATATCCTGCAATCACGGTATAAAATCCTAAAATCATAAATGCAGCCACAATTCCCATCCATCCAATGGCTGACCATTTACTGTTTGGTGCAATTTTTTTAAACGAGCGAACTGCATTAGCTTGTCCTCGACGTCCAATAATAAATTCGGCTAATAAAACAGGAACGCCGATAGCTAAAATGGAAATCAAATAAATAAAAATAAAGGCTGATCCTCCGTTTTCCCCGACAATATAAGGAAACTTCCAAATGTTACCTAAACCGACGGCTGAACCTGCTGCAGCCGCAATGATACCAAAACGTGAACTAAAACCATCACGCTTAGTTGTCGTTGCTTTTTGACTCATATTCAATTCCTCCTACTAATCTACCGTGTATTTAACCCGTTGTTAAATACGTCTACTATATTTTCTTTTATATTTTGCTAAACCCACCTACCTACAAAATTCTACATTTAGGCTTAACGTATAAAAGTGAGTATATTGTAACATGTCCTTTTTTATTTGGAAAGTGAAAGAAATTAAAATTATTTATTTCAACTTAAAAAGAGAATAGTAATCATACAAAGTGGAAAAAATAGAAGAGATTAGTGATTAAGTTATAATAAAGGAGAGTTCAATATGTCAATTAAATGCGGAACACATAATTGTGTACATAATGATAATAACGGAAATTGTTATGCTGGTGTTGTAAGTGTTCGTGGGATTCATGCCTTAACGACTGACGAAACATTATGTAAAAGCTTTGCGGACGAAGGAATTAGAGAAGATGCTGAGTTTGCGACTGAGTTTAATGCAACGCATAAAAAAGCAGACGTTAGTAACATTAAATGTAGTGCTTGCCGTTGTAAATATAATGAAAATTTAAAATGTCATGCTGATGATGTTCAAATTAATCGTGTGACTGCAAGCTGTGATACATTCAAACAAGATTAAGAAAAAAGCTTCCGCTAAGGAAGCTTTTTTTATGTCCTTTGTTCTATTCAAAATGTTCGTTTCATATATTGTCATACAGATGTTAGGGGAGAGAATGAGATGGAGACGCTCAATATCGGGATAGATTTAGAAGTAATCTTTCACACGGAAGAAGTAAATGAATCGCTTTACGTTAAAGGTGTTTTGTTTTCATTAATCGAACAGATGACGAAGTTAAATTCTGACGTCGTCGAACTTATTTTGTTTTCAACGGCAGATCCATCTATTTCCTCACTTGTCTTTGAAAGTTTATCTAGTTATGGATTAAGTTTTAGCCAAGTTATTTTTACTGGTGGGGGAACAATTCTCCCTTATTTAAAGGCATTAGAAGTTGATGTTTATTTATCTGTTCATCAGGACACCATACGCGAAGCGCGATCAAGCGGAATTTTATCTGCATATGTTTCAGTTAAGGCATCCACATCTCCACTAACGATTGTTTTTGATCATCGTCTCTTTTTAGACGAGATCACATATAACGGATTAGGGAAGTGGGTTCCTTTTTTAGGCTATTTACAACAACAAGATAAGCAATTTCTTTCGGTGGAGTTAATGACAACCCGATTATACAGTGTTGATCGATGGATTAAGGAGTTTTTTCAAAGTGCCCAGTGCAAGGTTAATGCCATTTGTTTTATTGCATCGGGAAGAGGAGACGATTTACTAGAGCTATATGATGTTAATCTTTATTTTGAAGGAAATAATGATGAACCACTATCTCCGCTACCTCATTCAGAATGTCTTTTAAATATTGAGTTTTAAAGCTGATACAATCATTCTTTTTTAGTTTATTAATGATTGAGATTAAACCAGTTATTCTCTTAAATTAATAAGTGAAAGATGATTATAAATAATGGTTAATAATTGATAAATATACAATAAATAGATATAATGAACATAGAAAAAGTTATCCACATGTATTATGGGATTGGATTGTAAGAGGTGATCTAAATGGCATATGATTTAAGTGATAAATTAGTCGTTGCAATTTCAAGTCGTGCTTTATTTGATTTAGAGCGTGAAAATCAAATCTTTGAACAGGAAGGCATAGATGCTTATACTAAACATCAAATCGAGCATGAAAATACTATCTTGCCTAAGGGAACAGCCTTTCCATTAGTTGAAGCGTTATTAAGTTTAAATGAAAAATTTGAAGAACCGATCGTAGAGGTGATTATTTTATCTAGTAATAGTCCTGAAACAGGTTTACGTGTTTTTAATAGTATTGCAGAGTACGGATTAACAATTGTACGAGCAGCATTTACTGGGGGAGAGGCGAAGCATCCTTATCTTGATGCGTTTAATATCGATTTGTTTTTATCACGTAATGAAAAAGAGGTTCAAGATGCGATTGATCAAGGAGTTGCAGCAGCTTTAGTATACGATGCACCTCGTGAGTATCATCCAAATCAAAAAGAAATTCGTATCGCTTTTGACGCCGATGCCGTTGTTTTTTCAGACGAGTCGGAACTTATCTATAAACAAAAAGGATTAGAGGCATTTTATGAAAATGAAAATGCCAATGCAGAAAATGCCATGAATGAAGGTCCCTTTGCAAAGTTATTAAAAACATTATCTAAGATCAAAGAAAAAGATGATACTTTAGTGAAGATTGCAATTGTGACAGCGAGAAATTCTCCGGCACATAAACGAGTGATTTTGACATTAAGAGAATGGGGATGCAAAGTAGACGAGATGTTTTTCCTCGGTGGTGTAGCCAAGGATAAAGTCTTGAAGGCGTTTAATGCTCATATTTTTTTTGATGATCAAGATTATCATGTAGGTCCAGCCTCACAATTGATACCATCCGGACGTGTTCCATACAAATCGGACTCGATGTTGAATCAACTTCAACAACATCAAGAAGTTGAACATGAACACTCATCGACAGAAGAACATCATGAGGAATATCAAGGAGAGTAAGACTATAAAAAGTAAAAAATAATTTAATTATCACTTATATCAGTAGTGACAATTTTTATAAGCTAGAAAATTTTTCGTATATGAAAAATATCTGACTATTTTGATAGATGGGCATAAAAAAGGTTGAAATCTGTTAAGGGTTTAAACCTTTTTTCATTTCGTATCATTAAATTGTTTAATGAAAAAAGAGAAATCTTTTTATATAATAAAGGTAAGCTTTGGATGAAGGGGAGTTTATGATGAAACAGATTAAATTAGGAAAAAGTAATCTTAATGTCTCTCAAATTGCACTAGGATGCATGGGACTAGGTGGAAGTTGGGATGCAAGTATCCCTATTACTAAGGAGGATGAGATAAAGGGGTTAAAGGCAATTGAAGCTGCCTTAGAAGAAGGGATTAACTTCTTTGATCATGCCGATATTTATAAACGTGGGAAGGCTGAGACTGTATTTTCGAAAATATGGGAAACTAACTTAGTCAAACGCGAATCCATTTATTTACAATCTAAATGTGGAATTCGTTTAAGCAATGATTTAAGAGAAGGATCAGCACCTCACTATGACTTTAGTTATGAGTATATTATTCAATCGGTTGATGGCATTTTAAAGCGTTTAAACGTCGATTACTTAGATAGTTTATTATTGCATCGCCCAGACGCTTTAGTTGAGCCAGAAGAAGTCGCTAGAGCTTTTTCAGAGTTACAACAACAGGGAAAAGTTCGACACTTTGGGGTAAGTAATCATAACGCGTCTCAAATCGATTTTTTACAATCTTATCTTGATCAGCCTTTAATAACGAATCAGATGGAATTGTCGTTAGTTCATGCTAATCTTATTGATGAAGGAATGAATGTGAATAGTTTAATGAATTCAATCGATCATAGAAGTCATGGGACCTTAGAGTACTGTCGTCGTCATGAGATCACGCTGCAAGCTTGGTCACCGTTAGTTGGGGGAGCTTTAACTAAAGAAGATGTTTTACCTGAATATAAAGAAATGGCAAAGCTTATTTCCTTATATGCTAATGAATATGGAGTCAGCCAAGAGGCAATTATCGTTGCTTGGTTACTAAGACATCCGGCTAAAATTCAACCAATTGTAGGCACAACAACTCCATCACGTTTACATGCAGCTTGTGAAGCTAATCAAGTCAAATTAACCCGTGAACAATGGTAGCATCTTTATAATTCATTACCAGGACGAAAATTGTTGTAAAAAGCAAGCGTACATAACGCTTGCTTTTTTGTTTAGGCTAAATGAAGTATAAAAGTGCTTTAATTCGCTCATGTTAACATTAAAAAAGAAAAAGGATTGAGTGAACATGAATCAAAAGAAAGTCATGGTGTTATTGTGGATTGCTATTTTCTTTGGCTTATGTGGATGTCAAATGGAGACTGAAGAAGGACAAGTCAATAAACGCTATCTTGAAATTGATGAAATTGAGTTTGTCGAACCGACCATTGAATATCAAGAAGATAGTGACTTTGCGATCTATAAGACAAAGATAAAAAATAATTCATCTTATATTATTAAAGGGGTAACAATCGAGGTACAACTCGAGAATGGACAACATACAACGATTGTCACGGAAGATACACTCAAACCAAATGATATAAGCAGTTGGATTAAGTGTGTTGGACCGAGTAGTTTAGAGATAGATGATTTAGAGCTAACGCGATTTATGATTAAGACACTAGATGAAAATTTACAAGAGATGATTATTACCTATGATGTCGGACGAGACTTTTACACCTATAAAGAACAGGAAGTAATTGGGGAGCAAACACCCTTAATTAAAGTAGAAGACATTGAATTTATAGATCCTAACTTAGTAAAACAAGAAGAAAGTGTTGTTTTTCAAACTTATTTAAAAAATAATTCAACTTATGATTTGAAAAGTATTAGCTATGAATTTGAAGATAAAGACAAAGAAACATTCACATTATTTCATCCGTTAGAAATTAAGAGTGAGAGCGAAAGTTCTTTACTAACGGTTTACTCTTTAAAATATTCAGAATGGAAAGACTATGAATTTAAGCGAATCTCATATACCTATCAGCAAAAAAATGAGCTCGTTCGTGTGATTTATGATGTCCGATTAAAAAAATACTTCATTAATAAGGAGTAGATTCTTTAATAATAAAACTGAAGCTAACAAAAAAACACTGAAAAATCAGTGTTTTTTTACAAGTTTTTTAAAGATAGGTCCATCGTTATTAAAACATGGTTAGAAGATATGAAAGTGTACCATTTTTATTATTAGCTATTTTAATGTAATTCATACGTGGTTAAATAAAAATATCACTCTGTTTTCATTAATTGCGAAAACGTAAGTGATGAGCTATTCCTTTTTAGGTACTAACATTTATTTTTAAAATGTGAAAGATGTTTCCAAGTTATCTAGTTGTCAGCCTAATGAGATTTAGTTATAATAAAACCGATTGATAAAACAACGGGGAATAATTTAATAAGTTAGGCATAAAAATTAAGGAGTGCTAAAATAACGAGTCAAAATTGGGATTTGAGTGCTTATCCTTTTTAAATGGGAAAATTCGCTTGGTCGATTACGAAGTATTAACGGATCAATTATCATCTACTCTTAGAATGAGTTGTTTGTTAGAGACATCTGTAAAAGAGGAGATAGGTTACGTATCAATCGATCAATTCGAGGGAATTTTGCAATTAGTGAAGAGGGGCTTGTCTAAAGATTTAATCTTACTTCATGACCTAAAAGAGAGAAATAAAGATCGGTTCAATTGATTTTATCTTGGTATCATTTAGCAAGAGGTTAAGGCAAGCGGATTGTTAGAAATTTATATCTCTTAGAACAATAGGATGTTGGGGTTCTGTCAATAGTCATTAATTACTAATTTATTATTTGCTTTCTCTGTTGAAGTAAATGCTATCTATGAGATAGGAAAAAAGAGTCATATTAAAGGGGGCGTTTAGGGTGAAAATAAATATGAAAAAAGGGATCATCGCATTGGTTGCGGTTATGTTAGTAGCCGTTGTTGGATTTATCATCTCACCAATGAGCAAACAAGCAGGTGACAAAACGATTACGATCACAATCGTGAATGATGAAACAAACGAAACATTATTACAAAATAAAGAGCTAAAAACAGATGCCGAGTCATTAGGTGAGGTGTTAGTCGAGTATCAAGACGAATTACAACTTGAAGCTTCGGAATCAGAATATGGGTTATATATTACTGGATTTTTAGGATTAAGTGCTAAAGATAATGGAGCAGCGGGTCCTTGGTGGATGTATAGCTATGAATCACCTTCACAAGATTTACAAATGCCAATTGGACAAGCGCCTGGAGTTGATAGTTTAATGATTCATGATGGCGATCGTGTTGTATTTAGCTACACAACAGAAACAGGTTGGTAAAATGAGGATTAAAGAAATGACAAGAGTGTCGCTATTAGCGACACTTTTATTTATCATTTATAGTTGTGGTTCATGGATGATGTATGTTGAACTGTTTAATTTTACGGTCTTGTTATATGGTGTTAACCTTCCTAAAAAACAGTCGTTTTTAGCCGTTTTATTATTTTGTATTTTATTAATTCTTGTGTATGGTCTTCAGTTATGGACGATCATGTATGTGTTAGTTTTCCCAACCTATACATGGATTTATGATGTAATAGGTAAAAATTTAAAATCTGAGTATAGTCTGGCTATACTAGGATTTATATTGGCATTTTTATGTGGGACACTCATTGATTTACCATTCATTATGCTAAGTGGAATGACTTGGAAAGCTCTTTGGATACGGTTATTACTAGGATTTCAAGTATCTCTTGGCAATGGATTAAGTACATTTTTAGCCACGTTATTTTTATATCAGCCACTTGCAGCTATTATTCAAAAGTGTATAAAAACAAAGGTCTGACACCATGCATTAATGGGTCAGACCTTTATTTATTAAGTTTAAAGTGATGCAGAATCGAAGTAAGAAGACGCTTAATTAGAATAGCACCTAAAATGATTAACATCCATCGAATCATGGGTTTTGAAGCAATACGCGTCGTTTGAAAGTAGTTGAAAACTTCATTTATAATTGGAATAGATACTAAAACAATCAAAAGAATACCTACTAGTTGATTGATGCGTTCTTTGAATTTATTTAATAAATTCTCCTTTATTCCGATCTTGTAAAGGATTGGATCGATTAATAATGAAAGCATCTGACCTCCATCAAAAAAAGGAACAGGAAGAAGATTAAATAAAAAGAGCAGTAAATTCATAAAGATAAAAATAAATAAAATAAATTTTATTGTTGTGAATTGTCCCGCTACCCACTCGATAGAGTCTGTTAATCCAACTTGAGGAGCGATCAAATCATTAAATGAAAATAAGTTAAACAACGTATAGATAAAACTAACAATCATTTGATTAAAGGCGAAGAAGCCCTTGACTAGTGACGTTTGAAAATAGAGTGTTGTTGCAATGACAGCCGTTAAGTAGTTAAAAGAGACACCAGAACCTAAAATAATAAACTGCTGAAATGTTGAAAGGTTTAACTCCTCGTTTGATGAATAAATCGTCATGCCACCACCAGGAATCATGTTAAACGTAAAAGTGGTATGTTTAGTTGAAAAAGAAAAGAGTTTAAACCCCATTCCTGTGATGACATCGGTTGCTTTAATTCCGAAAAAATAAGCTGACCAGTAATGACCTAGTTCATGAATAAAAATACTAATATAAGAAATAAAAATATACCAAAAGATCGCCATTGTATCCCCCTTTCGTTTGATAGTCATAATATTTATACACTATATGCAGTGTGAGTTGAAAATATCATTCGTATCAAATGAAACGGAAAGAGAAAATGTAGTCAGAACAAAATCAAAGGGTCAGTTATTAGAACATACTGGAGATAAAATCCTAGCTGATTTAAAATAAATTTGAAAAATTCGGCAAAAATAACTCCCAATAGTGCATGAATAGATATAACACATGAAAAAAATATAATAAAGCCATTTATTTCACTCCTTTTTTTTTGTATAATACGAATAGTTTGCATTTTTAATGGAGAATTTATAAGCTAAAATCGATGTTTTTTCTACATATTTTGAGACTGAAAAACGATAATTTATGATCAAATTCAACAAAATATGTGTCGAAATAGGAGCTTTGAATGTTAGTTTCTTTTGCAATTTGAAGAATTATATGATAAAGTATAAATTTCGAGTTGACTTTTCTTTTGTAAGGTGGGATTACTGATGCAAAATATAAATGAGATTATAAAAGAATCAATGATTGCTAATGCGATTAAATGTAATTATGATGAAAGTTTTGAAACAATTTTAAATAAGTTAAAAAAGCCAGAATTAAAAGCGATTGTTGATACACATGGATTAAAAGGTTGTTCATCATTAGCTAAAGGTGGGCTTATTGAACGCATTAAAACGACATTATCTGATGCAGCACGTTTAGAATATATTCTTTGTGGATTAGATGAAGTCATGATGAGTGATTTCGTCATGTTAGTGAACGAACCATATGTTTCAGTTGATGCAGTGATGAGTAACTGTGTTCAGGTTTTATTTAGTTTAGGATATGTTTTACCCGTCATGAATGGTAAAGAAGTGGTTTACGTTATGCCACAAATTGTAAAAGATGTTTATGCGACGATTGATCACGCCTCATTAGAGGAAGCTAAAGTTCGTACAGATTTAATTTACTTATACATGAAAGCATTAGTTAATCTATATGGAGTTTGTGAGTTTAACCAATTAGTTTCTGTATTTAATCAATATGAAGCACCTGAGTTAACGCCAGAAGAGGCTTTAAATGTTTTATTCTGTAAGTTAACGTTTAAAGGTGATGTTCAATCATTTGGTCCATTATTTGTAAGTGATGTATTATTAATTGATTCTGAAATGGAAGCTGTTATGTTATATGAAATGCATCAAGATAAACCATATTACATGCCAACTAAAGAAGAGGTGATGCAATATGGAATTGATCAAGGAGAATGGACGCCTCAGTTAGAACAGGTTTATAAATTTATTTCAGAAAACATTTGTGAAGATCAAAAGATGGCTCGTGAAATTGCACATGAAATGGGTGTCGCTTTTACTTATAAATATCAAGCTAAATTAGCGTTTATGGCACTTGAAAGCCGTGGAATTGAGATTGAATCATATAATATCGGACAAGCCTTAATGGTATTATTAATGGATGCATTCAACCATGCACGTACATGGGAAAACAAAGGATTCCGTCAGATGGATCAAGAAGTTGAAGCATCAAATGACGCTCAAGCGAATCAAGTGATTGTGCCAATGATTAATCCGATGAAATCGACAAAAATTGGACGCAATGAACCATGTCCATGTGAAAGTGGTAAAAAATATAAAAAATGTTGCGGACGCTAATTTTAAAAAAACGATAATGCCTTTTGCTTATCGTTTTTTTATTGGGATTTATTTGAGAAGTAAAATAAGAAATTAAAATAATATTCAAAAGGTGTTATTTAATAGAGAAAATTAATTTTAATCATTAAAAATATAATAAGTTGATTTTGTGAGACGGAAAGTGTCAAATGCTTTTTAATGTGAAGGTTATTGTCACTTATATAAATAAGATTTCATGATAAAATAAAGTTAGATTTTATCTGATTTTTAATTGTTAGAAGAAATGTAGCGGTTACTAATCATAATAAAGTATAATTAGAAATAAAGGTGTGATTGAAGGTGTCAACAATCAAAGAGGTGGCTAAACGAGCAGGGGTATCAGTAGGGACCGTTTCAAAAGTGATCAATAATATTGAAGTAAAGCCAAAAACAAAACAGGCGGTTGAGTTAGCGATTAAAGAATTAAACTATCAACCGAATGTATATGCTCGTGGTTTAAAGGTTAATCGCACACAGACAGTAGCTCTTATTTTACCAACAGTATGGCATCCTTTTTTTGGTGAATTAGCATATAATATTGAAAAATGTTTAAGACAACAGCAGTATAAGATGATTTTGTGTAACTCTGAAGGTGATTATCTAACGGAGCTAGCCTATATTACAATGGCTAAACAAAATCAAGTAGATGGTATTATTGCGATTACTTATAGTGATATTGAAGCCTATGTTTCATCTAATCTTCCGATTATTAGTATAGATCGCTTTTTTAATGATCAAGTTCCATATGTAAGTAGTGATAATTTCTTAGGTGGGGAGTTAGCAGCTCAGGGATTAGATCAAGCAGGATGCCAATCGCTTTGTTTTATTGGTGGGGGTTCTAAGAAAGAAAATACGACACGTAATCGTCGTAAAGGTTTTATTAATTATTGTGAAAAAAATCAAAAGAATTATGAAATTTTTGATTTAACTGGAAAGAGTGATAATTTCAATCAGAAAATGGAACAATTTTTACGTGAAAAAGTCATCGAGAAACGAGAAATTGATGGAATATTTGCTGTTACGGATACTTATGCGCTTCAAATCATTCATTTTTTAGAACGGTTTAATATCCGTATTCCAGAAGAAGTCCAAGTCATAGGCTTTGATGGTGTTAAAACCTCCTTAAATGACCAAATTGAAATATCAACGATTCGTCAACCCATCGAAAAAATCGCAAAAGAAAGTGTCAAAGGAATTATTGCCTTAATTGATGGACAAGTCGTTTCACCAGAAATGATTTTACCTGTAAAATTTATTCAAGGTAAAACAACTAAAATAAAAAAAACAGCTAATTAATGAAGGGTCCACTGAAAACACCTCACAAAAAAAGAAAACACTGAAACATGAATGGTTTCAGTGTTTTTTATCATTAAGGATATCATTTTTTTACTGATGACATCTTTAGAGGTTCATCATGATGAAAGACTTTGAACAAGTATCATTAAATCTTTCTCAAGAACATTCCTTATACGATAAAATTTTTCCCTAACATCAGCCTTTACGCTTAATCAATGAAACCTACCAAGCTATTCTCTCTGTCTCAGATCCAGAAGCTAAAATAGTTTATAAATCTAAAACTGAGGCGTTTGCTGGATATAAATCACATATTGCCATCACTGAGGAGCGTATCATTACGGTGATTGAAGTGAACGAAGTCTTAGCTGATGCAGCCTATTCAATTGAAGAGAACTTGCCATACATGGAACAAGAAAACATAATAGCAGTGACGTCATCAAACAAAAAATGGATATTATAGGGAATAAGAAAAAGGAGCCTATTATTTTAAAAATAATAAGCTCCTTTTTCAGTGGCCTCATTAATGGAAGGCTGTTTTTTATTTGATAAAAAGAGACAAGTAATTAGCTTAAATGTATTCTATCATTTAGGGGTTCTCTGACAGTTTCACTGAGAATTCTTCTTTACTATTAGGGAAATAAAACAATTCTTTGAAGAAATTTTATTTAAATTATAGATTTTATTAAAGGATAATGTTTTGAAAAAATAAAACATTTTATGAAAACGGTGAAAAAATGTTGACGGTTACAAAAAAATATATTATTATATTAATGTAAAAATGAAACGTTTCATTTTTAGGGATAGTTAAATGGTCTTTTTTTTAGAGATGAAAATGAAACGTTTCATTTTTAAAATATAAGGAGGAATTAGTAAGGAGGAATTAGCATGGCGAATCATCAATACCAAGAAGCAGCAAAGCAAATTCTTGCATTCATAGGTGGAGAAGAAAATGTCATTAGTGTCGCAAGTTGTGCCACACGTTTGCGTATCGTTGTAAAAGATGACAAAAAAATTGACATTGAACAAATTGAGTCGATGAATCTAGTTAAAGGAACATTCAATAATGGTGGACAATTTCAAATCATATTAGGAACGGGAATTGTTGATCAAGTTTATCGAGAATTTGTACAAGTGGCAAATATTCAAGAAGTTAGTAAAGAAGAGTTAAAAGAGGCGGCAGGTGCAAAACTAAATGTATTTCAACGTGTGCTAAAGTCATTAGCCGATGTCTTTGTTCCTATTTTACCAGCTTTAGTAGCTGCCGGATTATTAATGGGATTAAATAATGTTTTAACAGCAGAGGGATTATTTATTGAAGGAAAATCTTTAATTCAGGCATATCCTCAAATGGCTGATTTAGCAGATATGATCAATCTATTCTCAAATGCTGCCTTTACATTCCTACCCGTTTTAATCGGATTTTCTGCAACTAAGATCTTTGGTGGAACGCCAGTACTTGGAGCGGTTATTGGGGCCATCATGATTCATCCAGATTTATTAAATGGATATAGTTATGGACAAGCCTTATTAGATGGAACTGTGCCAGCATGGAGCATTTTCGGATATGAAATCGCAAAAGTAGGATATCAGGGAACAGTATTACCTGTTATTGTTTCATCATTTGTTTTAGCTAAAATTGAACAACGTTCACGTAAAATCGTCCCAGCGATGTTTGATAATATTATTACGCCATTAGTTTCAGTTTTAGTTACTGCTGCTTTAACATTTATTATCATTGGACCAGCAATGCGAGTGGTGGGAGATGGATTAACAGAAGCAGTTATGTGGTTATTCTTTAGTTTAGGACCAGTTGGTGGAGCAATTTATGGTGTTGCCTATCCATTATTAGTAATTACAGGAATGCATCATTCTTTAGTAACGGCTGAGACACAAATTTTAGCTAACATTGGAACATTGGGAGGATCACCAACATTTGCTGTTGTTGCAGCTTCAAATGTCGCACAAGGGGCCGCAGCTTTAGCAGTGATGTATTTAATGAAGAAAAATGCGAAAATGAAGAGCTTAGCTTCTGCAGCGGGAGTATCTGCTTTACTTGGAATTACAGAACCAGCAGTATTCGGTGTTAACTTAAAGTTTAGATATCCTTTTATTGGAGCGCTAGTTGGTTCAGCTGTTGCGTCAGCTTATTGTACATTTATGCAAGTCTTATCAGTTTCTCCAGGACCTGCGGGATTACCAGGAGTCATTGTTATTCGCCCTGAATCAATGCTTCAATATATGGTTACACTATTAATTGCATTTGTCATTGGATTTATTGCAACAATTATTTTAGGGAAAGTTTTTAATAAAAAACAAAATATCTAATTAAGACTGCTTTAATCTCCTTGGGGATTAAAGCAGTTTCTGCTAGTTAGAAGAAAATAAAACGATTACTTTTTAAAAAGGAGTGCAAAAAATATGGAGTGGACAAGAGAACAGCGTTATCGTCGAATTGAAGATGTATCGAAAGAAGAATATGAGGCATTAAAGAGACAAGTGAGCGAATGTCCGTATCGACAAACTTATCATAATCAACCAGTGACAGGGTTATTAAATGATCCAAATGGGTTTAGTTATTTTAATGGAGAGTATCATCTATTTTATCAATGGTTCCCATTAGGACCTGTTCATGGTGTGAAGTATTGGTATCATACCACATCAACTGATTTGATTCATTGGAAAGATTGTGGGATTGCTTTAGAACCTGATCAATCTTTTGATAGTCATGGTGTTTTTTCAGGAACAGCGATTGAACATGATGAAAAACTATATTTAATGTATACAGGAAATTCACGCGATGAAGATTGGGTACGTTATCCTACTCAATGTCTAGCGGTAATGGATAAAAAAGGAGAAATTTATAAATATCCAGAACCTGTTATTAAAGCTGCTCCAGACAATGTAACAGAACACTTTAGAGATCCAAAAGTTTTTAAAGTAGATGATACATTCTATTGCTTAGTTGGAGCGGAGATGGATAATAATCAAGGTACGGTTGTCTATTATGAATCAAAAGACTTATTAAACTGGAATTATAAAGGAGAAGTAAAGACAACGTTTAAAGGAAATGGATTTATGTGGGAATGTCCTGACTACTTTACACAAAATGGGAAAGGTGTTATGATTATATCACCTCAAGGGATGGAACCAGATGGAGATAAATATCAAAATATTTTTCAATCAGGATATTTAATCGGAGAAGAAATTGATTGGAAAGAGGCCGTATTTAACCATGGTGAATTTACAGAGTTAGATCGTGGATTTGAATTTTATGCGCCACAAACAATGGTTGACCCTCAAGGAAGACACATTTTAGTTGGATGGTTTGGACTTCCTGGTATCGACTGTGTGAGTGATGAAAATGGGTGGGCTCACTGTTTAACGTTACCTCGCGAATTACAGGTTGTTGGAAATAAGTTATTACAAAAACCTGTAAAGGAACTACAGCAATTACGTGGTAATCGTGTAGAGGTTAATACCCAACTTCAAAATGAAAGTAAATCGTTTATTGGTTTTGAGGGAACGGTTTATGAATTAATGGCTAATTTTACGTCATTAGACGCACAATTAGTTGGGGTAAAGCTGCGTACAAGTCAAGATGAAGAAACGTTATTCTACTACGACTTACGTAATAAAAAGCTTGTTTTAGATCGCTCAAAATCAGGTCGTACATGTGGAGATGAATATGGGGTACAACGTAAATGTGACTTTGATTCAAATAAGTTAACACTACAAATTTTTGTTGATACATCATCGATTGAGATTTTTGTCAATGAAGGAGAAGAAGTTTTTTCAACACGAATCTTTACTAAAGAAGAGAGTACAGGTATTGAATTCTTTGTTGATGGAATAGCAAACTTAGAAACAACAATTTGGGAATTAAACAAGTAAAAAGAGGTGGAGTCATGGCAAAAGTAATCTGTCCTGGTGAAGTATTAATTGATTTTATTTCACTTGAAAATGGAAAAAAATTAGTTGATGTTGAGAAATTTCAAAAGAAAGCGGGAGGAGCCCCTGCAAATGTAGCAACAGCATTAGTGAAGTTAGGGGCATCTGCAGAATTTGTAGGAGCCGTTGGAAAAGATTCATTTGGAAAGTTTTTAATTGAAACATTGAATCGTTACGAGGTAGGAACATCTCAAGTGATTGAAGATGAACACTTAGGGACAACGATTGCTTATGTTTCAATTGATGAAAACGGAGAACGTGATTTTGAATTCATGCGTGGTGCGGATGGAAATATTTCACCACAACAAATTGATTTCAATGCTTTTAAAGATTGTAAAATTATTCATTTAGGTAGTGCGACTGCCTTATTAGGTGCACAATTATATGAAGTTTATCAAGCGTTTATTGAGTTTGCAAATCAACATGATAAATTTATTTCTTTTGATCCAAATTATCGTGATGCCTTATATCATGACAAACAAGAGTTATTTGTAAAACACTGCAAAGAAGTTATTAAACATGTCGATTTAATTAAAGTCTCAGAAGAGGAAGGACAAATTATTACAGGAGAGTCTGATCATCAACAGATGATTGCTGCCTTACATGACTTAGGTGCTAAAATCGTGACGTTAACATTAGGTAAAGAGGGATCACTGGTTTCGATTGAAAACACACACAAGGTTGAAAGTATTGCAGTTAAAATGGTTGATTCAACTGGAGCAGGAGATGCATTTATTGGTGCCTTATTATCACAAATTGCTAATTTAGAACAACCAAAAGTTATTTTAAAGGATGAAAAGATGTTAGTTGACTTCACGAAAAATGCTAACAAAGTTGGTGCATTAACAACAACTAAATTAGGAGCTTTAGATTCAATTCCATCATGGGATGAAATTACAGCATAATTAGATGAATTAAATGTAAAAAGAAGGGATTTAGTTAAAATTCCTTCTTTTTTTTATATAAAGTTATTGAGTTTTAAGGGGGAAATCAAGTTTGTGAACATAATTCATTATTTGCTTAGTAAGATGTATTGAGAAGTAATTTAATGAACGAGGAGGGGAACTATGGAGAGAAGTTTTAAGCGTATTAGAATAGTCGTTGTTCAACCCGATGAGCAAGTGTATTTTGACCGCTACTATCAGGATCCAATAGAAGCAATGGATAAATTTAATTATTTTTGTAAGTTAGCTAAAATTAATTATTCTGAAGAGATTGAGTTTGCCATGGAGCGAACGCCTTTATATAATGAAATGAGTGCTTATTTTCCGTATAATGAAATCAATCCGTCAAATCAGTCAGGATTTGTTCAAGTGTCAATGTATTTTGAAGTTGAGCGTCTTCAAGTTGTAGATTTATAATAGAATTACATACTTTTCGTCATCTTCTCATATAATGTAGCATTACGAAATTAATTGATGGGAGATGAGGTGAATGAGACAGTTAAATCCAACGTTATACGGGGTTATTTATGAATGGTTTCATCAATTACCAAAGGATTATGACGCGAAAAAGAATGGAAATTCATCTGATAACTTAAAAAATAGTCAAGAAGCCATTATCGCGTCCTTAATCGAACAATTTCCAAAAAGTTATCGAGAAGCGTATGAAGTTTACGAAGATTTATTTAGTCAACGTGATATTTTTTCGGTCTATCATCATTTAGAAGAAATTAATGTACTTGCCTTAGCTACTGGTTCAGGAGGAGATGTCTTTGGATTTATTCATGCGTGCGAATCCTACTTAAGAGGGAAAAAAATTAATATTTTTACGGTAGAAGGAAATAAAGATGCTTTAAGAAGTCAAATGAATTTATTTAGACAATGCATTGAGTTTAACTTAGTTGAAAATGAGATTAACTTAATCCCAATCGAGACAGTCATCGAACCAGGGTTTATGAAACTCACAGCAGAGTTGAAGGAAGTTTGTTTAAAAAAATATGGGATAAAAAAATTTGACGTCATTCAAAGCTTTAAATGGATGAATGAGCAATCTGTTCGTGGAAAATTAAGTTTTTATGAGCTGTATCATTGGATGAATCATTGGCTACTAACTGATCGCATCGCTGTTATTTTAGAGTATGCAAGCCCTGTTTCAAAAGAAAAGTATGAACGAGAAGTTTCTATGCGAGCCTTAAATGATTTTGCTCTTTTTTGTAAACATCAGTGGCGAAACAATAAATTAGTCGCGTTAACACCGACGCCTTGTATCGCTCGAAAATTAAATGGGAATAAAGGGATACCGTGTCGTGGATGCACGGGCTGTTATAGTGAAATTGAATGTTATGTTAAATTAAGTAATCAGAAAAAATATGCTTGGCAAAGTCACTGTGTTTTTGTGATGAAGTTAGCAACTGGAGAATTAGGCCAAGTGATTGCAAGACATTTACAAGATGAAAGAGTTGGTTATCAGACAGCCACTCATAGAGGAGATCATCCGACACGTTTTTGTACATTAGATGCCAACGTTTTAGCAAACGAGCAGGCGGATGCTTTTTTACTTAATCAAAAATGAAATGAAAAAGTTAGTGCTAATTAAAAGTTGGTACTAACTTTTTTTATTTTGCATCATAAAAAAATAGCACAGAGTTAGGACAAACACATAGATTATGTTAGATAGAAAGGGGGGATAAAAATGAAAAATATTGGTCTAGTCTTTTCTGGCGGTGGTGCTAAAGGAGCTTATCAAGTCGGTGTCATTAGAGTACTTGAGGAGTTTGGATTATTAGATAAGGTTCAATGCGTTGCAGGATCATCTATTGGAGGTATTAATGGGGCTTTATTTTTACAATATACTCCTGATGAAATTGAATCGTTTTGGCTGTCTTGTCCGTGGTCCTCTGTGTTTTCAGTCAGTAAAGAAAATATGAAACGAATGAGTCAAATCATTGATTCAGTAAACACGCGGCAATTATCTCCCGTTTTCGGAATGATGAATTTAGCTGGTGTTGCAAATAATGTGGGATTACCACTTAAACGTCAAGGATTCGAGAAAGCTTTTCGTTATTACTTAAATCCTACTTTAATTCAAAATAGTGAGATTGATTTATATGTTTCATGTGGAATTTCAAAATCAAGGGAGAGACGTTACTTTCATTTAAATGATTTAGATGAAAAAGGAATGAAAAAAGCACTTCTTGCAACAACTGCTGTACCGATGTTGTATCAGCCTGTTGAGATTAATGGGGCTTATTATGTCGATCCAATGAAGTATGAGCGAGCACCATTGCGTCCGTTGCTTGAAACGGATTGTGAAACGATTATCGTTATTTATTTGGATCCACGTTCAAGGTTAAATCAACCGATGATTAATGGAAAACGAATTATAGAAATTTTTCCAAGCAAAGAACTTGGAAATGGTGTTTACGGATCATTTGATTTTAGGCCATCAGTTTTAAAATATTATATGGAATTAGGAAGTGAAGATGCTTATCGGATCTTGTATCAAATTTTAAGTAAAAAACCTAAAGCACCTCAAGGGGTTAAGTATAGAAACAAATAACAAAGAGATGAATTAAAATTAAATCTTCTTTTTTAATAAAGCTACTGATTATTAGAATTAAGTTCGATTAAAATCTTTTCATTCGTGTTTGAAAGGTTTTAATGGTTTACTTTAAAAAAATCCATAAGGTGATTATTGACGATAGGCTATAAAAACAAGTACCTATTGTTTTTATCAAAATATTTTATCTTTTAGCCAGTTTCTTATATTTTTGAAAATTAAGGAATAGCGAGATTAAAAAGTTTTGTTGAAGAAAAACTAATCTGTAGATGACATTCAAATAAAAAATGACTCTTATTAAAAGAGTCATTTTTTATTTGAAATCCTAGACCATTATAGAGCTTTTTCAGTGAGTGAAAGAATGAGATCTAGACACAATTATTTTTGCTAAGATTTCATTGGGAGGTATGTTTAGTAATGTATGTCGTTCGTTGATAAGTAGCATAATAAACGGGTTAAAAAAATTAATAATATAAACTTGAACTAAACGATATTAAAATAGTAACGATTATTAGGGTTAAGCCATTTTTGAACTTTATCTGAGGATAGCGTGGTATAAATTATTTGAGAAATTACCGATTCTTCATGAGATGAGGTATGAATCAGAAGATTAGTTACTTGAAGAAGCTGACTTAATGTTAGATTTCCCCAATCTTCCACGTTAGAAAATGACGGGAAAAGGTTGAGCGCTAATTCTGTAAACATAAAAATATCTGAATGAGGGCTAATGGTATGAGTGGTTGGAGAATATTTCATTTGTATTAAAAAGATTGTAGAAATATTGGTTCTCGTCAAACACCAAATGCCACCATAAGTATCTTTGAAAAAGATGCTAGTTAAAAGATCAATAGACTTTAAACGTGTTTGTTCAGGATAGAGTTTGTCTTCAACGGGCTTCATTATTAAAACTTGTAAAGGAAAGTCTTGTTGCAAAAGAGCATAATCTAAAGGTTTAAAATTAGAGGGCATAGTCCCAGTGAGGGTTTTAAAAATTTTCCAATCCCGAACGACTTGCTCTAATGAAATTTCGTAAGCATCAAACGAGTTTTTTAAATGTTCAGGACATTCCCAAATAAATCCGGGCTCTTTTTCACAAAACAGGGTTGTTTGAGGAGGCGTCGGTTTGGGACTTTCCATTAAAACTGCAAATAGAAATTCATATTCACTTTGTCGATAAACTAACATTCCGGCATAAGGGGTATCGGTTGTAGTGGGATAATAATATCTCACGTCAAATTCAAAGGCGTTTAATGCCCAATTATCATGTGACATTAGCATGATAAAAACATCCTTTCTTGTAGGTCATAGTTGTCGATTAATAAAATCATATCGTAAAAAAAAGAGGACGAAAACCTTTAATAAATACCAAAAATTCTATTTTTTAACATTTAAATTTAATGATTTAAGGAGAAAAAGAAAAGTTAGTAAAAATGTTTTACAACCTAACTTTAAATCTGTTTGATAACTACATGATTGGTAATTAATGAATCATATATAATCAGTTTTTTTGAACAGTTGTTGTTTATGAGATCAATTAGTTAATTAAAAAACGAAACGTAAAAAATAAAATTCATTGTTTTCTTGATTCAGAATTAGTGTTATACCTCTTAAACAGAATAAGATAATTTATAAATTTGAAACATAAGCACCTGTCTTATATTAGAAAATTAACATAAAAATACAATTAAATTCATAGTTCATCATAAATAGTTTTACATAATTGTTGTAATCTAATATAGAGCTTATTTAGACTTGAAATTCGACTAATAAATTTAAAAAAACACAAGTTTTATTAATTTCCCTCTCTCTTTAAAATAAAATCGTTTTCTTGTAGCTAAATGTAGAAAAATTATTTGAAAAAAATATGAAAAAATGATATTTTATTAAAGGAATTTTATCTCAAGTGAGAGTTGGAAAAGACTAAGATATAAAAATGGAGGAAAAGTATATGCAACAGCCGCGTATGTTATCAGCTAAAGAAATTGCAAATGAAGTAGTTGAAGTTGGTAAGTATAAAGTATCACGTAAAAATAGTGTCGTTATTATTTCAGGTATGTTAGCGGGATTATTTATTGGATTAGGTTATACAGGTTATTTATTAGTTTATGGACAAATGGAAAATCATTTCGTTGGTAAATTAATCGGATCATTCTTATTCCCTGTTGCCTTAATTTTAATCTTATTAACAGGAGCAGACTTATTTACTGGAAACACATTAATTGGGAAAGCTTACTTTAAAAAAGAAGTGCCACTATCAGCTTTTGTTAAAAACTTAGCATTAGTTTGGATTGGAAACTTCTTAGGTGTTTTATTAGCCGTTGCTTTATTAGCGGGAGCAAACTTATTTACAAATGGAGTCGATCCAGAAGTAGCAAATAGTATTCGTCATATTGCTGAGGTTAAGATTAATACATTGTCAACCTCTGAAGTATTCTTCCGTGCGATTTTATGTAATGTTTTAATTGCAGGTGGGGTATATGTTGCTTATGCAGCTAAAGACGTTGCAGGGAAATGTTTATTAAGTATTTTAGTTGTTGCTGTATTCGCTATTATGGGTGTAGAACACTGTATCGCTAATATGTTCGTTTTATCTATGGCAAAAGTTTTAGGTGCTGATATTACTTATACAGGAATGGCATGGAACTTATTCATTGCAACAATTGGTAATATTATCGGTGGATTTATTATTGTTTGCCCTTACTACTATAACTTCATTCATAGTTATAAAAATAAACATTAATTAATGTTAATAAAAAAAGTACTAGTTCTAAATGAGTTGGAGCTAGTACTTTTTTATTTCATCATAAAGTTTGTATAAAAATTAGAAGAGAGCTTATAGATTAATGATGATATTCAAGATTCAAGTAGGTTGATCATTTTATTAGTTAAGTAGTATTAGGTTATTTTAAAGATGAAAAATTAAAATTTACTTAGATAGGTTTTCCAAAATAGAACTAATGTTTGCTTTGTGCTCTTTTTACAACTGTTTTTTTGTGTTATAATGAACCGATAAAGAGGTGATGATGATGTTTGCATATTTAAAAGGATATGTTGCTTATAGTGGAAAAGATTTTGTTGTCATTGATGTTAATGGCGTAGGTTATAAAGTCTATACAGCTAATCCGTATGAATTTAAAAAAGAGGAAGCTGTTCAAGTGTTTACTCATCAAGTCGTATCAGAAAATGATATGAGTTTGTACGGATTTAAAACAATGGAAGAACATGATTTATTCATTAATTTAATCAGTGCTCGTGGAATTGGACCGAAGACCGCTTGTGCGATATTAGCAATGAAAGATATGAGTGGATTAAGAAATGCCATTGAAAATGGGGATGCAAAATATTTATGCAAATTCCCAAAAATCGGACCGAAGACCGCTCAACAAATTATTTTAGACTTAAAAGGTAAGTTAGTCGTTCCAGAGGCTGCTTTATTTATGAACAATAGTTTAGCTGAAGCTCTTGAGGCACTACAAGCATTAGGATACGGGGATAAGGAATTAACAAAAGTTAAAAATGCATTTAAAGACATTGATGCATCAGTTGATGAAATTATTAAAAAAGGATTACAGCTACTTGTAAAATAATGAGATTATTTAATGTCTAATGGTCTCACATTTTTGAATTGGATTCACAGGAAAATGAACCGAGAGACTGTTTATAAATAAATGATAAAAAGGTTAAACGATGAGTTTTGTATGGTTTGAACATCTTGTGTAAAAATAAAAGAATGAGAAAGTAGGTTGGAGCATGACAGAAGAACGTTTAGTTGCACCTGATGAAATGATGGAGGATGAGTCAGAGTTAAGCTTACGTCCTGAGCGATTAAATCAATATATTGGGCAGACAGCAGTTAAAGAGAATTTACGTATTTTTATTGAAGCAGCAAAAAATCGTAATGAATCATTAGATCATGTCTTATTATTTGGCCCTCCGGGTTTAGGTAAGACGACGTTAGCAACGATTATTGCTAATGAAATGGGAGTTAATATTAAAACAACATCAGGTCCAATGATTGAAAGAAGCGGTGACTTAGCAGCTATTTTATCAGTTTTAGAACCAGGAGATGTTCTTTTTATTGATGAGATTCACCGTCTGCCAAAAAGTATTGAGGAAGTTTTATATCCTGCGATGGAGGATTATGTTTTAGATATTGTTGTTGGAAAAGATGAATCAGCACGCTCAATTCGTGTAGATTTAGCACCTTTTACACTAGTTGGAGCGACAACACGAGCAGGAGATTTATCAGCACCTTTACGTGATCGTTTTGGTGTCATTAATCGCCTAGAGTATTATAATGAAGAACAATTACAATCGATTGTTAAGCGAACAGGGATTGTCTATGAAACACCGATTGATGACCAGGCATCGTTAGAACTTGCGCGTCGCTCACGTGGAACACCTCGTATTGCTAATCGCTTATTCCGCCGTGTTCGCGACTATGCGCAAGTAATTGGAGATGGGGAGATTACTCATGAGATTGCAAAATTAGCGCTTGATCGTTTAGATATTGATTCATTAGGTTTAGATTATGTTGATCATAAATATTTAATGGGAATCATTGAACGTTTTGGTGGCGGTCCTTGCGGGATTGAAGCTATTGCAGCCTCAATTGGTGAAGAACCACAAACATTAGAAGATGTTTATGAACCGTATCTGCTTCAATTAGGATTCATTAAACGAACACCGCGTGGACGTGTTATCACACCACAAGCCTGTGAACATTTAAACGTGCCTTATCCTTTAAAATAAAGATTGAAAAATAACGATATTTGGTAGATAATTTATAGAGAGCTATAAATTTTGCAACATAGAAAGTTGGTGTGTTATGCGAGTAGATCAATTCGATTTTGAATTGCCGGAAGAATTAATCGCACAAACTCCATTAAAAGATCGCGATACGTCGCGTTTAATGGTTTTAAATAAAAAGACGGGTGAATTAACTCATGAAGTGTTTCATAACATCATTAATTATTTACGACCAAACGACACATTGGTTTTAAATAATACAAAAGTAATGCCAGCTCGTTTAATGGGGCAAAAACCAGATACAGGAGCAAGTATCGAAGTTTTACTTCTTAAACAAGAAGAGCAAGATTGCTGGGAAACACTTGTTAAACCTGCTAAGCGTGTTAAATTAGGAACAATCGTTGAGTTCGGTGACGGACGCTTAAAAGCTGAATGTATTGGGACAGGAGATATGGGAAAACGTATCTTTAAATTCATTTATGAGGGTATTTTTTATGAAGTGTTAGATTCTTTAGGAGAAATGCCTTTACCGCCGTACATTACTGAAAAGCTCGATGATCGTGATCGTTACCAAACCGTATTTGCAAAAGAAATCGGTTCGGCAGCGGCCCCGACAGCAGGATTACACTTCACCGAAGAATTATTAAATCAGATTCAAGAAAAAGGTGTGAAGATTGCTTACGTGACGTTACATGTTGGGCTTGGAACGTTTAGACCAGTTTCAGTGGATAGTGTAGAAGATCATGATATGCATGCAGAGTTTTATCAAATGTCTCAAGAGACGGCTGATATTTTAAATGCAACACATGAGTTAGGTGGGCGTATTATCACTGTTGGAACGACATCGACACGTACACTTGAAACCATTGCACGTGATCACGGAAAATTTGTGGCATGTGAAGGATGGACAGATATCTTTATCTATCCACCGTATGAGTTTAAAGGAATTGATGGAATGATTACAAATTTCCATTTACCAAAATCAACGTTAATCATGTTAATCTCAGCATTAGCAGGAAAAGAACACGTGATGAATGCCTATCATAAAGCGGTAGAAGAAAAGTATCGTTTCTTTAGTTTTGGAGATGCGATGCTGATTATAGAAAAATAGCAACTAAGATTATAAAAGTGAGGTGCCAAACTTGGCTATTAGATATGAATTAATACACGAATGTAAACAGTCAGGTGCGCGTTATGGAAAGTTACATACGCCACATGGGACGTTTGAAACACCTGTGTTTATGCCTGTTGGAACATTAGCAACAGTTAAGACATTATCACCAGAAGAATTAGACCAAATGGGAGCAAAAATTATTTTAGCAAACACTTACCATCTATGGTTACAACCGGGTGAGAAAATCGTTGAAGAAGCGGGTGGATTACATAAATTTGAAAACTGGGGTGGAGCTATCTTAACAGACTCTGGTGGATTCCAAGTTTTTAGTTTAAGTAAATTACGAGAAATTACAGAAGAAGGTGTAACATTCCGTGATCACCGAAATGGAGCACCATTATTTATGTCTCCTGAAATTTCAATCGGAGTACAAAATTCATTAGGTGCTGATATTATCATGTCATTTGATGAGTGTCCTCCATATCCAGCGACATTCGAATATATGAAAAATTCTGTTGATCGTACAATTCGTTGGGCAGAGCGTGGTAAAAAAGCTCATAAAAATCCAGATACACAAGCATTATTCGGAATTGTTCAAGGTGGAGAATTCCCTGAATTACGTAAGTATTGTGCAGAGAAGTTAGTTGAAATGGATTTCCCAGGATATTCAATTGGTGGAGTATCTGTTGGTGAACCTAAGGATGTGGCACGTAAAATGATTGAGTATACAGTTCCTTATTTACCAAAAGATAAACCACGTTATTTAATGGGAGTTGGATCACCAGATGATTTAATTGATGGTGCAATTCGCGGAATCGATATGTTTGACTGTGTTTTACCAACGCGTATCGCTCGTCACGGAACGGCGATGACGTCAGTTGGGCGTGTCGTTATTAAGAATAAAGTTTATGAACGTGATTTTACACCGCTTGATCCAAATTGTGATTGCTATACATGTAAAAATTATACGCGTTCATATATTCGCCATTTAATTAAGGCAAATGAGTCATTCGGTCAACGATTAGTATCATATCATAACTTGCATTTCTTAATTAACTTAATGGAACAAGTTCGTGAGGCTATCCGTAACGATCGTTTACTAGATTTCCGTGAAGAGTTCTTTGAGCAATATGGATTAAATGAACCAGGATCACGCGGATTTTAATTAAACCGTTTAAAGTCTTTTAAAATAGTTTAATCACTATAAAAGAATGATTAAAAATGATAAAGGAGAAAATTAGCATGAATGTAGGCGTTATTTCAATGATTGCACAGTTTGTTTTACTAGGATTAATTTTTTATTTCTTATTAATTCGCCCAGAAAATAAGCGTCGTAAAGCAGTTAATACGATGCAAAATAGTTTAGAAAAAGGAGATCGCGTTGTAACGATTGGCGGAATTCATGGACGTATTCATTCGTTAGAAGAGCAAACAGTTACATTAATTAACGATGAAGGACAAAAGTGGATTTTTGAACGTCAGGCCATCTCTCGTAAGTTAGAAAAATAATATAAGAAAAGAGCACTTTAGAGTGCTCTTTTCTTATATTAATGATTAGTTTTTTCTACTTGGTAGATTAACTCCAATCATTCCACCTGCAATACAAACCACAACAGTAATGATGCTACGAATCACGAATTTAAATGTTAATGAAGTCTCAACACCAATTGTGTAAAATAGCATGCTTAATAATACCATAAAAGTTGCCATCGCGATTCCAATTAACCATCCTTTTTGAGCAAATCCTTTTGAGATGATTGCTGTTCCAATAAAGAACGTGGCGATAAATGAAACATAGATTAATTTTTCAAGGGTACCGACGGAAATCCATTCAAAATAAGCTAAAGTTGTTATAAGAAGCCCAAGGATGAGGATACTAATAACAATAAATGCAATACCATGTAGTAATGCTTTTCCTAGTCTTTCTGACATACGCTCAACTCCTATTACAGTTTTATTTGTATTCATTACAACTGTATGAGAGTTAAGCGATATTTATGCGGTTTAAACTAATAAAATAAATAATTGGAGAGGGTATCGTATGGATTCTAATTGTTATGTTGTTATATATCGAACGACACTTTTTTATTTTGTCCTATTAATCGTCTTTAAGTTAATGGGAAAAAGGGAAGTTGGTCAGTTAACCTTATTAGACTTAGTTGTCTCTGTTTTAATGGCAGAAATTGCAGCCATGGGCATTGATAGCTTGGATCGTCCGGTTCATGAAGTGCTTTTAGCCGTTGGACTGCTAGGAACTTTACAGTTTACATCCGCTTTCATGACCCTTAGATTTAAAAAGATTCGCGAGATAGTGGATGGAAAACCATCTATACTAATTCATCAAGGAAAAATTAATTTAGATGAGATGCGAAGACAAAGATATACGTTTGACGATTTAATGGTACAGTTAAGAGCCAATAACATTTCATCTATTTTTGAAGTCGAGTATGCTATTTTAGAGTCAAATGGTCAACTGTCTTCGTTCAAAAGAAAAGATACTTCATTTTGTCCATTACCCATTATTACGTCTGGTGGGTTAGAAAAAGAAAACTTAACTAGAATTCAAAAAACGCCGGAATGGATAGATGAAGAATTAGAAAGACAGGGTATATTTAGTGTTAAAGATGTTTACTATGCTGCTTATGATGGCCAGCAACTTCGTTGTTTAACTCGACAATCTCTTAATATGAAAGAAAAAAAACGTCACTAACTTAGTGACGTTTTTTCATATGGATTCTCAAAGGAATTGTTCTATCCCTTTTATCATTTTATGTTATAATATGGTTGTTATTTAGAACGTAGAGTATCTACCATCTTATCTTTTGGAAATAATCCGCAGACAATAACTAAGAAAAGATAAGCAATTCCCATGATGAAGCAGATGATGATCATATTTAAAAGAGTGTTAGGGCTAAAAATAATCGTCGATTTTAAATAAGATCCAAGTAAAAAAGTAATTCCGATGATTAAGACAGCGTTAATAACAGCATTTAAATTTAAGTGATAACCGATATACTTTCTTACAAGAAGATAGTGCCAAACAGTAACAAATACAACATTAAATAAGACGGCGATGACAAGTCCGTAAATATTTAAATTTGGAATAGGTAAAAGGACAATCATCATCATAATTTTTATAATTGAAGAAATTAATGTTGTATTCATCGCTTTTGTAGCCTCATCAATGGCTTGTAATGTAGACGTTAGTGGAGCTTGAAAATAAAGTAATAAAAAGACTGGTGCCATAA
The DNA here is from genome assembly GCF_021497505.1 of Turicibacter sp. TJ11. NCBI lineage: Bacteria > Bacillati > Bacillota > Erysipelotrichia > Erysipelotrichales > Turicibacteraceae > Turicibacter > Turicibacter sp. TJ11. Next base: position 1,319,037 of record NZ_CP069349.1, on the reverse strand, counting down.
TAATTAAATAGTTGGCCCCGGTTGAAGAGGCAAATAATAAGTTCATAAGCTCAACAGGAAATACCATAAGTAAAACAGTATAAATTCCACTTGGTAAAAACGACAATTGGAAAGCATTATTTAAATGATAATGAATGCGATCATATCGTTTACTCGCATAGGCTTGGCTAATTGGTGGGACAATCGCCTGTGTGACAGCATTTGGGATAAACGATGGCATTAATACCATAGGAAGTGCAAAGCCAGCTACAGCTCCGTATAACTTAGCGCTGACCTCACTTTGATAACCAATCTTAAATAAACATTGAACGACGATGATAGGTTCAAGAAAGTGTGAAAATGAACCGATCAGGCGACTTCCAGTTGCAGGAAGAGAAATTGCTAAGACGTCTTTAAAGTTCTGCGGGCTTAGCCGAACTGGTTTTAAGGTTGCCCCACGATGATTTTGATGTAGATGTTTCATGAATAAAAAGAGAAGAATTAAAATAGAGGCAAATTCACCAGCAATAGAGGCCCAAATGGTTCCGACAACTGCGTAAACAATACCGTACGGTAAGAGCCAATTGATAAAATAGATACAAATGACGATACGAACGATTTGCTCAATTAACGTTGAGATTGCGGAAGGAACCATGTTTTGTTCCCCTTGGAAATAAGCTTTCATAATCGTTGACAAAGATACCAGGAATAAAAGAGGTCCAATTGAAATAAGAGGTAAATAAGTTCGTGGATCTTTTAATAAATCATTAGCCAACGGTTTTGCAACGAAGAAAAGAATAATACTTACCATTAAGCTTGAAATCATTGCAATAATTAATGAAACAGACAAGATCTTTTTTTGGCGTTCATTGGCTCTAGAAATTAATGTTGGAATGGCAATTGGGAGTCCTATGCTTGAAAATGTTGTTAAAAGCATGAGGGTTGGAGCCATCAACATATAAATTCCAATTCCATCTTCGCCAAGTAATCGTGTAACAATAACCCGGTTCACCATCCCTAAGACTTTTGTGACTAAACCGGCTAAAACGAGAATCATTGTTCCTTGTGCTACGCTTTGTTTTTTCATAATTTTTCCACCCATACTTTAGTTATGATTTTGCTTAAGCCTATGAGGATGAACTTAAAAATATGAAGGTGAGGAGATAACTTTGTTTAAATCAACAATGAATTGGAAAAAATCTGACATATTTAGAGACGACTATGAGTCGTTGAATACGCTTTTGCATCCTGTAGTTGAACAACTTGTCTTATCACGAGGATTGGCGACAAAAGAGAATATTGAGACATTCTCTACTGAAGAAATGGTTCATCATGATCCTTTTTTATTTTCACAAATGGATAAAATTATTACACGAATTAATGAAGCCATCGATGAAGGACAGCCGATTTTAGTTTATGGAGATTACGATGCTGATGGGGTAACGGGAACGACCATTTTAGTTCGTTGCTTGAGAGAATTAGGTGCATTAGTTAACTACTATATTCCCAATCGCTTTTATGAAGGGTATGGACCAAACGAAGATGCATTTATGCAGGCTATTGCTGATGGTTATCAATTAGTCATTACGGTTGATAATGGGATTGCTGGAGTTGATGAAGCAAAAATCTTACGAGAACATGGGGTGGACCTAATTATTACAGACCATCACCAAATTAAAGAAACATTACCTAATGCCTTTGCCATCTTACATCCAGAACTTGATGATCAGTATCCCTTTCATAAACTGTCAGGAGCGGGAGTCGCTTTAAAAATAGCAGAGGCCTTATTACAGGAAGTTATTCCTGAAGATTTTTATGCGATTGCTATGCTTGGAACAATTGGAGATGTTGTTCCACTAATTGATGAAAATCGTTCAATTGTTAAACGTGGACTAGCTGCCTTACGTGAGACAGAAATTGAAGGATTAAATGCAATCATGGAATTAGCTAAAACAGATAAAGAAGAAGCGACTGAAGTGAATGTTGGTTTTGAAATTTGTCCTCGATTAAATGCACCCGGACGAATGGATGAAGCTGCTTTAGCTGTTGAATGTTTAATAGCAGAAACGAAAGAAGCGGCTCAGTTAATTGCTAAACAGATTGAAAGTTTTAATAGTGAGCGTCAAAAAACGACACAAAAAGTTTTGGATGAAGCGAGTCAATTAGTTGACCCAATCACGTTAAAGAAAAAGAAAGTCGTTATCTTATATTCTTCAAATTGGCATGAAGGGATTTTAGGAATTGTTGCTGGAAGATTAGCAAAACAGTGGCAAAAAGCTGTATTTGTGGTGACAGATGATCATGAAGGATTAATTAAAGGATCGGCACGAGCGGTTGAAGGATATCACTTGTTTGAGCTATTAAGTGAATGTCATGAACTGATTGAACGTTTTGGGGGACATGCTTTGGCAGCTGGTATTACGTTTGCCCCAGAAAATTTACAAGCCTTAGAAGATAAGATGAATGATCTTTTAAAAGATGTTGAAGTATCACCGAGTTTACAAGTAGATTTAACTCTCTCACTAGGTGATTTAAATGTGACATTTGTTGACCAACTATCGATGCTTGCTCCGTTTGGAGAAGGAAATCGCCCCCCACTCATTGAAATTAGAGATGTTTATGTTAAAAATGTAAAAACGATCGGAAATAAACTACAGCATTTAAAATTCACCTTATATAAAGATCAAGAATCAGTCGATGTGATTGCGTTTAATCAAGCTTCGCTTGCGATGTATTTAACTCCTGATACATTATTTAGCTTTGTAGGAGAAGCTAAAATTAACGAATGGAATGGAAATCGTAGTGTTCAGTTTCATTTTTTAGATATGATGTGTGAGGAATTTCAATTGATTGATCTTCGTAACAAGCAAGTTTATGAACAAAGAAAGAACGAACTTCAACTAGCTACGCCATATAAAGCAGCTTTAGAAGCAAGTGAAGTCGACACGTTATTAATTGATCAACTCCCAGCGTCAAAGGAGGAGTTATTGGAGTTAATTACTTCAAAAAAACCAGGAAATATTGTGATGGCTCCGTTAGAGACAAATGTCACGTTTGCTGCACGTGAGAAGTTTATCACGGTTTATAAAGTCGTTAAGCAGCATGGACCAATTACATTAAATAATCAAATGATTAATTATTTTACGCGTTTAGGAATTAGTAAAAATGAATTATTGTTTATTTTACAGGTGTTTTTTGAAGTAGAACTTGTTATAATAAGAAATGGTTCTGTTTTTCCAGCAGATAGCGCAACGAAGCGAGACTTGTCCGAAGCACAGACGTATCAACAGCAAAAGTCAAAGCTTGATATGCTTGAATTTTTTGAATTGACGACATGGTCAGAATTAAAAACAACCTTTAAAACAGCTAGGGAGGAAATGACACATGAATCTTAAGGATTATGTTGCGAATGTACCTAACTTTCCAAAAGAGGGCATTCAATTTAAAGATATTACACCATTAATGGCAGATGGAGCTGCTTATAGCTATGCAACAACACAAATGGTTGAATTTGCAAAACAACAGCAAGCGGAAATTATTGTTGGACCAGAAGCACGTGGATTTATTTTTGGATGTCCAGTGGCTCATGAATTAAAAATTGGTTTCGCACCTGTCCGTAAACCAGGTAAATTACCACGTGAAACAGTTTCATTCAATTATGATTTAGAGTATGGTTCAAATACATTATGCATGCACAAAGATGCGATCAAACCAGGACAACGTGTTTTAATTGTTGATGATTTATTAGCAACAGGTGGAACAGTCGAAGCAACTGTTAAGTTAATTGAACAACTTGGTGGAGTAGTTGTTGGATGCGCCTTTTTAATTGAATTAGAAGAGTTAAATGGTCGTAAAACATTAGAAAACTATGAAGTTTTATCATTAATGAAATATTAATAGACGAAATATTAAAGAATAAGTAGAGATGGAGCATTTATTGTTGCATTTCTACTTTTTTTTATGTTAAAATTTTAAAAACAGTTATTAAATGACAAATTTAAGATGATAAAGATGTAAGCGGTTGATGAAATATCACCCTTTTTTTTCATCTCAAGAAAGTTTTAAAAAGAATGCTTTTTGTTGAAACAAATGATAGTTTTAGCTTTATAATAAAATAAGTAGATTAAACAATAGGAGTAGTGCTTATGTACCAACTAAACGGGTATGAAATATCAATTGATCATGTTTTAGAGCAAGCTAAAACGTATATTAAAAATCCAGACAGTATTGCCATTATCGAGCGTGCTTTTGAACTTGCCTTTCAAAAACATAAAGATCAGCTGCGTAAATCAGGTGAACCTTATATTATTCACCCAATTGAAGTAGCTCATATTTTAGCGAAGTGGCAAACAGGCCCACGAACAATTGCTTCTGGGCTATTACATGATATTATCGAAGACACTGAAATTACAAAAGAAGAGATTGCCGAGTTATTCGATGAAGAAATTGCTGAAATTGTAGATGGTGTGACGAAGTTAACGAAGCTTAAATATAAGTCAAAAGAAAAACAACAGGCTGAAAATCATCGTAAAATGTTATTAGCGATGAGTAAAGATATTCGTGTCATTTTAGTAAAGTTAGCCGATCGTTTACATAACATTCGAACGTTAAAGTTTTTACCACCTGAAAAACAATGCTCTATTGCTCATGAAACGATGGAGATTTATGTTCCGATCGCCCATCGTTTAGGGATGTATCGTGTCAAAGCTGAACTTGAAGATACGTCACTTCGCTTTTTAAAACCGGAAGACTTTTATCGAATCGCTCAGTTAATTAAGCAGAAAAAACATGAGCGTGAACAACAAATTCAAGAAATGGAAGCAGAAATTACAGCTGCTTTAGAGGAATATCATATTCCATTTGAGATTAAAGGTCGTATCAAAAATATTTATAGCGTGTATAAAAAAATGTTAACACGACAAAAAGATTTCGAAGAAATCTATGATTTATTAGCTATTCGTTTAATCGTTAACTCTGTTCCAGAATGTTATTCTGCTCTTGGTGTCATTCATGCGAATTTCAAACCAATTCCCAATCGTTTTAAAGATTATATTGCGATGCCAAAACCAAATATGTACCAATCGTTACATACGACCATTATTGGTCCAAATGGACATATTTTTGAGGTGCAAATTCGTACGAAGGAAATGGATGAAATTGCGGAACAAGGGGTTGCTGCACACTGGGCGTATAAGGAAAATCGTCAAATCACACCAAAACAAGAACAAAAAGAGATTCAAGATAAACTAAAGTGGTATGAAACGCTGATTGCTTATCAAGAAGAAGTTAATGATGCCGAAAAGTTAATGAAGCTAGTTAAAGATGATATCTTTAATGCGAACGTTTATATTTTCACACCAAATGGTGATGTATTTGATTTTCCACCAGGATCAACACCCCTTGATTTCGCGTACCGAATTCATACAGACTTAGGTCATAAAACAACAGGTGCCATTGTAAATGGAAAAATTGTGACGTTAAATTATCAGTTAAAGACGGGTGATATCGTAGAGATTAAATCATCACGTAATTCGTTTGGCCCAAGTGAAGATTGGTTAAATATCGTTAAAACGTCACAAGCTCGTCATAAAATTCGTCAGTATTTTAATCGTATTAAGCGAGAAGAATATACTCGTAAAGGAGAGGAAATGTTCTTAAAAGAACTTGCCTCAAAGGATTTATCATTAAACAATATTGATATTAAAAAATTGTTAAATATTTACAAAAAACAAAGTGTTGAAAAAATTGATGAGCTGTATTATCAAATTGGTCGTGGGCGTCTTATTTCAAAAACGATTATTGAACGTTATTTCTTAGATGGAAAAGAAGTCAATGATACAGAATTAATTCAACAAATTAATGAAGCGGCAAAATTCAAAGAAGAGCACCGAAAGAAAGCTAAAAATCGTTTTGGAATTATTGTAGATGGGTTAGATAATGTCGATTTGAGGATTGGAAAGTGCTGCTATCCTGTGCCTGGTGATCCGATTGTTGGGTATATTACAAAAGGAAGCGGGATTACGATTCATCATGCAGATTGTCATAATGTGAAAGCAGATGGCCGCATTGTTCCGGTAGAGTGGGATGATGAACATTCTAATTCATTTAGTGCAAAGATTAAGATTACGACACTTGATCGTAAAAATGTACTAGGAGATGTTATTCAAAAATTAACGGTGTTAAATACGAATATTACAGAACTCAATGCCTTAACATCAAATGATACAACCGTGATTCATTTATCGTTATCCGTACGTAATGTAGAACAGTTAGTTGGAATTGTGAATGCCATTAAACGTATTAAAGATGTTTTTAGTGTTGAGCGTATCATTCAGTAGTGAGGTGAGAGAATGAGGGTCATTGTTCAACGAGCAACAGATGCCAAGGTGATGGTCGATGGAAAAGTGACAGGACAAATTGAACAAGGATTGATGTTATTAGTTGGTTTAACACATGAGGACAGTGTGAAAGATTTAGAATACTGTGCTAAAAAAGTAGCTAATTTACGAATCTTTGAAGATGAAGAAGGTAAGATGAATTTATCTGTTAAAGACGTTGGGGGAGCTATTTTATCAGTCTCTCAATTTACTTTATATGGTGAAACGAAAAAGGGAAATCGACCAAGCTTTATCGAAGCTGCTCGTCCTGAAGTGGCGAAGCCTTTATACGATCAGTTTAATCAAATTCTGAGAGAAGATTACGGATTAAAAGTTGAAACAGGAATTTTTGGAGCGATGATGGAAGTATCATTTACAAATGATGGTCCTGTTACTTTAATCGTTGAATCTTAAAAAAAAATGTATTATAATAAAGAAAACAGTCTATAATACACATACATTCGATGACCGAGAAATTCTTTAAATACTATGCGTACCAGAGAACGGAGCCTAGGCTGGAAGCTTCGACGGATAATTTATAGATAGACACTCGTGAGGAAATATTCTGAACTCATATAGTAGGAATATTCGTTGACGGCGTTAACGTTTTAAAGTGGTAACAGTAAAAGAACTGTTACAAGTAAGGTGGCACCGCGTAGATTACGTCCTTAGAATCATTCTAAGGACTTTTTTTATACTCGAAAAGAACCTCACACACTTAGTTAATGAAATGGTTAAAAAAGACTTAAGTAATGTAGCGAAAGGAGATTTAACATGAATTTTAGTAAACCTAAAGGAACATATGATGTTTTACCGAAAGAAAGTGCCCGTTGGCAAAATGTTGAAAGTTTAATTCGTGAAATCTGTTCAATTTTCAACTATAAAGAAATTCGTACCCCAATGTTTGAGAGTACGCAACTATATCATCGTTCGGCAGGAGAAACATCAGATGTTGTTTCAAAAGAAACGTACGATTTTAAAGATCGTGGAGATCGTTCAATGACATTACGTCCAGAGGGAACAGCTGGGGTTGTACGTAGTTATATTGAAAATAAACTATATGCAGACCAAATGGTTCAAAAAATGTTTTATATTGGGCCAATGTTTAGATATGAACGTCAACAAAAAGGACGTTATCGTCAACACGTTCAATTTGGAACGGAAGTATTCGGAAGTGCCGATCCTGCTATTGATGCAGAAGTGATTTCTTTAGCAGTTACGTTATATCAAGTATTAGGGTTACGTAACGTTAAGGTTAAATTAAACTCATTAGGAGATACTCAAAGTCGTGAAAATTATCGAGAGGCGTTATTAGCACACTTTGAAGGACATAAAGAATCATTATGTTCAGATTGCCAAGTTCGTTTAGAAAAAAATCCATTACGCGTATTAGATTGTAAAGCGGATCGCCATAAAGAAATTATGAAAAATGCGCCACAAATGATTGATCACTTAACTGACGAAGATAAATCTTACTTTATGAGTGTTCAAAAATACTTAAAAGCGATGGGAATTGAATACGAATACGATGCAACGTTAGTTCGAGGATTTGACTATTATACGCATACAATTTTTGAAATCCAAGCAGAAATCGAAGGATTTGGTGCACAAAATACGTTATGTGGTGGAGGACGCTATAATAAATTAGTCGGGGAATTAGGTGGACCATCTGTTCCTGCCATCGGATTTGGTATGGGATTAGAACGTTTATTATTAGCACTTGAAGCAGAAGGAATCCAAGTAGCAGGAGAAGATTCAGTCGATCTTTTCTTAATTACACTTGGTGAGGATGCAAAAGTCTTTGGATCACGCTTATTATTTGATTTACGTTCACGTGGATTAGCTTGTGAAACAGACTACTTAGGAAAAAATCTAAAAGGTCAGTTTAAGCAAGCGGATCGCTATCGTGCACGTTATACAGCAATATTAGGTGATGAAGAGTTACAACAAGGAATGATCAATATTAAAAATAACCAAACAGGAACACAAGAAAGTATTCCAGTAGGATTTATTATTGATTATATTATTCAAGATCAACAACGTAATCATCAACATGGTGGAGGATGTTGTGGAGGACATGGACATGATCATGAGCACGAATGCTGCGGAGGACATGGACATGACGATGAGCATGAATGCTGTGGTGGAACTGGTCACGGTTGTGGATGCCAACATTAAAAAGAGGTGAGTCAGATGAATCGTACACATAATAATGGAGAGTTAAGACTTGAACATGTTGGTCAAGTCGTAGAATTAAAAGGTTGGGTTGCAAAAACTCGTAACTTAGGGGGATTAGTTTTCATTGATTTGCGTGATCGTTACGGAATTACTCAGTTAGTGGCTAATCCTGAAACGGTGAGCGCTGAAGTATTAGAAGCGGCTAATAAAGTAAGAAATGAATATGTAATTGCTGTTAAAGGAACAGTGGCAGAACGTCAAAGTAAAAATCCTAACATGTTAACGGGAGATATTGAGATTGTTTTAGATGAATTAACAATTATCTCTGAAGCAGAAATGACACCGTTAATTATTGCAGATGAAACAGATGCGTTAGAAGATACACGTTTAAAATATCGTTATTTAGATTTACGTCGCCCAGTGATGCAAAAGAACTTTATCTTACGTCACAACATTTTAAAGTCAATTCGTAGTTATTTAGATGGAAAAGACTTTATTGAGGTTGAAACGCCTTATTTAAATAAATCAACACCAGAAGGAGCTCGTGATTATTTAGTTCCAAGCCGTGTACACGAAGGACATTTTTATGCTTTACCACAGTCGCCACAAATCTTTAAACAATTATTAATGGTTTCAGGATTTGAGCGCTATTATCAAATTGCACGTTGCTTCCGTGATGAAGACTTACGTGCTGATCGTCAGCCAGAGTTTACTCAAATTGATATTGAAACATCATTTTTAACGCAAGAAGAAATCATGAATATGATTGAAGAAATGTTAGTTAAAATGATGAAGGATGTTAAGGATTTAGAAATTCCGCGTCCATTCCCACGTTTAAGCTACGAGGAAGCTATGGCTCGTTATGGGTCAGATAAACCAGATACACGCTTTGAAATGGAATTAATCGCATTAAATGATGTCGTTGCTAACTGTGGTTTCTCTGTGTTTGCTCAGGCTGTTGAAGCAGGAAACGAAGTTAAGGCGTTATGCGTGAAAGGAGCAGCTGATCGCTTCTCTCGTAAAGATATTGATAAGTTAACAGACTATGTTAAAAAATATAAAGCTAAAGGGTTAGCATGGGTTAAAGTCGTTGAAGAAGGATTCAACGGACCAATCGCTAAGTTCTTTAATGAAGATGAAGTTGCTAATATTAAATCAGCAACAAATGCAGAAATCGGAGATTTATTATTATTTGTTGCAGATAAGAAATCAGTCGTTGCAGATAGTTTAGGAGCTTTACGTTTACATTTAGGTAAAGAACTAGAATTAATTGATGAATCTAAATTTAACTTCTTATGGGTAATTGATTGGCCGTTATTTGAGTACGATGAAGAAGCAGGACGATTCTTTGCTGCGCACCATCCATTCACAATGCCAAGCTTAGATACCCTTGATACATTTGATACAGATCCACATCATGCAAAAGCGCAAGCTTACGATATCGTATTAAATGGTTATGAATTAGGTGGAGGATCATTACGTATTTACCGCCCAGACATTCAATCACGTATGTTTGAAACATTAGGATTTACAAAAGAAGAAGCTGAAGAACAATTTGGGTTCTTAATCAATGCATTTAAATACGGAACACCTCCACACGGTGGATTAGCATTAGGATTAGATCGTATTGCTATGATTTTAACTGGATCACAAAGTTTACGTGATGTTATTGCCTTCCCTAAAAATGCATCAGCATCTTGCCCAATGACAGAAGCACCTGGTACAGTAGCCGATGCACAATTAGAGGAATTAAACATTCAATTAAAAAAATAAATAATAAAAGACCAATTTTTCAAAAAATCTTCTTTCGTTAATTCAACGATAGGTCTAAAGGTTAAAATGATAAAAAATCTTAGAAAAACGAGTCCCTCTTTTTCTAAGATTTTTTTGTTTAATAAAATTTAGGTTTAGTTTTTTTCTTTATATTATTTCAGTTTTTAATTGATTGAGAGGAAAACTATTTTTTATTTAAAGATAAAAACATGTATAAAAATGCAATTTTTTGTGTAAAAAAATAGTCAACTGTTTTCAATTATGTTTAAATCAGGTAAAATTATTTTATATGTCTTCTCTTCGAATAGTTATCACTATGGTTTGTGAAAGAAGCAGAATCCAACCAAGAAGTATGATAGGCAGAAGAGGTTATAAAAAATTTTATGTAGTTGTAAAGGAATTAGAAAGGGATGGGATAGACGTGAAGATGAAGAAGACGATGAGACATCCACTAATAGTTTTTGGAAGTCTTTCTTTGATTACCACATTACTACTAGTAGGGGTTTTACTTTATCAAGTTAAAGGAGTTACTGATAATGACAATAATCATTCAGTAAGACCAACTTCGCCGCTTGTTGAAGAGTCACGAGAGAATTATCAACTATCAGATATGGCAACAGCTTATCAAAAAGAAATTTTTGAAGAGCTAATTCAAGCTCAGGAGGATTATCAATCAAATCAAGCAAATTTAACGAAAGAAACTTATGTAGAATTAGTCGTTAAAAATTTTATTGCTGATTTTTATACTTGGTCTAATAAGACAGGACGTAATGATGTGGGGGGATTACAGTTTATTGACGAAGAGATGAAGTCTAATTTTAGAAAACAAGCAATTGATAACTTTTATGAGAATTTAGATTACTATCTTAAAGACTATGACGAAACCTCTTTATTGACAGTTAATAATGTTACTATTTTAGATGTTAATTTAGAAGATACAATAGAAGTAGTAGATGAAGTCATTGAATGTATTTCAGTTAAAGCAAGTTGGGAATATGAAAAGACTTCTTTAGAAGATGTTGAAAAGTTTCAGAATGAAGCTACATTTATTTTAACGGAATCGAATGATGACGTCGTTATAAAAGCTATCTTAGGTGAGTAAGGAGGGAAAGACATGTTTAGTCATAAAAATTTGAAATGGATTTATAGATTGATTTTATTCTTACCAATTATTCCGATAATTTGGAATATTATTTACTTTAATCAGTACTCGGGATTTGATTCTTTATTACGTTTAAATATTTCATTAATTCTTATCTTTTTGTATCTAACTGTTTTCTTATTTGGTTTATTTTTTATTAAATCAAATAACAAAGTTGGAACAAGTATTCTAACTGTAGTTTCGCTTATCGGTTTTTGTTTTGGATCTTATTTTGGATATGTTAATACTCGTGTTTATAATTCTTTAAATAATATGACAATGCAAGAATCAGTGATTAATTATAGTTTAGTGACAATGACGGATCGTTCTTTTAGTGAAGTTAGTGATTTAGAGGGACATACCATTGGAACATTAAACTTAACAAAGCAAGAGGTTATTGATAACATTAATCAGTTTTTAGAAGAAAATGAATTGAAAGATGAAGCTGAAGTTGAAAAATATGATTCACCGGTGACAATGATTCATGATTTATATGATGGAAAAATTGATGCTATTATTGTTGGAGACAACTATTCATCTTTATTTTCAGAGCAATTAGGATTCGAAGATATTAAAAATGAAACGAAAGTTTTAGCTAATATTGAAACAGTGATTAAACAAGAAGGATCTAACTTAGCAATTACTAACACCTCGTTAATTGATGAACCGTTCTCTATGTTATTAATTGGAGTTGATTCAACAGAGCAGGGACTAGAAGCTGCCTCATTAGCAGATTCTTTAATTGTAGCAACAGTTAATCCAAAGAATTTATCAGTGACCATGACATCTATTCCACGCGATTCATATGTTGAAATTCCATGTTTTAATAATACTAAAGATAAAATCACACACTCAAATAATGGTGGAACGACATGTGTTATTGAGTCAGTTGAAAAGATGTTTGATTTAAATATTCCTTACTATGTAAAGATCAATTTTAAAGGGGTTGTAGAGCTAGTTGATACAATTGGAGGGATTTATGTTGATGTTCCTGTTACGATTGAAGAACAGGACAGTAATCGCCAGTTTGGTGAACATTTGATTACCGTTGAAGAAGGGTATCAACACCTAAATGGTGAGCAAGCATTAGCTCTATCACGCCATCGTAAAACGTTAGCTAAAGGCGATTTAGGTCGTGCAGAACACCAGCAGTTAGTTATCGAAGGAATTGTTAATCAAATGCTAACAGAAATGAATACAGTGAATGAGTTTTTAGATCTATTAGATGTACTAGGAAATAACATTGAAACTAATATTTCAATTAATCAAATGACATCTGGTCTTCAATATTTATTAGGTCTAGTTCCAACTTTTAATGGCCAAAATCCACTAGATTTTATTCATATCAAGAGCATGGTTTTAAGTGCCCAATACGGTTATATGGATAACCCGTATTATAGTTTTAAATTAAGCTACGCGTTTCCGTATGAAGGGGCAATTGAAGATGCTCGCAACCAAATGTTGATTAATTTAGAAAAACAATCTCCAAACTTTAATTTTAATTTTAGCTTCAATGGATTCGAAGAGTATGAAGGTGCACAGTGGGTGAAAACATATTATAATGAGTCGCTTCCAAGTGGTGCATCAGAAAATAGTACAAGTACTGATGAGAGTATTGAAATAGAGACGCCTGTAAAAGGTGAATCTAATTCAACTGTAAATGATAACTTAGTAATAACACCACCAACTAGTAACTCAGGTAATACAGGTAACTCAACAGGTGGAGGAACAGGTAACTCAACAGGTGGAGGAACAGGTAACTCAACAGGTGGAGGAACAGGTAACTCAACAAATGGAGGAACAGGTAACTCAACAAATGAAGGAACAGATAACTCAACAAATGGAGGAACAGGTAACTCAACAGGTGGAGGAATAGATAACTCAACGAGTGGAGGACCAGACAACTCAACAGGTGAAGGAACAGATAACTCAGCAGGTGAAGGAACAGATAACTCAGCAGGTGAAGGAACAGATAACTCAACAGGTGGAGGAACAGACAACTCAGCAGGTGCAGAAACAGAAAGTTCAACCAGTGTAGAAAGTGAGGATAATTCACTAGTTCCAAGCTCAATTCAGTAGCTCGAAAATTTACTCACCTAAGGAAAACTCATTAAAATTATTTTAGAGTTAAATAATAAAACAAAGACAGTCAAAAGTCTTTAGAGAGAAGTGTGTGTCATAGGTATTTCTATGACACACCTTTTCATAATGTTAAAATTTGATAAAATATAGTCAATCGGAAAGACTATCAAATTAGAGGTGGTTCTATGCGTATGAAACATTCGCTACTAAATATGCTAGTAGCTACAATTCCTAGTTTAATTTTACCTGTCATCGGATTTGTGAAGTTCAGCTTGTTTTCACATATTTATGGAGATTCTATTAATGGATTATACTCAACGATGGTACAAATTATGGCGGTTTTAAACTTAGTAGAAGGAGGCTTTGGAGTTGCCTTTCAGCAAATACTTTATCAACCATTAGCTCATAGAAATGAGAAAAAGGTAACAGAATTATATAATGGAGCTATTTATCTATTTAGAAAAATAGGAATAATTATACTTGTTTTAGGAGTTATTGTTGGAGCTGTTCAACCATTATTTATTAGTCAAACTAGTGGACACATCTCTAACTTTTCAATCTATAGTATTTATTTTTTATTACTAGTACCTGTTGTTATTTCTTACTTTTTAATGGGACCAAATATCGTTGTTCAAGCTGATCAACAGTATTATAAAATTAATTTAGGGATACAAATCATTACATTATTACGTTCTATTTTAGTCATTGTTATTGCTATTATGGGGTTATCACTTGAAGTTGTTTTAATTTTAGATGGGATACTAAGTATTGCTTCATACGTCTATTCACGTGAAAAAGCTTTAAAGTTGTATCCATATTTAAGAAATAACCATGAAGGTCGAGATTTAAGTGCACTTGAAAATACAAAGCATGTATTTGTTCATAAAATTTCTGGTGTTGTACTATCAAATACAGATCCGGTTTTATTAACCTATTTTATTTCACCTTTTATGACCAACGTTTATAATGCTTACAATATGATTTGTTCTAGTTTAATTAAAGTTCTATATGGTATTATTCAGGCACCATCGGATAGTTTCGGTCATTTATTTTCAAGTGATGATGACCACAAGTATGAAATCTTTTTGCAGTATGCTAATTTTGCATTCTTTTTAAGTTCAATTGTTACAAGTATTTTATTTATTACAGCAACCGATTTTGTACGGCTATGGATGAAAGATGAACTGTATGTTTTATCATACTTTTCGGTTTTCTTATTTGCTATGAATACTTATTATTTAGTTTCACGTGAACCGTTACTAGTGGTTCGAAATGTAAATGGATTATTTAAAGAGACTAAAAAAATAGCTTTGTTATCGGCGATTACAAATTTAGGTCTTTCTTTGTTATTAGTCAAACCGTTAGGAATTGTTGGTATTTTATTAGGAACCTTTTTAACCCACTTAATCATAGATTTTTTTATGTCCGTACAACTCGTTTATCCTAAAGTATTTGGATTACCTTCATCGAATTACTATCAGTTTGTATTCACTCGTACTGTCATCATGTTTGGATTTACTTTTGCTGGAGTCTATTTATGGAGATTGGTTTTTCCAAATGGGATACAACATCTTATGATTTGGTTTATTGGGGCAACAGGCTTGGGAATTATTGCATTAGTTAGTTATTCATTCATTTATTATATGTTCTTTAATGAATTTAAATTGTTTGTAAAGCGAGCTACTCATTTACTTAATCGTAAAAGGGCTAATCACTAAACTGTAAGAAGGTAGGTAAAAGAATGTGTAAGATAAGTGTTATTATTCCTGCTTATAATGTTGAAGATTACATTGATAAAAGCTTTGAAAGTTTATTAAATCAAACATTTGAAGCGTTTGAGATTATTGCAATTAATGATGGTTCACAAGATCAAACGTTAGAAAAAATGAAAGTGTATGAAGCTAAAGATACTAGAATTCGTGTCATTGATAAGATAAACGAAGGTGTTGGTGCGACTAGAAATTTAGGATTAAGTTTGGCATGTGGAGAGTATGTCATTTTTATTGATCCAGATGATTATGTTCATGAAGACTTTTTAAAATCATTATATAAAAAGGCAATTGAAACGAAAGCTAATGTCATTATTTGTAATTATTATGAGTGTTATGAAAATAGTAATGATTTAGTGGAGATGAAAATACCCATTGAATCGAATAGTTTACTATCTATTAAAGAAAATAAAGATTTACTATTTAAAATTACACCAGCTCCATGGAATAAGTTGATTAAGACATCGGTGTTAAAAGATAATCATATTATGTTTCCATTAGACTATCGTAGTGAAGATTTAACTTTCACGCTTAAACTTTTAGCAAAGTGTGAAACATTAGCAATAGAGTCCCAATTACTTTATTATTACTTAGCTAATCGAATGAATAATGTTTCAAGTGCTAATGACGAACGAATATTACATACAATCCTAGCTTTACAAGAAATCATGAAAAGCTATCAAGAATGGAACTTAAAACAACAGTATGCCTGTGAATTAGAGATGCTAATGATTAAACAAATACAATATGAACTTCATAAAGTGATTTATATTTCAGATAAAAAAATGGCTTATGAGATCATTGATAAATTTTATGATTTCTTAAAATTAAATGTTGGGAATTGGAGGAATAATAAATACTATCAATCAATTAAGCGTGAATTAAGCTTAGTTGATAAATATCGATATTGGATTTACGAAAGTCCTAAGCGATTAAAGTTCTATTATCGTATTCGTCAGTTAAAGAAAGATTAAATATAAGAAGGTGATTAATTGTGCCGAAAGTGAGTATTATTGTACCCATTTATAATGTAGAGAAGTATTTAGCTCGTTGTTTGAAGTCCTTAGTGAATCAAACGCTACAAGAAATCGAAATTATTTGTGTAAATGATGG
Organism: Turicibacter sp. TJ11; assembly: GCF_021497505.1. Taxonomy (NCBI): domain Bacteria; kingdom Bacillati; phylum Bacillota; class Erysipelotrichia; order Erysipelotrichales; family Turicibacteraceae; genus Turicibacter; species Turicibacter sp. TJ11. The sequence goes on along the minus strand of NZ_CP069349.1, from coordinate 1,302,625 downwards.
GAGTCCTGATCAATCACAACAAATCGTTAATCAATTTGTGTTAGATTATCCTGAAAAAGTCATCTCTGTTCAAAAGAAAAATGGTGGATTAGCCGATGCTAGAAATTACGGATTAAATTTTGCAAACGGAGAGTATTTATTATTTGTCGACAGCGATGATTGGATTGAGGAAAAAATGTGTGAAATCATGTACCATAAGGCGATTTCCGAATCAGCTGATTTAGTTGTATGTGATATTCAAAATGTTTATGAAGATGGGCATAAAGTATATATTTCCTGCGGAGATTTTATAGAAGGAAATGTTCGAACGCAACCCTCTTTATTAACGATAGATAATAGTGCCTGTAATAAACTATTTAAGAAAACATTATTTGAAGATATAAAATTCCCATTAGGTATTTGGTATGAAGACTTAGGATGCATTCCAATTGTCTTATCAAAAGCGCAAAAAGTAGTTAAAGTTAATCAAGCATTTTATTATTACTTTCAACGAGAAGGCTCTATTATGAATACTTATTGTGAAAAAAGTTTGGATATTTACCGAGCACTTCAATTAGTGGATGATTACTGCGGTAGTAACTATCGTGTAGAAATAGAGTTTTTATATATTAAAAACTTGATGCTTTATGGATGCTCTCGTCATTTAAACGTTGAAAATGGAGATATTTATATCAATCAAGCAGTGAATTTTATGAAGAAAAAATTCCCGTTTTGGTTAAGAAACTCGTACGTCAAAAAGTTAGTCGTTAAAGATCGTTTTATTTTATGGTTATATAGTAAAAGACGGTATGATTTAGTACGCATTCTTTTAAGTATTAAACAATCGCTAGGGAAGATGAGAAAATAGGGCATCTATAAAATGTGGTTAAGAATGATGGTTTACTCAAATTAATCATCAACTATTTAAGTCGTATAGCGATAGAATGATTGGAAGTGAAAATGTGTCAAAAAAAGTTTTATTTGTGACAGATGAAATGACGTTAGGCGGTGTTTCACGTGTTTTAAATAATTTATTAGATCAATTAGTTAGTCAAACTGACTATCACATTGATTTACTTGTTTTACACAAACATGGGGAAATGTTAAAAGACATTCCAGATAGCGTTAACGTCATAGAGGGAACAAAATTCTTTAGAGTCATTGATCAATCATTAAGTCAACTGCTAAAACAAAAAAATATTCCTTATTTAATCAATAAGTTATATTTAGTGAGTTTAATGAAAACAGGATTGATTGGCTATAAGATAAAAAAAGAGCGTAAAAAAATGAACCTAGGGCACTATGATGTTGAAATTGCATTTAAGGAAGGATTCTGCACAATTTTTGTTGCAAACGGGTCTAGCCCTAAAAAAGTAAATTGGGTGCATTTAGATTATAAGAAACAAAATTTTTCTTCAAATCATATGCCACTCATGAAAAAAACTTTAAATTCGATTGACACTAATGTTGCTGTTTCTGAAGTAGCTGCTCAATCATATGAGGAAGTCTTTAATCTTAAACAAAAAGTATTAGTGATTCATAATATTATTCAAAGTGACTTAATACGAAATAAGTACGAAGAAGATGTGCAAGAAGAGGATTTACATTTATTCAATAATCAATATTTAACATTTATAAGTGTCGGACGTCTAGTTTCACAAAAAGGATACGATCGTCTTATAAGTATACATAAGCGTTTAATTCAAGAGGGACTTATGCATAATATTATTATAATAGGTCATGGTGAGGATGAAGATTCATTAAGACAGCAAATTAACGAGCTAGGATGTCAAGAGACGTGTCGATTAATTGGTTATCGTGAAAATCCATTTGCTTATTTCAAATTAGCTGACTGCTTTTTATTACCTTCTCGCTATGAAGGATTACCAACTGTTGTATTTGAATCTTTAATTTGTGAAACACCAGTTATAGCGACAAAAGTAGCGGGGGTTGAAGAACAATTAAATCAAACTGATTTTGGATTAGTCGTAGATAATGAGAATGAAAGTTTTTATGAGGCCATGAAGCACATAATAGGTCATCCAACAGCGTTAAATAAAATGAAAGTTGCATTAAAACAATATCAATATCAAAATGATAAAATTATTTCTCAAATTAAAGAGTTGGTGGAGGGAAAATATGAAAGATAAAATAGTTAAGATCTTAAAAAGTCCAAAAACTTATTGCTCTTTAGTCTTTATTTTTTTAGTTATACAACCCATTGTTGATTTAGATTATCTATTAAATGATTTTTTAAAACAATATAATCTAATTGTTCCATCAACCGTTATTCGTTTTCTAGGACTTCCAGTACTTGCAATCATAGGCTTTTTATTTATTGATAAAAACAAAGATAAAACATTTAAAATGACACTCATCGTTGGAACTGTTTTAGTTATTTATTCACTGTTGCATTTTAAAACGATGAGAACGCTTGATATCAATTTACCAGATACGTTTAGAAGAGATTTAAAAATAGAGTTAAAATATATTTTAATGCTCATCTTGCCTTTTGTATTAATGTATTGTGTATATCTAGCTCGTTTTACAACAACTACCTTTAATAAGATTGTTATTATGACTTCATTTATTATTTGTAGTATTATCTTTATCACCGATTTATTTAGTGTTTCTTTCAGTAGTTATGGTGGAAGAACACAGGCTAACTTTTTATCTTGGTTTACAGGTGGATATGAGAGGTATCAAGATCCTAAGTTATTGATGTCTAAAGGACTGTACCACGCAGCTAATGTATTAGGTGCATTATTATTTATGCTTTTACCTTTGTTATTTAAAGCTTTATATGAAGTAAGAAAAAAATGGCCGATCTTTTTGCTCATTCTTCTTCATTGTTTATGTATGATGATGGTAGGAACCAGAGTGGCAACAATGGGTTCCGTATTAATCGTAATTGCAGCTTTAGTAACCTATATTGGATGCTCTGTTATTAGATTGACAAAGTTTAATTTAAACTTTTTATTGTCATTAGGTATTCTTACTTGTCTATTAATAGGAATTTATCCGTATACACCTGCTGTAAAGTATCAGTCATTTAATACCCAGTTAATTAATAATTTAAAATCTGAAGAAGAAAAAAATGATGCCGTAAATGAGATGTCTACACGGTTAGAGGCTTTGCAAAGCAATTTAGATGAAGAAGGGAAAAATGCTGTATTAATAGCTATTTTACGAGAAAATACTCAGTTAATGACCTTCCCATCTATTTATTATGATGAAATCTATCCAATTGAATTTGATCCACAATTTTGGAACTTTGTTGTAAATCAACCGTTTGAAAAGCGAAGTGATGCTAGAAAACTTCAAAAATTATTTTCTGACTATAAGTGGGACTTAATGAATGATGAAGAAAAGTTATTAGGAATGGGATTTGCTACGCTTAGTGAAGGACGATTTATTATAGAACAAGATGGATGGCGTCAAGTTTATACGATGGGATTAACAGGAGCCGTTCTTTTTATCTCTCCTTATCTCATTTTAATTTTAGCTTCAATAGTTAATGCTTTAAGACGATTTAGAACCGTTGTTAATTTTAGCAATTTAATGCTATTATTATCTACTATAGTTGGTTTAGGAGCTGCTTATTATAGTGGTCATGTATTAGACGAGATGTTTACCAATTTATATTTAGGATTTATTACTATTACATTATTTTTAAATACCCTCGTCAATAGAAAGAATTTAAAGAAGGTCGAGGTGAATTAATGCCTAAAGTTAGTGTTATTGTACCCGTATATAATGTTGAAAAATATTTAGAGCGCTGCTTGAATTCGTTGGTTAATCAAACATTAGATGATATTGAAATTATTGTCGTTAATGATTCCTCACCTGATGAGTCTCAAAAAATTATTGATAACTACATACAAAATTATCCGAATAAAGTGTTTGGATATATAAAGCCAAATGGTGGACTTTCAGATGCCAGAAACTTTGGAATGGGTAAAATGAGTGGAGAGTATTTTGGATTTGTAGACGGTGATGATTATGTTGAAGAAACAATGTTTGAAAAACTGTACACTACAGCCATAAAAGAAGAAGCTGATTTAACTTGTTGCGATTTTTATTGGGAATACCCTGATCATTTAAAAAAATCAGTGGATGGTCCTTATGCTAATGAAAAACAATTATTAGTTAATATGATGCCCACTGTTTGGAATAAATTATATAAAAAACAGTGGTATGAGAAGTTAGATGTTAAATTTCCCATTGGTTTAAGGTACGAGGATAGCTCTTTTTCAATTAGAATAGCTCCCTTTATTAATAAAATTGCCTATGTCAATGAACCCTTGATCTATTATGTTCAGCGTCAAGATTCCATTACATATACGCAAAATTCTAAAGTTGGGGATATGATTACAGTTTTTCAAGAGATTTTTGATTATTATAAAAAACATCAATTATATGATAAATATTATGATGAGCTAGAATATTTAACATTGAAGTATTTTTTAGGAAGTTCTTTTTTAAGGGCTTCTCAAATCCAAAATAAAGATTCACGTCATTTAATTCTCGAAGAGGGATGGAATCTATTAAACAATCAATTTCCTAATTGGAAGAAAAATCGTTATTTACTAAGTAAAAAAGATAAAAAACATTTATATTATCGATACACAAATCATTTTATTTATAAAATGTTAGCTAATAGTATTTATGTACTTAAAGTAAAACTTAAAAAGTAATGTGGTGATTAAGGTGAAAAAAGGAAAAGTTTTATTTTGCTCTAGTGCAGGTGGTCATTATACAGAATTACTGCAACTAAGTCATCTCATAAAAAAATATAATGGGGTCATTGTTACCGAGAAAACAGCCATTTCACAAGAAAGTTCTTTTCCTACAGAATACTTAATGTATTGTTCGAAAAATGATGGTTGGATCTATATTTTTGAATATCTCTATGTTTGGTTGGTTTCTTTTATTTATTTTATTAAGTATAATCCAAAAGTTGTGGTGTCAACAGGAGTTCATTCAACTATTCCTATGTGTGTGTATGCGCGTTTATTTTTTAGAAAAGTTATCTATATTGAAACAGTGGCTAATGTTCATACGCCATCTGTTAGTGGCAAGTTAATGTATAAAATTGCGACAGATTTCTATGTACAATGGGAGGAATTACTTGAAGTATATCCAAATGCCATTGTAGGAGGGTGTTTATTTTGATTTTAGTCTTGTGTGGAACACAAAAACAGAATTTTACACGTATTATGCGTCTAGTAGAACCAATCGCCGATAAAGAGGAGATTGTTATTCAGGCAGGGCATAATCATTATGAAACAGACAAAATGAAGTTATTTAGTTTTATCCCTGCTGATGAGATGAGTGAACTTTATGAAAAAGCTAATTTAATTGTAACTCATGCAGGAGCAGGATCTATTTTACAAGGAATCCAACATCAAAAAAAGGTCATTGCAGTTCCAAGATTAACAAAATATCATGAGCACGTTAACGATCATCAAATTGAATTAGCTAGTAAGTTAGAACAACTAGGGTGTATTTTAATGTATAAAGATGGAGAAGATTTTCTAGCACTATACGAAAAATCTAAAACATTTCAACCATTACCATTTAATCAAAAAGGAAACATAGGTGACTTAATTGATCAAAGATTAGAACAATACTTGAGTTAAGGTGGAATGATTATGAAACAAGCTTTTTTAATTGTTGCTCATAAAAATTTTGATCAGCTTGTCAAACTGGTTGAATATATAGCAGATGAAGAACATCATGTTTATTTACATATTGATAAAAAAAGTGAAAATCTATTTCATCAGCTAAGAGATTATTTCAAAACTTATGAATATGTTTATTTGTTAGAGAAGCAAATCTCAGTTAATTGGGGAGGGTTTTCTCAAGTACAGGCCACGTTATTACTATTAGAAAGTGCATATAAACAGCAATACGATTTCTATCATTTAATCAGTGGACAAGATTTATTTATTAAGTCTAAGCAGACAGTTGATGAATTTTTAGTTCAATACAAAGGACATCAATTTTTGGAAGTAATTGATGATGAAAAAAATTTATGGCGTATCAAAGGATATTATTTGTTGAGTGATTGTAGATATAGTCGTTCTCGACCATGTGCAATTCTTAATGATTGGTGTTCTAAGTTTTTTAAGAAGTTTCCAATTCGCAAAAATTTGAAAGGTTTTAAAATTTATAAAGGCGCAAATTGGTTTACTCTATCAGGAGACTGTACGACCTATATTATGGAATATTTAAAGAAACATCCAGAATATATAAGAGGATACAAATATACTTTATGTGCAGATGAACATTTTTTTCAAACGTTAATCTTAAATTCTTCATTTAAAGATACGGTGATCAATGAGACACTTCGGGAAATTCAATGGAACGGACAGTCTAATCCTAAAGTATATACGATAAACGATTACGAGATGTTAAAACAAAGTACCGCTCTATTTGCAAGAAAATTTGATAGTTATATTGATCATGAAATTATTGAAAAAATATATAAAGATATAGCTATGTGAGGAATAGAAAAAAGCTATACGAATTATTAATTCGTATAGCTTTTTTCAAAATAAAAAACACAAGCATAGCTTGTGTTTCTCCAAAATACCGTAGGTGTTAGGATATAAACCCGCTAAATTAGCAGGTGGGCATCGTATCTAATACGTTAGGAGTCCTAGGTGGAAAAAGCTAGGCATTCAACACGGTATTAGAGCGTCGGATTCCCTTATCAGAAGTGTTCGGATTTAAAGAACTAATCACCTTACGCATATTCCAGATGTTAATTAGATTTTATCATGTTGCTAGTCAAAAGACAATAACATAGCTTAATATATTCAATCAATAACATCTTTATTATAACACCAAATTGATTGACAATCTTAGTTAAGATTGTTAGATTATCTTTTCATCACCTTACATGTTTAGGGGACATGAAGAGGAGATTCATTTGATCATCTAATTAAAATGTATGTGTGTTTATTCGGTATAAATATGAGGCTCAATCAATTTGGATTTTTATTTTATCATGTCTGTTAAGTTTAATCAATAAAAAAATATATTTTAAGAAATTTTTAAATAGTTTAATTTATAAATAAAAAAACACGAGTATAAAACTCGTGTTTTTCCTTAATGCCCCGGAGTGCCGTAGGTGTTAGGATAAAAACCCGCTTTGAAAGCAGGTGGGTATCCTGTCTAATACATTAGGATTCCCAACAGGCCGTTGGGCATTCAACACCGTATTAGAACGCCAGATTCCCTTATCAGAAATGTTCGGATTCAACAACTAATCACCGTACGTACATCCCAGGGGATATTAAGAGTAGAGTGTATATTCATTACAATCATAAAATGAAATTCAGAATATACGATGACAAAAAGAGAAATAACTAGTTATTATGAGTTTATATCTTATATAATCGCTTAATTACAGTGACTTGATGTTGCATACCAGCATCGAAATATAGGTATTATAACGGCAACAAATGCTCACTGCAAAGTTACTTCTCTTCCTGACAGTTATATTATAAGCAAAAAATTTAGATTTAATCATAAATAAAGTAAAAAAACTTATTATAATTTTTTTTGAGAGTCTTCATAGCATTTTGCACATAATAAAGGTATAATCAGTTTATAACATTTGATATAGGAAAAGTAAGGAGCTTCATGTTATGTTACATCAATTTTCTAGAAATGAATTGGTATATGGACCAGAAGGAACAGAAATTTTAAAAAACAGTACCGTTGCTATTTTAGGGATAGGAGGCGTCGGATCTTTTGCTGCGGAGGCCCTAGCTAGAACTGGTGTCGGAACATTGATTTTAATTGATAAAGACGTGGTTGATATTACCAACGTCAATCGACAAATTCACGCAACATTAAAAACGGTAGGTCGTTCTAAAGTAGAGGTAATGGCTGAACGCATTGCAGAGATTAATCCAAATTGTCAGGTCATTCAAATGCACATGTTTTATAATGAAGAAACAGCACCGACATTGTTTGAACATCATATTGATTTTATGGTGGATGCATCAGATACAATTACATTTAAAATTCATTTAATTAAACAATGTTTACGTCGTAAGATAAAGTTTATTTCATCGATGGGAGCAGCTAATAAGTTAGATCCAACCAAGTTTGAAATTGCAGACATTCAAAATACGTCTTATGATCCGGTTGCGAAGGTCATTCGTACAAAACTAAAAAAAGAAAAAGTTAATGGAAAGGTACCGGTTATTTATTCAACCGAGAGTCCAATCATTGGTCGTGAGGACACAATAAAAGTGGTTGGTAAGGAAGATAGTGAAGTACGTAAGCAGCAATTGCCACCCGCTTCAAATGCTTTTGTTCCAAGTGTAGCAGGATTAATTGCAGCTAGTTATGTCGTTCGTGAATTAACGAAGTCCATTCCGATTCGTCGAAAAGGTCAATAAATTCTAAAAGGGATGTGAAAACAAAATGAAACAAATCGTTTTAGCTGGAGGATGCTTTTGGGGGGTAGAAGCATACTTCAAACGTATTAAAGGAATTATACAAACAAAGGTTGGTTATACCGACGGAACAACGATTAATCCAAGCTATCAAGAGGTTTGTACCGGAAGAACGTATCATGTTGAAGCTTGTGAGTTGATTTATGATGAACAGGTGATTTCACTTGAAAAAATCTTAAAACATTTATTTTCAATTATTGATCCAACTATTTTAAATCGACAAGGTAATGATGTTGGAACTCAGTATCGTACGGGAATTTATTACGAAGATGAATCAGATGCTCAAGTAATTCGTGATTTTATCCAAAAAGAACAAGCTAATTACGAGCAGATGATTGTTGTTGAGGTTAAGAAGCAGACAACCTTTTACGATGCAGAAGAGTTTCATCAAGATTATTTAACAAAAAATCCTATGGGTTACTGCCATGTTAACTTATATCGTATCCCAAAAGAAGATTTGAAGGATGAGTATCGTTAAAATTAAAAAGATTAGCCTGTGCTAATCTTTTTAAATTGAGATTATTTTGAAGAGAGAATGAATATGAAAGGATATTAATGGGAGTGGGTGGATTTAAAAATGAATCGAATTAAAGAAGTAATCAAGCAAAAGTCAAAAGAGTATCATGAAAAGCGTGTTTTTTGTGAACATCAAGTAGGATATTTTATAGGAGTGTCACTAATTTTAATCGCAATAGGATTATTTGTTGAATATAGCTATTATTCAACCATTGGTTATTTAGGTAAAACAATCGCATTTGAAATTTTGAAAATACATGTCATGAAATTAGCTATAATTTTAGGATATGCCTGGTTGAATGATTTAATATTAGCCTTTATCGTTAGAACGATTCCTAAATCAATCAAGCAAGCTATTTGTTTTCCGTTTAAAAGACCTACGTTTTTATTTACCTTATTATTAGTTTTAATGCTATCACTAGATGGGCCTATTTCTGTTTTTTGTGTAGCCATTACAGCAATCGCTATTTTTTCGCAAAATACAAAAAAAGGACATACGTTTTATCGGATCCATCCTGTTTTAATTGGTTATTTTATCAGTGTTTTAGGAATTTTATTTACTAACAATAATTTAGGATTAATTGAACTTCCACCGATGTTAACAGCACCTTATGTAGAAGTGACTCATTCGTTAAATCCGTTAACTTATTCTCAATTTAAAGCTGCTTATTATTCATTAGCTACCGTTATCTTTGGGATTTTTGAAGGAAGTTTATGTTTTACACTGATTATTCCCTTAATCGTATGCGCCTTATTTTTGATCAAACGAAAAATCATTGACTACAAATTATTAACGATTTATTTAGGAATTTACACATTAATAGGAATTAGTTTAGGTTTTATTTTTCAGTATCCCTACTGGATTAATGTGTTATTTTTATTAAATGGTTCAATTTTTATCACAGGAATTTTTCTTTTATCTGATTTAGTTATACTTGAAAGTTATCACAATTATAAATATGTTTATTGTATTAGCTTAGGTATTTTATCTGCTTTACTTTGTTATTTTTTTGATTTTATGGCAGCTCCCTATCTTGCTTTAGCCATCATACAACTTTTAATGTGGTTATTTGATGGAGTGAATAAAATCATTCATGCAAAAAATTAAATGATGACATAAATCTAAGAGCTCTAACTGATGTTGGAGTTTTTTTATAGTTAAAATAAGCATAATCATACTTTAGACACTTATAATATAAAGACAATAGTAGCAATTAGTTGAGATAATGAGGTGTTAGAGATGAATGAATTTTTCAATAAATATAGCAGGATTATTCGTTTTTTATTGTATGCAGTATCTTTTTTAATTAGTTTAGTTATCTTGTTTTTATGTATTCAAACATCTTCAGTCTGGGGGAGAATTTGGAACGATATTCTAGGAAGTTTATTTCCTTTTTTTGTGGCATTTTTACTAGCCTACATTATTCATCCACTTATTCTATGGATTGATCGAATTCGGCTACCACGTGTGATTTCTGTCTTTTTATTTTATGCTGTTGTTTTTGGAAGCTTATATGGAATTGTTTCCTGGTTTTTACCAACGATTATTCGCGAGGTTCACGACTTAGTTATGAATTTACCAACCTATTTAACAGCGATTCAAAATCAATTACTTATTTTTGATGAACAATCGGGTTTACATTTATCTGATTTATTTTTAAGTCAATATAGTAAGTGGGTCAGTACATTAACGGAACATATTCGTGAGGTAACAGGGTTTACATTTAATATTGTTTTTTCAATTCTCGGATCCTTAATGTTTATTGTCATTGTGCCCATTGCATTATTTTATTTTTTAAAGGATTATGAAAAAATTCTAAATGGTTTATTAAATTTAGTACCTACTCGTTATCGTTCTCACGTAGCCTCTATTTCTAGTTTGTTAGATGATTCATTAGGATCGTACATTCGTGGACTTGCTATTATTATGGTTTGTGTTTCATTAATCGCGACAGTTTTACTCATGTTTGCTGGGATTGATTATGCTTTATTATTTGGATTTTTAATTGGACTCACTGATTTTATTCCATTTATCGGTCCGTTTATTGGGGCTATCCCTGTTCTTATTTTTGCCTTGTCTATTTCGTGGAATAAAGTTTTATTAGTCATCATTATATTAGCTATTTTACAAGCAGTCGAAGGCAATTTTCTTCAACCATTTATTATTGGACGTAACTTAGACATTCACCCTTTGTTTATTATGATGCTAATGATGGTTGCTGGAACTTTACTTGGACTAAAAGGGGTATTCTTTGCTATTCCAGTTTTTTTAGTGATTCGTACCATTAGTCGGTATATTAGTGACTTGAAACATTAAATAATGTTAAAAAGACTTTCATTGATAGAGATTTATTAGAAAAACAAAAAATGACAAAAAATATAATTATATGATGAAAACTGTTTTAAAATATAGTTATTTTTGGTAGAATTATTTATGATTTGTTATATAGTCCCAGTCATCATAAATAACTTTATATTATTTTTCATAAAGACCGAAGTTTTTTGTTTTTTTACAATAAACCTAGTAAACTTCAGATATAATAATAAGGACCTGTATAGCGTGATTTTAAAGTCATGAGGAGGACTTCATATGAAAGCAAGTAAATACATTGATCATACTGTTTTAAAACCTGAAACAACAAAAGCTCAAATTTTAACGTTATGTAACGAAGCTAAAGAACATGATTTTGCTTCAGTTTGTGTTAACCCATCATGGGTATCTGTTTGTGCTGAGGAGTTAAAAGGGACAGATGTTAAAGTTTGTACAGTCATTGGATTCCCTTTAGGAGCAACAATGAAAGAAGTTAAGGCTTTTGAAACAAAATGTGCTATTGAAGCAGGAGCAACTGAGATTGATATGGTTATCAATGTAGGGGCTGCTAAAGATGGTAATTGGGAATTAGTATATGAAGATATTAAAGCAGTTGTAGATGCAGCTAATGGAACATTAGTTAAAGTGATTATTGAAACATGTTTATTAACGGATGAAGAAAAAGTAAAAGCTTGTGAGATGTCTGTTAAAGCTGGAGCTCACTTCGTCAAAACATCAACTGGATTTTCAACAGGTGGAGCAACGGTTGAGGATGTTCGATTAATGCGTCAAACAGTTGGTGAAACAGTAGGAGTAAAAGCATCTGGTGGTGTTCGTACATCTGAAGATATGAAAGCTATGGTTGAAGCTGGAGCGAACCGTATCGGAACATCTGGTGGAGTAGCTTTAGTTCAAGGTAAAGAAAATACAACAGCTTATTAATCATTAATTAAATTAAAGGAGTGAAAGTTATGTCAATTCCAACACCTCATATTGAGTGTAAAGAACAAGGGATCATTGCTGAAACAGTTTTATTACCAGGAGATCCATTACGTGCAAAATTTATTGCGGATACATTTTTGGAAGATGTGGTTCAGTTTAACACTGTACGAAATATGTTCGGATATACAGGAACATATAAAGGGAAAAAAATCTCTGTTATGGGATCTGGAATGGGGATTCCTTCAATCGGAATTTACTCATATGAGTTAATCCATTTTTACGGAGTTAAGAACTTAATTCGTATTGGTTCATGTGGATCAATTCGTGAAGATGTTAAAATTCGTGATGTTATCATTGGAATGGGAGCTTGTACAAACTCTAATTACGCTGCACAATATGAGTTACCTGGAACATATGCTCCAATTGCTTCTTGGGAATTATTAAACAAAGCTGTAACAGTAGCAAATGAAAAAGGAATCAATGTTAAAGTAGGTAATATTTTATCATCTGATACATTCTATGATGCTCAAAAAGATTCATGGAAAAAATGGGCTTCAATGGGTGTTATGGGAATTGAAATGGAAGCCGCTGCTTTATATATGAATGCTGCTTATGCGGGAGTGAATGCATTATGTATTTTAACTGTTTCAGATTCATTAGTCACACATGAATTAACAACAGCGGAAGAACGTCAAAATACGTTCACTCAAATGATGGAAATTGCTTTAGAATTAGCTGAGTAATTTTAAAAAGAACAATCGTTAGCGATTGTTCTTTTTGTTTAGGACATTTAAGAATGATTGTCTTTTTTGAGAAGAATCTCGTCTTAAAAAAAGGTATAAAATTAACATTCTAACTGATATTAAATAAAGTAATAATAAAAGGATAAAGAATATAAAAAATTAAATAAATGGATTAACAATCTATCTGTCTTTTAGTAATAATGATAGAAGTTGATTTAAATAGGAGTCATTTTTCTTCTTTCATCTAATTATTATTTGAAAATTAAAAAAGATCTCATTCACGAAACATATCACAGGTAAATGACTCGAACGATGTAAGCAAACATCAAAAAATCGTTTAGCTATTAATTGAGATAGCTTAAAAGTAATGATAAAAGTAAGTCAATTACAGGATATAAAACCATATGAATTGTCTAAGACAATAGATACTTATTTATTAGACAATTATAAAGGTTATAAGCTTAATCGTGCATAAGTTCTTGTCGTGAAAGATCCATGTTCTTGCTAAATAAAAGGAGATTGTATTTATTTCATGTTCTACATTTGAAAATCATAATTAAAATGGAACTTTTTTGATTTAATGTTTAAAATATCCTATAATGAAGAAGCATAAAAAAGATATTAACTATAAATAGGTGGTGACTTTATGGAAGTTCGTCAATTTGATGATTTAGGTTATACATTAACGGTGATCAAAACAGATAAATTTAAAACGAATTTGATTTCAATTTCTTTTCAATCTGAAATTGATCGCGAAACAGTAACAAAACGTTCTTTACTTCCTTATGTTTTACGTTCAGCAACAGAAAAATATCCATCAAAAAAAGAGATTAATACATACTTAGAATCTCTTTATGGAGCATCTTTATCAACGACTGTTGAAAAAAGAGGAAAGATGCATAATATTAAATTTTATCTGTCACTCGCTAATGAAAAGTTTTTAGGCGATCGTGAACCATTACTAGAAGAGGGGGTCGAACTTTTAAAAGAAGTTATTTTAAATCCTCTATTTATTAATGGAGCCTTTAAAGAACAAGTCGTAGAAATCGAAAAACGTTTATTAAAAGAATACATTGAATCTATTTATGACGATAAAGTTTCTTATTCTTTACAAAAGCTTGTGGAGACGATGTGTCAAAATGAAAGCTTTAGTATTAATTCAACTGGATATGTAGAAGATTTAGTAAACATTAGTGCTAAGTCTTTAGTAGAAACTTATCAGCAAATGTTAAATGAAAATCAAGTAAATATTACAGTAGTTGGAGATATTGATCATGAAAAAGTGCATGATATTTTCAAAAAATACTTTGATTTTCAACATCGTTCAGTTAACTTACAAGTGATTGATAAAGAAGATAAAGTCATTGAAGAAGTAAAAGTTATTAAAGAAGAACAAGATATTGCTCAAGGTAAATTAAATATAGGATATCGTACGTATACTCGTATTGGAGATGAAGATTACTTACCTTTACTAGTATTTAATGCCATGTTCGGAGGCTATGCTCACTCTAAATTATTCATAAATGTTCGTGAAAAAGAATCTTTATGTTATTACTGTGCTTCTCGCTTAGATAATTACAAAGGTTTAATGTATGTTTATTCAGGTATTGAATCGCAAAACTATGAAAAAGCATTAAAAATTATTGATAAACAGCTAAAAGACATGATGGCGGGTAATTTTACAGATAAAGAAATGGATTTAGCTAAAAAATCATTAATTAATTCAAAATTAGAATCAATGGATCAAGCTTCAGGGATGATGGCACATGAGGCACTAAATCGCTTATTATCAAAACCATTAACAGTAGAAGAATGGGTTCGTGAAGTCAATTCAATTACAGCTGATCAAATTGTCTCAGTCGCTAAAAAAATTAAAGAAGATTCGATTTTCTTCTTAACTGGGAAAGAGGTGGCAGAATAATGGAGTTTAAAGAATTTCCCCAATTACAAGAAAAGCTATATTATGAACAATTAGAAAATGGTTTAGAGGTTTACATGTTACCTAAGGCAGGATTTAATAAATCATTTGCGACGTTCACAACAAAATATGGATCAATTGATAATCAATTCGTGCCGATTGGTCAAAGTGAAATGAAACGTGTTCCGGATGGAATTGCTCACTTTTTAGAGCACAAGCTATTTGAAAAGAAAGACTATGATGTCTTTGAAACATTCTCAGCACACAGTGCTTCTTCGAATGCTTTTACGTCATTTACAAGAACATGTTATTTATTCTCATGTACAAGTGAGTTAAAAGAAAATTTAACGACATTAATTGACTTTGTCCAATCACCGTATTTTACGGAGCAAACTGTTGAGAAAGAAAAAGGAATCATCGCACAAGAAATTAAGATGTATGATGACAATCCTGATTTTCGTTCATATTATGAAATCATCGGAAATTTATTTAAAGAACATCCAGTAAAAATAGATATTGCAGGAACAGTAGAATCCATTCAGGATATTACGGCAGACTTATTGTACGAATGCTATAATACCTTCTATCATCCATCAAATATGTTATTATTTGTAATTGGCGATTTTGATGTACAAGAAATGATGACTTTAGTTCGTGACAATCAATCAAAAAAAGATTATCAAAAAGAAGATACGATTCCTCGTCAATATCCTAAAGAATTACCGCAAGTTGTTCGTAAAGAAAGTACATTAGAGATGGAAGTAGGAACAGCAAAAGTATTTGTTGGAGTTAAGGACGCCATTAATCATGGTGAGGGAAAAGATCTTTTGAAAAAAGAAGTGGCCTTAGATATTATTTTTGATTTAATGTTTGGTAGTTCTTCAGCATACTATGAGGAAATGTTAGATAAAGGATATATTAACGATACGTTCTCATATGAAACAAACTGTGAGCAATCATTTGGATTTTCAATTATCGGTGGAGACACTCGTTATCCAGATGAACTAGCTGCTAGTTTAAAAGAAACATTATTATCTATCCCTAATATGACATTTGATGAATCAGAGTTTAATCGAATTAAAAATAAAAAGGTAGGTCGTTTCTTATCCGCTTTAAACTCAGTTGAGTTTATTGCTAATCAATTTACCCAGTATGCTTTTAATGGTGTTCAATTATTTTCAATTGTAGATGTTTTAGATGAATTAACGATTGAGGATTTACATCAATTAGCTCAAAATTATTTTGTTGATGATCATATGAGTATCTTCAAATTATTACCTAAACAAGCATAAAAAGCTCCCCATCGGGGAGCTTTTTATGATAAATAAAAAAAGGAGAACCGATGGGGGGCATCAGTTCTCCGAGAGGGGAATAGTATAAGGTTGCATTGGTACTTAGCGAAAAAAGTTTGCTAAGTTCATAACCCAATACGTTTGTTTGATGAGGGGATGTAAAAAATTAAAAATGGAATGAAAAACAATAATGAAAGGAATGTATTGCATGAACGGGGGGGGTGTTCATGAATACATATGAAATTATATCAAAATTCGACAAAGTTATGTGTCCTTTTTGTGTTCAAAACTCAAAATCAGAATGAACACGTTTTCGGAGTAAAAAATAAATAAATGATAAAAGGAAATAGATAGGGCAGATCGTATATATAAGTGAATATGAACAAACAAACTCTAAAGGAGATGATTTTAATGTTAAATAATGTTGTTTTAGTTGGTCGAGTGGTGCGTCAACCTGAGTTAATACAAACACAAGATGGAAAGAGAGTATCAACGATTACACTCGCAGTCACACGCTCATTTAAAAATGCTGCAACTGGTGAGTACGAAACGGATTTTATAAATATCACCCTCTGGGAAGGAATTGCACGAAACGTTGTTGAGTATTGTGGTAAAGGTGCTATTATCGGTGTTAAAGGCCGTCTAGTTCATAAAACATACGAAATTCCTAATCATAAATCAATTCGTGTCGTTGAAGTTGTTGCTGAGAAGGTCTCGTTTATTCAAACAAAAACAACTGATCAAAAAGATCAGTTAGAAACTGAAAGAGTTAAAGAACTGGCTATATAAAAATAAACGTATTTTTATTAGATGTGAAGCATGAATCAGATTTTTAAACCTCAATTAGATATTTCTCGTATATTTATTAAACCGCTAATCTTAGTTTAAGTAGCGGTTTTTTAAGTTTAAACTAGTCTTTAAGGTTAGGAAAAGAAGTTTTTAAAACGTCTTGAACTTGAAACAATTATCTGTCAAAATAGAAAGATAGAGATTAACGAAAAGCGGTGACATGATGATTATTACTACAGCATTTGATGAAACAGAAGAACTGATTGTAAAAGCAAAAAAACTTTCTGAGTCATTAAACGTTCCATACATTGCTCGAAATAAAAAAACAGTAAAGTATATGTTAGAACATAAAGATGCACAGATTTTTGTTGTGAATAACCAACGTGGGCTGAGTTATTATGAAAAAGGACATGATGAAATTTTCTTTCATCCTAACATGGCAATGCATCGAATTAAACAAATAAAGAGTGGACAATCGGATAGTTTAGTTACGGCTTGTCAATTGAAAGAAGGGATGACCTTTTTAGATTGTACGTTAGGATTAGCATCTGATACACTAGTAGCTAACTATGTGACAGCTTCTAAGGGGAAGGTAATTTCTCTTGAAAAAAGTTTTCCTTTATCGGTTCTAGTCAGTGAAGGATTACAATATTATGCTACTCATGAAAAACCTGAGTGGAAGTCGCTGATTGATCAAATCAATATTGTTCATACCGATAATTTAGACTACTTAAAACAGTGCCCTGATCATTTTGTTGACGTTGTTTATTTTGATTTTATGTTTAATCAATCTGTTGAAAGTTCTCACGGGATTAAGGTTATAAAACCCGTTGTCTCATATGATATGATGACAAAAGAGCATGTCACAGAAGCTCTAAGAGTGGCTAAACAGCGTGTCGTTGTAAAATCAAGTTATGGAAATCACTCTATTAGTGAGCTTGGCTTTACAATTGAACGTCAAAATCAAAAGCGACATTTCTTTTATGGCGTGATTGAAAAATAATTTTAAGAAATAACTTTTAGAAATAACTATCGATTTTAATGGCTAGAGAGGAAAGATAAGATGATTTCGTTAATTGTGGCATTCGACTCTCATCAATTGATCGGTTCAAACAATCAACTTCCATGGTATTATCCAGAGGATTTAGCTTATTTTAAAGAAAAGACATTAGGACATGATCTTTTAATGGGAAGACAAACTTTTGAATCCATTTTATCTTATAAAAATCAACCGTTACCTAAGCGTCATCATTACGTTTTAACAAAAACAAAATCATACGATTATGAATCAGTTACGGTTTTAGAAAATTGGCAACTATTTATCAAACAGTATCCAAAAGACAGGGAGTTATTTATCATTGGGGGGCGTTCAGTCTATGAACAAACCTTACCTTATGTGGATCGTTTATACATTACACATATTAATCAAGTATTTAAAGGAGATACTTATTTTCCAGTGATTGATTGGAATCAATGGATTTGTATAAAAGAAGAGTTAAGTGGTGAGTTAAAGTTTGCTATCTATGAAAGAAAGGATGAGTTAAAGTGTTAAATATTTTATGGATTCTATTAGCTATTCTATTAATCATTTTAATTGGATCAATTGTTTTAGTACTGTGCGTTAACGGACGCGTTCAACAACTGAAGGATGAAAAGTATACAAATAAAGAACGTTTTGATTTTATTAGTTGGCTTGTTTCGTGGGCAATTCCTTTATTATTTAATGTAAAAGTGGATGCGAAGGGATTAGAAAAGTTAGATGAGATTGAACATGGAGTCATTTATGCTAATCATCAAAGTAATCTAGATATTGTGGCCATGTTAAAAGCGATTAAGAAGCCACACGGTTACATTGCTAAGAAAGAACTAGATAATATCTTTTTATTAAGTGATTCGATGCGTTTAATTCAATGTCAGTTTATGGATCGTACTGATGTAAGACAGTCTGTTAAAGTGATCTCAGCAGCGGCAAAAAGCGTAAAAGATGGACATTTAATGGTCATCTTCCCAGAGGGAACACGCAAAATTCAAGGTGAGATGGGAAGCTTTAAAGCAGGAAGCTTTAAGCTAGCTCAAAAAGCTAAGGCTGAGATTATTCCTGTTACTATTTATAATAGTTATGAAGTAGCTAAACGTTGGCCTCGTCGTACGACTATTCATTTAGAAATTCATGATCCAATCCCTTACGAAGCATATGAGCAATTATCAACTAATGAAATTTGCGAGCAAGTTGAACAGATTATTAAATCTCCGATAAATAAATAATAAAAGACTGTTTTGTTAATCAAAACAGTCTTTTTTATGATAAGAGATAATATGTTTGTATAAAATTTGGTTTATTTGGAAAAATATAAATATCTGTTAATGGAGGAGGCAATAAAAAGTATGGAACCTCAACAAGAGAAGGTGCAACTACAACCTGTCATTAAAATTGAAGAGTGGCTTTTTCTTATTTTATTAGGAATGATCCCTGTTATTAATTTAGTTGCCTATGTTTATTTTAGTTTTAATCGAAAGATAAATCCTAATCAGCGTAATTTCGCAAGAGCAGCTCTTATTTATTTAATCATTATTATTGTTTTAGCTACCTTAACAACAATTTTGCTATGAAAGAAAAGATATCTACGTCAGAAAGTATTTATCTAATAAAGTAATGAATACTTTGCGTAAATATAAAAATAAGTTATAAAATCTGTCATTTTTTCGTTACGTATCCTATAACTTAAAATAAAAAGTGATAATCATTAGACTATCACTGATAGATTACATGTTAAGTTAGCGATAAAGGCTCACTACATTTGTTGCATGTGATTTAGATTGATAATGCTGATTAATAAAGAAATCTTTGATAATTGTTGCATGATAAACAATTCGTACATGATTACCTAGACATTTAATATGGTGTTGATTGAAGTAATTAATAATTCGTGATTCGAGCGTCGTGATAGCGATTTGAGAGAATATATTTTTCATCGTTTCTAAATCGATTTGTTGATCGTATAAAAAGAGATAGATGACTGTTTCTTTATTCTCGCATAAAATTTTATGTTGTCGAAACATACTTTCACCTCATTTTGTCGGGGTTATATTTATATTTTCCCACGGGATAAGCTAAGTATTCAATAAATTATGTTTTTTGATAGATATTTTAGAGAACCAATTCCAACCAGAATTAGTTTAAGGTATAATGTAAAGGGCTTTTATTATGTTAAGAAATAGGTGATAACAATGAGAATGACTGATTTGATTTCTAAGAAAAGACATAACATTGAATTAACAACTACGGAAATTGAATGGATAATAAAGGGGTATACAAATAAAGAAATTCCAGATTATCAAATGTCATCTTTTTTAATGGCAGTTGTTTTTAATGGAATGACTAAAGCAGAACAGTTAGCATTGACTCAAGCGATGGTTAATAGCGGAGATGTTATTGATTTATCAGCGATTGAAGGAATTAAAGTAGATAAGCATTCAACAGGTGGTGTTGGTGATAAAACATCTTTAATTTTAGGTCCTTTAGTCGCTTCAATGGGGGTTCCTGTGGCAAAAATGAGTGGTCGTGGATTAGGCCATACCGGAGGAACACTCGATAAACTTGAGTCTATTTCGGGAATGAAAATTGAACTTGATATGCAAGATTTTGTGAAGCAAGTGAACGAGATTAAATTATCGATTATTGGGCAAACGGGGAACTTAGCTCCAGCCGATAAGTATTTATATGCTTTACGAGATGTAACCGGAACGGTAGAATCAATTCCACTGATTGCCTCATCCATTATGAGTAAAAAAATTGCGGCTGGTGCTGACGGGATCGTTTTAGATGTTAAATTTGGTGCCGGAGCATTTATGAAAACATTAGATGATGCAAAAGTATTAGCAAAAGCTATGGTGGAAATCGGGCGTGATGCAGGTCGTGAAACGGTTGCCTTCTTAACGGATATGAATCAACCATTAGGATTTGCGATTGGAAATGCATTAGAAGTTAAAGAAGCGATTGAAACATTAAATGGAAGAGGACCTGCTGATTTAGAAGAACTTGTATTACAGTTAGCAAGTTATATGGTTGTTTTAGCTAAAAAAGCTGCTAATACTGAGCAAGCCTATGTGCAACTGAAAGAAAAATTACGTAATGGAGAAGCATTACAGAAATTTAAAGACTTCGTTGCTGCACAAGGTGGAGATATTAATCAAATTGAAGATCCTAATTTATTACCGTCTGCTTCAACTGTTTTACCGGTCATAGCCTCTCAAACAGGATATGTTGAAAAAATAGATGCTTTAAAAATCGGAATTGCTGCGATGAAATTAGGAGCAGGACGTGCGACGAAAGAAGATACGATTGATATGGGAGTTGGCATTGTCCTAAATAAAAAGGTTGGTGAATTCGTTAATATGGGTGATGTGTTAGCTTATATTCATACTAATCAGGCTGACTCAACAGAAGTAATAGCTGACATTCATCAAGCTTATGAGATGACTGAATCTCCAGTTTGCTCACCTACATTAATTTATGATATTATTGCCTAGCTTAACATAAATTTAGTTTGACAAAATAGGTGTGTTTCTTTACGTTTTTATTCATTTAAAAAGGAGTTGACTGAATATCGACTCCTTTTTTTAGTTAACTCTGTTATTCAACGGGATTAGGCAAATTGAGTGAGTGTTTGTCTTATTTCTTTCCAAACGCTTAGACGTGTTAGTTAATGTTGATAGAAAAATAAATTCATGTCTCATGCACTGTGCATATTTTAATCATTCCTCTCATACAAGTGTAATAACGCTGCAGGTAGAAAAAGAGGTGCAAAAATGAAAACAAGAAAAATGTTAATGAGTCTAGTTACATGCTTTATCTTCAGTTGTTTTATTCATGTCACTGTCGCTCGAGCAGATGAACTAGTGACGGATGGAAAAGCTGCTATTTTGATCGAAGCACAAACAGGGGAAATCTTATATGAGAAAAACCCTCATGAACAATTACCGCCAGCAAGTATGACTAAAATGATGTCTATGTATTTAATTCTTGAAGCGATTAACAATGAATCAATGCAATGGGATGAAGTGATTCGCGTAAGTGAGAATGCAGCGAGTTATGGTGGATCACAAATCTTTTTAAAGCCAGGGGAAGAAATGACAGTACGAGATTTATTTAAAAGTATTGCAATTGCCTCAGCTAATGATTCAGTAACGGCGTTAGCAGAACGAGTAGCAGGTAGTGAAGAAGCCTTTGTTGAAAAGATGAATGAAAAAGCACAAGAGTTAGGGATGAAAAATACTGTTTTTAAAAATCCAACAGGATTGACAACAGAAGGGCATTTAACAACACCATATGATATGTCAATTATCGCCCGCCACTTATTGAGTGACTATCCTGAAATCACAGAGTTTTCTTCACTTTACGAAGACTATATTCGTCAAGATACGGAGTCACCATTTTGGTTAGTTAACACCAATAAGCTTTTAAAGTATGTTGATGGTGTGGATGGACTTAAAACTGGATTTACACAAGAAGCTGGCTATTGTTTAACAGCAACTGCTAATCGTAATGATATGCGTGTCATAGCAGTTGTAATGGGCGGAAGTAAATCAGATATTCGTAATCAGGAAGTAACTCGTTTAATCGAGTATGCATATGAACAATATGAACTTGTTCCAAAACTTGAGAGTGAAAAAATTGTCTCAAGTGGCTACAATATGTTAGCTAAAAATCGTCAATTTGATATTGTAACAGCTGAACCGATTACAGTTCTAAAAAAGAAAACTGATAAAGAACAAGAGTCAAATTATGAAGTGAAATTAAACAAAGAAATTAAATTACCAATTCAACCAGGGGATCAAATTGGGACATTAACTTACTATTATAATGGTGAAGTCTATCGAGAAATCCCATTAACAGTTAAAGAATCTGTTGAGAAAAATAGTTTTATTGGCCTATTAGGTTATATTGTGTCACAAATGATTTTTGGGGAAAATGCATAACAAGTTTTATGCATTTTCCTCTTTTTTTTTATTTTTAAGACAAATAGCATAATAATTTTAAGCTATATTTTTTGAAATGCTAAAAAATAAAAACACTACAATTGTCGAAAGTAACATATTCTGATAGCTTTTCATTTAAAATGAACTTAATCTAGCACGGGAAGGGGATTATCATGAGTATAACAGTCTCGCTTTATGTAGAAAATCAAGTGTTATATGTAAATTTAAATGGTGAACTAGATCACCACACATCTGATCAATTACGCAGTCGACTTAACACTGTGATGAGTGAGTCACAGATTAAACATATCGTTTTTAATCTTAAACATTTAGATTTTATGGATAGTTCAGGAATTGGAATTATATTAGGACGATATAATCAATTAAAAGCAATTAATGGATCAGTTATGGTTATTGGGATGAAACCATTAGTTTCAAAAGTTTTTGAATTATCGGGGCTTTCAAAAATTATAAAAGTAATTAACGATGACTCACAACTAGAGTCTGTAATTAGGGGGATTGCATAATATGAATAATGAAGTGCATTTACAATTTCCTGCAAAAAGTATTAATGAGAGTTTTGCAAGGCTAGTAATTATTGGATTTGTTACACCGCTTGATCCAAGTGCGAACGAATTAAATGAAATTAAAACGATTGTCTCGGAAGGGGTTACAAATGCCATTATTCATGGATATGAAGACAATGAAGAGGGCATTATTGACATGAAGGCAAGTATTGTTGGGCGTCGTTTAAAAGTAGTCATCCAAGATTTTGGAAAAGGGATTGAAAATATTGAATTAGCTAAACAGCCACTTTATACAACTAAGCAAGAAGAGGAACGTAGTGGATTAGGATTTATGATTATGGAGTCATTCAGTGATCAATTTGAAGTTCATTCTGCTTTAGGTGTTGGAACAACCATTTCGTTTGAAAAAGAATTTTTACCTATAGATTCATCAACGAAGTAGCATGAAAACATGATACTTAAATGACAGGGCATGAGGGATGGTTACATGAATAAAAAAGAAATTCAAGAGCTTATTAAGAAAGCTCAAAGTGGTGATGAAGAAGCGAAATTAACTTTAGTAAAGAATCATATGGATTTAGTTTGGTCAGTCGTACATAAATTTGCTCATCTTGACGTGGAGAAGGATGATCTTTTTCAAATCGGATGTATGGGATTATTAAAATCGATCAATCAATTCGACGCTTCGTATGACACGACCTTATCTACTTATGCAATTCCACTCATTATTGGAGAGATTAAAGCATTTATTCGAGAACAAAGTCCGATTAAAATTAGTCGTAGTATTAAAAGTAATTTGCATAAGATTCAAGAAGCTAAAGACCAACTCACTAAAAGTCTAGAAAGAGAGCCAACCATTAAGGAACTATCGGAGGTAACTGAATTATCGGAAGAACAAATCATTTTAGCAATGAATGCCCCGATGAACGTGGCTTCTTTAGATAATTATGAAAAAGAAGATATGCCTTTAATTGAACGTATTCCAAATCATCAAGAAGGAATGAGTTTAGAACAAAAAATTGTCTTAAAGCAACTTGTTTCAGGATTAGATCCAATGGAAAGAATGCTAATTTATTTACGCTTTGATTTAGGATACACGCAATCAGAAGTAGCCAAGCGATTAGAAATTAATCAAGTGGCTGTTTCACGACTTGAAAAAAAGATATTAAAAGAATTAAAAGAAAAAATGACGACTTAAAAAAGATTGTTATCAAAAGATAACAATCTTTTTTTGTTGATAACAAAATATGAGTTTATTAGCGATTTTAAGTTCAAAGCTCATAATTTTTAGAAAAAAAGTCATATTAAAGAGTAGAGTTTAATTTTTGAGGAGTGGTGACTAAGCGTGAAAACGAAAAAATATGAAGAAATTATCAAAAGTCATGAAGTTAAACCAAATTATTTAAAAAATGCAGGCGTATCATTTTTCTTCGGTGGACTCATTTGTGTATTTGGGCAAGTATTAATTGAAATTTATATTCGTTGGTTTGGATTTGTTCGTGATACAGCGAGTACACTGGCACTTGTCACAGTAATTTTAATTGCATCTATTTTAACAGGGTTAGGTGTTTATGATGAGTTTGGTCAAATGGCTAAAGCAGGAGCGTTTGTTCCAATTAGTGGATTTGCCAACTCATTAACAGCAGCTGCGTTAGAAAGCAAAAGTGAAGGTGTGATACTAGGAATAGCAACGAATTTATTTAAGTTAGCTGGAGCTGTAATCGTATTTGCAGTTATTTCTGCTTATGTGTTTGGGAGTATTCGTTACTTATTACTTGAATTTAATATTGTCCCACAATTAGAGAAAATGATGACATTAGCTTGTTTTTATCTTCAATGAAAAGTATGAATAAAAAGCGGCCAAGAAAGGATGATAGTCATGAAGGTTGGAAGTCAATCTTGGAAATTTAATAATAGTGTTTTCCTATTAGAAACAGGAACTGCCGTTGGGCCATTAGAATCACAAGGACCGTTAAAAGATGATTTTGATGTCTTGTACGATGATCCATATTGTGGGCAAAAATCATGGGAACAAGCTGAGTCTCAACTCATGAGAAGTGCTATTCATCAAGCTTTAACGAAAGCTCAGTTAAAGGAAAATGATGTGACAGTAGCATTTGCGGGTGATTTAGTCAATCAAATTGTTCCTACTCACTATGCATTTAGAGAAATGGATATACCTTTTTTTGGGGTTTATGGTGCTTGTTCAACTGCGATGGAGTCATTATTACTTAGTTCCATTTTTATAGATAGTGATAGTGCTAAAATTGCTCTGGCAGCGACAAGCAGTCATAATTCATCCGCAGAACGTCAATTTAGAAATCCTACTGAATACGGAGGACCAAAACCTGAAACAGCACAATATACGGTAACAGGTTCAGGTGTGGCATTAGTTAGTCATAAAAGAACAAAGATTCGCATTGAGTCTGGAACCGTTGGTTTTATTGTAGATGCTGCTCAAAAAAATCCGTTAGATATGGGATCGGCTATGGCGCCAGCAGCTGCTCAAACAATTAAACAACATTTTAAAGATTTAGGGGTAGAGCCGTCATATTATGATCTAATCTTAACGGGTGATTTAGCGAGATGTGGAAGCCCTATTTTGATTGATATTCTAAAACAGGAAGGCTACGATATTAGCCAACAACATAATGATTGTGGAAAACTCATCTATTCTGAGGATCAATCAGTTTTTTCTGGTGGTAGTGGCTGTGGTTGTTGTGCAGTAGTAACTTATGGACATATTAAAAAGTTACTTGAAGAGAAAAAATTAAAACGTGTGCTAGTTGTTGCTACAGGAGCTTTATTAAATCCACTTATTGTTCAGCAAAAAGAGACAATTCCGTGTATTGCACATGCAGTTGCTTTGTGCGCTGAAGATTGAGATGAAATGAAAATAATTTAACAAAAAAGGAAGCGATTATACAGATGATGTTCTTAAAAGCTTTTGTTGTTGGAGGTGCAATTTGCGCTATCGGACAATTAATCTTAGATTATTTTAAATTGACACCTGCACATATTACGTGCGGATTTGTTGTAGTAGGTGCAGCACTTGATGTGTTTGGGTTATACGATCAGCTGATTAAATTTGCAGGAGCAGGTGCACAACTTCCCATTATGAGTTTCGGACATTCGATTATTCATGGTGCAATGGAAAAATCAGAACAATTAGGATTTATTGGAATTGGAATGGGAATGTTTGATTTAACGGCAGCCGGAATTACGGCAGCCATTTTGTTTGCCTTTATCGTTGCTTTAATATTTAAACCAAAAGGATGAGAGGTTAAAGATAGATTTAATCAGGGAAAGGTGGGATACTATGGCAGATGATGCACATGTATCTGTTGAGAAGGATATCAATGAAACACAAAAGATATTAGAAGACAATCTAGGTATCGGCAAGAGTTTTGATGTTGGTCAACGTGAAATTGTTGTTATGGAGCGACGAGTTCAGTTTTATTATGTTACTGGATTGATTGACTCAGAATTAGTTGTCGATTTAATGACTCAGTTATTATTATTAAATAGCTTGCCACATCCTGATAACGATGTTTTTCAAACGATTCATAATCGATTAGTTCATCAACAAGTTAGTGTCACAGATAAAATTGATGATATTTGTACAGCAGTGTTAAGTGGACTAATTGCTGTGGTTGTTGATGATGAAACACAAGCTTTTGTTGTTGATGTTCGAAGCTATCCAGGTCGTGGTCCATCGGAACCAGATACAGAAAAAACAGTCCGAGGATCAAGAGATGGATATACGGAGAACGTCATTGTTAACACAGCTTTAACACGTCGACGAATTCGAACAGGAAAACTTCGAAATATTATTTTGAAAGTTGGCGATCAGTCGAAAACTGACGTTGTCTTAATGTATATCGAAGATATCGCTGATCCTCAAGTGGTTAGTGAAGTGAAACATCGTATTGAACAAGTGAAGGTTGATGGATTAACGATGACGGATAAGGAATTAGAAGAGTTTATCACGAATCAAGTGTATAATCCGTTCCCGCTTGTTCGATACACTGAGCGTCCTGACGTTGTTGCTGCGCACTTATATCAAGGAATGGTAGCTATCGTGGTTGATACTTCACCAAGTGTCATGTTAGGACCTGTGACGCTATTTGATCATTTAACAAGTGTAGAAGAGTATCGCCAAACCCCTGCTGTTGGAACATTTTTAAGATTAATTCGTTATGCCGGGATTATTGTTTCAATCTTCTTAATGCCAACATGGTTGTTATTTGTCTTACATCCAGAGTATTTACCAGACTTTTTCAACTTCCTCGGACCGCAAGAAGAAGGAAATATTCCACTTGTTCTTCAAGTAATCTCGGGTGAAATTGGGATTGAGTTTTTACGTATGGCATCTATTCATACTCCGAATGCCATTTCATCAGCACTTGGGATCGTATCAGCTATTTTAATTGGACAAGTAGCGGTTGATGTTGGATTATTTGGACCTGAAATTTTATTTTATGTAGCTATAGGAGCTTTAGGGTCGTTTGTTACACCAAGTTATGAATTAGGGCTTGCTAATAAACTCTTTAAGCTATTTATTATTGTTGGAACAGCTTTACTTGGAATTTGGGGTTACCTTGGAACCATTATTGGAGGATTTATTTTCTTAGCAACAATGAAAAGCTTCGGTAAACCATACTTATATCCATTAATTCCATTTGACTTTAAAGGATTATTAAAAGCTATTATTCGTTATCCAATTCCTTATCGCTATAATCATAGTAAAAGACAGGATGAAAAAAAATCACAACCTGAATAATATAATTTCCTCACTGTTACAAAATTACGGTGAGGAAATTTTTTTATAGTTATGTTTTTTTAAGAAAGGATAAAGATGTCTTTCGTTATTTTATTTCAGTTTTAGTTAAAGAATTTTTTAAGATTAAGACAGCCAATCAGCCAACGATTTCAAGTTAAGAATAAAGATTAAAAGTTTTAAGATTTTAAAAATGAATGTTGACTGATATATAAGTGAAGAAACAGAATCCACCTTGTTAGTAAGGTGATGAAAAGAAATTCTTTTATGTTTAACGACCTATGACCACGGATATAACTGTCTATAAAAGGAAAAGTGATTTTTTCATAAGACTTATTGTGAAAATACTAAAAATTCGTTACAATTAAGAAATGTTATTAAGTAGGAAGTAGGTGGGTTATGAGTTATGAAGTACGAATTGATGCGTTTGAAGGGCCACTTGATCTGCTTTTACATTTATTAAAAGAAGCTAAAGTTAATATTTATGATATAAAAATTGCCGAGATTACGCAGCAGTACTTAGATTATATTCATGCCATGGAGAACTTGCAGCTTGAAATTGCTTCAGAATATTTAGTAATGGCTGCAACTTTAATCGAAATTAAAAGTAAGAGCTTATTACCGAAACAGGTCGTTGAAATAGAAGATGAATATGAAGAGGATTCAAGAGAAGCTTTAATTCAACGTTTAGTTGAATACCAGCAATATAAAGAGGTAACGAAAGAATTACGAGAACTAGAAGAAGAGCGTGGGCAGTTTTTCACTAAGCCACCTATTGATTTCTCAGATTATATTGATCAAGAAACAAAACTTCCACAAAATCTTCAAGTTGAGCAGTTAATTTCTGCCTTCGAAAAATTATTGCGTCGTCATAAATTAGCTAAACCATTAAAGACAAGAATTGTGCCACAAAGTGTTTCAGTTGAAGATCGAATGAAATCACTGAGCCAACAATTAAAGTATAAAAAGCGTGTTGCATTTATAAGTTTATTTGAGCAATTTGATAAAGAATATATCGTTGTGACCTTTTTAGCATTACTTGAACTGGTGAAAGCAAATCAAATCAGTATTTCTCAACAAAATTATTATGAGGACATTTATATTTCAAGTTTAGAAGGTGATGAAGTTGTTTAGACAAGAACGTTTAGGTATCTTAGAAGGGTTATTATTTGCTGTAGGTGATGAAGGAATTAGTACACAGCAATTAGAGTATGTACTGGATGTTAATGAGGTTGAAATTAAATCACTATTAATTGAATTAAGAGAGCGTTATTCGTCAATTAGCAGTGGGTTTGATATTATTGAAGTTGCAGGTGTCTACAAAATGACGACTAAAAAAGATCACGCCATTTATTTAAAGCGCCTCATTCAAAATCCAAATCAGCGTGGGTTAACCAATGCAGCTTTAGAAGTGTTGGCGATTATTGCGTATCGTCAACCTATTACACGTCATGAAATTGAAAATATTCGCGGAGCAAGTAGTGATAATGTATTAAGGAAATTATTAACATTTTCGCTAATTGAAGAAGCGGGACGTTTAGAAGGACCTGGACGACCTATTTTATTTCGAACAACCGATGATTTTTTAGATTATTTTGGGATAAAAACATTAGAAGAGTTACCAGAGCTTCCATTTGTTGCTCCAGATTTTAATTTAGAGGAAGAAACGGATCTATTTAGCATATCAGAAGAGTAGTAAATAGAGCGATGGTATTTGGGCATACTATAAGTGTAACTTAGTTATATTAAAGGAGGCTTTAGTATGCCAAGAGATCCGAAAAGTAAAAAAGTAAGTCAGGCAAAAGCAGCTCAAAACACAGTTGATGTGGAAATTGCCGCAGAAGTTATAGACGACTCAAAACCAAAACTTAAAAAAGGTAAAAAACCTAAAAAAACATATAATTAATAAAAAAAGCTACCATATCGGTAGCTTTTTTATTTCCATCAATAAAACTTGAGATGAACTTTCTTCAAAGAAAAGTTTAAAATTCAACTAGTAATCACTTGATGGACTGTCTTTGTACGTGAAGGATAATCTTTATTTTTAATAGGTTGCTTAGAAATTAGATTTCAATAGTTTTTTAGATGAAAAACTCATCTTAATAATCACCTTAAAAAATAATCGAGAATATTCTTAAAAATCTGTCATAAGAGGCGTTTTTATTCATTGATATTTTTAACATGTTTATCATAGAGTTGTAATAGTTATAGGACTGAGGTGAGCAAAAGATGAAAAAAATTAAAGGACTACTGATTGTTGCGATACTAGGGGCTTTCTTGATGATTAATCAAGAAAAAGTATCAGCAATGGGTATCAGTTCTCAATGTGGAATTTTAATGGAGCAAACAACGGGACGAGTGTTATACGAGAAATGTGCAAATGATCAAATGTACATTGCAAGTATTACAAAAATTTTAACGACTGTTGTTGCTATCGAAAATGCACCGCTTGATGCATGGGTTGAAATTAGCGATAACGTAACAAGACAAGAAGGATCAGCATTATATCTAACGTTAGGTGATCAAGTAAAGTTAATTGATTTACTATATGGATTAATGCTTAGATCAGGAAACGATGCAGCAATGGCGATTGCAGAATTTGTTGGAGGCAATGAAGCAGATTTTGTAAAGATGATGAATGAAAAAGCTAAAGAAATTGGAATGACCAATAGTATTTTTCAAAATCCATCAGGGTTGGATGAAACAACGTATAATCTATCAACGGCTAAAGATATGGCACTTGTTATGCAATATGCCATGAATAATCCAATCTTTAGAGAGATAACAGGAACAAAAACGCATAAAGCAACGACTAAAAACGGTATGACTTACGTTTGGCACAATAAACATAAGTTAGTAACGGGTTATTATGAGTATGCGATTGGTGGAAAAACTGGCTTTACTAAACAAGCAAGACGTACATTAGTCACATCTGCTAGAAAAGATGAGATGGAACTCATTGTTGTCACGCTTAAAGCCGGAGATGACTGGAATGATCACATGAGTTTATTTAATTATGGATTTGATAATTATGAAGTCCAAACGATTATGGAACCAGGAGAAATTACAATCGAAAATCATAAGTTAGATGAAAAACTATACGTTAACAAGACAGTAAATGTTGTCGTTAAAAAAGATGGAAGTGAAAAAGTTACGACTAATTTATCTCTTTATGAAAAGCCTAAAGATAATGAAGTTGGAGTACTTGAAGTTCTGTTAAATAATGAGGTTGTAGAAAAAGTACCTGTTTATAAAGCTATTACACCGAAAATTGAAGGGCAATCTTGGTTTGATAAACTCATGAACTGGTTTACAGGGGCGGTGACCTTCTAATGATTCATAAAATTTGGATGGGACTTTTTACGATTGGAATCGTTTATAGTTTTTTTAATGGAACGACAAGTGAAGTTAATAATACTATTTTATCAGGAGCTCAAGATGCGATTAATTTAGTTATGTATTTAGCAGGAATTATGATATTTTGGACGGGGATTTTACAAGTTGCTAGTCAGTCAAAAATGTTAGATGGACTCTGTAAACTTTTAACACCTGTGACTCGTTTCTTATATCCAAACTTAAAATCAGATCACCCAGCGCTTAAATATTTAACGACGAATATGGTCAGTAATTTATTAGGGCTAGGAAGTGCGGCAACACCAACAGGATTGAAGGCAATGAAAGAGTTGCAGGCAACTAATCCTGAACCGAGTAAACCAAGCTTTGAAATGTATACGTTACTAGTCATGAACACGGCAGGCTTTACAATTATCCCAACAACCATTATTGGGGTCAGACATATGTATCATTCACAAAATCCAAGTGAAGTGTTTCTACCTATTTTATTTGCATCTGGAGTTACTACAATTGGTGGGTTAATTATTCATAATATTTATAGTCGAATGAAAAAAGTTCAGTCTTCTGGTGATAAAATCACTATGAAGCGATACGAAAGAAGGTGATGAGATGGGAGCTATCAGTGTTTATGTCGTACCAATATTTTTACTTTCCGTGTTTGTCATGGCGTTTATTAATCAAACAAATGCGTTTGATCATTTTGTTGATGGTGCAAAAGAAGGAATGAAAACAACCATACAACTCATTCCAAATATTATGGGAATGATTGTTGCGATTAAAGTGTTTCTTGCATCAGGAATTATTGATGCCATTGCGAATATGTTAAACCCGCTTCTTACAGCCATTAATCTTGATGCTCACGTTTTACCGCTGATGATTTTACGTCCCCTTTCTGGATCCGCTGCTTTAAGTGTGACGACTGATCTGATTTCGATTTATGGTCCAGATTCTACAATGGGACGTTTAGTGTCCATTATGCAGGGAAGTACAGACACAACGATTTATATTATTACGGTTTATTTTGCTGCAGTAGGATTAAGTGAAATGAAACATGCATTAAAATTAGGATTAACAGCAGACGTGATTGGATTTGTAGCCTCAGTTTTAGCTGTTTCGTTTTTCTTCTAAATAAAAACAGATGGGAAATAACATCTCCATTGGATTAAACATTGATTTTTACCTATAATAAAGGTAAAATGATGGGTACGCATAAATTCTTGTCGAATTTAATATGATCTCTGATTGGAGGATTTTTTACAATGGAACGATTACAAAAAGTTATTGCCCATGCAGGAGTTGCTTCACGTCGTAAGGCAGAACAACTTATTTTAGAAGGAAAAGTAACAGTTAATGATAAAGTAGTCCGTGAGTTAGGTGTGAAAGTAACAGGAAAAGAAAAAATTGAGGTAGAGGGGATTCCGCTACAACGAGAGAAGAAAGTTTATTATGTGTTACATAAACCACGCGGATATGTGAGCACGGTTTCAGATGAAAAAAATCGTCGTACTGTTTTAGATTTTTTCAAAGACAAGGTGTCAGAACGTTTATATCCAGTAGGACGTTTAGATTACGATACATCAGGTGTTTTATTATTAACAAACGACGGTGATTTCGCTAATAAAATGATGCATCCAAGTGGTGAAATTGATAAAGTTTATTTAGCACGTGTCAAAGGGATCGTCACACAAGAAAGTTTAAAGCCATTAGCACGTGGAGTTAAAATTGATAATTATCAAACAAAACCAGCAACAGCACAGCTAATTTCGGTTGATAAAAAGAACCAATCGTCTTTAGTGCGATTAGTGATTCATGAAGGACGCTATCATCAAGTAAAAAAAATGTTTGATGCGATTGGGTTCCCAGTGAAAAAATTACGTCGTGAGCAATTTGGAAATATTGATGTTGTTGGATTACCAGCAGGAGAATTCCGTCCATTAACACCACATGAGATTAAAACATTAATTTCAATGGCTAATGATAAAAAAGAAAAACCAAAATTACGCTTTACAAAAATGCGACAATTTTAAAAAAAAGAGCGATTAGTAAATCTAATCGCTCTTTTTTTGAATAAAATTAAAACAACTCCTACATAATTAAGTAGGAGTTGGAAAAATTAGTTAAAAGGTGAGTCTTGAACCTTGATTGCTTCAGTTGGGCAACCTTCTGCTGCGTCCATAACATCAGCTTCTAAGCTAGCTTCAATTTCAACAGTCCCAGTGTTGTTATCTCCTGAGAATACGTTTTCTGCGTATCCTTCATCGTCATAACCAAATACATCTGGAGCTACAGCACCACATGCACCACAAGCGATGCACTCATCTTTTGAAACAATTGTGAATTTTGCCATTGTTTTGTCCCCCTTCACAGGATTTAGTTTTTAATTACATATAATTCATATGAATTATACGAATTATTATAAACTAAAAAGATAAAAAAATTCAAATTTAATACTCTAAATAAATTGAATTTGTGATATAATTATTTAGTCTTATTTGTTTTTTTTACAAAATAGTAAATAAATCGATTAAAATGTCGATAAAAATATAAAATTTTTAAAAGGAGTGTGAGTGAGGTGGAACAAAAGGCGGATTATGCTGAATTACGACGACTGTATTTTAGTCCTCGTGAACAAGACAAAACGCCATCTCATTCGAATGTATCTAGCTTTGAATCAAAACTAGAGGATGAACCACTTGAAACGTCTAGCCTACATGAGATGATTAAAACAACTCTTGGGGCAAGCGAGGGGTTATCGTCAATGGATCAAGATGAGGTAAAGGAATTCAAAACGCACTTAAGTCAACGCTCAAATGATATTATTAATACACTACAAGATAAATACGGGACGCGTACATATTCAAAAATTACCCAAATGATTAAAAGTGAAGATTTCAGTGAATGGGAGCAATTAGAGCAGGAATTATTATCTGTTCGAATTGATTCATTAGTAGACAATGAGTTAGAAAAATCTGAAATAAACAAGCCTAATTTAGGATCATTTGCATTTGAAGATTCATTTGAAGAATTAGCGCTTGATGCAGATGCCGATTTAGATTATTTAGATGCTCTTGTTCAACATGATTATGGTCGATTACGTCGTTTACAATCTGATAGTGAAAGTATTAGTTCGATTTTTAGTGAGATTCTTGAAAATGAACAAAAATCAAACTCAAATTATCAAGATGATATTTTTAATAAAAATATTGAGTTAATTTTTAACTCCGATGTTGATTTAGATGACTGTGAATGGGAAGTTATTGAGCGATCAGAGCCAAACTCACTTGCTGTAAATTTAGATGAAGCCATTGATCAATTAAAACAAAGCTCAATCTCAAAAGAATCAGTAGAACATCGTTTTGAACATAAACAAGCTAATTTAGATGCTTTTTATTCTGATCAGAAAAAAGAAGAAATTAAATTGAATGATCAGCTGTCATTAGATGAAAATCAAAACAAGATAAATGATTGTACGGAATCTAAAAAATTTAACCCGATATTATGGGCAGTAGTTGTTTTAGTATTAGCTCTTTTAATTTATTTTGTTTTACAATAAAAGAAAATAAATTCGCTAAACTAAACGAAGTCGAAAACGTTTCGATTTTGTTTAGTTTATTTTTGTAAATATAATCAATAATTGGTGGGTGAACCCTATTTTGTAGTTGTTTATAAATGAAATAGTGTGATAAAATAATGATAGTTGAGGTGATAATATGGTTCGTTCTAAAGTAATCGCAATTGATGGACCAGCGGCAGCAGGAAAAAGTACAATTGCACAAAAAGTAGCTCAAATGTTAGGGTATATTTATATCGATACAGGTGCTATGTATCGAGCAGTAACATTAAAAGCATTAAATAATAATATTAGTGTTGAAGATGAAGAAACTATTGCAAAAATGCTTGAAAATACAACAATTCGTTTAACAAACGATAAGAAAGTATTTTTAGATGGAGAGGATGTCACTGAAGACATTCGTCAACCGATTGTTTCACAAAATGTCTCGGCTGTTTCAGCACATAAATTTGTACGTGATGAATTAAAGCGTCGTCAAATTGAATATGCAAAAACGGATAATGTCGTTATGGATGGTCGTGATATTGGAACAAATGTGTTACCAGACGCAGACTATAAAATCTTTATGACAGCTTCAGTAGAAGTTCGTGCACAACGTCGTTATGATGAAAATTTAAAACGAAATATCCCATGTGATCTAGAAACATTGAAGCGTGACATTCAAACGCGCGATGAATTAGATTCAACAAGAAAGCATTCACCATTAGTTAAAGCGGAAGATGCAGTAGTGGTAGATACTTCAAACTTAACAATTGATGAAGTCATAGAGGTTATTATAAATATTGTAAAAGGTGGGGAAAAATAATGAAACATTTTGATGGGATTAACCACGAAGAAATGACAATGGGTGATGTCTTAGCAATGGAAAACTTTGATTTACCATCTGTTAATGATGTCATCGAAGGTGAAGTTGTTCGTGTAACCAATCAAGAGGTAACGATTGATATTCAAGGTGCAACGGAAGGAACCATTTATTTAAATGAATTATCCTTAGAAAAGGTTGAATCAGCGAAAGACATCGTTAAAATTGGAGATAAAATTAAAGCGATGGTTAAAAAAGTAGATGATGAGCAAATCTTATTATCTCGTCGTGCTTTACTTGAATATGAACGATTCCAAGAATTAAAAGAGGCTTTTGAAAAAGGGGAAAAATTAGAAGCAACTGTTGAACGTGCTGTTAAAGGTGGTTTAATTGTTAACATCGGAATGGAAGCTTTCTTACCAGCTAACATGATTGATGTTAAATATGTTTCGGATTTAGAATCGTTCGTGGGTCAAACGATCGAAGTTCAAATCGTAGAGCTTAATGTACGTAATAAAAAGATTAAAGTTTCTCGTAAAATGGTTGTAGCTGAACAATTAAAAGTTGCACGTGATGAGCAATTTTCAACGTTAGCAGTTGGTGATTTAGTAGAAGGAACGGTAGTTCGTATTGAAAAATATGGGGCATTTGTTCGCTTTGGAGCTTTAGAAGGGTTAGTTCATATCTCTGAAATTTCTCATTTACCGGTTGCGAAAGTAGAGGATGCTTTAACGGTTGGTCAAACGGTAAAAGCAAAAGTGATTAAGGTTGAAGGTACTAAGCTACAGTTATCAATTAAAGCTGTTTTACCAACACCATTTGAAGTGTTCGTATCAACTCATCAAGTAGGGGATGTTCTTGAAGGTGAAGTTGTACGTTTAATGGACTTTGGGGCTTTTGTTGAGGTAGCTCAAGGTGTAGAAGGATTAGTTCATCTTTCAGAATTATCTTGGGATCATAAAGCGAAGCTTGAAGATATCGTTTCTGAAGGAAAACGTGTTTCTGTGCGTCTTTTAGCGATAGATCATGAAAATCGACGATTAGCGTTATCAATTAAAAAAGTAGAAGATGATCCATGGGTTGTTTTCCCACATCAAGTTGGTGATGTTGTTAAAGGATCAATTACAACCATCACTGATTTAGGGGCATTTATTAAAGTGGCGCCATATATTGAAGGATTATGTCATTATACAGAAGCGTCATGGAATCCTAATGTCTCATTAGCTTCGTTAGTTAATGTAGGAGATGAAGTAGAGGTTAAAATCATCTCATTAGATGCTAAAAAACATCGTTTAGGTTTATCATTACGTCAAGTAAAATCAAATCCTTGGAAAGAATTATCAATTAAAGCTGGTGATGTTATAACTGGAACAGTACAATCAGCTAACGATAAAGGTGCGTTTATTGCAATCAATGAAGATGTAGTTGGTTTCTTACCAATGAATCAAATTGTTGAAAAACGTATCACTCGTGTTGAAGATGCTTTATCAATCGGACAAGAGGTAGACGTTAAAGTGATGCGTTTTGAACCAAACCAATTTAAATTAGAATTAAGTATTCGTCGTATTAAAGAAGATGCAGAACGCGAAGAATATAATAAATACATGCAACAACAAGAACAAGTAGAAAATGAAACATTAGGGGATTTATTTGGAGAGGCTTTAAAAAACTTACTATAATAAAGACTAAGTTCTACTAATAAAAAGGGGGATTTTCCCCCTTTTTATATTCATAAATGAGAATTTGACTAAAGTAGTTAAAAACTACTATAATATTAACGACTTATTTTTTGTGTAAAGATGAAAGAAGGTGCAACATGGTATTACCAGTAGTAGCAATCGTTGGACGACCAAACGTTGGTAAGTCTACAATTTTTAATCGTATTATCGGATCGCGCGTGTCAATTGTTGAGGATGAACCAGGAATTACACGTGATCGTATTTACAGTAGTGGAGAATGGTTAACACGTAAATTTAATGTGATTGATACAGGTGGAATCGAAATTGGTGATGAGCCATTCATGAAACAAATTAAACATCAAGCAGAAATTGCAATGGATGAAGCAGATGTGATTGTATTTGTCACTAATGCACGTGATGGAATTACTCAAGCGGATCAAGAAGTTGCAAATATGTTATATAAAACAAATAAACCAGTTGTTTTAGTGGTTAATAAAGTAGATGATGTGAACTTTAAAGAGCAAATCTATGAGTTTTATTCATTAGGTTTAGGTGATCCAATTGCAACATCAGCGGTGCATGGTATTGGATTTGGAGATATGTTAGATCAAATCGTGTTAAACATGCCTGAGAAAAAGGGAATGGAATATGATGAAGATGTAACAAAATTCTGTTTAATTGGACGACCAAATGTTGGTAAGTCATCGTTAACAAATGCTATTTTAGGTGAAGAACGTGTCATCGTTAGTGATATCGCAGGAACAACACGCGATGCAATCGATACAGAGTTTACAAAAGATGGACAAAAATATGTTGTCATCGATACGGCCGGAATGCGTAAACGTGGTAAGGTGTATGAAACAACTGAAAAGTATAGTGTTCTTCGTGCTTTAAGTGCGATTGATCGTAGTGACGTGTGTTTAATTGTTATTGATGCTGCCAAAGGATTAATCGAGCAAGATAAGCGTGTCGCAGGATATGCTCACGAAGCTGGAAAAGCGGTTGTTATTGTGGTTAACAAATGGGATGCTATTGAAAAAACAGACAAAACAATGAAAGAATGGGAAGACTTAATTCGTACGGATATGGCGTTCTTAGATTATGCACCAATTGTTTTCTTATCTGCCTTAACAAAACGCCGTTTACATACATTATTTGAACCGTTAAATTTAGCAGCAGAAAATCATAAGAAACGAGTAGTCACTCACGTCTTAAATGATGTCATTATGGATGCAGTAGCAATGAATCCGACACCAACTCATAATGGACAACGTTTACGTGTTTATTACGCAACACAAGTTTCAACACAACCACCAACATTTGTTATCTTTGTTAATGATCCAGAATTATTACACTTCTCATACAAACGTTACTTAGAAAACTGTTTACGTCAAGCCTTTGGATTTGAGGGAACACCAATTCATATTATTGCAAGAAACCGTGATTAATCATAGGTTAATGAGGAGGATTTATAATGACTAAGAATATAACCGTTATCGGTGCTGGAAGTTGGGGAACGGCGTTAGCACAAGTTTTATGTGATAATAAAAATAATGTGACGTTATATGATTTAAATCAAGATGTAGTAAATGATATTAATCAAAATCATCAAAATTCACGTTTTTTTGCTGACATAACGTTACCGTCATCATTAGTAGCGACAACAAATTTAAAAGAAGCGTTAAAAGAGGCGCAACTTATTTTACTTTCTGTTCCTACTAAAGTAATGCGCGATGTTTTAAAGTCAATCAATCAAGAGTTAGATCATCAAGTGATGATTATTAATGCTAGTAAAGGAATTGAACCTGGAACACATAAGCGTGTATCTGAAATTGTTAAAGAAGAAATTGATCCTAATTATTTAGAGGCATTTGTTGCATTAACAGGGCCATCTCATGCTGAAGAAGTGATTGAACGTGCTGTAACAACTGTGACATGTGCGTCAACGGTAGCAGAAAAAGCAAACATTATTCAAGAGATGTTTAATAATCAATATTTCCGTGTTTATCGTGTGGATGATTTAATCGGTGTTGAAATTGGTGGATCGATTAAAAATGTTATTGCGCTTGCAGCGGGTATTATTGCTGGACTGGGTTACGGTGATAATGCAAAGGCGGCATTAATCACACGTGGTCTTGTCGAAATTAAACGTTTAGGAACAGCAGTAGGTGCTAAAGAAGAAACGTTTAGTGGATTAAGTGGTTTAGGTGATTTAATTGTAACGTGTACATCTGTTCATAGCCGTAACTGGCAAGCTGGTTATAAAATCGGAAGTGGTTCAGATCTTCAAGAAGCCATTGATAGTATGACCATGGTTGTTGAAGGTGTTCGAACTTGCCAAGCAACGTATGAAATGATACAAAGCTTACAAATTGAAATGCCAATCGTCGAAACAGTTTATGGAGTTATTTTCAATAAATTAGATCCTCGTGATGCTATTGCACAATTAATGATGCGTGATATGAAACCTGAGTTCTATTAATATAAACTTAAACATTATCTGTTTATTCGATGAAATCGGTCAAAAAAAGACTTTTATTATAGATGAGAGTTATTGATAAATCGAAGGAATTGGACGCTAATCCAACAAGATATGAAATGAATAGGTTAGAAGTTAAACATACATTTTAGCTTCTTTATAGACAAAAATAATAAATTATTTGCCTAAATGGTACAAAATACCTCCTCTTATCATATGTTATATTGAACATGAGATATGAGGAGGTTTTAATTATGTTTGATAATCTTTTTGGACGATTTGGGAAAGATGTAAATGTGAATCAGGCAGAGCTTTTTAATATTGCGGATCAAGCAACAGAAATGGATTTAAAAAACGAAAAACAAGTTCGTGCACTTATTCAAAGTGTCGGGGCAATGGTTGGTCGTAAAGTTGATCAATCCGTGGAAGATCAATTAACTAAAATGATTATTGATGGGGACGTTCCAACAGATATGGATCAATTATTAAAAATGATGATGTAATCATCAGATTACGAAAAAGGACTTAGTGAAGCTAAGTCCTTTTTTGTCTTTTGTTAAAAAACTAATTTAGTACTCTTATTACTTCATTAAACTCTTTTTATAAGATAAGTGGGGGTCTAATTTATAAATATTTCACTTAAAATGATTAAAAGTTATCATATCTTTAAGTCGTTAGTGCATATAATTCGAAGAAAACGCAGGCTTGCACCCTAATTAGCAGTGTTAGTTAGGTTTAGGAATGAATCTACTAAATTCATTCAATGCAGTAAAGTAGAAAAGTTTTTAAAGTTTTATTAAAATTCTCTCATAAAGTAGAGGATAAGCAACATACATTGATATTGACAAATATAAGTGAAAATGGAGGTTTACGATATGGAAACTAATGAACTGATGAGAGACGTCTTTGCACGAACTAATGGGGAGTTCTACTTAGGGGTAGTAGGAGCGGTTCGTACGGGTAAATCAACGTTCATCAAAAAATTCATGGAGTCACTTGTGATCCCATTAGTTGAAGATGAAAATGTAAAAAAACGTATGATTGATGAGTTACCTCAAAGTGCTAATGGTAAAACGATCATGACAACAGAACCAAAATTTATTCCGGCACAAGCGGTTAATGTAACAGTTGAGGGGGAAGTATCAGCAAGTATTCGTTTAATTGACTGTGTTGGATATGTCATTCCAAGTGCTGTTGGTTATGAAACAGAAGAAGGGCCACGTATGGTCAATACACCTTGGTATGAAGAACCAATTCCTTTTGTAGAAGCAGCAGCTATTGGAACACAAAAGGTAATTGAAGATCACTCACATATTGGAATTGTAATGACAACAGATGGATCAATTGGAAACTTTAATCGTGACGATTACTTAGAAGCAGAACAATTAGTAATCGAGCAATTAAAAGCAATCAACAAACCATTTATTGTTATTTTAAATACAACTCATCCAAAAACTGATGACGTTGCTGAGTTACGTGGACAGTTACAAGAAGAGTATGGAGTACCAGTGTTACCTTTAAGTGTTGAAAACATGACGAAAAAAGATATCTTTAGTGTGTTAAAAGAAGCATTATATGAATTCCCAGTATCTGAATTAGATATTAAATTACCAAGCTGGGTAGATGCTTTAAGTGATGATAATTGGTTAAAAGCTCGTTTCTTAAAATTAATCAATCAAAGCACAAATGAGTTCTATAAACTTCGTGACATCAACTATTTAGCAGATGAGTTTAAAGAAGAAGATATCGTTGAAGATTGCTACATCAGTGCTTTAGATGCAGGAGCTGGGTTAGCTGAGTTAGAAATTAAAGTACCAAATCAACTATATGATCAAATCTTAACTGAGTTAGTCGGTCCAATTAAAGATAAAGCTGATTTAATGTATTTATTACAAGACTATGCAAATATTAAGAAAGAGTACGAGCCAATCGCAAGTGCTTTACAAATGGTAAAACAACTTGGATATGGAATCGCTACACCTGCTATTGAAGATATGACATTAAGTGAGCCAACAGTAGTAAAACAAGGTTCACGTTACGGTGTTCGTCTAAAAGCAAGTGCGCCATCTATTCATATGATTCGTGTAGATGTTGAATCAGTGTTTGAACCAATCATCGGTACAGAACAACAAAGTAAAGATTTAATTGATTTCATCTTAAAAGATGTGGATGAAAATCCATTATCAATTTGGTCAACTGAGATCTTTGGGCGTTGCTTAAGTGATATCGTACGTGATGGTATTTCAGCGAAATTATATTCAATTCCTGAAAATGCACGTATGAAACTTCAAGAAACATTAATTAAAATTGTCAACCAAGGAAATGGCGGGTTAATTGCCATCATGCTATAATGTATGTGAAAAATCTCTCATCAATCGGTTGATGAGAGATTCTTTTTTATTAATTTCCAATTATTCGTTTAAAAAATTAAAAAGTATTACATAATAGGATAAAATAGTGTTCTATCAACAAAATATGCAAATAAATGTTTGCAACGCCATAGGGTGTGTGGTAAACTTTTACTTGCAATGAAACATCTTAGGAGGTATTTAAAACTTATGAACCGTTCTCAATTAGTAGATAAAATCGCAGAAAAAGCTGAGTTAACAAAAAAAGATGCAGATAAATTTTTAAGTGCTTATATTGAAACTGTAACTGAGGCTTTACAACAAGATGATAAAGTAGCTTTAGTAGGATTTGGTACATTTGAAGTTCGTGAACGTGCAGCACGTCAAGGACGTAATTTACATACTGGAGAAACAATCGAAATCGAAGCAAGCAAATACCCAGCATTTAAAGCAGGTAAAGCTTTAAAAGATGCTTTAAAATAATTAATAGAAACGAAGGAAGACAACTTTGACGGTTGTCTTTTTTTTCATTTTAGTCTACTGATAGGAACGTGGTATAATAGCAATAGATGTCGTTATCAGTCAAATATAAAAATCGTTTAGATAGATGAATAGAGGTGAAAATTGATGAGTATTCGTTTTATAACGGGACGATCAGGGGTAGGGAAAACTCGTGTCATTTTAAGTGAGATAAAAGAAGCCTGTGATACGCATCCTCAAGGGGATCCGATTTTTGTGATCGTTCCGGATCAGATGTCTTTTCATATGGAATATCAGTTGTTAAAACAAAGTGAACAACCAAGTTTAATGCGTGTTCAAGGGCTAAGTTTTAGTCGTTTTGCTTATCGTATTTTACAAGAAACAGGAGGAGTTAGCCGATATCATCTCGATCAGGTGGGATTGTCTATTTTACTTCAAAAGGTGATGAATGAAAAAAGGGAAGAATTAACGTTATTTCCTTTTTACGCGAATAAACCAGGATTTATTAATAAGGTAAGTGAGATGATTGCCGAGTTTAAAAACTATTGTGTCAGTCCTTCTCAATTATTTCAATGTGTCAACGAATCAACTGAAGCGATGAATTGGTCTATTCAGTCGAGTAAAAAAATTAATGACTTGGCTCTTTTATACGATACGTTTGAGAAAGTTTCACTCAATAAATATTTAATGAGTGAGGATTATTATGCCCTTTTAAGTGAACAAATTGCGAACAGTCAAACGATCGCGAATAGTGATTTTTACATTGATGGTTATCATATTTTTAATAAACAAGAAGAGTTAATTTTATTTCAATTAATGAACTATGCGAAGTCTGTGACGGTGGTGTTAACACACGACTTAAATTCTGAAAGTTCGGTTTTTGAATTATCAGGACGAACACTTTCACGTTTACAAAATGGTGCGAAAGAACGTGGACTTAATTATGAAGTGT
Source organism: Turicibacter sp. TJ11 (assembly GCF_021497505.1). NCBI lineage: Bacteria > Bacillati > Bacillota > Erysipelotrichia > Erysipelotrichales > Turicibacteraceae > Turicibacter > Turicibacter sp. TJ11. The sequence continues at coordinate 1,258,707 of NZ_CP069349.1, read as the reverse complement.
GTGACATTACTGCTCATGAACAGTCACGCTTTTATGAGCCAAGTGGCTTGAAACATTTAGAACAACATTTTTTACAAGTGCCACTTGTTCCGTCTTCTCAAGAGGGAGTCTTTTTCTTTAATGCGGCTAATCGTCGCCTAGAAGTTGAAGAAGTTGCTAAACGAATTCATCGACTAGTTCACGAACAGAATGAAACGTATAGTGACATTGCCATTTATACGGGTGATGCCAATGTCTATGATGAGCTGATTGCCGCTATTTTTCCTAAGTATCAAATTCCTATTTTCTTAGATTATAAAGAATCGATGATCAATCACCCGTTAATGACGATGATTTATCATTTATTTGATGTGATTTTAAATCATTGGCGTCATGAATCGTTATTTACGGTTATTAAAACAGGTCTTTTCATTAATGTGGAGGGCTTTAAAAAAGGTCAGTCATTTTATGACTTATACCAAAGCTACCAACGTGACATTGATTTATTAGAAAATTATTGCTTAGCAAGAAATATGAAAAAGTTTGATTGGGTGTCTTCTGACTCATGGGTTTATGAACGTTATCAGGGACTTGGGCGCGGTTATGTTAAAACAGATGAGGATTTAAAGACTGAACAAAAAATTAATCAAGTTCGAAGTGAGATTAGTCGTCTGATTACATCATTTGAGGCGAAGTTAAAAAAAGCAAAAACGTATAAAGACTATGCGATTGCTACATTTACGTTTTTAGAAGAGTGTCAAATTCCTCAAAAGCTCGCTTTATTTGAGGAAAGTGCACAGGAATTACAGGATTTAAAACTTTATAAACAGCATAATCAAGTTTGGAATCAACTACTGTCTCTTTTTGAACAGCTTGTTGAAATTGGTCAAGAAGAAGTCGTGAGTTTAGAAGATTTTGTGATTGTTTTTAAATCAGGAATTGAAGAGATGACTTATGCAACCGTCCCTCCACGTTTGGATCAGGTAGCAATCGGAGAGTTAAGACGTGCTCGTTATCAATTAGTGAGTGACTTAAAAACACCAGGGCAATACGGAATTAAGCATGCGTTTGTTTTAGGGGTGAATGAAGGTCAAATTCCGAAGTTTGTGACAGAAAGTAGCTTGCTAAATGAAGCAGAACGTGAATCACTTAAAGCAGCGGGAATTGAATTAGCGCCAAGTCTTGTTCAAACACAAGTGGATGAGCAGTTTATTTTATATACCGTATTTACTTCTGCTAAACAATCTTTAACGTTGTCTTATGCTAATAGTAATGATGAAGGAAAAGAGTTTTTACCATCTTATATTTATAATCATGTCAAGGCGATGTTTCCTAACGCTGTTGAGGCGCATATCGGACGTGAATGGGAAGATGATGTTTACGATCACTTAACAACTCATATGCAAGCCGTTGCTCATTTAATTGCCGTGTTAAAAAAATCACCACAACGTCGAGAGTACTATCAACCGCTGTTAGACTACTATAAGGAAACACAACCGCTTGTTTACCAAATGATCACGCAAATTTTAAATTATCAAAATGATGTTACCAACTTAGATAGTGACATCACGAAACAATTATATAGTGAGGAAATCGTCGCAAGTGTTTCTCGTTTAGAACTGTTTAATCAGTGTGAATTTGCGCATTATCTTCGTTATGGACTACAGTTAAAAGAACGAGAACAATATAAGTTAGACTTACCTCACATTGGAGAGTTATATCACGAAGCGTTAAAGCGAATTGCTGATCGAATCACAAAAGAAAATCGTTCCTTTAAAGATTTAACACCAGAAGAATGTTTAACGTTAGCGAAAATGGTCTCAGATGAATTAAGTGATCAATTACTTTATAAAATTTTACGTCAAAGTAAACGAATGATGAAGCTAACGGAGCGCTTAACGCAAGTCGTTTACAAAACATTACTCGGGTTAAAATATCAAGGAAGTCATAGTGCGTTTAAGCCGCTTTTCTTTGAGCTACCGTTTGATACGAAGCAAACAAGTGGTATTCATTTAAAATCACGCGAACTTCCAAATGGATTTAGACTGGCACTCAAAGGAATTATTGATCGTGTGGATGTTGCTAAAAGTGAAGATGGTCAACAAGCGTATTTGAGAATCATCGACTATAAGTCAAGTCAAAAAGAGTTAGAGTTAGATAAGGTGTATTATGGATTAAGTTTACAACTGCTCACTTATTTAGATATTGTTGTTTCAAATGCTTTACAACTCATTGACTTACCAGCAGAGGTAGGGGGCTTATTATATTTTCATGTTCATCGACCACTCATTAGTCAAGACTCAGAGGACTTATTGCGTCAAGAGTCCTATGAAGAAAAAATCATTCAACTTCAACAAGAAAAGTACAAAATGAATGGGTATTTACCAGAAGATTATGATGTCGTTCACTTAAGTGATCAGCGACTAAGTGAACAGGCGAAAAGTGATATTGTGCCGATTACTTTAAAGAAAGATGGAAGTTTTTCAGCACGAGGGAATGCCACTTTAAATAAAGAAACACTCAAAATGCTTCGTCACTATACGAATCAGATGATTGAAGAATCTGCCATCAAAATTACACAAGGACAGCTGAATATTAATCCGATGAAATATGGGGAACGAAGCGCTTGTGATTACTGCCAATATCGAGGAATTTGTCAATTCGATCCCGATTTCCTAGGAAATACTTCTCGTTTATTACCAAAGATGAAATCAGATGCTGCGATGGAAGCGATGAAATGTAAATTAGAGAAAGGAGGGGCAGAGGATGAGCTCTAATTCTATTCCTAAAAAACCAAGTGAGGCCATCTGGAATGATGAACAATGGCAAGCTATTTATGAAAAGGGTCATGATTTATTAATTTCTGCTGGGGCAGGATCAGGTAAAACAGCAGTTTTAGTTGAGCGAATCATTCAAAAGATTTTAATTGATCAAATCCAGGTAGATGAACTACTCGTCTTAACCTTTACTGAAGCGGCCGCTGCTGAAATGAAGCAGCGTATTCGCTCACGAATTGAACAAGAACTGGGGACTCAACCGGATAATTTACTACTTTCAGCTCAGTTAAATAAGATTTCATCTGCTAATATTTCAACCTTTCATGCATTTTGTAATAAATTAATTCGTCGCTATTATTACTTATTACAGTTAGATCCAGTCTTTAAAATTGCGGATGATATTGAGGTTGGTATTTTACAAGATGATGTCATTGAATCACTATTTGATGATTTAGCTGAAGCAGACGATGAAGAGTTTTTACGACTAACAGACATTTTTAATAGTGATCGTGATGACGAAGCGTTAAAAGTCATGCTTTTAAAAGTATATGAACTGGCGCGCTCTAATCCAAATATGATCAATTGGTTGATGAATCTATCTTCTTTATATGAGTGGGATGGACAAGATTTAAAATCATGGTGCTACTACGATGAGATTAAAAAATTAATGTTGCCATCCATCGAAGAAGCTTTAGTAGACCTAGAAAAAGCTCGTCAATTTGCGATTGATTCTGAAATGATGGGAACTCCTCATAAATATCCGACTGATGTTTATCCTGAGGATTTAGCTTACGTGACGCGTTTAAAAGAAAGCCATCAATCAAGTTATGATGAGTTACGTCAAGCTTTTAAAAATACAAAGCTTTCAACGTTCCCTCGTTTAAATAAAAAGCAATTTGATGAAGTAGCACATGGCCAAAGTAAAGACGCCCGTGATTTATTTAAGAAACGTTTAACGAAATTAGAAGAAAAATATTTTGTTTACTCAAATGAAACACATGCTCGCCATTTTAGTGAAAGCATTGAGACGGTCAATGCGTTATCTCATCTCGTTCTTAAGTTTCATGAGCGATTTACAAAGGCAAAGCGTGAGCGTCAATTATTAGATTTTTCTGATTTAGAGTGGAATACACTTGCATTATTAGTTGAAGATGATCAACCAACTGAGGTGGCGGTTGACATTTATCAGCAGTTTAAAGAAATTATGATTGATGAGTATCAAGATACAAATTCCATGCAAGAGTGCATTATTAGTTCTATTGCTAAAGTGAAAAATCCAGAAATTCCAATTTTCATGGTTGGAGACGTTAAACAATCTATTTATCGCTTTCGTTTAGCAGAACCTAGTATTTTTCAAGGAAAGTATCAGCGATTTGCAAAAGATCAAACAGTAGGCAATAAAATTGATTTAATGAAAAATTATCGTTCACATCAACAAGTCATTGATGCGACGAACTTTATTTTTAAACAATTAATGGATGAACCTGTGGGAGAAATTGAATATGATGAAGCGGCTATGTTAAAGCTTGGTGTGGATCAGGAAGTAAACGATGCCTTTAATCAAAGTGAAATTCATCTTCTTGATAAAAAACAATTTGAAGAAGAGGGAGATACTGATTTAAATGCGATTGAAATTGAAGCTCACCATATTGCTCGGTTAATCTTACAATGGATAGCAAGCGATCAACAAATTTATGATCGTAAAAAGGGAGTACATCGTTCTATTACGTATCAAGATATTGTGATTTTAATGCGTTCATTAAGTAGTGTTGCTATTTTTCAAGATGTTTTTAGACTGTATCAGATTCCACTGTTTACAGAGCAAACGACTGATTTATTCGATTCAATTGAAATTATAAATCTGATTTCTTGCTTAAAGGTGATTGATAATCCTTATCAAGACATTCCTCTAGTTGGCTTAATGCGTTCGCCTATGTTTTTCTTTACAGAACGTGAGTTATCACTGATTAAAGTCGCAACAAAAGCTCAATCTTTTTATGAACTAGTACGCTATTATCAAGCGTATGGAGAAGATGAAGGCTTAAAAGAAAAAGTGACCGCGTTTGTTCAAACGATTGAACGTTGGCGATTTCAATCAAAGACAACGTCTTTATCTCAATTAATTACACGTATTTATGAGCAAACGTTATATTATGAATTCGTTTTAGGATTACCCCATGGGTATTTACGAAAAGCAAACTTAGATGTTTTTGTCGATAAAGCAAGAATTTATGAATCAAGTACAAAAAAAGGATTGTATGGATTTATTAATTATATTGATCGAATGCAAGCATTAGGAAAACATTTTGGAAAGGCAAAAACAGTAACAGCTAATGAAAATGTCGTTCGTATTATGTCCATTCATAAATCGAAAGGATTAGAGTTTCCGATTGTCTTTGTGTCACAAATCCATAAAAAATTCAATGAGCAAGATGAAAAAGGTAATTATCTCGTTCATAAAAAATATGGCGTGGCAGTGAAATATATTGATCCTGTTTTGCGATTAAAGCAAAAAACGATTGTTCAAAATGTGGTAGGATCAATGATTCATAAAGAAATGCTAGCAGAAGAAATGAGATTACTTTATGTGGCAATGACACGAGCTAAATCAAAATTAATTTTCACAGGTGTATTTGATACAGATAAAAAGTTGGCCTCAATGAGTGAAGTGATCAAAGAGTCACAGTGGATGCTTCCTTCAAGTCATCGATTGAATGCGAAAAATTATGCGGATTGGATTATTCCTGCCGTGTTAAAGCATAAAGACTCAAAAGAAATTGTTCAAACTTATTGTGATAGACAAGCTTATTTATTAGACGATGAAAGTTCATGGCAATTGCGCGTTATTACGGAGCATGAACAACTACAAGAACAATCATCTAAAAGTGAACAACAAACAATGGACCCACCTAAACTTGATTTTGAGAAGATCTTTTATCAAACTTACGAGTATCAACCACTCGTTGAGATTAATGCGAAACAATCTGTTTCACAGCGAAAAGAAGAAGAGTCAACGCCAATTTTTAAAGTTATTCCAGAAGTAAAGCCTCAAGTGGCTTATGATCGCCCTTCTTTTATGAAAGAAAATCAAGTCAGTGGACCAGAAGCAGGAACAGCACTTCATCAATTTATGCAACATCTTCCGCTTTCACTCAATCATACGACTGAAAGTCTTCAAGAACTGAAAGAACGTATCATTGAAAAGGAAATGATGACGGAAGCGATGGCAAATAAAATTAACTTTGAACAAGTGTTAGCTTTTACGAAAACACCGCTTTATGAAACGATTACGAAAGCAAACATGGTTAAAAAAGAAGTTCCATTCATGACCTTAGTTAAAATTGCGGATCATGAACAGTCACAAATTTTATTACAAGGGGTCATCGACTTATTAGCTGAGTTTGATGATGAAGTTTTTATTATTGACTATAAAACCGATTACGTCTTTAACTTTGAATCTCAATACAATGAACTAAAAGAACGTTATGCGGTTCAAATGAAGTATTATTCAAAGGCTATTAAAGAAATTTATCCAACTAAAAAAGTTAGTTGTTATGTTTACTTCTTAAAAGTTCAACAATCTATTATCTATGAATAAAAAAAGCTGAATCCCAGACGGGGTTCAGCTTTTTTAATCATCAAATTTAACATTATCTTTAATATAGGCTTTTGTTTTTAAGTATAACGTACGCTCATGGAAGTCCACTTCATTATGTTTAATTCGAATTCCCTCAATATAAGAAGCGAGTACAAGTCCAAACAAAATCATATAAGAGATCGAAGAACTTCCTCCAGAGCTAATGAAAGGTAATGTAACCCCGGTAATTGGCAACAATCCAATCGTCATTCCGATATTTTGAATTTGCTGGAAGAATAACATTCCAAAAATCCCAATACATACATAACTATTATAATGTCCTCGATTTAAGGTCGCTGTATTTAAGATTTCATAATCGAATAAGCCACATAAAATCACTGTAATCAGTGTTCCAATTAATCCAAAATCCATGCCGATCACAGCAAAGATAAAATCGGTATGAGCTTCAGGGAAATAAACTGTTGAACTTTGAAATCCATTTCCAACGAGATTTCCAGAACCAATCGCGAGTAATCCTTTAGCTAGCTGCATTCCTTCACTTCCCATTGTTCCAAAGGGATCAAACCAGCCGAAGAAACGATTAAGTTTGTAGGGAGCTACTCCTAATGTATCCGTTAAAAAATCAGGAAATATTCCGACTAAGACAATAAAGAGAGTGATTAACGCGATTGCTAATCCACCAACTGTTAAAATGTAACGCCACTGTATTCCTGAAGCAAAAATCATTAACGCGATAAAGAATAAGACAATCATCGTCACTCCTGAGTCGGGTTGGATAAATATTAAAATAGCAGGTGGTAAAACAGCTAACATAATTTTACAAAGCAGTTGGAAATCGGTTTTAAAATTACGACTTAGATGAGGATAATGTTCGTTATGACTTTGAATAATATCCGCAACGACAAGAACTAGACCAATCTTCATAAACTCTGAAGGTTGAATCGTCCCAATCCCCGGAAGTTCAAACCATGAAACAGCTCCGTTAAGTTCTTTAACAAAAGGAATTGGAATATGAAGATGTTTGTAAGCGAATAACCCCAAGAGAGGAATCATCCAAAAACCGTAAATCCACCATCGAAGAGCGCGAATGCGATCACTTCCAATAATGACCACAAAAAGGGCAACAATCGCACCAAGTGAGATAAATAAAAGTTGTCGACTCGCATAATTAATGGTGATAGCCGGATAGTTAATTTTAGTGAGCGGAACCGCTGACTCAATGGCGACTAAACCAATTCCAATAATTAAAATTAGATATACAATAATTGGATTATACAATAAAATCCGAAGGTTGTTAAAAATAGTTCTCAAATTTATCACCTATGATGTAAGGATAGTCTTATTCTATCAGATAATTGTAGAATTGATAAGAGATAGAGAAGAAATGTTTTGATAAAATAGAATTCATCGTTTGACGTCACCTTTTGAAAAGAAGTAGCAGAGAGTGACAGAAGATTTAAGCCTGCATAAATTATAATATGACGAAGGTAAGGGAGGTTAGTCGAATGCCTAAATCAGTTGAAAAAGAGCCGCTTTTATTTGTAGATACTTCATTTAAGGGATGTTTTGTGCAAGAACAAAGTTTTTTTAAAACACCAACACCTAAACCTAAAAATATTGCCGCCTCAAACTATGTTCATAATTTTGATCAACTTAGTGAAAGTCACTTTGAACAACTCGTTCCATCTAATGTGACCATTCACGAAGTAACAAAAGAAGAGTCTTTTTTTGAACCTGTATCACTTAGTTTTAAAGAGAAAAAAGAAGAGATAGAGGAGAGTTTTCCTTATGAAACGGTGAACATTGTTGTAGATTATGAGAGCCAGTCATCATCTTTGCTATTTGAAGATGAGCCAATCGATTCTACAGATGAGATACCGGTAGTTGAAGCGATAGCATTTCATGAAGTACCCGCTTCTTTTGAAGAAGAGATAAACGAACCAATCGATTTGTTTTCACCAGAGGAAAGTACAGGCGAAACCGTTGAAGATAGTTCAAATCAATTAGTAAATAATGAAGAAGATTTTATGATAGCTGACTCAATGGTGAACAGTTATGATGATTTTAACGTTGAATTATCAGAAGAGTTAGTTTCATTTTCATCTTTAGATACAAGTGAAAGTCCGCTTATCCATGAAAATGAGGAAGACAATTCTTTAGATGTTGTATCATCTGTTGAGGTTGATGAAAAGCATGAAGAAGTTTTATCATTTATAAGAGATTTAACTCATCGTCCATCAATGATGAGAGCACCGATTGTTCAAATCGTCAAACAGGATGGTAGTTTAAAATCAGGAATGATTGAATTGGTTGATGAGTGGCATATTAGTATTGATGATTTAATGAATGAAGTAGAAGTCATCCCTCTTTCAGAAATTGAAGGAATTAGAATTCTACACTTATAAAAAAGAAGCCAACGATTTGGCTTCTTTCATTTTAATTTTAATAAAAACAACCTTTTAGAGAAAGCTCGACATCGTCTAGACATTGAACGGCACTAAATTCATTTAAATCAACAGTCACACATGTTTTTGTCACTTGATAGGTTTGATTAGTTGAAGATGGACGATTGATATGATGACAATCTGATTTAAGCGGGATTAGTAGTCTTAAGGTTGCACAATTTCCTCTGACGTCTTCAACCCTAAAAATCATTCGACAATCAACCATCGTTTCATTGCAATAGGATAAGTTAAAGGGTTGACCATTTTTTAAATATAAAATAATAGGTCTAGTGTTTGCGGTAGAACGTTGTCCTAAAAATGGTTGATGACATCGTAGACATGAATCTTGTTTTTCTTTAGATAAGCTTTGACGTTGTAATCGATCAATTTGTTTTAAAGTTGTTAGCACACATTTTTTTTCAACACAAGAAGGAATTGTTTCATAATAAATAGTCTGATGATAATTACAACTCATCTTTCTCACCTCCTTCCTTACTATAAGTTATGTCACAAGTTTTAGTTGGTATAGTCGTTTTTCCTTGAACTAAAAAAAGAGGACTTAGTCCTCTTTTTAATTACAGTTACACATCTCTAAGTTTAAGCACACATCATCTAAACACTGAATCGCAATGAAATCATTTAAGTTAACAGTGACGCAAGTGCGTGTTGGAAGAAGTTCTGTTTCAAATCCAGCTCCATTGAATTCATCAAAAGAAGCTGAATTAGGATGACATGGTAGTCTTCGGTTTGCTAAGGCTCTTAAGGTCGCACAGTTTCCATTGACTTCTTCGACACGAAAAACTGGAATCGGTTCACTTGGATTATCAGTTAAAACGGCTAATTTAAATGCTTCTCCGTTTGGAAGATATAATATAAATGGTCTAGTGTTCGCTTTAGAAGTTTCCCCTAAGATAGGGGTGTTACAACGAGAACAACCGATTTCAGTTGGTACAACAGCTTGCTGTAAACGGTTGATGAATCTTACAATATCAGACACACAATTTGCTGATCGATTTGCATTTGGGTTAGTAGTTGTAATGGGTGTATTATTTTCACAACTCATATCCTCACCTCCTAGGTACACTAATAATTTATGCCTTTTTCAAATAGTTGACTATTTAAAACTCCCAAATTTAAGATAAATACATTCATTTTAATTGTTAAAATTTAGGTTTATTTTTAAAAACATGGTACATACTAAATCTGATATGAAAAGGGGTGCGTATTAGATGCAAAAGATGCAAAAAATATTAGTTCTTGGTAGTGTCGTCACTTTGTTAGCTTTAGGATTGTTTTTTTATTCTTATATGATGAGTGATGAGATGGTTTTAATACGATTAGGTTATGATCGTGAACTAATTGATGTGTTAATGGAAGAACAACCTGATCTTGTTCAAGATTTAATTGCTGATCATCGTAACAGTGACGAAATCTCAGACTATTTAACGGTTAACGGATTTAATTATGATTGTTATGATGCCTATGTGGAATTAGCTAAACAATATCCTGATCAGGAAGCCAGTGATATTGTTTATTTAGCAACGTTTTTAGATCATGTTTTTTTCCCAACGTTATTAAAACAAGGGTATACAGAGGAAACCATTGAACTATGGTTTTCAGATCCCGACTTTAATACGTATATTGAATCTGTTGACATCGTGACATTGAATCGACTTTTAAATTATGCGAAAGAAACAGGTAATGATTTAATGAGTTTATTTAGTTACGTTAACTATGAAACGAGATATCCGTATTTGAAAATGGATGAAGTCGTTTCTTCCGTTAACGAGTATCAAACGGTGATTTTACCAAGTCTTAAAGAAAAAGGATTTAAATCTTTACAAGTTGAGCAGCTGTTTAATCAGTTTGGATTGTCAGATTTAAAGTCACTAATGGAAACCACTTTAAATCCTGATCAAGCTTTTGAGCTCATGACAGCTAGTAGTTTTGATTCGTCAAGTTTTGCTATTTATGATGAAATCTTAAGTCAGAGTGAAAATTATTCCGTTACCTATGCTTTGCAATATGCGAAGTATCCAAATGTTAAGACAAACTTTTATGAAGCAATTGTTGAAACACCTAATCCAAATAGTTTATATGTTTTAGTCAATAAAAATTATCGCTTAAATGAAACATATACACCGACTGATTTTGTTCCAGTAGATGTATCGTTATCAGAATATGCTCAAGTTAATACAAACTACTTACGTCGTGATGCGGCTGATGCCACGGAGTCCTTATTCGCTAAAGCGAAAGAAGCGGGATATGAGTTAACGTTGAGAACCGGTTATCTTTCATATGACATTCAAAAAAATCTATATCACCAAGATGTCTATGAGATGGGGTATGAGTATGCTGACCAGTTTAATAGTCGACCAGGTCACAGTGAACATCAGACAGGATTAGCCATTGATATTACAACACCATCCATTAATAATGAATTATCGATGGAGTTTGCTAATACAGGCGAGGGAAAATGGGTACTAGAGCATGCTCATGAGTTTGGATTTATTATTCGATACCCAGAAAATCGTGAAGAAGAAGTGGGTTATAGTTACGAACCTTATCATCTTCGTTATGTCGGGGTTGAAGCTGCTACTGAAATTTATAATAATGACTGGACGTTAGAAGATTACGTCTTAAATTATGCTTTGTTAGATCAAACAGAAGACCAACAAGTAGCACCTAGTGCCCCAAGTCAAGAAGAATCTGATGGAATTAATAATCCTAAAGATGAATTGAGCGATGATGAGGCAACGACTGATGAATCAGTGGATTCAAATTTAAATGAGTCAGAAATTGAAGGTAATCAAGATCTCGAATCAGACGATCACCCTGGTACGTTAGAAGAGAAAAATCCTGATGAATCTGATTCATCAACTGTAGAAGATCAAGACGATAGTCAAAAAAGTCAAGCCATCCAAGAAGATAGCGAATTAAATGAACAAGAAAAATATGAATTATAACTCTATTCGTCTAGTTAAAAGGGTGCCTCGTGCACTCTTTTAATTTTGGAAAAAAAAAAAAAAAAACTGTCGGGAAATGGTTGTCGTTTTAAAGGGGATGAAAAACGTGTCGGGAAATGAAATGTCGATAAACAAAGAAATAAAGTGCTGTCGGGAAATTTCAGAAATTAGCTTTTTAGGTCGGTAAAACAAGATAGAATAATTCATCCAAATGAAACTAACTTTATCCTAGAGAGAAATGTTTCATGGATTAGGAAGTTGTTAAAGTGTTAGAAGAGATTGTTATAAAAATTTATTCGAATAGGTTATGCTCACTTTAGACATTCAAATTAAAATGAGTGTTCTTCTCCTGTTTTATGAAATTTTTTAGATAATTCTTTCTTACTTAGCAAGACATAAAAAAAGCTCTGACGATGCAAGTGACAGTCAGAGCTTTTTTTGTACGAGATAAATTTATGATTGGTTAGTATTAGCGGCTTATAAAAATAAAAGAGGTGTTAACGATCGTATCTAAGTTTTAGGATGATGTTAAAAGCGTTAAAAATTCTTCCTCGTTTAAGAAAAGAATATCTTGTCCGTGATAAACAAGCTCAATCGCTTTTCTTAGCTTTGTGCTCATTTCATCTGGAGAAAGTTCGTAAATATTTTTAATTCCTGTGACAACAATGTTTGTTTTTTTTGTTACCGAGCTACCAACGGTTCCACCTAGTTGTCCAATTAAAGCAATGGCTTCCTGACGAGATAGACTTTTTAGTGCTCCAGTGAAGACGACCGTTTGATGCTTAAAAAATTCCGTTTGACTATAAAAGAGTGGAGATGAGGTTAATTGTTTTTTTGAGCTTGATGAAACAGAGGAAGACCCTTTTTTAGGTGAGCGATAACCTTTTTCAAACACGCATCCAGGATTAATACCCACTTGATGAAAAAGATCCTCGATTGAGGGTGCCTGTAATTCTTCATTCACTTTTAGTAAAATATTGGCACAAGCAAATGCATCGGCAGCGGCGTGATGATGATTGAACTCAAGTCCAAGATAGTGATTAACGGTATTTAGTTTAGCATTTTCAAGCATAGGAAAGAAGTTTTTGGATAAAAGCATCGTACATCCATAATTAAATGATGGATAAGGAATATTGTAAGTATCGAGCATGGCACGTAAAACACTCATATCAAATGAAGCGTTGTGCGCCACAATAAAGGTATTATTAAAATATGGCTCAAGTTCAGGCCATAATTCATCAAATTCTTTAGCCTTTTTTACATCGTGACTTCTGAGTCCATGAATCCAAGTATTCATCGGATTAAATCTTAATTCTTTTGGTTTAATTAAATAATATAATTCTTTAATGACTTTTCCGTTTTTTACAACAGTTAGTCCAAGTGAACAAGCACTTGCGCGCTTTTCATTGGCAGTTTCAAAATCAATAGCAATAAAATTCATGAGTTAATCTCCCTACATAATATCTGTCGTTACTATTATAGACCGGTCTTTATAGTTTGTTAAGTAAAAGAAAAAAGGTTAAGGATTAAAAGGAGTTAGATAAAAATCTATGGTTTTAATGAAACGAATAACGCTTTAAAGTCTTTCATATATTGGGTAATAGTTTGGAGTTAGAAGGGGGAAGTCACATTGACACAAACAAAACTCATCGTAGAAAGTCTTGGTCGAAAATCATTGCAATTAGCACCAAATCTAACGAAAACGTGTTGCTTTTATGAGGTTCAACAAACACCAACTAAAAGTTTATCGACTCATATGATACTTCTAATTGATCGCTCAGCTAGTATGATCGATTATCTTGAAGACCTTAAAGAGATGATTACTTTAACCATAGATCAATTAAAATCAAGCTTTAAACATCGGATATCTGTCATCTCATTTGGAAATGATGGAGAGATGGAGTGGTTAGTTGATAATCTTAAAGCATCTGAAGCAAAGTCTCAGCTAGAATTTATTCATCAGCGATTAGAAGAAAGTTGTGGAGATGAATTTACTGTTTTATCAACGGCACTTGAAACGACTTTTCATGATCTAATCAAATATCGGAAGCAGAATGAAGCCGTTCAAGTCGTTGTGATGACGGATGGTTATTTGTATTCAGAGACGACCTCATTAGAAGTCGAGCAATCACGCTGTTATGGCTGGATGCTAGATTTTACAGCTCAACAAATAGTGACTCAAATCATTGGTGTTGGAACCTGTGATTTGAACTTTTTAACGCAATTAGCAGGAACAACAAAGATAGGCGATTTTTATCCTTATATCGATCGTCAAAGTTATCGTTCCTGTTTGAAACACTGGATGAAGTGTAGTCAATCTCTCTTAGATGCTTCACATCAAATTTTAAATAACAACTATTTTTTATCGCTAACGTCACAGAAAGTCAATCAACCAAGACACCTAATCACGATGGGAAATGTTTCGCAACTCATCGTTACCTTTGATGAAGTGTTACAAATTGATGATCAGTTAGTTCCAACGATAGCTCGTGACATTTCAGATGAATTAGAACATCAGTTTAAACTGTTATATGCCTATTATTTATTAAAACAAGGTCAAGTCAATGAGGCCACTTTCTTATTGAAAGAAACTCATCTTTTTTCGGTGCTTAATCAAGGGTATTCCAGTGGTGAAATTTGTCGAAGTTTAGCTGTCATTAATCGTTATCGATTTCAATCAAAGTTCATTCGTCATTTCAAACAAGTATCGTTAAAAAATATCTCTGTCTTAATGTTGTTAGAAATGATTTTAGATGATCCTTTTTCAACTTTACTTTGGCAATATGAACAAAAAGCTCTTCCAAAAATTGAGGAAGATAACGTGACGTTTATAGCTAATGAAAAACGTTATTTTGAAGTGACAAACGTAAAAGTAAGTACAACAAAACAAAACATAACACTGACTGTCAAAGTGGACGGAGTAGCAAAGCAAAAACAAACCAACTTAAAACTAGATTGCTTTGTTTTTAGAACGTATCATTTAATTAAAGATGGAAATTTAAAACTGAAACAGTTAGCTTGTCAGTTATCTCCGAAGTTAAGAAAAAGATTCAGGGAGTTAAAACTAATCAAAGCAACGACAAGTGATTCATCAGGCATCGATGTCATTGATTTAAAAGATTTAAAATTAGTCACACAAAATTCAAAAGAACTGATTGACAGTGAACAAATAGCCAAGCAGTTATATGAACTAGAACAAACAAAATTAAGTATTCAAATTTTAAAAACAATGCTTAATCAACAATGGCAAAAACGAAATTCGGTTAAAGATATTAGGCAACATCATCAAGTGAGTCCGTCTTTCATGTTTCAGCCTCAAATAAAGCCATCTCCTTTGTTGAAACGAGATGCGACGTTACAGTTAGTCACTGAATGGACAATTGAAAACTTTTTAAAATCAATAGAGCGGCAAAAATGTTATGAGGGGATTCAATCTGGATTGTTAACCACTAATCAATCTGCTTTTAATTATTTAAAGGATCAGTTAAATCAAGAAAAACAAAAACAATTAGCGCTTCAAAATAAAATTTACTTATTAAGATTAAAATCTCAGTTGTTAAATGATCCTGTTTTTCATTGGGATGAAGTAAATGTTGTCCAAGAAAAACATCATCAAAGAGTGATCTCTAAACAAAAAATTGGTGAAATAATCATTAAAGAGAATAAATACTTCATTCACTCCACAACCTAAGAACAGATAAGAATGCATGAAACGGAGGTATGTAAAAAATGGGGATAAAACAACAGTCAATGAGTCAAGCGAAACTGTTTTTTTTAAGAGCTATTTTTGTATCTGTCTTTCTATTTTGCGAACTGTTTGTCTTAGGGCCAGAGCCGATGTTTATTCATGCATATGAGAAGTTGCCATCGTCAAGTCTTTTAATCAATGGGTTAGATGTTTCTACCTTAACAGAAGATAAGATTATCGCTATGATTGAAGAACAACTCAATCAATATCAAAATCGTCAAATCATCGTTCGTGTTCATGATCAATTGTTTGAGACAACCGTATCTGAATTTGATCCGAAGGTGAAAGAAGACACTTCACAGTTAGTTAAAGATGTCTTAACACTAGGAAAAGATTTAGAGTTAATGCAACAAATTTCGCAAGTTAATCAAGATCAATCTTATGAGTTTATAATTGAATATACATATAATCACGAAGCATTGGAAAAGTGGGCGCGATTAATTGAAAAAGAAGTATACATTGAGAAGATCGAACCAACCTTTCAAAGAATCTCTTCAACAGAACTTAAGTTAGATGAAGGACGAGATGGTCAATTCCTTGTTGTTGAGCAGTTGTTAGAAGAGCTAGGAAAACAGCTCAATCAAAGTTCAATGGATCCAATCGAAGTTGATGCCAATGTGATGATTGATCCTCGAGAATTAGATATTGAGGCATTGAAGACAATTGATACAAAGGTGTCCTCTTACTCAACGGAATATTTAGCTGGGATTCCCCGTGCTAAAAATGTCGAATTAGCTTCGTCAAAAATTAATCATACTATTTTAATGCCTGGTGAAGAATTTTCTTATTACAAAAAAGTGGCTCCGATAGATTCTGCTCACGGTTATGTGAATGCGACTGTCTTTTTAAACGGAAAACCGATTCCCGGAATTGGGGGAGGCATTTGTCAAGTTTCATCGACTTTATATAATGCTCAATTAAAAGCGGGAATTATAGCGACAGAACGACTTAATCATAGTTTACCTGTTCGTTATGTACCTCTTGGACAAGACGCCACTATAGCAGATAACGCCATTGATTTAAAGTTCATCAATACATACGAATATCCTATCTTAATTTTTACTTATGCTAAATATGGAAGTTTAACGGTTGAGTTTTGGTCAAATTCAAGAGCATTAAACGGTATTAACTATGAACCAAAAACTGTGATTTATAATGATGGATTAAAGGCAGATACGACATTATACGGCTATAATGAAGAAGGAGAACTCGTTTACGAGCAATTTTTACACACAAGTGTTTATCGTAAAAAGGCCCATTAAAAAATGAACGAGTTACTTTGATAAACATAGTGATACTTTTAAAGTAGTCGCAAGGATATAAGAACAAAATAAAAAGCTGAGTGATCTCAGCTTTTTATTTTACTTTTTTTAAATTCATAATAAACGATTCATCAGGATCGATATAAATGGTTTTTTGATTGTCGTAGGTTACAAATCCAAGATGAGCGGCTGGTACTTTTTTAACGTGACGAACACGTGTATAATCAATTGGAACACTAGAAGATAAGCGTCCTTTTGAAAAGTAAGACGCTAATTGAGCAGCCGAACGAATCGTTGCTTCACTTAATTCATCTATGTCACTTCGTACTAAAACGTGAGAACCAGGCATGTCTTTAGCATGGAACCACCATTCATGACGACGAGCAAATTTATGAGTTAAGTAATCATTTTGTAAATTATTTTTTCCAACAAAAATTTCAACTCCATCGGTTGAAAGATATTTTTCAATGCTTGGCTTTCCATTTGCTTTACGTTTTTTCGTTTGACGCTTACGTAAGTAACCAGCTAATTCTAATTCTTCTTTAATCTCATAAGCATCTTTTAACGTCGCTGTTTCCATTTGAATCATTAATGTTTCAAAGTAAGCAATCTCTTTTTCTGTTAATTCAAGTTGTTCTAAAATATAATTAACGGCATTTTTAGCTTTACTGTATTTTTGGAAATACTTTTGAGCATTTTCTGATGCGGATAACATAGGATCAAGTTTAATTTTGATAGTTTCTAAATTTTCAGAATAGAAATTTTGAACATGTACTAACGAATCTCCACGATTAATTTGATAAATGTTCGCTAAGATTAAATCACCTAATATTTTATACTGCTCTGCTTTTTCTGAGTGAAGAAGTTCTTCATGAAGTTTTTCTAATTTCTTTGTATTTTTTTCATATTCCTGACGAATAAATCGTTCAATATCGTGATATTGTTGCTTAATACGATCGCGTTCATCTTTTCCAAAGTAAAAGCGATCAAACATCTCCCATAACGTGTCGCATGGAATAAGCTCACCTTCGACGTGATAAAGTGGAAGAAGATAAAAATACTCTTTCGAACTAATTATGACATGAGGAGAAGGCATCTCTTTAATTTCAGTCATTACTGCTTTAAATGATTCAAATAAATGAAGGATCGAATCGGATTCACTACGATAAACGATTTCACGAGCAATCAGTGGAGACAGACCTTGAAATTTAGCGACTAGCTGTTTATCATAACGTTCATTTTCAGTAATTAATGATGAAAAGAAATCAAAGTCAAGGTCATCTGGACATTGTTTTTCTTGAGTCGGTGGTAAAATATAAGTAGCACCAGGTTGTAAAGAACGGTAACGATTGACAAGAGGTGAGATGTGTTTAATGGTATCTAAAATTCGATGATTAACATCGGTTAAAATTAAATTACTATGTTTTCCCATAATCTCAATGTATAAAAATTTAAGCATTTGATCGCCGAGTTCGTTCACATGACGAATAGTGAATTTAATCATGCGATCATGATTAATTTGCTCAATATTATAAATAATTCCACCTTCAAGATGTTTTCTTAAAAACATACAAAACATAGGTGGCTCATCTGGATATTGATAATCAAGTGTCGTAATTTGCACACGAGCATACGATGAATGTGTTGAGAATAAAACTTTTTGATTTTTTCCTTGCGCACGAATTTGCATTAAAATTTCGTGGTTTGATAACTGATAAATTTTATTAATTCGTCCAGCTAATAGCGACTCTTTTAAAGCAGTTGCTACACTTGACGTCATAAGACCATCAAAAGCCATGAAAATCACCTCGTTAATACTGGATTATATTAAAAAGTATATCATTTTTTAGGATGATTAGACATAAAAATAGAATAAAAACGTCATAATAATGATAGGACTTGTCTATAAAATTTTAAAAAAGCTATAATAAACTGTAAAATAATTCATGATAAAATCCGTACAGAGCTATTTAATTTTGATAAAATTCATGCTATTATAATGGAATGAAAGTTTAAGGAGAAGTGAATGCATGAGATTAGTAGAAAAAGGCGTACTAATAGTCATATCAGGTCCTAGTGGTGTAGGAAAAGGAACTGTGCGCGCATCAATATTTGAACAAAAAGATCATAATTTAGAGTATTCCATTTCGATGACAACAAGAAAGCCACGCGTTGGAGAAGTCAACGGTGTCGATTATTTCTTTGTTGAAAAAGAAGAATTTTTAGATAGAATTGATCAAGGTCAATTATTAGAGTGGGCTGAATTCGTAGGAAATTATTACGGAACGCCACTAGATTATGTGAATGAAAAATTAAATGAAGGTAAAGACGTCGTTCTTGAAATTGAAGTTCAAGGAGCTTTACAAGTTAAAAATGTCATGCCAGACGCATGTTTCATCTTCATCGCACCTCCAAGTATGGAAGAACTTCGTAACCGCATCATGACTCGTGGAACAGAGGCGATGGAAGTTATTAATAAACGTATGCAAAAAGCGGAGTCTGAAATTGGACTTGCTCATGAGTACGATTACATTGTGATTAACGATACGGTAGAAAATGCTCGTGATCGAATTATGGCGATTATTGAAGCAGAGCATTCACGTTCAAACCGTGTCTTAGAATACTATAATAAAAATATTAATACTGTGGAGGTTGAATAATTATGACAGGAATGCGCTATCCATCAATTGATAAATTATTAGATAAAGTAGATTCTAAATATAAGATTGCTTATATCGCAGCTAAACGTGCACGTCAAATTGTAGATGCTGGTCAATCACAATTAGACTATGTAGATGGATTACCAACAGCAAAATGTGCAAAACCAGTAGGGGTTGCTTTAGAAGAAATTCTTAATGATGTTGTAGACTTTGAATTAAAAGAACAATAATAATTAAACCTTAGCAGATGCTAAGGTTTTTTATTGTGGTGACGTTTATCAGAATCTGTCGTGTGCTATAATAAAGGTAATAGATTGGGGAGGTGTTGACATGATTGCTGAGGTTGTCGTTGATATCAAAAGTAAAGCAGTCAATAAAGTATTTGATTACATAGTCCCTGAAGAGTTGAGTCACTTAATCCAACCAGGAGTACGTGTGTTAGTTCCATTCGGACCCCGCACGATCATGGGGTTTGTTATTTCCTTAAAAGAGAGTACGAACCTTCAAAAATTACGTCCACTGAAAGAATTAATCGACGTCGTACCTGTCTTAAATGATGAGTTACGAGAACTAGGAATGAGTTTGAGTGAAGAAACAGGAAGTACGATGATTCAATGCTTTGAAGCCATGATTCCAAATGCAATGAGGGCCAAGTATAAAAAAAGACTCGTTCGTTTAAATGAAAATCTTCCGTCAGCATTAAACACGTTATTTTTACATTCAACAAGTATTGATTACGAACAAATCCCATCTTCACTTCTAAAGGAAGTTAAACAGGCCATTGAGCGTAAGGAAGTTGAGCTTGTTTATGAAGTGAAAGATAAATTAGGAAAAAAATTAATCAAGTATTTAGCATTAGTTGACCCTAATATAGATCTAACGCCATTTAAGCGTGCCATGAAGCAAAAGCAAGTCATTGAATATCTAATGAAAGCATCAAAACCGATTTTAAAGTCAACCTTAATGGAAGAACTACAGGTCACACATGCAATGATAAAAACATTGGTTGATAAAAAAGTTATTCAAGAAATCGAAGTAGAGGCATACCGTGATCCTTATGCTGATACAGTGCACTTACAAACTAAGGCGCTTCACTTAAATCAAGAACAACAAGTAGCAGTGACAACCGTTGCTCATGCTTGCCAAGCGAAGGCGCACGACGTTTTCTTATTACATGGAATTACAGGTAGCGGGAAAACTGAAGTTTACTTACAAATGATTGAAAATGTATTAGCCCAGGGGAAACAGGCCATTATGTTAGTTCCTGAAATTGCCCTAACTCCACAAATTGCAAGTCGTTTTAAAAGCCGCTTTCAAAATAAAGTCGCTGTCCTTCATAGTGCTTTATCGATGGGAGAGAAATATGATGAGTGGCGTAAAATTTTAAAACAAGAGGTTCAAATCGTGGTAGGAGCTCGTTCAGCTATCTTTGCCCCGTTTAAAGACATTGGAATCATTATTATTGATGAAGAGCACGAAGCCACTTATAAGCAGGAAGAGGCTCCACGTTATCATGCGATTGAGGTCGCTAAGCAACGTGCCATTACACATCGTTGCCCAGTCGTGCTTGGAAGTGCGACCCCATCATTAGAATCATTTGCTCGTGCTCAAAAAGGGGTTTATCGTTTATTAACGCTTTCTAAGCGAGCTGTTGCAACTGCGAAATTGCCGACGGTTAAACTCATTGATATGCGTGAACATTCAGCTGTTAGTGAGCAAATGATTTTAAGCAATGAACTAAAAGAGGCGATCGCCGAGCGTCTAAAACGTCAAGAACAAGTCGTCTTATTATTAAATCGTCGTGGTTATTCTAACTTTATGCAATGTCGAGAATGTGGTGAAGTGGTTAACTGTCCAAACTGTGACGTGTCATTAACTTATCATAAACCGAATCAAAAGTTAAAATGCCATTACTGTGGTTTTGAACATTTTATTTTAAAGCGATGCCCATCTTGTCAAAGTGAAGAACTACGCTTTTTTGGATTAGGAACTCAAAAGGTAGAGGAATATTTACAAAGTGAGTTTGAAGAAGCAAGAATTATGCGAATGGATGTTGATACAACCTCTAAAAAAGGATCGCATCAAGAATTAATTGCTGCCTTTGAACGAAAAGAGGCGGATATTTTAATTGGAACACAAATGGTTGGAAAAGGACTCGATTTTCCGGATGTTACATTAGTTGGAGTGTTAGCAGCAGACTTAATGCTTCATTTATCTGATTTTAAAGCGGCTGAACGCACTTTTCAGTTGTTAACACAAGTCGCCGGCCGTGCCGGTCGTCATGAACTAGAAGGTGAAGTGTTCATTCAAACCTATAGTCCTGACCATTATGTGATGCAATGCGTGGTGGAACAAAACTACTATAAGTTTTACGCAGAAGAAATGAAGATGCGCCGTCGATTTGGATACCCCCCATATTATTATTTAGCAAGTGTTAGACTCAGTAGTGAGGACTATAATGAGCTTATTTTAGCGTGTGATAAAGTGAATCAATATTTAAGAAATCAACTCGGACATAGTTGTTTGATTACGGGTCCAACAATGCCATATGTAGGTCGAATTAATCAGCGATTTAGAATGTATTTTATGATCAAATATAAGCAAGAACCAAGACTTCGAGCGATTTTAGGACAACTTTTAAGTTATTTTCAAGAGAGTGCTGTTAGTTTATCGTTAGATTATTATCCTAATCAATTCAATTAATTTAAAAAACTTATGAAAGATAGTAGTAAAATGTCGATAGATGTGGTAATAATAATTAGAGTCTAGATTTATCGTTTAAGCTCCTATGTTATTTTGCATATAATTTGAGCGACCAAAGAGGAGGGACAACATGACACGTGTTGTATTTATGGGAACTCCTGACTTTTCAGTTCCTGTTTTAGAAACAATTATTAAAGAAGGTTATGAAGTAGTAGGTGTGGTCACACAACCCGATCGTCCAGTCGGACGTAAACGAGTTTTAACACCAACACCAGTTAAACAAAAAGCGTTAGAATACAATATTTCGGTTTTTCAACCTGAGAAAATCAAAGAAGATTACCAAACTGTTTTAGATTGGAATCCAGATTTAATTATTACAGCTGCTTTTGGTCAAATTATCCCGAAAATTTTATTAGATGCACCAAAGTTTGGATGTATTAATGTTCATGCTTCATTATTACCAAAATATCGTGGTGGAGCACCGATTCATAAAGCCATTATTGATGGTGAAAAAGAAACAGGCGTAACCATCATGTATATGGACGTTAAAATGGATACAGGTGACATGATTAGTAAAGTAGTTGTCCCAATTGAAGAAACGGATCATACAGGAAGTATGTTTGAAAAGTTAAGTTTAGCAGGGGCAGAGCTTTTAGCTCAAACATTACCTAAATTATTAGCAGGTGAAATCGAAGCAACGCCACAAAATCATGAGGAAGCAACGTTTGCTTGGAACATTAAGCGTGAAGACGAACGTATCGACTGGTATAAACCAGCTAATGTTTTATATAATCAAGTACGTGGTCTTCATCCTTGGCCAGTTGCATTCACTCAACTCGATGATGTATCAGTAAAAATTTGGTGGGCTGAACCAAACAATCACTTATATGATGCTGAACCAGGAACGATTGTAAAAGTTGAGAAAGACGGAATCGTTGTTGCTTGTGGTGATCATGCAGGTCTTAAAATTACTGATATTCAAATTTCAGGTAAAAAACGTATGGATGTTGCAAGCCTTTTAAACGGTTCACATCCAATTGAAGTTGGAAAGAAATTCAACTAGTATGATATTATAGGAGGCATGAAAAGATGGCAAAACAATATGTTGGACAAACAGAATATTCAAAAGACACAAATCCAATTGCAACAATTGAAATGGAAAATGGCGGAGTAATGAAAATTGAATTATACCCAGAAGTTGCTCCACAATCAGTACGTAACTTTATTTCATTAGCAAACAAAGGATTTTATAACGGGGTTATTTTCCACCGTGTCATTCGTAGCTTTATGATTCAAGGTGGAGATCCACAAGGATTAGGAATCGGTGGACCAGGATACAGTATTTATGGAGAATTCAAATCAAATGGATTTGATAATCCAGTGAAACATGAACGTGGTGTCATTTCAATGGCCCGTACGAATGTTCCTAACTCAGCAGGATCACAATTCTTTATCATGCATAAAGACTCATCACATTTAGATGGAAGCTATGCTGCTTTTGGAAAAGTCATTGAAGGAATTGAAGTGGTAGATGAGATTGCAAGTGTTGAATGTAATCATTTAGATCAACCAGTGATTGGACAAGTGATGAAATCAGTGACAGTTGATACAAAAGGCATCGATTACGAAGAACCAAATAAATTATAAAAAAATATAAAAAGCTAGGTTACCTACCTAGCTTTTTTATATTTCAATAGTAAAGTATTGGATAAGAAGAGGGGACGTAATAGAGAGGATCTTGTTGAAAACAATTATGATTGATTTTTATGATCAACGTGAGAAGAAGATGATTTATTTTCCTTTATATAGAATGAATGAGTCGCTAGATGAATACATATAAAAAGTAGGTTTTTTGATTGGTTCAAAGAGTGATTTTAGTGTTTTATAAACGTTCAATTTTAAAACATACTGACGTTTAAAATGAAAAGCATATTAGTGGGAAACAAAAGGATAGTATGTTAAAATTTAATCGTAAAAATCTATATCAAGCACTTTACGTTTTATAAAGGAGAGGTCAGTTAATGGAGAGTTTAAAGCTAGCTGAAAATGTTTACTGGTTGGGGGTTCAAGATCATGATCTTGAAGTTTTTGACGTAGTGATGGAAACAAAATATGGAACATCATATAATTCATACTTTGTAAAAGGTGAAAATAAAGTTGCCTTATTTGATACAGTTAAAGCGCCTTATTTTGAGGATTACTTAAAGAAAATTGAAAATCATGTTTCTGTAAATGAAATTGATTACATTATTGTTCATCACACGGAACCTGATCATGCGGGATCAATTGAAAAATTAATTAAGTTAAATCCAAATATTACAGTCATTGCATCTGCTGTTGCGATTCGTTATTTACGTAACATTGTCAATATTGATTTTAAATCACAAGCTGTTAAAATGAATGATGAATTAGATTTAGGTGGACGTACCTTAAAATTTATTTCGGCACCAAATTTACATTGGCCAGATACGATTTATAGTTATTTAGTAGAAGATGAAATTTTATTTACTTGTGATTCATTTGGTAGTCATTATGCGTTTGATGACGTCTTAATGTCAAAATTACCACAGGAGAAAAATGAAGATTATATGGATGCTTTATTAAACTACTATAATCCAATTTTTTCACCTTTTAAAACATATGTCTTAAAAGCTATTTCAACGTTATCTGGATTAAATATTAAAATGATTTGTCCAGGACACGGACCGGTTCTTGATACACGTATTGAGGAAATTATAAATGTTTATAAACAGTGGTCAACAGAAGAATGTTCAACTGAAAAATTAGTCGTCATTCCTTTTACATCAGCTTATGGATACACTAAAATGATGGCTGAAACAGTTAAAGAAGGAATCTTAATGGTAAATCCTAATGTAACAGTTCGCTTATACGATCTTGATATTAAGAGTTTCCCAGAAGTTAAAGATCAATTATTTGCAGATTTATATCAAGCGGATGCGATTGCTATTGGGGCGACAACGATTAATAAAGATGCGGTTCCAATCATATGGGATGTATTAACTAATTTAAATCCAATTACTCACGGTGGAAAATTTGGTGCAGTCTTCGGATCATATGGATGGAGTGGAGAAGCAGTAGATAATGTACATGCTCGCTTAACTCAATTAAAATTAAAAATGTTTGAACCAGTGAAGTTATGCTTTAAACCAGATGAAGAAAAGTTAGCAGATGTTTTAAAACTTGGAAAAACAATTGGTCGTAGTCTAATTAAAGGATGTTTAGTTTGCGACTTAGACTAAGGGGGAGAAGACAGTCAAATTTTGACTGTCTTTTTTGAAAGAGTAGTTATTTCAAATGGGACATGTTATAATTTAAGAAAAATATGGAAGAGGGGTGCTTGAATGGAAGCTTTAAATGAGCTTAAAGTGAATCAAGACACAATAGTGGAAGAGAAGAGTGGAATAAATGCAACACAATTAAAACTGATTGCACTGCTCACCATGTTCATTGATCATATTGGGGCCATTATCATGCCCTGTTTAATTGATTCTGCTCAAGCTAATCAAAATTTATCTTTATTTATTTCGCTAGAAGGAATTCTGATTTTAATGCGCTTAATTGGGAGGGTGTCATTTCCTATCTTTGCTTTTTTAATCGTTAATGGATATTTTCATACGTCAAATAAGTCAAATTACTTATTGCGGTTGACGGTGTTTGCATTAATTTCAGAACCATTTTTTGATTTTGCAAATACAGGAATGTGGCTAGAGTTTACGCATCAAAATGTTTTCTTTACATTAGCATTAGGATTATTAACGATTTGGGGATACGATAATATCGCTAAAGCTAATAGTTTTAATTTTGTTGCGGGATTGTACGTTCTAACGATGAGTTTAATGGCTGTCAATTTAAGAACGGACTATGATTTTTATGGGGTTTTAATGATCTTTATTTTTTATCTTTTTTATCAAAATAAAATGCGTTTATGCGTGATGATGATTTTATTGAATCTTTTATTATATGGTCCATCTATTGCCATGTGGCCTTATGTTTCATCATTAATTCATGATTCTTATGGTTTTCAATTGACAGGAATTAAAAATCTTTTATTACAGATCTTTGTTTATTTAAAATGTATTTCGCAATTATTTTCAGTTATTGCTCTTTGGCCATTAGTTAAATACAATGGAGAAAAAGGAGATTCAACTTTAAATAAATATGCTTTTTATTTATTTTATCCGATTCATTTATGTTTGTTAGGTTTAATTGTCAGTGTCTTAAAATATATTTTATAGCTCGTGAGCGACAGCTCATGAGCTTTTTTAATGAAGATGTAAAATAGTGTATTTTTTACTAAAAATATGATATAATCCGAATGGATTTTAGTAAAAGGTGGTCATTGAAATGTCTAATATGAATATCAACAAATCGTATAAGAAACAACTTATTTTAGCAAAAGCTTTATATAAAGAAGGTTTTTTTGCTAGCTATCATGTTTCAAGACATTTGAAAAATTTATTACGTATCCGTTCGATCTTATTAGCTTTAGGTTCAGAGTGGGAACAAACACATTATTTAGAAGCTTCTTTAAGTAAAAAACTACAAACCTTACATGAAAATACACAAAAAAGTTTAAAACAATCAACGATGTCGGTTAAGGAGTGGGAAGCGAAAGTTTATGAACTAGAGGCACAAATAGAAGAACTCCCGCTTCAACGAGGGAATGAACAATTGTTTTTGTTAATCCAACAATTAAGAAGTCTAATGGTTGATTTAAATGATAAACTACTTACTTATCATCAACGTTTTAAACGAATGGAAGCAGATTTACTTTTTATTATGGAACACGTCGAATCAGAAGAAAAAGTAGCATAACGCATTAGTCATAAAGAAAAGTCTTAGGGGGAAATCTAAGACTTTTTTAATCGGATTTTATTCGTTTGACTTAATTTTGGATAGGTTACAATTAATTAGACAGTTTTTTTAAGGTCATGTAAAATGATAAATTATATTAATCTAAAGGAGCTTTAATATGACCCAAACGAAAACTCGTAGACCTCGCCGTACTTACTCAGATGAATTTAAGAATCAATTAGTTCAACTTTATCTCAATGGTAAACGTAAATGTGATATTGTTCGTGAATACGATCTCTCATCGTCTTTACTCGATAAATGGATTAAGCAATCAACGTCTACTGGTTCTTTTAAGGAGAAAGATAACCGAACAGACGAAGAAAATGAATTGATTCAACTACGCAAAAAGATTAAACAGCTTGAAATGGAAAATGATATTTTAAAGCAAGCCGCGCTGATCTTAGGACGAAAATAAATGTGATTAAAAACAATACTCACAAATATTCAGTTTCAGCGATGTGTAAAGTCCTTCAGGTGCCTCGTAGTACCTACTATTATGAATCTAAAGCGAACAAAGATGAGTCTCAACTAGTGGCTGATATCGTTGAGATTTTTCGTCGAAGCCGAAATAACTATAGGGTCCCCGTCCTTTCCGAAGGAAAGGTATCCTCCTTTGATGGGCAGTAGACGCGAAAAATTAAGCAAGAATTGAAAAAGATGGGACAACAAGTCTCACGCCGTCGCATCGGTCGTATCATGAAACAAGTTGGTCTTGTCTCAAATTATACGGTCGCTCAATTTAAACCGCATCCAGCTAAATGTAACGAAGATAAGATCAAAAATATCGTGGATCGTAACTTTGATGAACAGCCTCATTTAAACGTAGTTGTCAGTGCTTTAACGTACGTTAGAGTTGGTCATCGCTGGCACTATCTTTGTGTGCTTGTTGACCTGTTTAATCGTGAAATTATTGGTTATAGTTCAGGTCCCAATAAGGATGCAGAGTTAGTTAAGGAGGCTTTTTGTACAGTCAAAACTAACCTAAGTCAAATCAAGATCTTCCACACAGATCGGGGAAATGAATTTAAGAATCAAATCATTGATGAGATTTTAGATACGTTTAACATTGAGCGATCTCTAAGCATGAAGGGTTGTCCTTATGATAACGCTGTCGCAGAAGCGACTTATAAAGTCATTAAAACCGAATTTGTAAACAATCAAAGGTTTGAAACACAAGAACAATTAGGCTATAAATTTGCCGATTACGTTAACTGGTATAATAACCATCGGATTCACTCTTCACTGGGATACTTATCCCCAGTTGAATATCGTCAAAATACCCTTAAAAAAGTTGTTTAGTTTAGTGTTGACAATCCATTTTTCATATTAAAAAATCTATCGTTAATCAGAGGATTAAGGTGTATAACATTTGGTGATATACGACTTCAGGACGAGCTCAGCTTTTAAAATTTGATGAGGATCATGAAAAATTATCATTCTTTCGAATTGAATGAATGAACGTCGTCGATAATAAAAGATAGGAAATCTTTTAGACGTTGCCTTTAAATGGAGCGAAAAGTTAATTTCTACTTTTCACAAATTTTGGCGCGTGTTATAATATAATGACTTTAAAGGAAAGAAAGTGATGAAATGTTAGCAGGAAAATTTCATGAAATGACAGTGGAACGTCAAACACCACTTGGCTATACATTAACGCTAGATGGTGAAGAGTTCTTTTTACATCAAGCAGAAATAACAAGACCAATTGAGATTGGAGAAACAGTTGAAGTTTTCGTTTATTACGATGCAAAAAAACGATTAACTGCAACGATGCAAGAACCAGTCGTTACAACGGACGAATTTGGTTGGACAGAAGTGGTAGATGTTCGTGAAGATTTAGGTGTCTTTGTAGACATTGGAATTAATAAAAATATTTTAATTGCACCATCAGATTTACCAATTTTTAAATCTTTATGGCCACAAGTTGGAGATTATGTTTATTGCTATTTAAAAGAATCTCAATCAAATTACCTCTTTGCGATTTTAGCTCGCCCACAAGAGTTTGGTGGAGTAAAAGAAGAAGCGCCACAATCATTACACGGTAAAACAGTTAAAGCACGCGTCATTCGTACAGGTAAAATTGGAACGAATGTGATTACGGAAGAAGGATATATGGGATTCATCCATGAAAGTGAACGTCGTGAAGAGCCTCGCTTAGGAGAAGTGGTTGAAGGACGTGTCGTACGCGTGAAAGAAAATGGAGAGTTCAATATGTCGTTAATTCCGCAAAAAGAATTCGCCATTGTAGAAGACTCAGATATTATTTTAGACTACTTAATGGGTCGTCGTGGAGCGATGCCGTTTTATGATAAATCAGAACCAGACGATATCCGTCGTGTCTTTAAAATGAGTAAAGCTTCATTTAAACGTGCACTAGGACGCTTAATGAAAGAAGGGAAAGTGTATCAAGAAGATGGATGGACTTATTTAAAAGAAGAGCCAACATCAGAAGATAACTAAACTGACATCAAAGATGGAGGGTGCGATAGATGAATATTTTGAAGCATGAGCAGGTTTCGGTTAAGTTGAAAAACTTAGGTATTATGATCATTGGATCATTTTTATATGTTTTAGCGATGAATATGTTTATAACACCTGCTAATTTATATACGGGTGGTGTGACAGGGATTTCACAGTTAATTATCGCCTTTGTCTTTTCAACCACAGGTATCCAGTTAAGCTTAGGATCGTTAATCTTCATCTTAAATGTGCCACTACTTTATTTAGCTTGGCGCTCAATTGGTAAACGATTTGCTTTCTTAAGTATTGTGGCTGTTGTGTTGCAATCAGTCATTTTAGAATTGGTACCAATTGGAATATTTTCTGATGACATTTTATTAAATGCTGTCTTTGGTGGCGTATTAATTGGTGTTGGACTAGGCATGATCTTAAAAATTGGTGCCTCTACCGGAGGAACAGATATTATTTCACAATATCTTTCGATGAAAGTTAATGGTTCATTTGGAAAATATTCATTTGCCATTAATGCCGTGATTATTGTCTTAGCTGGAGTGACACAAAGTTGGGAAACGGCGTTATATACGATTATCTCAATTTATATTACTTCTGTTGTCGTTGATAAAATTCATACCGTTCATCAAAACTTAACGTTATATATCGTAACAAGTAAGGAAGAAGAAATGATTGAATCGCTTCAGCAGCAACTTTATCGAGGGATTACTGTTTTAGAAGGCCGAGGAGCTTATACAAAAAATAATAAAAGTGTTTTAATGATGGTTTTATCTAGCTATGAGTTATATGAAGCATTAGCTGTCATTAAAATGGTTGATGAGCATTCATTTACTAATGTGGTTCAAAGTGAAATGATTCAAGGACATTTTGTTAGAAAAGAAATTAAATAAGTGGGGGTTTTTGACAAAAATTAAAACTTTCACGTGATATCCTATCTCTACTTGTGATAGGAGGGGAAGTAGATGGCAATTCAAGTAAAGTGTTTTGATGAAGAACATGAGCTCGACTTAGAAACTGTCGTCAATGAATTTTTAAAAACATTACCTTATCAATCCGTCGTAGATATTAAGTACTCAATTTCACATTTTAGTGATACAGAAGGACAGGTTTATAGTTATTCTGCGATGGTTATATATGAAACCTAAAAAGCGTCTTTTGGACGCTTTTTTATATTTGTTTCAAACTTTTGAAAAGATCAAAAATTAGATGAAGAAAAGTTCACAAAATAGTAACAAATTTTTCATTTCATATCTTCAAAAATCATGTTATAATTTCACAAGAATTAAAACATGATTCCGTTTGAAAGAAGAAAGGCTTCGGGGTAAACGGAAGTGGAGGAAGTTAGGAATGGGTATAGTAAAGACAGAACACTTTAGAAAAGAATTTAAAAGTCTAGCAATGATTTCGGTTGGGACGTTATTATTTGCCATAGGAATCAACTGGTTTATTAATCCATCGGGGTTGTATGTCGGTGGTGTGACAGGGATTTCACAGTTAATTAGCCGCCTCTTGTATACGTCTTTTGGAATTAAAATTAATTTAGGGTTATTAATTTGGTCGATTAATATTCCATTATTGTTAATTTCATACAAATTTATAGGTAAAAGATTTACCTACCATACGTTATATACGGTTACGTTTATGACACTGAGTTTAAATATTATTCCTGAGATTACTTTATCAGACGATGTCTTATTAAATATTGTCGTTGGTGGAATGATTTATGCTTTAGGTGGAGGAACCATTTTAAAGTATGGTGGATCAACCGGAGGACTTGATATCCTATCACAAATTTTATCGATGAGAACTCAAGGGTCGTTTGGACAATATTCTTTTGCTGTTAACTGTGTGATTATCGCAATTGCTGGCTACTTTGATGGGTGGGAAGTGGCATTATATACAATTTTATTAATTTTTGTACAAATGCAAATTATTGACCGCATACATACTCCACATCAAAGTTATACTGTCTTTATTGTTACAAATAAACAAGAAGAAGTGATTTCAACTTTACAAAGCCGTTTAGGGCGTGGGATTACTATTATTAATGCAGAAGGGGCTTACACGCATCAAAATCGTAGTTTATTAATGATGGTCGTTTCAAGTTATGAATTATACATTGCATTACAACTGTTAAATGAAGTGGATCCAAACTCATTTACAAATGTTTTACAAAGTTCACGAATTCAAGGGAACTTTGGACGCAAAATTGTCGATAAAGCTCAATAAGTAAAAAGCTGTTTCTGATAAAGAAGCAGCTTTTTATTGTTTTTATTCGTTTCAAGAAAGGGTGATGAATTTAGGGGATAATTGTGTGAAATCGCAGATGAAAGTAGGCAGATTATGTTATAATATAAAATGACATCACTAGACATATAACAGACAAGCAGGAGAACGGAGTGATATTATGGCAAATGCCCGAGAATTGGCATTGCAGACGTTAACCGATATTTTAATAGAAGGAGCTTATAGCAATCATGCTTTAAGCGAACAAATTGAAAAAAATGAGTTAACAGTTCAAGATAAAAACTTTATGACTGAATTAGTTTATGGAACGTTACAGCATGAACAATTATTAAATTTTTATGTAACGCCATTCTTTAAAGGAAAAGTGAAAGCATGGATTCGCATTTTAATCCAAATGACTTTATATCAAATTTTATTTTTAGATAGTGTTCCAGAGCATGCAGCTATTTCTGAAGCTGTAACGATTGCCAAAAAACGTGGCGGGCAGTTTAATGGAAAATTAGTCAATGCTATTTTAAGAGAGATCATGCGTACGCCATTACCAAGTTTTGAAACCATTAAAGATCAAGAGGAACGTTTAGCAATTGAAACGTCACATCCGCTTTGGTTAATTAAATTATGGAGTAAGCAATATGGTTATGAAAAAGCGGTTCAAATGGCGAAGGCTAACAATGAGCGTGTTCATGTCACGATTCGTGTCAATGGTGTTAAAGGAACGCGTGAAGAGTTAAAACAAAAACTTGAATCTGAAGGAATTACATGTACTTATGGATCGTTAAGTGAAGATGCTTTAGTCGTGTTAAAAGGAAATGTCATTCAAACAAAAGCATTTGAACAAGGGTGGTTTTATGTTCAAGATGAATCATCTATGCTAGTCGGTCGAGCATTAAAACCAAAACATCATTCAAAAGTATTGGATACTTGCTCAGCACCAGGTGGAAAAACAACACATCTCGCTGAAATCATGCGTCAAACGGGAACGGTATATGCGCATGATGTGTATGATCATAAAATCAAACTCATTGAAGCTAATGTCAATCGACTAGGATTAACGAATGTGGTCGCAACATTACAAGATGCAATGACGTTAAATGAACGCTATGAAGCTGAAAGTTTCGATGCCATTTTAGTGGATGCTCCTTGTTCAGGACTAGGAATTTTAAGACGACATCCTGAAGTGAAGTTGACAAAAAAACCATCCGATCTTGATGAAATTACGAGTATTCAAAAACAGATTTTAAATACAGTTGCTCCTCTTTTAAAACCAGGAGGAACACTCGTTTACAGTACGTGTACAGTGAATCGTAAAGAAAATGATAAAATGATTGAACAATTTTTAGGTCAACATTCAGATTATGAACTTGATTCAACCTTAGTTAAACGACTTCCCGATGCTTTAAGCGATCAAACACAGCATGGAATGGTTCAATTATTTCCAGGTGACTATCAAACGGATGGATTTTTTATCGCTTGTTTAAAACGTCAAGGCTAATCGTGATAAAACATGCATGAGAATCGATCGTTTCGCCCGATAATAAAGAGAAGGCCGATTCATATAGATAAAGGATGATCATTTAAAGAGAGCTAATTGAACTCAAAAAGACTGTTTAATTTACTTTCTTATTTTTTAGGAAGTAAACATAATGAATGAGTTATAATTTAGATGAATTTAGTAGAAATGGTGGTGCTAATATGGAGTTTAAATCCATTTTTAGTTTAGATATGACAGATTGGCAAGATTGGTTAGTCGCTAATAAACAACCTAAATTTAGAGCGTCACAAATCTTTGATTGGTTATATAAAAAACGTGTTAAAACAATTGATGAGATGAGTAACTTACCAAAAGATTTAAAAGCTTTATTAAGTGAATCGTTTGATTTTACTACGTTATCAGAACGTAAAAAACAAGTAGCAAGTGACGGGACGACAAAGTTTTTATTTGAATTAGCTGATGGAAACTTAATTGAAACGGTATTAATGCGACATAAGTATGGATGTTCTGTTTGTGTGACGACACAGGTTGGATGTCGCATCGGATGTAAGTTCTGTGCTTCGACATTAAGTGGGTTAAAACGTAATTTAGAAGCGGGAGAAATTGTTAGCCAAGTATTACGTGTTCAACAATACTTAGATGAGACAGATGATCGTGTAAGTCACATCGTTGTCATGGGAATTGGGGAACCTTTTGAAAATTATGAGAATCTCTCTCAATTCATTAATATTATTAATAATGAAAAAGGTTTAAATATTGGAGCACGACACATTACAGTTTCAACAAGTGGGATCGTTCCTAAAATTTATAATTTTGCTGCTGATCATCCTCAAGTTTCGTTTGCTATCTCGCTTCATGCCCCAACGGATGAATTACGTACAACGTTGATGCCAATTAATCGTGCCTATCCGTTAGAAAAATTAATGCAAGCGGCACACTTTTATGTGAATGAAACGAACCGACGAATTACTTTTGAATATGGATTGATTAAAAATGTGAATGATACGGTAGAGTGTGCGAATCAATTAGCCGATTTAGTTAAAGGGCTTAATTGCCACATTAATTTAATACCAGTGAATTACGTTCCAGAACGTGGATTTGATCGTACACCACTTGAACATATTGAACAATTTGAGAAGACATTGAAAAAACGTGGGATAAATGCAACTGTTCGACGCGAGTTAGGAAGTGACATTGACGCGGCTTGTGGGCAGTTAAGAGCTAAAGAGGGGGCTTTATAAAATGTTTGACCAGATGTGTTATAAGACTGATATTGGAAAAATTCGACCACACAACGAAGATGCTGTTAAAATTTATAAAAATCAAAATTGTACAATCGTAGTCATTGCCGATGGTATGGGAGGCCATGAAGCTGGAGAAGTGGCTAGTGCGATGGTACTGCATAGCATTGAAGAGCATTTTAATGAGGATTTAATTTTTAATGATTCTGAGGTGCTCAGAAAATGGTTAAAGCAATTATTACAACAAGTTAATGAAAATATTTTGAGTTATATTGAAGAACATCATCTTTCACATGGAATGGGAACAACAGCCATTGTCGCCGTGATGACAGAGTCTTTTATCGCATTTGCACATATCGGGGATAGTCGAGCATATGTTTTATCTCATGACCAATTAAGACAAATTACAAAAGATCATACGTTTGTTCGTAAACTTGTTGAGGAAGGTAAGTTATCTGAGCAAGAAGCTAAGAATCATCCGCATCGTAACATTATCATGAATGCTCTTGGGGTGAACAAATCATTAAAATTTGACTATTTAGTGTTAGAACGTTATCAGTTAGATGCCATTTTACTTTGTACGGATGGATTAACATCGATGGTGGATGATCAAGAAATTCTTTCTATCTTAAATGAAAAAAGATCAACAGAAGAAAAAGTAAATTTACTAATTGAATTGGCAAATCGTAACGGAGGAACTGATAATATATCTGTTGCCTTATGTGAAAGCCTCGAAGGGAGTGACTGTCTATGATTATCGGGACAACCATTAATTCACGATATGATATTAAGATGTTGATCGGTGATGGTGGGATGGCTAATGTTTATTTAGCCTATGATCGTACGTTAAAAAGACATGTGGCTATTAAAATGTTACGTTATGAACTATCAAAGGATGAACGATTTATCAAGCGATTTAAACGAGAATCAGCACAAGTCATTAATTTAGATCATCCAAACATTGTTCATGTTTATACAGTAGGTGATTACAAACAACAACCATTTATTGTCATGGAGTATGTAAAGGGAAAAACACTGAAAGATTATTTGCGTGAACATAAAGCGCTGGATCCTCAAATAGCGATGCATATTATGACGCAATTAGCTGAAGGGGTCTTATATGCTCATCAAAATAAAATTATTCATCGTGATCTTAAAACGCAAAATATCATGATTACGGATGAACAAGTTGTTAAAATCACAGACTTTGGAATTGCTCTTTCGAGCAATGAAGCAGATGTGACTCAAACGAATACGATTATGGGATCGGTTCATTATTTAGCACCAGAGCTTGCACGCGGAAATTTAGCAACAGAGCGATCAGACATTTATGCGTTAGGAATTATTTTATATGAGTTATTAACGGGAGATGTTCCATTTAAAGGTGAGGGAGCCGTTAATATTGCGCTTCAACATTTAGAAGCCGAAATGCCATCGATTAAATTAGTGAATGAAGACTTACCAAATAGTTTAGATAATATTATTAAGCGCTGTACATGTAAGGTTCCGGCTGATCGTTATCATAGTGTGACTGAGTTGCTAGTTGATCTTAAGTCAGCTTTGGCAACTGAGCGTGCAGATGAGCCGTTATTAAATGGAAGTTTAAAAGAAGAAGATTTAGAAAAAACAATGGTGATGACGGACTTGAAGAAGGAGGTATCTGAAGAAATGGCGAAAAAAGCAACAAAAGGTCGTCCATCTAAGAAGCGAAAAGGAAACATGCAAAAGAAATTTGGCTTCTTAAACTCAGCTATCTTAGTCTCTTTTACAGTATTTATTATTTTAGCGATGATTTTGTATTACATCATTATTTATCAACCTGCTAAGCATAAAGTAGCTGAAGTT
Source organism: Turicibacter sp. TJ11 (assembly GCF_021497505.1). Lineage (NCBI taxonomy): Bacteria > Bacillati > Bacillota > Erysipelotrichia > Erysipelotrichales > Turicibacteraceae > Turicibacter > Turicibacter sp. TJ11. The sequence goes on along the minus strand of NZ_CP069349.1, from coordinate 1,222,398 downwards.
CATGTTCCTGATATTTCAACCATGACTGTATCAGAGGCAGAAAAAGAACTAAGTGAAATTGGCCTTAAGTATGGAAGTGTTATTTATATTGAAGATGAAAATTACGAAGATGGAGATGTATTTAAAACCTCACCATCGATTGGAACACGCGTTAAGGTGAATTCAAGTATCACGTTATACGTCGCTAAAACACCAGAAAAATCATCTTCAACCGATCAAGAAGAATAAAGAAGAATCAAATGATAAAAGAATTTATCATTTAGTAGGTGATAACTTGAAAAAAGGAATTATTTTAAAAGCATTAAGTGGATTTTATTATGTTGAAGATCAAGAAACGAAAGAGATGATTCAATGTCGTAGTCGTGGATTATTTCGTAAACAAAAAATTACGCCACTTGTTGGTGATCATGTTGAATTTTTAGTTGAGCCGGATGGAAACGGTTATGTCATGGACATTGGGCCTCGTAAAAATGAATTAGTTCGTCCACCGATTGCTAATGTGGATTTGGCACTCGTTGTGTTTTCTGTCAAAGAACCAGACTTTAGCCCTAAATTACTCGATCGTTTTTTAGCGGTTATTGAAATGAATCAAATCGAACCGATCATTGTTTTAACTAAAATGGATTTATTAAGTGAAGAAGAACGACAAGCCATCGATTCAAGTATTCAGTACTATAAACAAATTGGATATGAAGTTATCGAAACGTCATCTAAACAACATGCAGGAATTAATGTGGTCAATGATTTAATTAAAGATCGCATTGTTGTCATTTGCGGGCAGTCAGGAGTAGGAAAATCTTCATTACTAAACGCTATTGATCAAACGTTAAAAATTCAAGTCAATGAAATTTCTAAGGCACTTGGGCGTGGAAAACATACGACTCGTCACGTTGAATTACATAAGCTAAGTGATGGTTTAATTGCCGATACTCCAGGATTTAGTTCCTTAGATCTTGATCAATTAGAAGCGATCGACTTATCACAATGTTTTGTTGAGTTTTATGAACGATCTGAACAGTGTAAGTTTAGAGGTTGCTTACATGAAAACGAACCACGCTGTGCTGTAAAAGCAGCTGTTGAAACAGGAGAGATTTTACCAACGAGATATGAAAACTATCTTCAGTTTTTAACTGAAATTAAGTCTCGAAAACCAAAGTATTAATTTAAAGGAGTAGAAAAGATGTTAAAAATTGCACCATCAATTTTAGCCGCTGATTTTTCTAAGTTAGCAGAAGAAGTGAAATGTGTTGATTCATTAGGAGCAGATTATATTCATATCGATGTGATGGACGGTCATTTTGTTCCTAATATTACATTAGGTCCAGGAATTGTTAAGTGTTTACGTCCGCATACGAATCTTCCATTTGATGTTCATTTAATGATTGAAAATCCCGATCAATATATTAAAGAATTCAAAGATGCTGGAGCTGATATTATTACGGTTCATGTAGAGGCGTGTCGTCATTTACATCGTACATTACAATTAATTAAACAATATGACATGCAATGTGGTGTCGTTTTAAATCCGCACACGCCACTTGAAATGATTAAACACGTGCTACATGATGTGGATTGGATTTTAATTATGTCAGTTAATCCTGGATTTGGTGGGCAGGCATTTATTCCTGATGCCTTATCGAAAGTTGCAACATTAAATCAGTGGCGTCAAGAACAAAACTTATCTTATATCATTGAAGTTGATGGTGGAGTTAACGAAGAAACAGCTCGTTTATGTGAAATGGCTGGAGCAGATGTTGTAGTCGCTGGATCAGCCGTTTTTAACGCTGCTGATCGTGCGTTAGCCATTCAAAAAATTAAGGGGTAATAATCATGAAGATTGCAATTATTAGCGGAGCGCCTCAGCCATGGTTAGATTTAGAAGAGATTCGTTCAAGTTTTGTAATTGGTGTTGATTACGGGGCACTAACAGCCGTGAATCAAGGATTACATCTTAATTTGGCAATTGGTGATTTTGATTCAGTCACAGACTTAGAGTTTGAGGTCATTAAACAGGGTTCATCAGAAATCATTAAGTTATCTCCTCAAAAAAACGAGACAGATACAGAAGTCGCTTTAAACGTAGTTCTTGCTAAACAAGCCACTGAGGTTGTTATTTATGGAGCTTTAGGAGGTCGAATCGATCATAGTTTAGCTAATATTCGTTTATTATTGCAATTTATCAAAAAGGGAATCTCTATTACGTTAGTGGATCAAAAAAATATACTAACCATTTTATCTCCAGGGCAACATGAAATTAAGCAGCCTAGGTTGCCGTATATTTCTTTTTTTGCTCTAGAATCAACGGTTGAAAATCTAACTTTAACAGGGTTAAAATATCCATTAAAAAATTACACGTTAACTCAAGAGGATATTCGTTGTATCAGTAATGAAATCATTGATTCCTCGTTTAATGTGTCGTTTAGCAGTGGTTATTTATTAATGATCTATAGCTGTGATTAAGTTTTAGTCATATCCTCTCTCTTTAGGCCATATAGTGTACAGTAATTAATATCGTTGAACAGGGAGTGGATGAGATGAGATTTTATACCATTAAATTACCAAAGTGGATCAGTGCGATCGTTGTAGGTATTATGAACATGTTTAAAAAACACTAAAAATAGTTGTCGATTAAATCGGCAACTATTTTTTTATACTTAAAAGGCAGTAAGATCAAAGCCGATTTTTTCATCCTTTTAGCTTATGAATCATAAACTTAAGGTAGATGATCGTAAAAATAAAAAGTGTGATAGTTGTTTAGTTAAAAATCTAGAAATTAAGAAAATGATTTAAGTTTGAAGGAGGAGAATTTAATGTCCTACCTATCTATCTTAGAGGAAGTTGAAAAAAGACATTTGAGTGTAGCAAAAGCCATTAAAGAGATTGAAAAAGAATCCAAACGTCAGCAAAAACAACAAGTTAAAAAACTAAAATTATATTTCATGGATGGCAAAAGAAAGCGATCATTACCTGGTGTTTCTTTTGGATTCGTTAAGCATTTTTTTAAATTATGTGCCTCTTTTATTCAATTAGATGTAGAGGAAGGTCAAGCTCAATATAGTAAAGAAGAGTTAGATACAATATTAATGCATCTTGAAGAAGTGTTACAAATGATGAAAGAGTACCCGCCACTAGAAGTCATTAGTATTCAGGCAAAAGATAAGAAAATTCAAATTATGACGAGATAGGAATAAACGCTTAAGTTTCTTATAAAATTTCTTCTCATATAAAAACTGAAAATCAACATACCAAACGTCAAAGGAGGGGAGAAGATGGAAAAAGAAATTGAAAAAATCATGAAGATGATTGAACGTGGAACGATTACTGCAAACGATGGCCAACAATTACTTCAAGCCATTAATAAAGGAAAACATCAAGTCAAAGAGAGAAAAAAGAAAATGTTGGGACAGATGTTACATATTAATATAAATAGTTATGAGATTGATCAAGTCATTGATATTAACATCCCCCTTCGATTAACTCAGTCAATATTAAAAATGAAATGTATTCAAAAACAAATTAAGTCACCATTAAACTCCGACTTAGAGATCGATTTAGATGAATTAATAGAGTTAATTAATCAGCAAGATACCGATGAAATTATGAGCTTGCAAACAAATTCAACGAGTATTCAAGTTTCAGTGAAATGAATAATGTTTCAAAGGATAAGAAATAAACGATTTACAGTAGAGAGGATGATGAAATTGAATCAAGAATTCAGCCAAGTGTTAAAGATGATTGAAGCCGGAACCATTACAGCAGAGGAAGGTCAAAAATTAATTCAAGCGATGGATAAAAATCAGTTAGAAAAGAAACCGATAGATACTAATTCAATAGGACGATTTTTGAAAATAGACATTTTAACAAAAAAAGCAGGAGAAAAAGAGGATGTTCAATTTAAGTTTCCTCTACGTTTAGCGAAAGTCTTTTTAAAAACGGGAGTCGTTCAAAAGCAACTAAAAGCTAAACTAGGAGAAGAGATTGATTTAAAGATTGATGATCTTTTATTGTTAGTTGATTCTCAAAGTAAAGAAGAGCTAATGACGATTGACACGAATAACGCTCAAATTCATATTTCTATTGAGTAAAGTGCGCATTAAAAGTTTTAAAATGAAGCAGATTAATAACATAAAAAAGGTTATCTCCGAAGAGATAACCTTTTTTATGTTATTAATAAACGCGTTCTACTTTTCCTGATTTTAATGCGCGAGCAGAAACGTATACTTTTTTAGGTTTACCGTTTACTAAGATTTTAACTTTTTGAACGTTAGACTTCCAAGTACGTTTTGAAGCGTTCATAGCGTGTGAACGAGCGTTTCCTGTTTTAGTACGACGTCCAGTAACTGTACAAACACGAGCCATTAGTAAAAACCTCCTTACTTCACATTCTTATCTAAGACTCCTATTAATTTATCATACTTTTTGTTGATTAGCAAGTTTTTTTGAAAGAATTGCAAAGAATAGTGATGAGAAGTTGGTTTTCCGATGAGGAGATGGCATTTTATATTTGTCAATGTGTATAATATATAGTAAAATTGAACTTAAGAAAATAGCGCTAAGGGAGGTTTGTCACCTATGACAGTCCAAATTAAAAATGAATATGGTCGAATTGACATTTCAAGAGATGCTCTTTCAACAGTCATTGGAAATGCAACAACTGAATGTTACGGTGTAGTTGGAATGGCTTCTAAAAATTTAGTTAAAGATGGATTAGCTGTTGTTTTAGGAAAAGAGAATTATAGCAAAGGTGTTACACTACGCGCAGATGAAAATAATAAACTAATTGTTGACTTATATGTCATCGTTGGAATTGGTATTAAAGTTTCAGAAGTTTGTTTTGAAATTCAGAAAAAAGTTCAGTATGTGATCGAAAAAACTTTCGGAGAACATGTTAAAGAAGTTAATGTGTTTGTGCAAGGAGTTAAAGGGTTAGATCGCTAGGAGGAGTATTATTCATGTCGTTAAAACAAATTAATGGTATTTTATTTAAGCAAATGGTAATTAACGGAGCTAACAACTTAGCGAATAAATCAAAATACGTTGATCAACTTAATGTTTTCCCAGTTCCAGATGGAGATACAGGGACGAACATGAGTATGACAATGACAGCTGGAGCTAAAGCATTAGTTTCTTTAGAAGAAGCCTCAATCGGTAAAGTAGCTAAAGTGTTATCACGTGGGTTATTAATGGGCGCACGTGGAAACTCAGGTGTTATCTTATCTCAGTTATTTAGAGGATTTGCAACAGGTCTTGAGGGGAAAGATGAAGCGAACATCGAAGAGATTGCAAAAGCATTAGAAAGCGGAGTTAAAACAGCTTATAAAGCAGTTATGAAACCTGTTGAAGGAACGATCTTAACGGTTGCTCGTGAGTCAGCTGAAGCTGCGGTTGAAAAATATGAAACAGTTGATTCAATTGTTGATTTATATGAATTAGTGGTTAGCGAAATGCAAGTTTCATTAGATCGTACACCAGAATTATTACCTGTTTTAAAAGAAGTAGGGGTAGTAGATAGTGGTGGACAAGGATTAACTTATATTTTTGAAGGATTCTTAAAAGCATTAAAAGGTGAAACGATTGCCTTAGAAGAAGTAACAGAAACAAACGCAGAATCTGCACAAATGGCTTTATCAAATGATGAAGCTGAGTTTGGTTACTGTACAGAGTTTATTTTACGAATTGATGAAAAACGTACACCATTCAAAGAAGATGTTTTCCGTGGACGTTTAGAAAAATTAGGAAACTCAATTGTAGTCGTTCAAGATGAAGATATCGTTAAAGTTCATGTTCATACGTTAACTCCAGGTGAAGCATTAAATTTAGCTCAAAAACATGGTGAATTCATGAAGTTAAAAATTGAAAACATGACTGAGCAACATAATGAAATCATCGGACAAAATGCACCACAAGAAGCACCAGCTAAACGTGAACAAGCTGAATATGGAATTATTTCAGTTGTAGCCGGTGAAGGAATTAAAAATTTATTTGAAGAACAAGGATGTCATTATGTGATCGAAGGTGGACAAACAATGAACCCTTCAACAGAAGACTTCTTAAAAGCAATTGATGAATTAAATGCAAAAAACATTATCATATTACCGAATAATAGTAATATTATTATGGCCGCTAACCAAGCTGCACAAGTAACTGAAGATGTGAATGTAGTTGTTGTTCCATCAAAAACAATTCCACAAGGATATACAGCATTAATGATGTTCAATGAGAATGCTTCAGTTGAAGATAATACTGAAGAAATGACTCAAGCCATTGCAGAAGTTAAGTCTGGACAAGTAACTTATGCTGTTCGTGATACACAAATGAATGGTGTAGATATTAAAGAAAATGACTTTATCGGAATTTTAGATAAAGATATTGTGGTTTCTGTTCCAAGTCGCTTCGAAAGTGCTTGTGCCTTAGTGGATCAAATGATCGATGAAGATAGCGAAATCGTCACAATTCTTTTCGGAGAAGGTGTCGATGAAGATGAAGCAGATGAGTTAGCAGAATATATTGAAAATAAATTTGAAGATGTTGAAGTAACAATTTTTGAAGGTCAACAACCTGTTTATTCATACATCATTTCTGTAGAATAGTTGTTAAAAGGCGTAAGTTTAAAGCTTGCGTCTTTTTTATGCTTTGAATGGCTAATTTGTTTATGCTAAAATAAAGATAAGACAGAACAAATGTTTACTAAATTTATTTCATAAAAATTGAGAGGATGTGATGACATGTCACTAGCAGCGATTCCAGTAGAAAAAGTAAAAGGTGTAGGTCCTTCACTTCTTGAAAAACTTCACCAGCTTAAAATTAAAAGTGTGAAGGATTTGCTAGAGTATTTTCCTTATCGCTACGAGAATTATGAGTTAATTGACATTCATCGCGCCATGCATGAAGAAAAAATCACAGTTGAAGCGAAAGTGATTACGGCTTGTCAAGTTCAGTATTATGGGAAAATGAAAGCACGAATGACGTTTAATGTCTTAGTGAATCATGAAGTCGTCAAAGTAGTTGTTTTCAATCGAACCTTTTTGAAAAATCAACTAAAACTTGATACACTGATTACGGTCACAGGGAAATGGGATCTCGGTCGAAAAGTCATTACTGCAACGGATATTAAAATTGGATCATCAGAAGGACGAGGGATTGAACCCGTCTATTCTTTAAAGGAAGTTCCATTAAAAACATTTAAAAAAATTTTAAAGTCAGCTTATGATCAGTATAAAACTCAAATCGAGGACGATTTACCGTTGCAACTAAAACAGCAGTATCGCCTGATTTCTTATGAAGATGCGGTATTGTTTTCACATTTTCCAGAAAACAAAGAACAAATTCGACAAGTTAAGCGTCGGATTAAATATGAAGAGCTTTTAAAATTTCAATTAAAATTACAATATTTACGTTACCAGACCAAATGTGAGCGTCAAGGAGCAGAAAAAGTTTTTGATGAGCAACAAGTGAGCGAGTTTATTAATCAACTTCCCTTTGAGTTAACGGATGCGCAGCTAAAAGTAATCGGTGAAATTAAAAAAGATTTACAATCAGGAAGTCGGATGAATCGCTTATTACAAGGAGATGTAGGTTCGGGAAAAACCGTTGTTGCAGCGGTCAGTTTATTAATGGTCATGCTTTCAGGCTACCAGACCGCATTAATGGTACCTACTGAGATTTTAGGCCAACAGCATTATAAATCACTTGTTGAGTTATTTGGTCCATATGAAGGATTTAAAATAGAGTTTTTAAGTAGCTCGGTTAAAGGGCGACGTCGTCGTGAGATTTTAGAAGGATTAGCAGCAGGTGAGATTCATTTAATTATCGGGACACATGCCATTATTCAACAGGATGTCGCGTTTAAAAACTTAGGATTAGTCATCACTGATGAACAGCACCGATTTGGTGTCAATCAACGAAAGATGTTACGAGAAAAAGGGGAGTTTGTTGATGTCTTAATGATGACCGCGACCCCTATTCCGAGAACATTAGCCATTTCTGCTTTCGGTGATATGGATGTGTCAATTATTAATCAACTTCCTCAAGGTCGAAAGCCGGTTGAAACATTTTTAATGGATAGCTCAAAGCTTGATCGAGCACTGGGATTTATTCAAGAAAATATTTTGGATCAAGGTCAGCAAGCCTATGTTATTACCCCACTTATTGAGGAATCTGAGGTCATGGATGTTCAAAACGCAGTTGAAGTCTATCACTTATGGCAACATCATTTTAAGGGACGTGCTAACGTTGGACTCATGCACGGTCGCTTATCACAGGCTGAAAAAGATGCTGTGATGGAAGATTTCGTAGCTAACCGTTCACAAATTTTAATTTCAACAACGGTCATTGAAGTTGGGGTGAACGTCCCGAATGCTAACCTGATGCTGATTTATGATGCTCACCGATTTGGATTGTCACAATTGCATCAGCTAAGAGGTCGCGTTGGACGTGGAAGTCAGCAAGCTTATTGTTTATTAATGAGTGACATCAAAAATGAGCAGAGTTTAGAACGCTTGAAAATTATGACGGGAACGACGGATGGATTTGAAATTGCTGAGGCAGATTTAAAATTACGTGGACCAGGTGATTTTTTTGGTGAGAAGCAATCGGGAGCACCTGTTTTTAAAATGGCAGATCTAATTGAAGACTACAATATTTTAGAAGTCGCCATGCAAGATGCTTATCGTTTAGTGAGCAGTGACGAGTTTTATCATAATAATGAATTTTTATCATTACGAGACTATATTCAAGAAACCGTTGCAAATGAAATGCATCAATTTGATTAAAATGGTATTCTTTCTGATCTAAAATGGTTTATAATGTTTATTAGCAAATAAAATAGAGGAAATAGGTGAATTAATTAATGATTAAAATTGGATTAGATGCAATGGGTGGCGATTTTGCACCTGAACAAACAGTCTTAGGAGCCTATGCTGCTGTTGAAAAGTTTGATGATATTGAAATTACTTTATATGGAATTGAATCAGAGATAAAAAAATTCATGAAATCATCACACGATCGTATTAAAATTGCTCATTGTGAGGAAGTCATTCCAATGGATATTAAAGATCCTGCGATGGCAATTCGAAAATATAAAGATTCATCGATGGTTCGCGCGTGTAAAGATGCAAAAACAGGTGAGATTGATGCGGTCGTTTCAGCTGGAGCAACAGGTGCGTTAATTGCAGCGGGAACATTAGTCGTTAAGCGATTAAAAGAAGTGGAACGTCCAGCTTTAGCACCAATCATGCCAACGATTAAAGAAAATAAATATACTATTTTATGTGACGCTGGTGCAACGAGTGAAGGGAAACCACAGTATTTATATCAAAATGCTAAAATTGCATCGATTTATGCACGTGAAGTGATGCATATTCAAAATCCAACCGTAGCTCTTTTAAATATTGGAACAGAGGATGGAAAAGGAACAGACTTACAAAAAGAAGCCTTTGCTTTAATTGCTGCTGATCAAACAATCAACTTTGTTGGAAATATGGAAGGAAAAACAATGATTTCAGGAGAAGTTGATATTATCGTTGCTGATGGTTATTCAGGAAACATTGCGTTAAAATCAGTAGAAGGAACTTCAAAATCACTATTATCATTAATTAAAGAAGAGCTAATGTCTTCAACTCGTGGGAAAATTGGTGCTTTATTATTAAAGCCTGCTTTTGCACGTATTAAAAAACGTATGGATGCATCAGAAGTGGGTGGAGGAATTTTACTTGGAGTTTCAGCACCTGTGATTAAGGCGCATGGATCGTCTGATTCAGTTGCTTTAATGAATGCCATTCGTCAAGCACGTGAAACAGTGGTTCAAGATGTTGTTTCAAAAATTAGTGAGGCTTTAAAAGCAGAGGAGAAATAGTTAGTGATTCCGGCGAAAATCTCATCTATTTTCGTCGAAATCTATCAACTCACGCTGAATAGCTTGTGTAATAACAGGAAAAGGGTTATAATTATTTGGACTTTGAATGGAGGTGAAAAATATGGCATATTTAGATCAATTAACGGAGTTTTTAACTGAAAATAAGATTCCATTTAAACAATTGGATCGTTATTGTCAGGCATTTACGCATTCATCTTATGTGAATGAGCATCGTCACTTAAAAATTGAAGATAATGAACGTCTTGAATATTTAGGAGATGCTGTGTTAGAGCTGACCGTATCAAATTATTTATTTAATTTAAAACCTGCGTTATCTGAAGGGGAAATGACTAAAATTCGTGCCCAATTAGTCTGTGAGCCGTCTCTAGAGTCTTATGCACGCAATTTAAATCTTGGGCAATTAATGTTGCTTGGGCGTGGAGAAGAAAATTCAGGTGGACGTGAGCGTCCAACTGTATTAGCGGATGCATTTGAAGCTTTTATTGGGGCAATGTACCTTGATTTAGGAATGGATGTTGTTTATTCATTTGTTCATGAAATTATTCATAACGCCTATCAACAAGGTTCAGTCACACAAGTGTTTGATTATAAGAGTACGTTACAAGAGCTTGTACAGGCTGATTCTAAAAAGGCAATTGAGTATCGTATTGTCTCTGAAACGGGGCCAGCTCATAACCGTTCATTTGAATCCATCGTTTTATTAGATGGTATTACGCTAGGACGTGGAATTGGTAAAACGAAAAAAGAGGCGGAACAACAAGCCGCTAAAGGTGCTATTGAAATCTTAGCTAAATCATGTGAGAAAAAATAGTCAGATGCAGGAAGAAAGCAAAACTTTATTTGTTTAAAATATAGTTTTGCTTTCTTCTTTTTATTTTAAAGGAGGGATAAATGTGTCTTATTTTGTTGTAACAGGAGCTTCATCGGGAATTGGAGAAGCAATGTGTTATGTGTTAGCTGAGCATGGATATGATTTAATCATGGTGGCTAGACGAGCTGAACGCCTGAATCAAATTAAAGAAGATATTAAACAGCAGTATAACTGTGAGGTAGTGACAATACCAGTGGATCTTTCTGATTTTAAAAGTCTTTACTCACTTTATGAACAATGTCAGGCTTACAACGTGATTGGTTTAATTAATAACGCAGGATATGGATTATATGGTGAGTTTTTAAATCTTGAACTAGAGAACGAATTGAACATGATTGATTTAAATATTAAAACGGTTCATTGCTTAACAAAACTATTCTTAAAAGATTTTGTTAAAAATAATAAAGGATACATATTAAATGTCGCCTCAACAGCTGCTTTTCAATCAGGTCCATTAATGGCGACTTACTATGCTACAAAAGGATACGTGTTACAGTTAACAGAGGCTATTGCGAAAGAACTTGAGGTTAAGAAATCAAAGGTGGTTGTCAGTGTTCTTTGTCCGGGACCAGTTGATACGGAATTTCAACAAAAGGCAGAGATTAAGGTTGCAAAATCTTTAGTTGCTCCTCCAACTGCACATGAAGTCGCTGAGTATGCATACTCTCAGTTAATGAAGAAAAAGACATTGATTATACCAGGCTATTTCAATCGAATGTTATTGATTTTAAATCGATTCATTCCAAGAAAACTAGGCTGTCAAATTGTTTATCAAACACAGTTAAAGAAAAAATGATCAGAGTTTAATGAAGATTAAAACTGTTAAGCAATCTAAAAATTTATTCAAACCGATCTAGAACTGCTTTTTAATGATTGAGAGAAAATGTTAAAAACAGTTCTAGATAAATAAGCAGTCGAACTATCATTTTAAATTGGTAAAAATTGATTGACTAAATGGTCATATAGGTCTATAATAATCATATCAGATAGTCCACAAAGAAAAGTTAGATTGTCAGTGTTGATTTATGCGCTTGTAGCTCAATTGGATAGAGCATCTGACTTCGGATCAGAGGGTTGTGGGTTCGACTCCTGCCAGGCGCGCCATTTTTTAATCGATAATTAAACATCATTCAGTTTGAGATGATGTTTTTTATTTTAATTAGCAAAAAAGCACTTTAGATGAATCTGAAGTGCTTTTTGTGTTATACCGTCATGACGCCACCAAATTTTTCAAGATAGGCTTGATGTTGTTTATAGTTAGGATCAAACATTCCAACTTTACGCCAAAATGAACGGTCGTGATTCATATGAAGAATATGACACAGTTCATGAATGACGACGTAATCGATGACTTGTGGGAGGGCCATTGAAAGTTTGTAATTAAACGTTAGATCTTTGTTAGAACTACAAGTTCCCCAAGTACGAGGGGAATCAACAACAGTGATTGATTTTGCTTTAATGCCAATGACTTTTTCATAATGAGCTACGCGCTTTTTAACGAGTTGCTTTGTTTTTTTCGTATATAGTTTTTTCAAAGCTAGCTGAATGCCTTCCTCTGTTGAAGGAATGTCTTCTAATAGTTCATGAAGCGGAAGTGCCTTTCCAAGAAAGAGGAATAGCTCTTTTTCATGATATGATTTTTGATCTGAGATATATTGACGATTTTGAAGACGATCATGAAGTGATAATAGAAATTTAGATTGAGACTTCATATAGTCCATGATTGCTTGTTCACTCGTTTTAGTAGGAACTTTGAGTGTTAAATAACCATCATCACTGACATCAAGTGTTATTTTTGAACGTTTTGAAAATTGAACTTCAAAATGAATCGGGACTTCGTTAATTATGACTTGCATTTTTTTCACCATGACTTTTCAATTGATTCAACTTATTATAACACAAATAAAAAAAGGATGAGCTCTCACCCTTTTAGAAAAATAGTGAAATAATTAAAATTAAAGTAAATTTCCAATGTAGGCTATTAGTATAAGGAATTCCTAGCTTTTCAAAGTTTGTCACCGAATGATTGGCCTTTAAAGCAAGTGGTAAGGTTAAAAATACCGCCAGTGAAATTGGATGATAGATGCCAGCAATGACATATAGCACAGTTAAAATGTAAGCACCAAACACTAATGTTCGATAAAGATAAGTACTGTACTTACTTCCAATACGGACACTAAGCGTTCCAATACTTAAACGTTCATCACGTGTGAAATCACGCATTTCATTACTAATCATTAAGGCTGGAATAAATAGTGAAGCGGGAAGCGCAAGGTAAATGGGATAAAGGGATAATTCTTTAGTGAAAGGAAAGCTTGCGCCAAGCACCATTAAAGGTCCCATTGCGATAAAGGAGATAATAACCCCTAATCCTTTACGTTTAAAAACAAAAGGTTCCCCTGTGTAACCGTAAGCAATAAAGATCCCGATTAATCCAATCCAAAGCATATTGAAGTTTGTTAGGTAAATTAAATATAAACCAATTAATCCCGCAACCGCAAAACATGCCATAGCCCATAAAAACACATAAACATCAAAATAAGTACGTAAGACACCGAGGAACATCATTTTTCTTCCACTTGGTCGATAGTAACGAAACGAGCCCTCAAAGTAATCGTTGACTAAGTTTGCTCCTGATTGTGCTAATAATCCAGCGACTGTAATTAGAAAAATCAGAAATAAATCAAATGGGTTATGGTAGTCGATCGCTCCCATCTTGTATGCAGCTAAAATTCCTAAGGTTGTCGATCCAATGGCTAATGTTAATGAAAGAGGACGAAGAGCAATCCAGGAATCTTTGATGAATGTTAACATGTATTTCTTATTAAACATAACTCACCTCACTGATGTATTTTGAAATAATAAGTCTAATTTTATCATAAAACGATAAAATTAACAAAAACTTGTAAAAATATAATAATATTGTTAAAATAATAAAGGTTATTAATTGGAAAAATATGGAGGTATTAAATATGGGGATGAAACGATTAGTTACCGTGATTAGTTTCATGATGATCTTTTTGACGTTAGGGTGTGAAAAAAATCAAGTCATTGAAGAAGAATTCACGACGTTATCGATTGGACTAATGCCAGCTGTAGATACGGCACCTATTTTAATGGCAGAGAAAGAAGGATTTTTTGAAGAGTTAGGGTTAGATGTGAACATTGAAATTTATAGCAATGCTTCTAATCGTCAAAGTGCTTTACAAAGCCAAACCATTGATGGAGCCATGACTGATTTTATTGCTGTTGCAACAAATGTTGATGGTGGATTTAAAATTAAAGCAACGACAATGACCGATGGAATTTTTCCAGTCTTATCAACTCAAGAAGTGATTGATAAAAAAGAGATTAAAGTCGGGATGATGGAAGTGAGTGTATCAAACTATTTAATTGATAAATGGTTAAGTGATCGTTATGAGATTGAAAAAGTTTTCATCAATGAAATTCCAGCTCGATTAGCGGCTATTGCTAGTGGAGAATTAGATATGGGATTATTTCCAGAGCCGGTTGCTAGTAATGGAGAGGTACAAGGGTTAATTAAAACAATGTATGGGCAAGATGACGCGTATTCACCGGATTGCTTAGTCTTTACAGAAAAAGCAATCACAGAAAAAAGTGAGGCTGTTGCTAAGTTTCATGAGGCCTATAATAAAGCAGTCAAAGTGATTAATGAAGATCCAACAAAAGTTATTGATCTTTTAGTAGAAAAGATTCCAAATATTGCACCAGAAGCCAAAGAGCTAATCCTTTTACCAACTTATAAAGAAGCCGCTTTACCATCTGAGGAGTATTTACAAGAAATTATCGATTGGACATCTGAAACGTTAAATAAATCTTTATCAGTTAAACCATTAGATTTAATTGATGGTCAGTTCATTAACTAATGATTGAATTAAAGCAAGTCACAGTCGAATATGAGAAACAGCCGATTATTAAAGAGTTAAGTTTTAAGTTTCAAGCCCATAAAACCTATGCCATTATTGGTCCCTCAGGTTGTGGAAAGACGACGTTACTTTATGCCATTGCAGGATTATTACCGCTACATGAGGGACAGATTTTTATGTCATCTCAGGTTAAACCGAGTCTTATTTTGCAGAATTTAGGATTATTTCCTTGGAAAACTGTCGAACAAAACGTAGCGTTAGGGATTCGTCAAAAAAGAAGTGAGCATATCCAAAAGATTTTAGAAAAAGTTAAGATGTCTCATTTAAAAGATAGGTATCCTCATCAATTGAGTGGGGGGCAAAAACAACGAGCAGCTATTGCAAGAGCGCTAGTTAATCAATCACCGATTTTGTTATTAGATGAAGCGACATCGGCTCTTGATGCGATGACAAAAGAAAAAATTCAAGATCTTTTACTAGATATTCATTTAAATGATCAAAATACGATGATTTTAGTCACTCATAGTATTGAAGAAGCTGTCTTTTTAGGTCAAACCATTATCATTATGAATGACGGTCAATTTAAAACGGTTATTCATAATCCATACTTTGGGAACCAAGACATGAGAAAACAAGCGTCTTATTATGAGCTATGTCAAAAGGTAAGGGAGCAGTTAGATGATGAAGCGAATCATTAATCAAGGATACGCCTGTCTGGTCATTATCGGACTATGGCAACTTCTACATGTGATGCTCGGTGAGTCAATGGTCCCTTCCTTTTTATCAACGATGGAGCGTCTTGTGTTTTTATTACAGCATGATTTAATTTATCATGTGCTCTATAGTTTTTGTCGAATTTTTGTCTCGATTGTTTGTTCCTTACTTATTGGTGTTCCGATTGGGATTTTAATTGGATGCCATGATAAGAGTGATCAGCTCATTTCACCAATTGTTTACTTACTCTATCCCATTCCTAAACTTGCCTTCTTACCCATCTTTATGGTTTTGTTTGGAATAGGTGATACGTCTAAAATTATTTTAATGATTAGTATTATTGTCTTTCAAATGATCATAGCGACAAGAGATGGGGTTAAGCAAATCGATACGAGTCTTTTGCAAGTTGCAACCTTAATGGAACTAAGCTTTTTTCAAAGGCTTTGGCACATGATTTTACCGGCTATTTCGTCTCAGTTATTTTCTGGATTAAGAATTAGTACAGGAATTGCAATCTCAGCCTTATTCTTTAGTGAGAACTATGCCACTCGTTATGGAATTGGTTATTTTATTATGAATGCCTGGTCAATGGTTGATTATAAAGATATGTTTTCAGGTGTTATTGTATTAAGTTTATTGTCATTAGCGATTTATAAAGGACTTGATTTATTACAACTAATATGTTGCCCTTGGCTAAGAAAGAAGTGAGTGTATGACTCAATGTCATTAAGTTAATAAATTAATGATCAAAATCTCCAAAAGGGAGGGGTACAAAAATGTACACCTCCCTTTTTTCTTGTAAAAAACACTTGACATAGAAGCAAAAATCTGTGGCGTAGCCTCTTAAATATATCTATTTAAGGAGGCTATCGCATGGCTAAGTATTCAACCAAGATCAAGCAAAAACTCATTCATATTATTAAGAAGATGAGTGGTAACCCAAAGGACTTTGTCCAAAATCCTGAGAAAGATTTTACTCGAAATCGTAAACTCTCATTTGAAAGTATGGTGAGTTTTATTCTCGCGATGAATGGCAATAGCCTTTATACAGAGTTAATGACTTATTTCAATTATGATGTGACAACTGCATCTACCTCTGCTTTTATCCAACAACGTAGTAAAATACGACCGGATGCATTTAAACATTTATTTCAACAGTTTACTGCCTCATACGATCAGTATAAATACTTTCGAGGATATCGACTTCTTGCGGTTGATGGGTCAACGTTTAATATTGCACATAATCCTGATGATGAAAAAACGTACATTAAATCTTCAACGGCTAAAAAGGGCTATAACTCCCTTCATCTGAATGCACTTTATGATTTAATGAATCGATTATATATCGATGCACAAATTCAACCGATTCGTGAATTAAATGAACGACAAGCACTGATTGAAATGGTCGGCAACTCTCCACTTAAAGATCCTGTGATTCTTGTTGCGGATCGTGGTTATGAAAGTTACAATACCTTCGCTCATATTCAAGAAAAAGGTTGGAAATACGTGATTCGCGTGAAAGATATCAAAAGTAAAAGTATGATCTCATCACTTAGGTTACCTCATACAGATGAATTTGATGAAACCATCCATTTAACCTTAACCCCAAAACAAACAAATGAAGTTAAAGCTAATCCCCATCGGTATAAATTCTTACCTCAAAATGTCCGCTTTGATTATTTTAAATTAAAGCAGACTGACTATTATGAACTTTCATTTCGTGTGGTACGGTTCAAACTAACAGAAGATACTTACGAAACGCTGATCACCAATCTAAATCAGGAAGAGTTTTCAAAAGAAGCCTTAAAGGAATTATATGAAATGAGATGGGGAATTGAAACAGCATTTAGAGAACTAAAATATGCGATTGGTTTAATTCATCTCCATGCGAAGAAACGCTCATTTATTGAACAAGAACTATTCGCTAAACTA
Organism: Turicibacter sp. TJ11; assembly: GCF_021497505.1. Taxonomy (NCBI): domain Bacteria; kingdom Bacillati; phylum Bacillota; class Erysipelotrichia; order Erysipelotrichales; family Turicibacteraceae; genus Turicibacter; species Turicibacter sp. TJ11. The sequence continues at coordinate 1,205,120 of NZ_CP069349.1, read as the reverse complement.
ACCATGTATAATTTTTGTGAGATGATTACCTTAAATGTTGTCTTGACTAAGAAAGAGCGAAAATATAACTATCAAGTGAATTTCACGGTTGCGATTCATGTCTGTTGTCAATTTTTTAGATCGTCGAAGATTCCTGTAGAAGAACTTATTCAGAGAAACATACTACCAGTTCGAAAGGGCCGACATAGTGAACGGAGAACCAGAGTTAAACCGAGTGTGAGTTTTATGTATCGAGTAGCTTAATCCTATTTAAAGGTGTCAAAAAAGCAGATTGAGGCTATCTGCTTTTTTGGCATGCCTTAAAGATGAGTTTTTAGTGCTTAACAGATAGAAAAAAAGGCATGGTGAAATTAAAATTGATTTCACGATGCCTTAAAAAATCCCAATGATACTTAACTAAATGACATTGGTGTATGACTCACTTTTTTTGCATATTTAAGGCGAGGGAGCATACAGTTTAATATATCGAATGCCTATGATTGTAGGTTCATGAGATGACTTTAAAACTTTTTGACTAAAGGGAGAGAGAAACATGTGGAACGAAACTAGCACAGGTTCAACAAGAGAATTTGAAACCAACAAAAAAGAAACAGTCACGGTTGAAATTAAAAAGAAAGAAGGTATTGCTATTGTTCATCGATCAAACCATGAGCAAGTGTTGGCAGGAGTTCGAGATAATAAAGTGAAAATTTGGAATGATTTGTTGTTTGATCCGATGACTTATCATCAAATTAAAACAAAAATGGAGACGTTATTAGTTAAAAAAGACGGAAATGGATCAGATAAATCTAAACGTCGTTAATGAGAAAAATGAGGTGTATCTTTATCGATACACCTCATTTTTATTTGATTAAGTTCATAATTTCAGCTTTAATTTGTTGGTAAATACCTTCGATGATATCGAAATTCATCGCTTTAATGTAGATTTTTTCTAATTCATCATGAAGTCTTTTTGCCTGAGCTAAGGCATCGGTTCCTTTTTTAACGGTTGTTTTATATAAGATTGATAATTCATCAAGTTGTTGAGCATAGCGTTCATCGGTTCCTGGGGTGATGAATGCTTCATATGTATCAATAATTTCATCTGTTTCAACGGTTGGGAAATATTCATGAGGTGCGGTAGAGTCAAAGAAGCAAACGTTAAGCTCTGGAATTAAAACCATGTCGAGTGATTGTGGGTCAAATGAACAATGATAAATTTCAGTATCATAACCTAATGACTCACTTTTTTTAGCTAATTCTTTCAATAAAGTTGATTTTCCTGTACCTGGACGTCCTTTGATCATATAGCGTTTAAAGCCTTCAGTTAAATCTTGAATGTGATTCACTGAACCTTCTGGTGTTGATGCTCCGAAAAAGCGATGTTTAATGACTGGTGTGTGATCAATCGAAGGATAGTCAAGTAGTGTGTCACAAATAGATTGTCTAAATTCAGAAGCTTTGTCGAAATCCATTTCATTAATATAAATTTTTTCCCAGTCATCATGAACTTTTAAAGCTTCAGCGTACTGAGCATATAATTCTGTGTAACAGTCACTAATTTGACTTCTCAATGAAAGAATGTGATCTTTATAAGGTTGAAGTTTTTTTCGATCCCATGCAATTCCTAAATTGACATATTGCTCAATTGCACCGGGAGCCAGTGGTTCAATGACATGAGGAGACGTTCCATCAACGACCCCCACTTTTAAAGCTGGAATAATGATTCCATCTAATGAACTAGGATCAGAAGAACAATAAATAAATTCAATATCATAACCACGATCGTAAAGGTCTGCCCCTATGTTTTTCATCATCGTTGATTTTCCAGTCCCAGGCCCACCTTTTAAGATATAAAGATGTTCAAGCCCCTCAAGATTTGATTCAAAGTAATTGCAAAATCCTTGTGAACTATTTGCGCAGGCAAAATAGTTTTTTATATTTGCACTCATTCAGATACCTCCTTAAACTAACAATACAATATCCAATACTATCTTATGGGAACTTGCCCAAAGTGTGAGTGATATGTCGTATTTATGAGCTTAAAATCTGTCTGACATTGAAGTTTGGTGTAGATTATGTTAGAATGGTTTGGTAAAGATTATCTTATATAGAAATAAAATGGATAATAAATCTCTTATAATATGGATGAAAATTTAGAATAGGTCAAGGTGAAAAAAATGTTTATCGTCAATGTAATTCGTGGATTTTTTATGGCATTAGCAGATAGTGTTCCTGGCGTTTCAGGTGGAACGATTGCGTTCATTTTAGGTTTTTATGATCAGTTTATTAATTCATTAAATAAACTTGTTTCAAAAAGTAGCAAAGAAGAGAAAATGGAAGCTTTACACTTTTTATTTAAAATAGGGATTGGATGGGCAGTTGGAATGGTTGCCTCAGTCTTATTCTTAGCCTCAATTTTTGAAGAGCAGATTTATAGCATTAGCTCATTATTTATTGGGTTTATTATTTTCTCAATCCCGCTTATTATAAAAGCAGAAAAAGAAACCATTAAAGGAAAATACATTAATAGTGTTTGGGCCGTAACAGGTGTTTTAATCGTTGTGGCATTAACCGTTTTTAACCCTGCATCAGGTGGACAAGGAATTGATGTTTCATTTGGAAACTTAACGATTGGATTAAGTTTATATGTTTTTGTAGCTGGTATGATTGCTATTTCAGCAATGGTATTACCAGGGATTTCAGGATCAACCCTACTTTTAATTTTCGGATTATATACGGCTATTATTAGTGCGATTAAAGAGGTGTTATCATTAAACTTCTCTTATTTACCTGTTTTATTGGTATTTGGGGTAGGGGTTATTGTTGGGATTTTATCAACAATTAAATTAATTCGTCATTTCTTAGAGACAGCACGTCCGCAAATGATTTACTTAATCCTCGGGTTAATGATTGGATCACTTTATGCGGTTATCATGGGGCCAACGACGTTAGAAGTACCAAAAGCGCCAATGTCATGGGATACATTTAGTATTCTCTTCTTCATTGTAGGTGGTGTCATCATCATTGGATTAGAGCAGTTTAGTAAATTTATCGAAAAAAAGAGAATGTAAACTTAAGCTAGCTGAGCGTATCAGCTAGCTTTTTTACGTTGGTAAAAGAAGCAAAGCTGATTGAAATAAAAAAGAGCTTTTCTACAAAGCTCTTCTATAATTTTTTAACCGATTCTCGTATGATTAGCTCTGGTTTGTAAAGATGTTTAATTTCAAATGCTTGATTTTCAATCATCGTTAGTAGTGATTCAGCGGCTAAGCGTCCAAGATCTCCTTTAGGATGAGAGACACTCGTTAAGGTGACGGTTCCAAGTTCACAAAGTGTTGAGTTATCGAAGCTGATAATGGATAAATCATTAGGAACTGATAATTGCTGATGTGCTAATAAATTCATCAGCTTCATGGCAATTTGGTCGTTATGACAAATGATGGCAGTACAGTGACGTAATTTCGTTAATAAGGAGTGATCTTGATCAAGAGAAAACTGGCGATTCATGTCTTCAGTAGAATACCAAATGATAGAGGATTCATCAACTGAGAGATGATGGTGATACATTTCGGTTAAAAAGCCTTTGTAACGAAGACTTCCTTGTAAGTCATCATATTTAAAGATCCCGGTAATACGTTCATGACCTTTTTCTATTAAGTGTTTAGTGGCGAGACGACCACCTAACTCATCATCAACGACAATATAATTACAGTTTAAAGACGGATAGTAATTATTAATAAAGATAACAGGAATGCCACGTTCGGTAAATTGCTCATAAATATCTAAGTTGGGGTTAGGTAAAGCAGACTTTGTTCCTTGAACAATTAAGCCGTCAATATCAGAATCTAATAACGTTAGCAGTTGCTCTCGTTCATGATTAACTTTGTTTCTTGTCAGTCTTAAAATCGTATGATAGTCGTTCGCTGATAAAACATCTTCTATTTCAGAAATAATTTCAGAAAAAAGGAAGTTATCCATCGAATCGATGACTAGTCCAATTGTTTTAGAGTCAGCTTTTAGTCTGATAAAATCAGGATTAACGTATGTCCCGCTTCCTTGTTTTTTCAACACAAGTCCTTCTTTTTCTAAAACAGCAATCGCTTGGCGAGCCGTTTGTCGACTGATGGAGAATTTTTCACATAATTGATTCTCACTAATTAATTTTTCACCGGCTTTAAAACGATGATGATAAATTTGTTGTTTCATCCATTCAGAAACAGCTAAATATTTAGGTAGGTTTTGATTCAGGATAAGGCATCCCTCCTTTTTCTTAGGTGTTAATAAATCATCTATTTTCTTTGAAATCATTGAGTGTTGCGATCAACATCGATTTTATTTTTACTTATATATAGTATATAATTTTTTTAATCTGAAGCCAATAGATGAAAAAATCTCTAATGATTAGTCTTTTTAAGAAACAGACATGCTAAATTGAGGTACAAGAAAGTCGTCACAGCTGCAGATAACATGGGGGGATGAGGGATTATTTCTTAGGAAATAAAATCAAGAAATTTGTCGATGAGTTCAAGCTTTATTTGATTGACGATTCTTGTAAAAAAGACTTATAATTAGAACAAATATTCGCTTTTTAAGGAGGAAGACGTTTGAGGTTTTTACATTTAGGTGATTTACATTTTGGAAAAGTCATTCATTCATTTTCGATGATTGAAGATCAACAATACGTATTAGATCAAGTCAAAGAATACATTCAAATCTATCAACCAGATGCCATTTTATTAGCTGGCGACATTTATGATCGAAGTGTTCCACCCGCAGTGGCTGTTTCATTATATAGTCGATTTTTAAAGGAAGTTCTCATTGATTTAAAAACCCCTATTTTAGCGGTTGCGGGAAATCATGATGGTGCTGATTTAGTGAACTTTGGTAGTGAATTGTTTGAATCAGCAAATTATTATGTAGCGGGGCATTATACAAAAGAAGTGAAAAAAGTCGTTTTAAAAGATGAACATGGTCTAGTTAATTTTTACTTAATTCCATTTGCTGATTATGCAGTCGTGCGTGAAGTCCATCAAGACGATAACATTAAGTCATTAGACGCAGCGATGAAAATGACACTTGAAAAATTAGATCTTAATCGCAAAGAACGCAACGTATTAATTACTCATGCCTTCGTTGTTGGAGGTGATGAAGAACCGCAAGCATGTGAATCAGAGAAAAAATTAGTCGTAGGAGGGAAAGAATCTGTTTCAGCCTCTTATTTTGATGATTTTGATTATGTCGCGCTAGGTCATTTACATCGAACTCAAAAAGTTGGAAATGATAACATTCGATACAGTGGATCGTTATTAAAATATTCGTTCTCAGAAGAAAATTATCATAAATCAGTGACGATGGTTGATTTAGATGAATCAGGTGCGATAACTTACGAACTTTTACCATTAATACCAAGACGAGACATGCGAACGATTAAGGGCGAGTTAAATGAGTTACTGAATCAACCTTCAAGCGAAGATTATCTTCGCGTTATTTTAACAGATCGTGGGGAACTTTTAGAACCAATGGCGAAGTTAAGAAAAGTTTATCCTAATATTATGATCTTAGAGTTAGATCAAAAGTTTAATGAGTTTAAAGGAAGTAAGCTCGATAAATTCACTCGAGAACAAAAAACACCAGAACAATTATTTAGTGATTTTTACTTACATCATAAAGGCAACACGTTGCATGAAGAAGGAACACAACTCATTCAAAAAATCATTCACCAAGTTAGAGAGGAGATCTAGCGATGAAGCCATTAGCGTTGAAGCTGACTGCGTTTGGGCCATATGCTAAGCAAACGACATTAAATTTTAAAGAGGACTTAGTTAATCAAGAAATTTTTGTTGTAACAGGACCGACAGGAGCTGGAAAAACAACGATTTTTGATGCCATTTGCTATGCGTTATATGGGGAAACAAGTGGGGGGAGTCGAACAGGAAAAGAGCTACGTAGTGATTTTGCTGCTCAAAGTGAAATCAAAACAGAAGTAGAATTTACCTTTCAAGTGAAGGATAAAATTTATAAAATCTTGCGTGCTCCTCAACAACAACAAAAGAAAAAAAGGGGAGAGGGATTTAGAGAAGTTCCCGCTTCAGTTGAACTTTTAGAAGTAGGAGGTGAGGAGCCTCCTGTGACAAAAGAAAATGAAGTTAGAGAATTGATTCAACAAATTATCGGTTTAAAGGTGGAGCAATTTCGAAAAATAGTCATGATTCCGCAGGGGGATTTTAAAGAATTCTTATATGCTAACACCACAAATAAAGAAGAGATTTTGCGGAAAATATTTGGCACTGATTTTTATAAAAAAATTCAAGAACAGTTAACGACCAAATCTAATGCCTTAAAACTAGAAGTAGCAGACACTCAAAAAGCGATTTTAGCGGAATTAAAATTAATTAAAACAGATGAAGAACATACGATTGATTATGAACAGCCACTACCAACGTTACTTGAGGTCGTTAAATCTGTACAAAAAAAATGGGGCGAATCTCTTGAAACGTTAAGTGGGATGATTCAATTTTTAGGGGAATCTATCCAGGAACATCGAATGAGCTATGAAGCAGGAAAGCATTTAAATGAAAAATTTAATCAATATGAACAGACGTTGAAAACAGTCGATCAATTGAAACATTATGAAAGGGTCATTAAAGATCAAGAACAACAAATACAGGTTATTAAATTTGCACAGTCTATTATTCCAAGTGAAAACGAAATGTTAAAGTATGAGGCGTTTAAACGAGACGCTGATTTAAAAAAACAACAGTTGCAACAGTCATTAGAAGAAACCAACCATCAATTCATTTTGGTGAAAAAATGTTATGATGCTATCGAGTCTTTAAGAGAACAATTAGTCGGTTTAAACCAACAAGAACTAGAGTTAAATCGCTTTGTAGATGGAGTCATGAAATTAGAAGAAAAGGAACGTCTATTACACACCTTGATAGTAGAAGGGAATTTGTTGAAAGATCAAGTGGAGGAGAAACAAAAAAAATTAGCAGAACTTAAACAAAAGGTATCGCTATTAGATGAGTTGTCCCCTCAATTAACTGATTTAAACGAACAATTACAGGCCTTAAGCTTTGAAAAGGAAAAACAAGAAGAAACGATTCAACAGCTTCAACGTTTAATTTTAGTGGTGACATCAAAAGAGCAGACACAGCAGCGTCTTGATCAGTTACAATTAGACTATACCCACGTTAAAAACGAGTCGGAAGCAAAACGTGAATTCTATGAGCATCAAGCAGAATTATTTATTAATGCTGCGGCGATTCGCTTAGCAAATGAATTACAAGTGAATCAAGCTTGTCCTGTTTGTGGATCGAAGGAACATCCTAATCCTCGTCGAAGTGAGGAGAAAATTCTAACGAAGCAAGAACTTGAACAAGAAAGAGCACAAGTTGAGGCGTTAGAATCAAAATCCCATCACATCAACCAAGAGTTAACTGCTTTACAGATGAAAAAATCACAAGAAGATGAGTCAATTGCACAGTTTATCGAGTGGTTGAAGCAACGTTTATCACAAGAAGAAGTGATGGAAGTTTCAAGACTTAGACTAGAACAATTACGTGACCAACTCATGATAAGTTTTAACGATTTAAGTCAACTTCAACAAACATTAAACGAAGAAAGTCAAAGAATAACGGAGCAAATTAAACAGTTAACCTCTGAAAAAGAAAACATTCATCCACTAGAAGAAGAATTGCTTAAAGAAGAACGATTACTCCAAGCAAAACGTGAGTGTTATAGCGTTGAAAAACGTTCAAAAGAAGATTTAGAGTTAACGATTCCAATGGAGTACCGAGTGTTGACGGTATTAAAACAAAGGATATCAGAAATCTCAGATCAAAAGATCAAACTTCAACAAAATATTACACAAAGTCAATTAGACTATGAACGAGTCACTCATCAATTGACAGAGCTACAAGCTAAATTATCTGAAGCTCAGGAACAGTTTGTTCATTATGAGGAACAACACCAGATGATTTCTCAAACGTTTAAAAACCAAGTAGAAGGTTCGTTTACTAGTCTAAGTCATTATGAAGAAGCAAAACAAATGATTGATCAATTGGTACAACTAGAGCAACAAGTTCAAACCTTCTATCAAGAACTACACACGGCGACGAAGATGGTAGACTTGTTAAAAGGAGAACTTCAAGGAAAAGATCGTGTCAATATCAGTGTCATTGAAGAGATATTGGCAGACTTAGAAAGTCGAAAAAATCAGTTAACAAAAGAACAAGCGACATTATTAGCAAATCTTGAGCAAAATGATTATTTATTAAATTCAATTCAGAAAAAATACGAGACGATTCAAAAACGTGAACAAGAATATTTAGTCATCGGAGAGCTAGAATCACTGGCTAATGGTCGAAGTGGTGGAAAAATGTCTTTTGAAACTTACGTGTTATCAAGTTATTTTGATGAAGTGTTAGAGGCTGCTAATACTCGTCTTCAAAAAATGACAGCGCGTCGTTATTATTTACTTCGTCGAGAAGAAGTGAAAGGAGGCGGGCGTAAAGGATTAGACTTAGATGTTTACGATAGTCATACGGCAAAAACGCGTCCTGTTAATACGTTATCAGGTGGTGAAAGTTTTAAAGCGTCACTTGCACTTGCGCTAGGGCTTTCAGATACCGTTCAGCAAAATTCAGGTGGGATTCAATTAGATACGATGTTTATTGATGAAGGATTCGGAACCTTAGACTCTGAGTCGTTAGATCAGGCGATTGACATTTTAATGGAATTACAAGATCACGGGCGACTAATCGGAGTCATTTCCCATGTTCATGAATTAAAGGAAAGAATTCCAGCTAAGCTCGTTGTAGAAATGGATAATCGGGGAAGTCATGCTTACTTTAAGATGAGTTAATTTTATCTAATATTAAATAAAAAACAGGTCCAAAGTATTGGACCTGTTTTTTGACGATATAAGTGAAAAGGTAAAAATATAGAATGAACCTTAATTTTGAGAGAAGCGTCTTCTTTAAATGATATGAAAAAGTTGATTTAAAAATGACAAAAATTACAACAATTTTCGAAATAAAACCATATTAAATTATGGTATAATCCCCATAAGCAATATGATGAAAAAGCGATGTTGGAGGGATGAGAATGAGAAAACAGGATGATGAAAACATATTTTTAAAGATGATTTATACGTTAAGCGATATGGGGGTTATTTCGATATTATGGATGATTGGATGCTTACCCATTATCACAATTGGAGCTTCAACGACAGCGTTATTTTATGTGGCAGATAAAAAAGTAAGTGGAAAAGAATCTAAGATTCTTTTTGATTTTATCAAAAGTTATAAACAAAATTTTGTTCAATCACTTTTAGTGACAGTCATCTTAGGGGTTTTATGGTTTAGTGCCACGATCTATTTAATGATGGGATACTCATTCTTACAACAAGGATTCAGTCTTTCTTTGTTCATCCTTGTTGTCATTGTTTTTGAGGTGATGATGCTGAGTTTTTATATGTGTGCGTTGTTAGCGAAATATGAACTCAAAACGATCATGCTCATTAAAAATTCTTTTTTATTTACCCATGCGTATTTACTTGAATCGATTAAAGCATTTGGTGTCATCATTGCGATGTTATTTTGTTTAGTCATGATACCAGGTCTTTTAATCATCTTACCAGCAGCGATTGCCTTAACAGCTAGTCATTATATCAGACAGTCTATTTTGAAATTTCTCGATCGAAAAGACGTGTTGAATGAGCTTGAAGAAGTTTAAAAAATAGATAATCATATCATTTAAATCAAAAAGATGAATGTCAAAACAGGCATTCATCTTTTTTAATGGATTAAAACTTTGACGTGATTGATGAGAAAACAAGGTTTTATTTATAGATAATTCTTGTATATAGTTAACAGCGCGAAGTGATTGTAATAAATATTGAAAAAATATAAATAAATCTCAAGAGGAGTTTAAAAGTCAACACTAACATATCATAGCCTGAGTACGTATCTAATTAATAAACAGGTTTTTGATTGAAAAGGGAGCATATGAGGAATACACTTGTTAGAACTTTTTGACGATATGAGTTTGTTAACATTTATTTTGAAGTGATTATATCACAAAAAGAATTTTTTATTATTTTGCTTGATAATTGGGGCTATTTTTTTGCTATACTATTGTTTTACCGACCACATTTGAGTTTTTTGTTAATATCGCCGTATCAGGAATTAAACCAATGATCTCTATTGAATCTTTTGTCTCTTTCATTAGTACGATGATTTTAGGATTTGGTTTAGTGTTTGAAATGCCAATGGTCATTTTGTTATTATCGATGCTAGGATTGGTGACGCCTAACTTTTTAATTAAACAACACCCAATATTTGTTATGGCTATTTTTATAGCTGCGGCTTTTATAACATCGCCTGATGTTGTATCATTATTATTAGCTGTTCCTATGATTTTGTTATTTGAAATTAGCATTGGATTATCATGGCTAGTACAATTGACTAAAAAGAGAAAGAAACAATAGATAGAGTATGAAGGGGACTGAAACGATGGCGAAGGTTATAAATGTTATTGGTCAAGGATCAAATGTAGGAAAAACGGTCTTAATGGAAGGGTTAATTAAAGAGTTAAGAAGTCGAGGCTTAACTGTTGCTACGGTTAAACACGATGTTCATGGATTTGATATCGATCATCCAGGAAAAGATACATATCGTCATCGTGAAGCGGGTGCTAATACGGTTGTTATTTCATCAAAAAATCGTTTTGCAATGATTAAAGAAGTCGAAGAAGAAATAGAGTTAATTAATATCTTGCAATTATTAAAAGATAAAGATATCATTTTAGTAGAAGGCTATAAAAAAAGCCCACTAAGAAAAATTGAAGTTTATCGTGATGGTGTAAGTGATTGCATCATGACGAAGGAAGAGTTATTAATCGCGGTTGCAAGCGATGTACCACTAGATTTAAATGATGTGTCAGTGTTTCAATCAACAGACTACATCATGTTTGCTGATTTGATTGAAAAAGAAAAAGAGTTTGAATTTGAAAAATAATTGAATAAGTTTTCTTGAGCCTATTAAGCCTAAGGACGTTACTCTATGGATAATAGGCCTGAATCCAATGAGATTCACAGGGTGATATTTGAAAAAGTATGATCTCCACAGTTTGGGAAGGAAAATAAGTCGAGTTTATATAGATATATATAGGCTTATTACTCATACCCAAAAATAGTTGAGTAATAAGCCTTTTCTTTTGCTTTGTTATTAGCTTAATACCTTAAAATGAGGGAGTTAACAACAGAGCAAAAGATGTTAACAGCATTAAAAAGAAGGTGAAGGTCATGAAGTCATTTATTAGCTTAGAAGAGGCTATTCATATTTTAGATGAACGAGTTGATTCATTGGACATCGAGCGAGTTCCTTTACTTGAGGCCATCGGACGAGTTTGTCATGAATCAATTTATTCAAGTATGAATAATCCTCCTTTTGATAAGTCAGCCATGGATGGGTATGCCATTATCGCAAATGATACTCAACATTTGCCTGTAACATTAAAGGTCATTGATGAAGTATTTGCTGGTGGACATTCTAAGAGGGAACTAACAGCTAAAACAGCGATTAAAATTATGACTGGAGCTCCCATTCCTAAAGGGGCAACGGCAGTCATTAAACAAGAAGATGTTGTCATTAGAGACGGAATTATTTTTGTTGAGAAAGTGGTAAAGCCCGGTGAAAATATTTGTCCAAAAGGAGAAGATATCACCGATGGAACTCTTTTAGTAAGGAAAGGGAAATGTTTAGACTACGCAGACATCGGAATTTTAGCGAGTGCAGGAATTGAAGAGGTAGATGTGTATCAAAAACCTCGAGTGGCCTTTATTAGTACCGGTGATGAAGTTTCTGAACTTGGACAACCCCTACCGTTTGGAAAGATTTATAACAGTAATAAGTACGCGATTTTAGGTCGTGTTAAAGAGCTAGGGTATGAGGTGACGTATACTAATCACGAAAAAGATTGTGTGAGTGGTATTGCTCAAAAGATCAAAAAATCATTAGAAGTCGCTGATGTGATTATTACGACAGGTGGAGCGTCAGTAGGTGAGAAAGATTTAATCAAAGAAGCCATTGATGAACTAGGTGGCGAAAAATTATTTTGGAAAATCTTAATTAAACCAGGATCGGCGCTTCTTTGTAGTCAATATCAAAATAAAATGATTATTAGTTTATCAGGAAATCCAACGGCTGCCTTAACGACGTTTGAATTAATTGCTAGACCAACGCTTAGCAAGTTAGCGGGTCATCAAATGATAGGCTTGAGATATGAACAAGCACGCCTAAATCATGAGATGACAAAGGTTGCAAAACAACGACGTTTTATTCGTGGATTTGTTGAATCAACGCCTAAAGGTCAGGTAGTCACAGTGACTCAACAAAAAGGTGGAAATGGTATTTTAAGTTCGACAATCGGGTCTAATTGCTTAATAGAAATAAAAGCAAATGTAGGACCACTCAGTGAAGGAGATTGGGTATCCATTATTAAATTATCCTAAAGGAGGATATTAAATGAATGATAAAACGTTAGCTATTTTAGCAGGTGGTCAATCAAGTCGAATGAACCATCGTAATAAAGCCTTAATGACTTATCAGGATAAAACGTTTATTGAACGTTTAATTGAAGCGGGTGAAGATTTTGAAGAAGTGATTATCATTGCTAATGACCCAACACCTTATCAATTATTAAATGTTCGAGTCATTCCTGATCTTTCTCAAGGTCATGGCCCATTATCAGGGATTGAGGCTGCCTTGCATGAAGCCAAAACAGCCCACGTTTTATGTGTGGCTTGTGATATGCCATTAGTTCGTAAAGAGGTTTTAAATTATTTAGCTGATTATGAAGAAGGATATGACGTTTTAGTTCCCGTTTATGACGAACGACTTCAACCGCTTTGTGCCGTTTATCATCAATCGATAAAAGATAAAGTGCATGAAGCGTTAATGAATCAAGAGTATAAATTACAGTCCTTCATCAGACGTTTGAATTATGAAGTCGTTACAACGATGGGGGATGAATGTTTTTTACAGACGGATTTTATGAATGTAAATACCCCAACCGATTTTTTAACTTTGGAGGCGATTTAAGTGTATACAGTTGGAATTATTACGAGTAGCGACAAAGGTTACGCAGGTGAGCGTGAAGATAAAAGTGGTGCAGTCATTAAAGAAATCATCGAACAAAAAGGATTTAAAGTTGAAAAATACGTTATTTTACCTGATGATCAAAACATGTTATCAGAAGAAATGGTTCACATGTGTGATGAATTAAAGGTGAATTTAATTTTAACAACAGGTGGCACAGGTTTTTCTATGCGAGATGTGACACCAGAGGCGACTAAAGCCATTTTAGATCGTGAGGCATTAGGAATTTGCGAAGCGATTCGTTATTACAGCTTGCAAATTACAAAACGTGCGATGTTATCGCGTGCCGTTTCAGGAATTCGTAAACAGACATTAATTGTGAATTTGCCAGGAAGTCCGAAAGCTTGCCAAGAAGCATTAGACTTTGTGTTAGATGAGATTATACATGGAATACAGATTTTATTAGGTGAGGCTAAAGAATGTGCAAGAAAATAACGATTTTTATGACCGTTTTAGTCACTTTGTTATTAGCAGCTTGCCACAAGACAGATGATCAAACAAAAGACATTCATATTAGTGTGGCAGCGAGTTTAGTTCCAGTGATGAATGAAATCATTGAAGCATACGAAAAAGAAGTGCCAATTAATATTCATCTAAACTCAGGTGGGTCTGGAACCCTTAAAAAGCAGATTAGTCAAGGGGCCGAGGTAGGGTTATTTTTTTCTGCTGATGAAAAGTATGTCGATCAATTAATAGAAGAAGGTTTGATTTTGGCAAATAAAAAAGATTCTACCATCTCTAATACGTTAGTGTTAATTAAAAGTGAAGATGCGCCTACTATCTCAACACTCACTGATTTAACGAAGCAATCGTTCACGTTAGCGATTGGAGACGTCAGTACGGTGCCGGTAGGAGAATATGCAAAGGAATCGTTTGTGAACTTAAATCTTTGGGAAGAACTCAACGATTCACTGATTTATGCTAAAGATGTCACGGCTGTTAAAACGTATGTAGAACGAGGCGAAGTTGACTATGGTGTGATTTATCAAACCGATGCACTGACTTTAACTCAAGCTTCAGTAGTTCTGCCACTTCCTCAAGATTCATATGAGCCTATCGTTTACTCGTTAGCACCAATTGAGGGATACAAAAATCAAAAAGAGTGCGAAGCATTTATGGATTTTATTTTATCAAGCACAGGAAAAAATATTTTGAAGTCTTATGGATTTGATATTAATGAATAATAAAGTATTAATTGAAGCTTCGAAAGTTTCATTTACTGTTGTTTTATTAGTGGTTCTCATTGGGCTTTTACTAGCGATGGGGGCTGTTATTTTTATTGGATTTAATCAAAAGAAACGTTACCGTTGGTTAGAAGGATTATTTATTTTACCGATGTTTATTCCTCCTTCAGCGATCGGTTACATCATCTTAATGATTTTCGGACGTCAAGGATGGATTGGACGATTTCTTTATCAAATGTTTGATATTTCAATTATTTTTACACTAACAGCTGCCGTGATCGCAGGAATCGTTGTGACGTTTCCCATTATGTATCAAAGTATAAAAGCAGCCGTCTTATCAATTGATGAGGATGTGTTAAATGCTGCCCGCGTGTATGGAGCCAGTGAGCTAACCATTTGGATAAAAATAATTTTTCCTCTTTCTATTCAAGGCATTTTAAACGGGATGCTATTATCGTTTGCTCGAGCATTTGGTGAATTTGGGGCAACGATATTAGTAGCAGGAAATATTCCGGGAAAAACACAGACGTTACCGATGGCGCTTTATTATGCGATAGAAAATAATGATAATCAGCAAGCGTTGTTAATTTTAGTTGTCATTTTTATAGTTGCTATCTTTTTAGTGAGCTTATATAAAACATTGTTAAATTACATGAGGTACTAAATGAAGGAGAAGGATCAGTCATGATGAAAATGATTAAAGTAGAAGATGCTATTGGAACCGTGCTTTCACACGATGTGACACAAATTATTCCTGGGGAATTTAAAGGTCGTTTATTTAAAAAAGGACATTTAATTCAAGAAGAAGATATTGAGAAATTACGTGCGATTGGAAAAGAGCATATTTATGTTTGGGAAGCAAAAGAAGGGCAATTACATGAAAATGAAGCAGCCACACGTTTGGCTCATTTAGTTAAAGGTGAAGGAATTGCATTATCAGAAGAAATTAAAGAAGGAAAAATTGATTTCTTTGCAGCAACAGATGGGGTATTAAAAGTTGATAAAGAAAAATTATTTACACTAAATTCAATTGGTGAGATGATGATGGCAACGATTCATCATAACACGCCATTAAAAAAAGGTGAAAAAATTGGTGGAACACGTGTCATCCCATTAATTATTGATGAAGAAAAAATTATTCAAGCCGAAAACTTAATTAAAGAACGTGTGATTTGGTTAGAAACATTTAAACCTAAAAAATGTTTATTGATTACTACAGGAAATGAAGTTTATAAAGGAACGATTAAAGATGCTTTCTTACCTGTCATTGAACGCAAGTTGGGAGAGTATGGAAGTGAAGTCATTCGTCAAGTGATCTTACCGGATCAAAAAGAACGAATTATTGAAGAAATTCAAAAGGGAATTGAAGAAAAGGTAGATTTAATTATTTGTACAGGTGGAATGTCGGTTGATCCAGATGATGTGACACCAACTGCGATTAAAGAAAGTGGTTGTGATTTAGTGACATATGGTTCACCTATTTTACCAGGTGCGATGTTCTTATTAGCTTATCATGGAAATATTCCAGTTCTAGGTGTTCCAAGTTGTGCGATGTATTCAAAACGTACCGTTTTAGATCTTGTTTTACCTCGTATTTTAACGGATGAAATCTTAACGAAAGATGATATTGCAGCATATGGACATGGTGGACTTTGTTTAGATTGTGATGTTTGTTCATTCCCACATTGTTCGTTTGGTAAATAATTTAAACAGGATAGGAGAAACGAAAATGGAAAATAAATTAACTCACTTTGATCATAATGGAAATGCACAAATGGTAGATGTATCAAATAAGCAAGAAACAGCACGCGTGGCGACTGCCGTTTCTAAAATTAAAGTTAGCCAAGAGACATTAGCTTTAATTGAAGCCGGTAAAATTGGTAAAGGTGATGTCTTAGGGGTCGCGCGTGTTGCAGGAATTATGGCAAGTAAGCAAACGTCTAACTTAATTCCAATGTGTCACCCTCTTATGATTTCTAACTGCCAAGTTGACTTTGAAATCGATCATGAAGAATGTGCGATCCATATTACAGCAACCGTAAAAATCGTTGATAAAACAGGAGTTGAAATGGAAGCTTTAACTGCTGCTACAGTAGCTGCGTTGACGATTTATGATATGTGTAAAGCGGTTGATAAACGTATGGTCATTGAAGGAACCCATTTATTGAAAAAAACAGGCGGGAAAAGTGGTGAGTTTAACTTCTTTGAAGAGGAGTTAAACGAATAAAATGAGAGATCGATATAATAGAGATATTGACTATTTAAGACTTTCCATTACTGATAAATGTAATTTACGTTGTGTTTATTGCATGGAAGATAAAGAGCAAGACTTTTTAAAAAATAGTCATTTAATGACGAATGAAGAAATTATTAGAGTGGTAAAAGCTTCGGCTAAATTAGGAATTAAAAAAATAAGATTAACGGGTGGAGAACCGTTAGCACGCCCTAAAGTTGATGAACTCATTAAACAGTTAAATGACATTGAGGGTATCGATGAAATCTATATGACAACGAATGGGACGCTTATGGCCGATCAAGTCCATCTGTTTGCAAAGCATGGATTAAAAGGAGTCAACATTAGCTTAGATACATTAAAAGAAGATCGCTTTAAACAAATTACTCGTCGAGGGAATTTATCAGATGTTTTACAATTTATTGAGGAATGTTTAAAGTATCAGTTAAAAGTTAAAATCAATACGGTTTTGATGGAAGGGGTTAATGATGATGAAATTTTAGACTTCGTTAACTTAACCTTAACTCATCCGATTGATGTTCGTTTTATTGAATTAATGCCAATTGGGATTGGAAAAAAACATAAAGGTGTATCTAATGCTAAAATTTTAGATTTAATTAAATCAAATCACTTAGAGATTAAAGAAAGTGGACGCGTTAAAAAGGGTGGACCTGCAGAATATATTCAAGTAGCTAATGCAGTAGGGCGGGTTGGCTTTATTAGTGCGGTTTCGAACTGTTTTTGTCAAGATTGTAATCGAATTCGTATTACAGCTGATGGTTTTTTAAAACAGTGTTTACATTTTAGATTCGGAGTGAATTTAAAAGATAAGCTTCGTGAGGGAATCAGTGATGAAGCATTAGTTCAGCTGATCTCTCAAAACATTTATGAAAAGCCTGAAAAACATCTCTTTAATCAAAAAGACAAAAATGAAGAAATAAAGTTAATGAATCAAATTGGAGGATAAAGATATGAGTCAAGTGATCGCAATCTGTACAAGTGAAAAAAAAGGAACAGCTAAATATATGGTAGAAGAGGCAACATTAATTGAAAACTTCGGAATCGAAGGGGACGCACATGCTGGAAAGTGGCATCGTCAAGTGAGCTTATTAGCACTTGAGAAAATTGAAGATTTCAATAGCAAGGGAGCTAATGTTGGTTTTGGGGCCTTCGGTGAAAACTTAGTCGTTTCAGGCATTAAATTAAATGAATTACCAGTTGGACAAAAAATTAAAATCGGAGAAGTTGAATTAGAAGTAACACAAATTGGGAAAGAGTGTCATACACGTTGTGCCATCTATTATCGTGTGGGACAATGTATCATGCCTAAAAACGGAATTTTCACGCGCGTTTTAAAAGGTGGAAAAATTAAAGTAAATGACGAATGTGTATTAATTGAAGAAGCTAATTAATAATGAAGACCAATTTTTTGGTCTTTTTTTATTGAGGGTTTTATTCTGTTAGTATGAGAAAGACAAAACCACCTGGGATGGTTTTATGTAAATGAAAAAAATAATCATATCGTAAATCGTTGTATGGTTCGCTACTATGAAAGGTAAGTTTATAATTAGAGATAAAAAGTCAGATTATAATTTTCCAAATATTTGAATTTGAATCGTTACTTGTTATATAATATATAGAAACAGAAATGTATTTCATAGTTTTTTAATTCAAATACTTGTGGTCAAAATTCGTTAAAATGTATGTTAAAATAGTAGATATTAAACATACATTTTAGGATAGAAATTGGGGCAACTATGAATCAGACAGAATTAAAATTAATTGAAACAGCGATGCGTGAAACATCATCGAAACAACTTTATACTCGTTATCAAGTCATCTATTTACACTTACAAGGATATAAAAATGTAGAAATCGCTAGGATAGTTCCCTTTACTGCTCAGACCATCGGAACACATGTTAGAAATTATAAAAAATATGGACTTGAGGGATTAAACCCACGCCCAAAATCAGGCTGCCCGAAGAAACTTTCACCTGAGCAAGAAGCTGAGTTAATCCATACTCTCATCCATAAAACGCCCGCTGATGTTGGGATTGAACCGTACATGACTTGGGATTGTAAGCTATTATGCATCTGGGTGAAGCAAACCTTTGGAATTTCATTCTCTAAAGGGGGAATGCGTGACATGTTGTTACGCTTAGGTTTTAGCTACACACGCCCGACTTACTCATTAGCGAGAGCTAGTCAAGAAAAACAAGAGGGATTTAAACAGGAATTTGAACAATTAAAAAATTTTGATTCGTGGAGAGATTGATCATTTATTGTTTCAAGATGAAAGTTCTATCAGAGATTATCAATCATTAGTCAACAATTGGTTTCCTAAAGGAAAACAACGGATTATTCCTACTTACGGAAATAATAAAAGTGTCAAATTAATAGGAATCCTTAACTATGAGACAGGTCATGTTTATGTCCAGGAGGAAGAACGTTATACAGCAGATATCTTTTTAGAATTCCTCAAAAAAGTACTGAAACAATATCCAACGGGAAAGATTGTCATGATTTTAGATAACGCAAGAATTCATCACGCTAAACTCATCCAACCTTTTTTAAACGAACACAAAAATAGATTAAGGTTAATCTTTTTACCACCATATAGTCCAGAATTAAACTTAATTGAAGGATTATGGAAATGGTTAAAACAATCTGTGATTCATAACGTCTTTTATAAAAATATAAATGAGATTAGAAACGCTGTTCAAGGATTTATTCAACATATCAATGAAAGACCTTCGGAAGTGATCCAAAGACTCTGCGAAAAAATGTGAAAAACTTATCTGTTTCTATATAGATTATAAATTTTGTAAAACTAAGGGGAAAGTAATGATTGAAAAACGTAGAAAAATCATGGGATGGACTTTAATAATTGTCACATTGGCAGTAATTTATTATTTTTTACAACTGAACTGGATTTCTGTTACGACTCATGTGATTCAGTTAGATGATTTACCAAAAGAATTTGATGGATATAAGATTGTACAGCTATCTGATTTGCATAATCAGGAATTTGGATATGAAAATGAAAGGTTAATAGAAAGAATTAATCAAATTAAACCAGATATCATTGTTATGACAGGTGATATGTTAACGAATACGAGAGAGGTATCAACGAACGGAGATGTTTTAATTAAGTTGGTTGAAAGTCTTAATCAACAGTATCCGATCTACTATGTAACGGGTGAGCACGAAGAAGGTTTATATTACGAGGATCGAAATAAGTATCAAATAGACGGAACAAAAGAAGATTACGAAGAAAAACTAAGTCAGTTTGGTGTGACTGTTTTAAATGATGAGCAAGTAACAATTACACGACAAGATGCAACCATTAATGTATACGGATTGAAAGAACATTTATCAGGAGACATCCAGATTGACAAACGATTGGGGCAGTCAAATAAAGAAGAAGTAACTATTTTACTGTCACATAGACCCACTTATTTTGATGATTATACAAAATGGGGAGCAGATTTAATATTCTGTGGTGACACTCATGGGGGAATGATCCGTTTGCCAGTGATCGGTGGGATTCTTTCAGCGGAGGGATTTTTCCCCGAATATGATGGAGGATTATTTCGCAAAGAAAACTCAGTCATGGTTGTCAGTAGAGGACTAGGGAATAATCCAATTCCGCTTAGAATAAACAACAGGCCAGAGATAGTTGAAGTCATACTCAAAAGTAAATAAGAATGGATTTTGTTTTATATTAAAAAATTTTTAACCTAAATTTAGTCCGTACAGATCAGAAGTTTTTTAAAACCTGCTTATATCAATCAAATTTCTAATAAGTAAATTTAGTCAAGTAGGAGTTTGAGAGTATTAACATGTAACCGCTCATTTCTTAGAGAAATCTCTTGTTATTCATTAAACTTATAATTTTTTGTAAAATTAAGAACAAAAAAAGAGCCTGATGTCATATATTGGACATTAGATAAAGGCTCTTTTTTTTGTTGAGAAAAGAGAATGTTTATCTTCTAGTTTAAAAATATTTGGGATGACTGGTTGCAATACTTAATCAAGGGTCCTATAATAGACGTGAAAAATGAAGAAAGGGTTTGCAAAAATGGGGGGGTGAAATGAGAGATGAAAATTTAAAAATTATTTTACCTAATCACTTACAAGGGCGTCAACTAGATGATAAAGTTATTCCAATGTTGTGTGGACTTAAAAAGATGTTAGTTCATTTAGTCGAAGTTAATGGAGATCAAACATTGTTAAGACAATGGGAAAAACGTTGTTATAAAGCCTATTGCTTAAATGAAATACAAGATTTAATTTTAGAAAGTTATCAAGAAGATTGGCCGCAAATCATTAAAGAACATCTTCTAAGAAAAGATCCTATTGAGCTAGGAGCCAGTGCGATCGATATTTATTTAGTAGCTTATGTCACTGAAACATTTGGAATTGGAAAAGATATTTTTGTTCAGTTCATTAAAGATTCAAACATTACCACAAAAGATAATACAGCAAATGCGATTTGGAGTGTGGGGAAAAACGATGGCGTTTATTTGGGAATTTTAAATTCAGATGGAACGATTCGGGATATTAATTTTTTTCGTCAATGGACAAAAACAGAGCTTGCGTATTAGAGATTTATTTTCATTAATCATTTAAGATGACAAGAGACATGGGAGAAAATGAGCTATGTCTTTTTTATTTTGTCATTCGTTTGCACTTTAAGAGGGTATTTATTGATTGGTGTGAACTATTATTTCATTAGCAATGAACACTTTTCTAAAATAAAATCTAATTAAAGAACTGTTGAATCAGCTCTTGCGTTTTAGAATGGAGTTTTTCTTGTTTTCGTGTAATAAAAACAACATGGGTATATAACTCTTGATCTTCTAAAGTGATGACTGTTAAATCAGTATCATTTAATAACGGAAGTGCACTTTTTGGAATGATGGCGACTCCTAACCCAAGTTGTGCCCAAATCAGAGAAGTCCGACAATCATCACTTGACATTTTAATAAATGGATTAAATTGAAGATTTAAGCAATAGTCTGTAATGAGGGGAAGATATCGTTGATGGATAATGAGGGGAACCTCTTTATAATCGTTCATTTTCGTCATAGACTGATTTAAATATTCGTTAGTTCCTACGGCTATCATCGGTTCTTTTCTTAATTCATAGACTTCTAATTGACTATGATCAAAGGGAGTTCTAACAATTCCAACATCAATATTATGGGCTAATAATAAATCGATGATCTCATAAGTCGAGCCCTCATGAATTCGAAAAGATAAGTGAGTATTTGTTACAATAAAATCTTTTAATTCTTGAACCAAGGCAGAATTAGAAGAGGTGATGCCGATTCGGATCATTTCGTGTTGAGTATCTTTGAGTTCATGAACAGTCATTTCACTTAAAGCAATAATTTGAAGACTTCGTTTGTAAAAAAGACGACCCGCAGGCGTTAATTCCACTTTTCGATGCCCACGCTTCATTAATTGCACGCCTAATTCCTCTTCGAGTTGTTTGAGTTGCATAGATAAGGGGGGTTGTGCCATATGAAGAACTTGTGCCGCCTTTGAAATCGTACCTTCTTCTACAATTGTTTTAAAATAGATCATTTGTTTAATCTCCATAACTCTCTCCCATATCCAAAAAGTATACTCATTATATTTTATATATATTATACATATATTACCATATAGACTATAATAAAACAATGAAGGGCTTGGTAGTAGACTAAAAGGATGAAATCTTTTATGAACCCAAGCGAGTGCCTGACGTTACTTAATTAACCGGCTAGGTAGTAAAGAAAATATTTTCGTTTTTAGATAATAGGGAGGGAATAAGATGTGGAGAACGTATTTGAAGCCTTATCGGTTTCAAGCAATGATTGGTTTCTTATTCAAAATGATTGAAGCATTTTTTGAATTATTAGTTCCATTAGTGGTAGCGCGGATGATTGATGATGGAATTAGACATCAAAATCAATCTTATATTTTAAAGATGGGGGCAATTTTATTTTTATTTGCCATTATCGGATATCTTTGCGCCTTAGTTTGTCAATATTTTGCATCTAAGACATCTCAAGGATTTGGAACCTATTTAAGAAATGATATGTTTAAAGTCATGAATCGATATGATTATGAGACGATTGATCAAATTGGAACGCCATCTTTAATTACACGTCTAACAAATGATGTGAATCAATTACAAGTAGCTGTTGCCATGACGATTCGTTTAGTTTCAAGATCACCTTTCATCATCATTGGGTCGTTTATCATGGCGTTTAAAATTAGTCCTCAAATGGCACTCATCTTCTTAACGAGTATTCCATTGTTAGCTTTGACGATCTATTTCGTCATGTCTAAATCTTTACCGTTATATCTAAAAATTCAAAAACAGTTGGATGCTGTGTCGTTAGTTTGTCGTGAAAATTTATCAGGTATTCGTGTCATTCGTTCCTTTTCAAAACAAGAACAAGAAAAAGATAGATTTGCCCAAGCGACTGATGAACAAAAAGAGATGCAAGTGAAGGTAGGGAAGATTTCAGCTTTATTAAATCCAGCAACGAATGTTATTGTGAATTTAGCGATTGTTCTGATACTGTTTGTTGGAGGTTTTAAGGTAAACGAGGGGACGCTTACGCAAGGTGAGATTATTGCGCTCATTAATTACATGAACCAAATTTTATTATCGATGTTTGCTTTTGCTAATGTCGTTATTATTTTTAATAAAGCAAGTGCAAGTTATAAACGGGTTGAAGAAGTATTAGCAATCCAACCAACTATATATGGAGGAGAACAAACGGCTGGTGTAAATGAAGCGAGTTTAATTCAGTTTGATCAAGTGTCTTTCTCTTATCAAAAAGCAGAAGCCTTAAAACAGTTAAACTTTGAAATTCATTCAGGACAAACCATTGGAATTATTGGAGGAACAGGTTCAGGAAAAACAACACTCATTAACTTAATGGCGCGTTTTTATGAAAAAACAGAAGGGCAAATTTATATTAAGGGCCTACCTATTGAGGAGTATTCCATTCCGACATTAAGAAAGATGATTGGATTGGTACCTCAAGAAGCTGTTTTATTTACAGGAACGATTAAACAAAATCTTTGTTGGGGTAAAAAAGATGCTTCTGATGAAGAAATTAAAGAAGCGTTAGCGATCGCACAAGCGACATTTGTTAATGAACTAGAAGCGGGAATTTATACGGATATTCACCAAGGAGGAAAAAATTTATCAGGTGGTCAACGACAACGTTTAACAATCGCAAGAGCATTAGTGAAAAAGCCTGAAATTTTAATTCTTGATGATAGTGCGAGTGCTTTAGATTTTGTGACGGATGCCGCTTTAAGAAAGTCATTATCAACGTTAAAACAAACGACGATTATTGTTTCTCAACGAGTGAGTAGTTTGATGCATGCTGATCAAATTTTAGTTCTTCATCATGGTGAGCTAGTTGGAATAGGAAATCATGAGCAATTAATGAAGACGTGCGCGGTTTATCAAGAAATTGCAACCTCTCAATTATCAAAGGAGGAATGTTAATGGATACTCAAATCTTAAAACGATTACTCTCGTTTAGCCGACCTTATTTAAAGTATTTACTTTTAGTGTTACTTTCTTCAATCGGACAAATTATTTTTACCTTACTGACTCCTATTTTAATTGGGCAGGGAATCGATTACTTAGTTGGTCAAGGATTAGTTGAATTTGATTTATTATTTCATCAAATCATAGTCATTATGATGAGTGTCTTGCTAACGTCATTATTTAGTTGGTTAGTTGTTCGATTTTCTAACTTAGTGACTTATTCAATGACAAGAGATTTAAGAATTCGATTATTTGATAAGTATTCATCATTACCTCTTCGTTATATTGATGCTCATTCGCATGGTGATTTATTAAGTCGAATGATTAATGATATTGATTTAATTGGGGATGGCTTACTACAGGGATTTACGAATTTATTTAATGGAATAGCTACCATTGTAGGAACGATTGGATTCATGATTTATATTAATATCCCAGTGGCGATGATCGTCATTATTTTAACCCCGTTATCTTTGGTTGTTGCTACGATCATTGCTAAGAAGACTTATAAGTATTTTGGTGAACAGCTAACGGTCAGAGGAGAGTTAAGTGGATATGTAGAAGAGATGATTGGAAATCAAAAATTAGTGAAAGCCTTTGGTTATGAGTTAGAAAATCAAGCGATTTTTGAAGAGATTAATCAACGACTTTATGTGAGTGGATTAAAGTCTCAATTTTTAGGAGCCCTTGTTAATCCAAGTACGCGAGTAGTTAATAGCATCGTTTATGGAAGTGTTTGTATTGCAGGATCTTTATTTGTCATAGGTGGCTATATGAGTGTCGGTGCTTTATCGAGTTTTTTAAGTTATGCGAATCAATACACAAAACCATTTAATGATATTTCAAATGTTTTTACCGAGCTTCAAACGGCGCTTGCAAGCGCCACAAGAGTTTTTAATCTACTAGACATGAGTGGTGAAGTAGAAAGGGAATCCACTCAAACAGTGACAGAGGTAAAGGGTCATGTTCAAATTCAAAATGTATGCTTTTCTTATGAAGAGAATCAACCACTCATCGAAGATTTAACGGTTGAAGCAAAGCCAGGACAAATGATTGCCATTGTGGGACCGACTGGATGTGGAAAGACGACATTCATTAACTTATTAATGCGATTTTATGAACCTAAAAGTGGTCATATTTTGATTGATGGAATAGATACGAAAGTCATGAATCGAAGCTATTTAAGAAGTTTATATGGAATGGTTTTACAAGATTCTTGGCTATTTAATGGAACCATTCGAGAAAATATTGCTTATGGGAAAGACGCCAGTGAGGAAGAGATTATTGAAGCGGCTAAAAATGCTCACGCGCACCAATTCATTATGCAATTAAAAAATGGCTATGATACGTTAGTCAGTGAAGACGGAGGCAATCTTTCTCAAGGTCAAAAGCAATTACTATGCATTGCTCGTATAATGTTGTTGAAACCG
Source organism: Turicibacter sp. TJ11 (assembly GCF_021497505.1). Classification (NCBI taxonomy): domain Bacteria; kingdom Bacillati; phylum Bacillota; class Erysipelotrichia; order Erysipelotrichales; family Turicibacteraceae; genus Turicibacter; species Turicibacter sp. TJ11. Next base: position 1,179,560 of record NZ_CP069349.1, on the reverse strand, counting down.
CCAATGTTAATTTTAGATGAGGCAACATCATCGATTGATACCCGAACAGAAAGACAAATTCAAGAAGCCTTTGATCACATGATGCAAGGACGCACAACATTCGTTGTGGCGCACCGACTCTCAACGATTCAAAAAGCCGACCAAATTTTAGTGATGAATCATGGCCAAGTTATTGAACAAGGAACTCACGATGAATTATTACAAGAGGAAGGATTTTATCACAAGCTATATTACAGCCAGTTTGATTTAGGTTGTTAGATGAAAAACTTATGTTGATATTAAGTATGAAAAAGTAAATCGCTAATGAAATGAAGAAAGAGAAGTCATTAAAGTTAAAAATGACTTCTCTTTTTGTGTTAAATGAAAACCACCTGCTATGCGGGTGGTTCCGGAAAGCTTTTAGCGTGGTAATCAAAGGGTACTTAGAGTAAAAAGTAGACGAATATTAAGAGAAGTGAGATAAGAGGTAGAATGTAATTATAAAAGAAGATTTCACTTTATTTAGAAAGTAAGGCTAAAGGTGACAAGATAATTCGTGTAAAAATTCGATAAGCTGCTAGTAAAGAGATAGGAAAGAGGTAACTGGTCTGATGACGCTTGAATGAGTGGTTGCTGAAAAACAAGATGAAGAGAGTAAGTAAGAAATCCTTTGAGGATTAATAAGTGAATGTGGTGCAGAAGTTAAGGACTTCAGGAGGCCTTTCAGGCCTAGGCCGGCAATAGAGGCTTTCAGCCGCAGAGAAAACCACCAGTTCGCACTGGTGGTTATATTGCTTGAATTTATTTTAGAAATCTTAAGTTCATAAAAAAATGATGTTCTTGACTGAGAGACTCAAAGAAGTGACAAAAATAAGAAAAGCCTATCTCATTCATGATGAGACAGGCTTTATTGATTGTTTACTGTTTCATAACTCGTTAATGTGCTTCAGAGGTATCAATGGAATGAATGGTTAATTCGGTTCCACTTTGTTCAAGATCACCTACCACTTCACCTGATTCTGACAATCCAATTAACGTAAACGATTCGCCTTTAAAATCTGGAGAATAGGCCATCCAAATATAAACACCTTCAACATCAGATTCAAATACTTTAGCACTATGTGCGATGTTAAACGTTGGTTCCGTTACAAGAACTTCATATAGATCAGGATTAGTTGTAACACCAGCATAAATGGTGTATGGAAGATCATCTGATTGACGAAGAGTGACATAGGTAATCCCAGCTTGTTCTTCAAGACTCGTTGTTTCATACTGAATCGTTCCATCAACATATTCATAACCTGAGAAATCACGATTTAAAAAGGCAAGTGAGATTTGATCTTCTCCAGGAACTCGATATAAAAGAATACTTCCTTCTTCTGTCTTTTTTTCATACAGGGTTTCAAGGGTAGTTAAACCGGCAATCGTCATGGCTTCTTCAGTTGTTTTGGCACCACTATTATACTGTAAGACAAAAACGACGAGTAAGGCAGTTACCGATAGAGATATTGTAGAGATTATTTTTTTCAAATAGGTCAACCCTCTCTCATATAAATAGTTTTGTTACATTATATAATACAGAGTGAACATTTAAGACGTAGATTACAGAATCTAACAAAAGTTCATGAGAACTTTAAAGGAAAGTGTGGGTCGATTTGATAAAATAAACCAATCCTCTTCTTTTATTTAAATCGAATGATTAAGAAAAATCAAACTTTGTCAGATAAATGCTTATCATAAAGCTTAGGTGAAAAAGAATGAGGTTATTCAAGCAATAGACGTGAGTTTATCAATCAAACGGACTAAGAGATCAATCAATAATAATTTACAATTCATGTGCTAACTTGTAAAATGTAAGATGAGATTGATGATTAACGGGGGAGTTATGGATAAAAGAGAGGTTACTTATTTTAAACATTATTTATCAACAATTAAAGAGCGTGAAATTAAAGAAAAAGAAATACCTGCGCCATCTAGAAAGCTAAAGTTAGAAGACGTCATTCAATTGTATGATAAAATTAAACTTTTAAATTTAACCAATCAGTTGGCTTTAGATGTGATGATTGTGCCAGATGACGAGATCAATGTCTATGAGGGAAAGTATGGGCAATCCTCTTTATTTGGACAACACATCTTAGGAAAAACCATTTCAACGCAATTTCAAATTGATGAGGTTGATTATAAAATTGTCTCAGCTCATGGTCATCGCAGTTAAAAAGTAGCCTTCTTTTAAGGCTACTTTTTTCATGCAGATGAATCGTGTTTTGAACCTTTAAAGAAATTAAAAAGGCTAAATAGGATTTGAAGATAGATAAAACTTCATTTTATGACTCAGAAAGAGAGATCCAAATAGGGATTATGTCTTTTTAGTGTCATTTTTAGGCGAATAATTGAATATGATGTAATAAGTCATAGTTGACTTCAAAAGGAGAGGTGATTAAATGATAATCGAAATCATCTTTTTGTTTAGCGTTATTTGGTTTATCATTTATTGTTTTAGCGATGATGACTCGATAAGAATAAAATCGGTCAATGATAAAATAAATAGTAATCAAACTTTAACAGAGGAACAAATTCAGGAATTAAATAACTATTTCAAAGCCTTAACGAGGCTTCATTTTAAAGACTACGAGCATGGTGAGGAAAGTACGTTAGAACTTTTAAATTTTGGTAGTCAATTAATACAACTTGAATATCCTGCTATGATTGATCAAGTGAATTATGAGGAACAATTATATCTTTCTTTTGATAAACGCATGTTATTATCTATCATTGATCAATATTTTAATGAAAAAGTTACGGCTGTTGGCATGTATGTAGATTTAGGTGATTACATCATTAGACCAGACATCAATGTTAAAACAGATACGATATATCCGCAATTTAAACAACGTCAGTTAAATGAGGATGGAACCTATACCATTGATTTTGACTTATATGAAACAACAGAAGCATTAGATGAGGATTTTGATTTCACGTTTGATTGGCACACAAGAACAAAGTGTCGTCGAGTAGGAGCTGCTAGCGTGATTTTTTATTATGAAGATAGTGAAGGATATCTATTAAGTTATCATCCGATTTATTTTGATGAATGTCAAAAAAGCACGCTGTAAACGTGCTTTTTTATATGATTTGATCAGTTTTTACGAGATCGTCTAAAATTTGATTCATTTGATGAAGTTGAATTTGAACGGTATTCCATTCGGTTTGATGTTTTTTATAGTCTCTTTGTAAGTTCCATAACGACTCATATAGAGGTTGAACCTCTGTTTCTAAAAAGTTAGGGTTTCTTTCAATGCCATTAATATTCTCTTCTATCATCGTCATTTTTACTTGTAGAGTTTCTAGTTCACTTGCTAAGTCAGATTCTTTTGCTTTTAATAATTCATAAGTTTCTTTTAAGCTCATTTAAATCACTCCCGCTAAAAAACTATCATTAGTTTATCCAACTCAACTAGAGTTATAACGATAAAATGGAAATTTTATTAAAGACTTAATAGAGAAGTCATGACTTAAAGGTATGTGAATGAAAACAGTGACATAAATTAAGATATATAGATTAGTCATTAATAAGTATGACTGAAAAAGGTGAAAATCTTTAAATGAAGGTCATTCGTTTTCTTTAAAAATAAAAAGGCCTTAATCGATCAAGGTCAAATATGAAGTGATTATTTGTTTTTAGCTCATGATGGAGGTGAATAGGTTGAAGCCTTTTACACAAGAAAGTTTGCGAATTATAAAAAAAGCATCTGAAGATAATAAACTCGTGATTGTTGTCGGAGCAGGGGTGTCCATGCTTTCAAACTTCCCATCTTGGAAAGAAGTCATTGATCGATTCTCAGGACCATTTTCAGAACAAAAAGAATGTTATTCTCAGAATGAATATTTGCGAATTCCTCAAAAATATTATAATCTTCGAGGTCATAAAGAATATTATGATTTGTTGCGAGAAATTTTCGATTTAGATTTACAAAGTCATCAAATCCACGATGAAATTTTAAACTTGAAGTGTTAGTCCAGGCGTTTCAAGAAGAGTTTTTACTACCTTATCAGCGCTTTAGTGAGGCGATTAAACAACATCTCAGTCAAACACCAACCGATCTTTTTAAGGTCGCCTTATGGATTGCTTGTGGTTATTTAGAAAGAGAGTTATTTGAAGACTATTTACTCACAGATGAAAGATCCTACTTCATTACACATGACGAGGAGATTGAGACACTTCCTCTTCAAAACGAGTGGTTTTGGCAGTTACCTACGTTTATTCATCAAAAGTTAGCTCAAACGAAACATCAAGAAAAAATTACAACGGAGTTAATTAAAAAAATTCGCTTTGAACAGGCGAGTGAGCAGTTATTAAACTTATATTTTGATATTTATCAAAGATAAAATGATTATCAGCTTTTGATAAGTTTAAATTTATAAAAGTTTTGAGACACCGAAGGGTGTCTTTTTTAATGAGAAGTCATTATTAAAACTTATTATTTTTAAAAAGTTGTTCTCAAATGAATGACGTCAGCATATATTAAATTGTAAGGCAAAAGCAATCAGGCGCTATAGCCAAGCGGTAAGGCAAGGGACTGCAACTCCCTGATCATCGGTTCAAATCCGATTGGCGCCTCCATTGATAATGATTAAATGAAGTCCGCCAGAATCATTTAAAGAATGATGAAAGGTCATAGTTAAGGCACGAAAAAGATAAAATTATTTCAACGTTTAGTTCTCAAGTTAATGATGTCATCATATACTAAATTGTAAGGCAAAAGCACAAGGCGCTATAGCCAAGCGGTAAGGCAAGGGACTGCAACTCCCTGATCATCGGTTCAAATCCGATTGGCGCCTCCATTGATAATGATTAAATGAAGTCCGCCAGAATCATTTAAAGGTCATAGTTAAGGCACGAAAAAGATAAAATTATTTCAACGTTTAGTTCTCAAGTTAATGATGTCATCATATACTAAATTGTAAGGCAAAAGCACAAGGCGCTATAGCCAAGCGGTAAGGCAAGGGACTGCAACTCCCTGATCATCGGTTCAAATCCGATTGGCGCCTCCATTGATAATAATTAAATAAAGCCTGTCAGAGCTATTTGAAAAATAAATAGTTGCGACAGGCTTTATTTTTATTTTAAATGCTTTTGTCATGAGTCTAAGTAACTGAATTGAGAAAGTAAGACCGGATTGATAATGAGAGCACACTTGCTTTGAAGTGAGAAAAGTATGAGAGGTTATATCCAATTAGATAAGAGGGAAGGGTAGGCGTTTTTCCTATTATTTGATATAATTTAAAATAGTTAAAATACGGGGGGAATGATTCTTTAAAAGATTGTGTGCCGCATTTAAACTACTGAATTAGAGCTAATCAGAAAGGGATGATGTTTCATGTTAAATTCTTATTTTTATATGACCATGACAAATGATTCAATTGTTTGTCAACAAAATGCTTTAGATGATGAGCAAATTTTACGTGCTATTTTTTTAGTGCTCAGTCGTTTTGAACGTGATGCAGATTTAAAACTAGCTTGTCACTGGATGCTTGAAAGTGAAAACTGTTCATTAGAAGCGTTAGAACAAAAGCTTTTACAATTTAAACAGCTGATGCATGATCAAGATAATAGTGAATTGTTATTAGAATTTGATACTGAAAAAATCAACATTAAAGCAAAAACAAAAGTAGCGGGAATGTTCTGTTCAATTGCCTATCTTTATACGGGCCTACAACCAGATGGGATGATTAAGAAAAATCTTCATCACGATATGGTGACGCATGGAATTGAAAATATTAAACGTCATTTAGATCGTGAAGGAGTTAAACCAGATCGTGCTCTTCACTCTCAAGAGGCAACTAATGTCTGTTAATTTACCTTAAATGTGATAAAAGTTTAAAATAAATGGGATGCCTTCTTCGTATAATGTAGTAGGACGAAGGGAGAGATGACTCTGATGGTTGATTAACAAGCGAAATTTTTAAGTGAACGGTTAGGGTGGGGGAACGAAGCTCAAAAAGCTAACATGATTAAGGAAGTTGAATTAGCGCCACGCGTCAGCTTAATGAGTTATTTAAAACAAACCTTTCATAAACGAAATCGTGAATTTGTTTCGAGTAAAAAAGTAGCTAAACAGTTTGTTCCATCTCATCAACAACATCAGTTTATTCTCACCATGCGGACGCAATACGAAGCACGACCACATAGTTAAGTAAAAGCCCACCTTAGTTTAGGTGGGTTATTTTTATGGATTAAAATATAAGTATTTAAGAGGACGATAAAAAACAGTAAAGCAACCAACAATTAAGAGATAAATGAGCAATGGATTAGAATGGTAAGGAAGCACAAGACTAGCTATGGTTAGAAAAATTCCAAGTAGAGTTTGATAACCACCCTCAAAGTGGCAAAGCTCATCTTCCTCAATTAAATGATCATATCGCTCACACAACTCATCTAAACGGATCATCTTATGAGGGACCCAATTTAAAAAAATCATTCCAACTCCAAGCACTATTAAAACCATACCTATTGTAAAGAAAAATAGATGTATCATCCACATAAATAACCTTCCTTTACGATCTAATTTAAAAAAGAATCACCTAATTAAAATGATTACTCATCAATTGAAATGAGATGGTATAACCTATGATTTAATTAGTGATTAAATACCAAGAATCTCACCGTTAAGTGTAAGAAGAATTAGTGTTCTAGTCATTTAAACATTAGATTTTTTCATAAATTTTCAACTAGCGATGACCTTATATAGATTGTCTCGATTTTCAAATACTAATCATTATATAAAACATAATGTTGAGATTAATAGAGATATAAATAACGAAAGATTGTCGAATAAAATAAAAGCTGAATCGATGAGATTCAGCTTTTATTTTATTCAAGTTCGAATGCACCTGTATATAGTTGATAGTATTTTCCACGTTTTTCGATTAGTGATTCATGATTTCCTCGTTCAATAATGCGACCATGTTCAAGCACAATGATGACATCGGCATTTTGAACGGTTGATAGACGATGGGCGATGACAAATACAGTTCGTCCATGCATCAATGCATCCATTCCTCTTTGAACGATGGCTTCTGTTCTTGTATCAATTGAAGAAGTGGCTTCATCTAAAATCATAACAGGTGGGTTAGCGACGGCTGCTCGTGCAATCGAGATTAATTGACGTTGCCCTTGTGATAACCCGCTACCATCTCCAGATAAAACGGTTTGATAGCCGTGTGGAAGCATTTCAATAAATTGATGAGCGTTTGCTAATTTAGCAGCTTCAATACATTCTTCATCTGTGGCATCTAATTTTCCATATCGAATGTTTTCAAGAACGGTTCCGGTAAATAAGTTAACATCTTGAAGAACGATTCCTAATGAACGACGAAGATCTTGTTTATTGATTTCATCAATTGGTATTCCATCGTATGTGATTTGACCATTGGCAATATCATAGAAACGGTTAATGAGGTTTGTGATTGTTGTTTTTCCCGCTCCGGTTGATCCAACAAATGCTACTTTTTGACCTGGTTTAGCGTAAAGGTTAATATCATGTAAAATTCGCTTACCTGGTTCATATTCAAAATCGACATGGTTAAATTCAATATCACCTTGTAACTCAATATACTCAACTTTTCCATTTCCAAGATCACGTTTCCAAGACCAGTGTCCGGTATAATCTTTTGACTCTGTTGAATGTCCATCGTCACTAGTCACATTAACAAGATGAACAGTACCATGATCACTTTCACTTTCTTCGTCAAGTAAATCGAAAATACGTTCTGCACCAGCTAAAGCCATAACAATCGAGTTAATTTGTTGTGAAATTTGTGCAATCGGATTAATAAAGTTACGTGATAGTTGTAAGAATGAGGCAATCATCCCAAGTGAAATAACGCCACTTCCAACGATCGAGAAATTAGTAACACCAGAAATGGCAAGAATTCCTCCAAATAAAGCAATTGCCACGTATAATACGTATCCAAGGTTATTCATGATTGGCATTAAAATGTTAACGTATTTATTAGCTGCTGTTGAATTTAAGCATAATTGTTCATTTAAAACATTAAATCTTTCTTTTGCCTTATCTTCATAACAAAAGACTTTCACGACTTTTTGACCATGAATCATTTCTTCAATATATCCATTCACATCACCGAGTGATTTTTGTTGGGCAATAAAAAATTTTCCACTTCGTCCAGCGATTGTTTTAACAATCGTTAAGGCAATCACTAAGAAGACAATAACGACAGCTGTTAACCAAAAGCTTAGCGTTAACATTGAACAAAAAACAGCGGTAACCGTCATAGATGATGAAATTAACTGAGGAATACTTTGAGATAACATTTGACGTAATGTATCCGTATCATTGGTATAATGACTCATTAAATCCCCATGTGTATGAGTATCAAAATACTTAATCGATAACGTTTGCATATGAGCAAACATCTCATCTCGAATTTCTTTTAGCACTTGTTGGGAAATGATAGCCATAAAACGATTATAAAATAATGTAGCTAAGACCCCAATAAGATAAAGGCCGGCCATTAATAAAATAACACGAAATAGACCTGAAAAATTTGGAACGGCTTCTAGTAGTAGGGGAGAGATATAATCGTCAATCAAGACTTGTAAAAATAAAGAAGAGGCAACTCCTGTTAGAGCGCTTGTTACGATACAAGCTAAAACGAATGTAAATTTTAACTTATGTTTAAATAGATAACCTAACAAACGTTTAAATGTTTTTGAATCTTTTTTACTTTGATTTAGTTTCCCAATCGAATTAGATTGTTTCATCAACGTTCCCTCCATTCACTTGCGAATGATATACTTCTTGATAAATTGAACATGTCTTTAATAATTCATCATGAGTTCCAATCGCGTTAATTTCTCCGTCATTCATAACAAGAATTTGATCAGCATCTTGAATAGAGGAGATACGTTGAGCAATAATGATTTTTGTCGTATTTGGGATATCTGAAGCGAATCCTTGACGAATTAAAGCATCTGTCTTCGTATCAACAGCACTTGTTGAATCATCTAAAATTAAAATTTTAGGTTTTTTTAGTAAAGCACGTGCAATACATAGACGTTGTTTTTGACCACCTGATACATTGCTTCCACCTTGCTCGATATAAGTATCATATCCATCAGGAAAGTTTTGAATGAAGTCATCAGCTTGTGCTAATTCACAAGCTCTTTTTAATTCTTCGTCTGTTGCTTGTTCATTTCCCCAACGAAGGTTTTCTTTAATTGTTCCTGAGAATAGGATATTCTTTTGAAGAACCATCGCAACTTGTTGACGAAGTGATTCTAAATCATAGTCACGAACATCTACGCCACCAACCGTTACACGTCCTTTTGTAACATCGTACAGACGTGGAATCAGCTGAACTAGACTTGTTTTAGATGATCCAGTTCCTCCGATAATTCCAATTGTTTGTCCTGATTCAATGGTTAAATTAATTTGTTTTAGACATTCTTTTTCAGCTGATTGATAGTATTTAAATGAAACATTTTCGAATGTAATTGAACCATCTTTCACTTCATAAATCGGATGAGCACCATTTTTTAAATCACTCTCTTCTTCTAACACTTCAACAATACGCTCAGCCGATGCACGAGAAATAGTTATCATGACAAAAACCATTGATAACATCATTAAACTCATTAAAATTTGAGTAGCATAAGCGATTAAACTCATTAATTGTCCGGTACTAAGTCCTGAAACAGGATCATTACCTGTTGTAATAATTAAACGAGCACCAAACCAAGAGATGAGTAAAGTACAAGAGTACATACAAAATTGCATTAAAGGCATATTAAATGCTAATATTTTTTCAGCCTTTGTAAAGTTTTGATAAATTTGATCCGAAACATTCATGAATTTTTCTTCTTCATATTCTTCACGAATAAAAGATTTAACGACACGAATACCATGTAAATTTTCTTGGATGATGTTATTTAATCGATCATAAATTTGAAAAATGCGTTCAAATATTGGATGTGCATTAATCATAATGATATATAACCCGATTCCAAGGATTGGAACTGCGACTAGAAAGATTAAAGATAATTGGGCATGAATTCTAAAAGCTGCAATCATTGCGAACGTTAACATGATTGGCGCACGAAAAGCCATGCGAATAATCATCTGAAAAGCATTTTGCACATTGGTGACATCTGTCGTTAAACGCGTGACAATACTCGCCGTTGAAAATTTATCAATGTTAGAAAATGAAAAGTTTTGAACATTATAATACATATCTTGACGAAGATTTTTAGCAAATCCTGATGATGCAATAGCTGCACTTCGACCGGCTAAAGCTCCTGTTAATAAACTAATAGCAGCAAAGACTAATAACATAACCCCCATTTTTATAACATAATTTAAATTTCCCGCATCGATTCCATAATCGATTAAACTTGCCATTAGGATTGGAATGACAACTTCTAAGAGAACTTCTAAAGAAACGTAGATCGGTGCTAAAATCGAATCTTTTTTATATTCTCGAATCGATTGTGATAAGCGATTAATCATACAAATTCCCCCTATCTTTGATCTAATTTTGATATTTTGTTTGACATCAAACAATTAGGGCATAAAAAACTGATGACTCTTACTTAAAATGATCTAATATTATTTCTGATTTTTGATAAACAGTGAAATAAAAAATTAATTTCTTGTTCATTTAAGCCCTTAATTAATTGTTTTTCAAATTGCTGAATATCGTTGAGAATCGTCGCCTCCATTTCTAATGCTAACGGAGTTAACGTTAATTTTTTTAACCTCGCATCGTGAGGGACAGTAGTTCGAGTGAGCATTCCTTTCTTTTCCATTAAAGTAATTACCTTTGAAGCGGTCGAGCGAGTGACTTCAAATATTTCCTCGATATCCTTTTGAAAAATATCTTGGTCTTGATGATGATATAAGTAATCAATAATCCATCCATTTGTGCCGGTTAGTTGATCAGCATATCGAATAGAACTTAAATTATCGACTTGTCTTTTAATTAGATTTCCTACGGAATGTATTTCTTTTCCTACACAATTTGGTTTCATTAACTGGACTCCTCACTAATTATTTGATATCAAACTATATATTCATTATAACCTTTTTCCTTTTTTTGTAAATAATGGTTTTGGGTGATTTGTTGTAAAGTTTTAACTAAATAATCTATGTTTAGAGATTGTTTATTTCTATAAAAATCTTTAGATAAAGAGCGCGATAGCCTTCGTTTTTTATCTTTGAAAAACAATCTCTTGCCATAAAAAAACAACTGATTGAGAACCAGTTGTTTAATGAAAGGGAATTAATGAAAAAAAAGGAGTTAGAAAGTTGCAAGTTTTTCACTTACGATTATGTTATGGAAAATATTTTTAGTTTTAAACAATAAGAGAATCGTTATTTGAACTATTTTTTATTTATTGACTGAATAAAAAGTTTCTTCGTTTAGTTATACCTTTTTAAAGATTCACCAGGAGTTAAAAGAATCATGATTGTAACTCATGTTTGATTAATTAGGAGCGTTAAAGAACGTAGCTGCCGTATACTCTTTTCCTTCTAAAATATCATATTGAATCAGTTCAAGAGCGAGTAGCAATTGTTCTTGTTCATCGGTTAGCTCATCAACTTGATTTTGATTCGCATCGAGTTTGAAGTTATTATGTAACACGCTAAATTGATCATATAGATCAAGTAAGAAAAGATAAAATGGCGATAACGGTAAGTTTAGCTCCTTTAAAACGATTGGAGCAATAAAGATAGGACTAATGTCATGAATGTTTTCGATGCTGAAATCTTCTAGATTCGACATGATAAGAAGCGGGGTTTCAAAGAACATTTTTGTACGAGCGGCATCAGTGTCTTTTTCAATATATCCGTGTCGTTCATGAATATCAGATTGAAAATTAATTAAGTGATCACCAAAGAAGATGACAATGGTCGGTTCATCATATTGTTCAATTTTTGTGATAAATTCTTTTAAAGCGACGTCGCTTTGTTTTAAGCCTTCCGCATACGTTTCCATTTCTGTTTCGTGTTCACCTGTTGAATTCACAACTTCAATTGTATTGTCGCCAAATTTTTGATCAAAAATAGCAATATGATTCGCCATGGTTAGGCCATAAGCAAGAAGGGGTTGATCAGAGGCGATCAGTTCATCATAAAGTTCATTAAATACCGATTCATCACTGACATATTTTTCGCTCTCAATATACTCTAGATTTTTCATATTATTAATCGATAAAAAACGTTGGAACCCAATCGCTGGATAGACAACCTTTCGTTTATAAAAAGCTGGATTATTAGGGTGAATGGCAACAGATGAGTAGCCAAAATCGGTCATAAAGGAAATGAAAGATGGGATTTTATCCTTAGTGCTTAAAGCTTGTTGAAATGGAATAGTACCTTCTAATAACAATGAATTAGAAAAGCCCGTTAAATATTCAAACTCAACATTCGCAGTACGGTTTCCTTTAAAAGGTGATAGAAATTGTCCGGATGAGTAGGTTCGCATATACTGACGAAGATTTGAGAGCGGATCTTCACTAAAAGTTAATTGATCAAAAACCAGTGGATCACTTAATGATTCACTCACGATTGTTATAATGTTTGGTAGCTGAGATGACTCTTTAGATTCGTTATAGTCTTTGGCTTTTTTTGTATAGTAATCGACTAAGTCAGTCATATTTTTCTCGTTGTAGTTTTCATTTTTAATCATTAATTCATTTTGAAGATTCGTAATGAATCCAAATAAAAATCCATTTTGTTGATAGTTATTTAATTGATTCCATTTAGTAAAATAAACCGTTTGATTCACCAGCGTTTTAAGTGGTGTTTTTTCGTAATAAAAAATAGAGCCTAAATAAATACTAAATAAAGTGAACAAGACAACACGTTGCTTCATGCTTAACTTAAAGCCTTGACGAAAGATGAAAGAACAAATGATAAATAACGTTACCCCGATAAATAGTGCTGTTAAAACAGTTGGAGATAAAAGATCTTTCACGTAACCAATAATATCTGTCAGGTTGGTTATCATCGAGACATCTGATGGATAAATCGGTTCGCCAACAACAAGCATTTTATAAAAGTTAGCAATTGCGACCCCAATCATTAAAAGGGTGGAAACTCCAATGGCTAACACTAAGTGATTGAACAAACAAAAACAAAGAACACTCATACTAAAGATAATGGTTGAAGATAGAAAAATGAGATTGACGTGATGCGTAATCCAAGTCATGGCAACATCAAAATTTGGAAAGAAATAAATCACTTGCATGCCAATCATCGTTAGGATTGAAGCATATAAAAGGTAAAAAATCATCCGACATGCGTTAGTTTTAGATGACTTAATCGGATTATTTTTAAATAAGATGACTTCAATCATTGGCATGATTACAAAAAATAAAGCTAACAAATAAGGACGAAGACTGATGTTAGTGAGTGCAGTCCATTTAAAAAGCGTTAAAAATAAAATAGGTAAACTAACGTATAAAATACCATGAGTCGATAGATCTTTCTTAAAGATTAGAAAAGGCGCATTAACTTTTAGTTGACACCACTGAAATAACTTGCTAAACGATAGATAAACCATGCATATAGTTCCGATATAGGCAGGAATTAAAAGAATGAGAAAATCCTTTGAAATTTTCGTTTTAAATGAATACTCTGTGTTACTTGATAAATCTAACGTCTTAATGAGCGTATCATTTTGATAAATCGAGACGCTGCCTGATTTTGATGTTTTTAAAAAAGAGACATTAATTGACTCATTCGTTAAACCACTCAGCGTCAGTGGTGTGTTAGAAGTCGTGCTTAATGTTTCTTGATAACTCCAATCTGATGTCTCACTAAATAATGCTAAATTAATTGTTTCATTATTGACACTAATTTCAGAGATTTCAATCGGATGAGTTGAGTCGTTTGAGATTATACTGATCGTATACGGACGAGTTAAAAAGGAAAGAGGTCGTTCAATGGTCAAGTTTGTATAACTCAACAGCATGATAGTTAATAAGAAGATGACGAATTGTTCTACCTTAGTAAGTGAAGGACATTCTTTTGTCTTATGTCTTAAAAAAAGATAAAAGGCCATCCAGATCAGTGTTACCATAACGCCTAATGTTAGCGACTGAGTTTGGCTTGTGATCCAAGATAAAATTCCATAGCCAAGTAGTGTGCTAAGGATCATTGAGATTATTTTATTTTTCATAATAAGTTCCTCGCTCATAATAAAAAGTCACATTCATACGAATGAGTTCATTTTGTTATCATCGATAAGATGTCGTAAAATGACTGCGTTTGTAAAATAAATGATCATTCAACGCAGTCTTAACTGTTTAAATAACAAATAAGTGTGTCCTTTATGTCGAAAAAACTGTGGATTTAGTGTGGAAAATATCATGAGAACATGAATTTTTTGTATAGATATCATTCAATCCCTTGATAAAAAGTCATTAATTTCTTTAAATAGAGAGATAGATGTTTTAATCCTAGTAGCTTGACGGTAAAAAAGAAAACGACAAAAATCGGTCTAAAAGAAATGAAAAAGGAAACAATAAATTCATGGCCATTTAATCGTCAAGCTCCTTTTGTGTTAAATAAACATGCGATTGTCATGTAATAGAATAAAAAAGAGACAAAGATTTAAATTAATCATCCCGACTGCTAGGTCAATTTAAGGAGAGTACTATGCAAAAAATTATTTTGATTAACTTAGTGATTGCTATCGTTTTTTTTCTCTGCTATAGTTATCAGTTTTTATATGTGATAGCCTCATTTTTTAAAAATGAGTCACGCCAAGAGCAAGCAAAGCCTCATCGTTTTGCTGTGTTAATTGCTGCTCGTAATGAAGAGTCAGTGATTAAACATTTAATTGATAGCCTTAATAAACAAACGTATGATCAAAATCAACTCACTGTCTTTGTTGTTGCAGATAATTGCACCGATGCAACAGCTAAATGTGCCAAAGAGATGGGAGCTGTTGTTTATGAGCGATTTAATCAAACAAAGGTTGGAAAAGGTTATGCGATGGACTATTTACTAGAAAAAATTGAATGTGATTACGAGCCGTTTGATGGTTATTTTGTTTTTGATGCAGATAATGTCTTAGATCGAAATTATATTTCAGAGATGAATAAGACCTTTTCAAATGGCTATGATATCATCACAAGTTATCGAAATTCAAAAAATTATGGCGATAACTGGATTACAGCCGGTTATGCATTATGGTTTTTATGGGAATCAGAGTTTTTAAATCGTGGTCGTATGTTGCTTGGTAATAGTTGTGCGGTTTCAGGAACTGGTTTTTTATTTAGCCGTCGAATTATTGAAAAATATGGGGGCTGGAAATTTTTCTTATTAACGGAAGATATTCAGTTTACAATAGATAACGTGTTAACAGGTGAAAAAATTGGTTACTGTCAAAAAGCGATGCTTTATGATGAACAGCCTGTCACGTTTGAGCAATCGTTTAAACAACGTTTAAGATGGGCAAAAGGATTTTTTCAAGTCTTTCATCGCTACGGTTTAGATTTATTTAAAGGAACGTTCGAGCGCCGTAATATGTCGTGTTATGATATGCTCATGGTCATTATGCCTGCTATTATCTTAACCATTTTTACATTAATTTTTAACGGAAGTGTTCTGTTATTTGGTGAATATAGTGACCATCAAAAGGATTTAATTTTGACCATGTTAGGACAAATGATCATGAATATTTACTTCATGTTAGTGATGATTGCCGTGATTACAACGTGGACACAGTGGAAAAATATTCACACGACTAGCTTAAAAAAAATACTGTATATTTTTACGTTCCCATTTTTTATGTTCACCTATATTCCAATTACCATTGTGGCATTCTTTAAAAAGGTAGAGTGGCAACCAATTGAACATAGTCGTGCCAAAACATTAGCAGAAATTAAAGAAGGTTAGATCAATATGTTTACAAAGTTAGGACAATTATTTTTTGCTCCATTAGATGCCTATGAACCTGCAGGTATGTTTACGATGCCTCACTTCATCGCCTTAGGGATTTGCTTTGTCATTTTATGCTTAGCTTTCTTTATGTCAAGGCGTTTGACTTGGGATCAAGTTCAACATATGACGCGTTGTTTTGCGATAACAATCACTGTTTTAGAGCTGATTAAAATCGGCTATAACTTTTATTATGGTTATAGCTGGATTGATGCGTGGTTTCCTTTATCGTTTTGTTCTTTATTCATCTACGCCACTTGGTTTAGTGGCTATGGAAAAGGGATGATTAAAGAGATTGGGGATGCTTATATTGTTATTGGATGTCTGCTAGGAGGAGTTGGATTCTTATTGATGCCAACGACTTCATTAATGCGTTATCCTATTTGGCACTTCTTATGTCTTTATAGTTTGCTTTTTCATATGATGATGATATATTTAGGTGTTTTATATATGATTCATCGACGCGTCGTCATTAATAAACGAACATTTCTTTATTTTGGGTTTTATTTTTTAAGTTCGGCGCTCATTTGTATTGTGATGAATACCATGTATGGATTAAATTTAATGATTTTGCGTGAACCATTTAATGTTCCATTTGAGTGGATTAGTCAGCTTCAAGCCAATCATCCAGTTGCTTATACAGTCATGGCTGTCTGTTCTTATTTAGTTGGACCAGGATTATTTGCATGGTTGATGAGTCGTTTCTTAAATAACAAAAAGTGACCTGAACGATTTTCATTAAGGTCACTTTTTTCATTGATTAAATATGAGGGATTGAAACAAGCCTGGCATTTATGAGAAAGAAATTATGTTATAATAATAAAACTAGCCACAGCTTTTAATTAGAAAAAATCTTAATAAAATAGTAACGTGATTTTTTAACTATGCTACTGATTTCATTAGGTGATCAGTCAGTTTAAACGGCTATTTTAGGGAAACAAAAATGTGTAGTGGTTTAGAATATGTAGAGTTTATGTTTATTTCATATCATTTAAAGGGATTTAAATGGAGAGGTAGACTTTTTAGTGAGGTGTGAAGATGATTCATATTTTAGTGGCAGAAGATGATAAACATGCGAGAAAGCTACTTGAAACCGTTTTAAAACGAGAAGGTTATGAAGTCTTAACTGCACAAGATGGAGAAGAAGTTTTGACTACTTTAGAACGTCAGCATGTGGACTTAATTCTTTTAGATATTATGATGCCTAAAATGGATGGATATGAGGTAGCTCGACAGTTAAGAGAGGCTAACTTTAACTTACCGATCTTAATGGTGTCTGCCAAACAATTACCGGAAGATAAGAAAAAAGGATTTATTGTCGGGACAGATGATTATATGACCAAGCCGATTGATGTGGAAGAAATGCTTTTGCGAGTCCGAGCGTTATTACGTCGCTCACAAATCGTAAATGAACGAAAACTAACTATTGGCAGTGTGACACTAGATTATGATTCACTAACAGTGACGCGTGAAGGTGAAAGTCAAACACTTCCCCAAAAAGAATTTTATTTACTTTATAAACTGTTATCTTATCCCGGACGTGTCTTTACTCGAATTCAGCTAATGGATGAAATTTGGGGGCTTCAAACAGAAAGTACGGATACAACGGTGAATGTCCATATTAATCGATTAAGAAAACGTTTTTCGAATTATCCTGAATTCGATCTCATCTCTGTTCGAGGGCTTGGATACAAAGCGGTGAAAAATGTATGAAAAAGTTACTTAGTAAGATAGGATTAAGTTTATATTTTGCTTTATGCTTATTCATTATTCATCTCATTACTTTAGCTGTGACATGGACGCTTCTTTATATGGGAATTTCATTTAATTGGATGAGTGAGACAATCCAAGATCAACCCTGTGTGGTGATAGGGATTACACTTGTTTCTTGTATCATTATCGGATTTATTATTTTTGCGATCGCGAGTCGAAAGGTGATTGCAACGATTTGTCAGTTTATTGAAGCAACGAATCGATTAGCAAGTGGTGATTTTTCAGCTCGATTAAACATTACGCATCCTCCAGAATATAGAGTTTTGTCTGATAATTTTAATCATATGGCAGAAGAACTGGCGGGAATCGAAGTATTGAGAACGGATTTTATTAATAATTTTTCTCATGAATTTAAAACACCTATTGTTTCAATTAAAGGATTTGCTGAGATTTTAAAAGATCCAACCCTCTCACAAGAAGAGCGTGATGAATACTTAGATATTGTCATTGAAGAATCAACGAGACTTTCCGCTTTAGCAACTAATGTGTTGACATTATCTAAAGTTGAGGGACAAACCATCTTAACCAATCAGCAGTCATTTAATTTAGGTGAGCAAATTCGACAATGTGTTTTAATGCTTGATTCTAAACTTGAGAAAAAAGAGATTCTTCTTCAGGCAGATATTCAGGATATCCATGTTTTTGCTAATAAAGAAATGCTAAATCAAGTGTGGTTAAACTTATTAGATAATGCAATTAAATTTACCCCAACTCAAGGAATCATTGAAGTGATCGTACAAGAAAAAGAGAGTGACGTGTTAGTCACAATTAGTGATACAGGATGTGGAATTACCGATCAAGCCCTTCCTAAAATTTTTGATAAGTTTTATCAAGAAGATCGCTCACATGCAACGATGGGAAATGGACTGGGACTGTCTATTGTTCATGAAATTATGACGTTACATAAAGGAAATATTAAGTGTATGAGTACAGTTTCTAAAGGAACAACGTTTGTAGTCTCGCTTCCAAAGGAGTAAAAGGAATTTAGCCTATTTAGGTTAAATTCCTTTTTCATTACGTTAACTAGGGATCAATCATCAAAAATCGTTTCATTTATTAAAAAAATAAAATGGTAGCGCTAAGAGTTTATGTTAAGTTTATCTTTTATACATATATTAGAGTTATCATAGGGAGGAGTGTCAAATATGATTCAATTATTTAAAAAATTAAAAGCAATTGAATGGGGTTTATTTGGTGTTAGCTTCATTTTTATTGTGACTCAAGTTTGGTTAGATTTAAAAATACCAGATTATATGAGTGAAATTACTCGACTGGTTCAAACGCCAGGAAGTGAAATGAAGGATATTTTAGTAGCGGGAGGCTGGATGTTACTTTGTGCATTTGGAAGTTTGGCAACTTCAATGGTTGTAGCAGCGATCTCTGCTAAAATTGCGTCAAACCTTTCAGCTCGTTTACGCTTCATTTTATTTGATAAAGTTCAGTCATTTTCGATGGAAGAGATTAATCATTTTTCAACGTCAAGTTTAGTCACTCGTTCAACAAACGACGTCAATCAAGTTCAAATGTTCATTGTCATGGGGTTACAAATGTTAATTAAGGCTCCTATTTTAGCTGGATGGGCATTAATGAAAATCATGGATAAAAGTTGGCAATGGACACTATCAACGGGAGTGGCTGTCATCGCCTTATTAGTCATCGTTGGAGTTTGTGTGTTAATTGCTCTTCCAAAGTTTAAACGTGTTCAAAAGTTAACAGATAATTTAAATCGAATTGCTCGCGAAAACATCACAGGATTACGTGTGGTTCGTGCTTATAATGCGGAGGACTATCAAGAAGACAAGTTTGAAATAGCGAATAAAGAATTAACGAGCACTAACTTATTTACGAACTCTGTATTAGCCTTTTTAATGCCAAGTATTAGTTTAATTATGAGTGGATTAAGTTTAGCGATTTATTGGGTAGGGGCTATTGTGATTAATGAAGCTGATCTGCCATCTAAAATGACGCTATTTTCAGATATGATAGTTTTTTCATCTTATGCGATGCAAGTCGTGATGGCGTTTATGATGTTAATTATGATTTTTATGATTTTACCGCGTGCCACTGTTTCAGCGAAACGTATTAACGAAGTTTTAAATACAAAAGTAACGATTGAAAACGGAACAGTCGAAGAATCACCAGCCGGTATATCAGGTGAAATTGAATTTAAAAATGTTGGCTTTAAGTATCCAGATGCGGACGATTGTGTGATTAAAGATATTACCTTTAAAGCAAATCGTGGAGAAACGATTGCGTTCATTGGTTCAACAGGGTGTGGAAAAAGTACACTGGTTAACTTAATTCCACGTTTTTATGATGTTAGTGAAGGTGAGATTTTACTCAATGGTATTAACGTTAAAGATTATGATCAAAAGGCGTTACGTAACAAAATCGGTTATGTTTCACAAAAAGCGGTCTTATTTGGTGGAACGGTTCAATCAAATGTTTCTTTTGGTGATAATGGAAAGGCATCAGCAGATATTCATCAAGTGATGGATGCGATTGACATTGCACAGTCAACGGATTTTGTTGAAAAGATGGATGGAAGTTATGAGGCACATGTTGCTCAAGGTGGAACGAATCTTTCAGGTGGACAAAAGCAACGTTTATCGATTGCTCGTGCGATTGCTCGTCGCCCAGAAATTTTAATTTTTGATGATTCTTTCTCAGCACTTGATTATAAAACGGATCGTCGATTAAGAAGTGCGCTAAAAAAAGAAACGTTAGGAACAACATTACTTATTGTCGCTCAGCGAATTGGAACGATTAAAGATGCGGATAAAATTATTGTTTTAGATGAAGGGAAGATTGTTGGGGTAGGATCGCATGAAGACTTAATGAAAACATGTGACGTTTATCAAGAGATTGCCTATTCTCAGCTTTCAAAGGAGGAATTAGCGTAATGAATCAAACAAACGAAC
Organism: Turicibacter sp. TJ11; assembly: GCF_021497505.1. NCBI lineage: Bacteria > Bacillati > Bacillota > Erysipelotrichia > Erysipelotrichales > Turicibacteraceae > Turicibacter > Turicibacter sp. TJ11. The sequence goes on along the minus strand of NZ_CP069349.1, from coordinate 1,158,916 downwards.
AAAAAGGGAGTTTAATTAAGCTATTTCATTATTGTAGAAAATATCTTCCACTCATTTTAATCGCCTTAATCGGAGCTTCAATCGGAACGGTTCTAACGTTATTTGGACCGGATAAATTATCAGAAATGACCGATTTAATTACAGGTGGTTTATTTGGAAGTATGGATTTAGAGGCGATTGCCGATATTGGATGGACGTTAGTTATCATTTACGGTGTAAGTTTTATTTTGTCATTAGGTCAAGGCTTAATTATGGCGAATATTACTCAACGTATTTCTAAACAGTTAAGAACAGCGTTATCAGATAAAGTAAACAAGTTACCAATGGCTTATTATAATAACACGACAACAGGTGATATTTTATCGCGTGTGACAAATGATATTGATACGATCGGTCAAACGTTAAATCAAAGTATTGGAATGTTAGTTACGGCGCTGTGTTTATTTATCGGTTCATTGATCATGATGTTTAAAACAAATGTCATCATGTCACTCACAGCTATTTTATCGATTTTACTAGGATTCGTTTTAATGATGTTACTCATGAAAACATCTCAAAAATATTTCTTAAGTCAACAAGAATCGTTAGGTGCGATTAATGGTCATGTTGAAGAAGTTTATAGCGGTCATTTTATCGTTAAAGCTTATAACGGTGAAAATCAAATGCGTGAAGCCTTTGAAACCATTAATGAAAATTTACGAGACAGCGCCTATAAAGCTCAGTTTTTATCTGGATTAATGATGCCAATGATGATGTTTATCGGAAACTTAGGTTATGTCGCCGTTTGTATTGTTGGAGCTGTTTTAGCCATGAATGATAAGATCTCATTTGGAGTCATTGTGGCATTTATTATGTATATCCGTTACTTTACTCAACCACTTGCTCAAATGGCGCAAGCTGCCCAAAGTTTACAATCAGCATCAGCGGCAAGTCATCGAGTATTTGAATTTTTAGAAGCAGAAGAGATGGAAGATGAACGTCATAAACAACAGAAGTTAACTTCTGCTACAGGAAAAGTTGAATTTAAAAACGTTCAATTCTCTTATTCAAAACACGGAAAACCTGTCATTAAAAACTTCTCAACACTTGCTAAACCGGGACAAAAAATTGCCATTGTTGGTCCAACAGGAGCAGGGAAAACAACGCTTGTTAATTTATTAATGCGATTTAATGAAATTAACGGGGGAGACATTTTAATTGATGATGTTTCGATTCATGACTTAACGCGTGAAAATATCCATGACTTATTCTGTATGGTATTACAAGATACGTGGTTATTTGAAGGAAGCATTAAGGAAAATTTAATTTATAATCAGGATCATATTACAGATGAACAAGTTCAACAGGCTTGTCAGGCGGTTGGATTACATCATTTCATCGAAACGTTACACGATGGTTATGACACGATTTTAAATGATAAAGTCAATTTATCAGCCGGTCAAAAACAACAGTTAACGATTGCACGTGCGATGTTAAAACAAGCACCGATGTTAATTTTAGATGAGGCGACAAGTTCAGTTGATACACGAACAGAACTACTAATTCAGCAAGCGATGGATCAACTCATGGAAGGGCGTACCTCATTTGTGATTGCTCACCGTCTATCAACGATTAAAAATGCAGATGTGATCTTAGTCTTAAAAGATGGAGATATTTTAGAAAGCGGAAATCATGAAGAATTACTAGCTAAAAACGGCTTCTACGCTGAACTTTATAATAGCCAATTTGAACAAGCAGAAGAATAATTTTCAATAACAAAAAAGCTACCCAAGCGTCACATCGGTGAACAAGGGTAGCTTTTTTTTATGTTTCAAACCTTAATTCTATGCTGAATTAATTTAAAAAATGACTAAAATTTCATGAAATTTAATCATATTTTTTCATTTCTCAGATAGTTAAAAAATAATAATTAAAGCGTTTACGAAGTATAGATAGTATGGTAAGAACAAAAGGTCAAAGACCCAAATCATTATGTATTCCAGCTGTGATTTCAGGATTTTTCGGTGTCAATGAACCAGCTATTTACGGGATTACGTTACCCCGTAAAAAACATTTATCCTTAGCTGTATCATTGGAGCCATCACAGATGGGATTACTGAATATTTAAAGTCAACTGGATATATGGCTGGTGGTATGGGAATCTTTGCTTTGCCAAGTTATATTAATTCTTCAGGGATTGACCGAGGATTTTATGGAATCGTTATATCGATGGTGGTAGGATTGGTGTTAAGTTTTATTATGATGTATATTTTATACAAAGAAGTAAAATAGATCATCTAATCAATGACAGATTATTTTAAAGATAAAAATTTTTGTAAGCGTCATCTAAAGCTGATAGAAGAAGTTAGTCAAATAAGGCTAGCTTCTTCATTCTTAAAATGAAGGGATAGTTGATCATGAGTTGTAGAATTGTCTTTTGTGATCAACATTCTTGCATCGGTGAATTTAAATTTCTTCAAAAATGTTTAAAATAACTGGTTATTAATTAATAGATGAATGAGCGTTTTTAATTTAGAACTAATTTTTTTGTAGAAAAGACGACATTTTATTCATCTATGAAAGCGTTGACTTTTAAGTTTGAAAGCGTTATCTTGTAGGTGTTAGGGAGTTGAGTCTTGAAGAATTGCGACTCTTATATGATTAAAATAGAGAAGGAGGATTGAAAAATGATTGAAGAAAAGTGCAAAGAGGGGGGGATTCTTAATGTATATAATGCAAAAACACCAGTATTAATGGTGATTAATTGCACTAAAGATGAGATATAACAAAAGAGTTATTAGATTTGGTTAGTAGCTTATGAGGTGCAATTTAAGTTAACTGAAGAATAGACAAATGAAAAAGTAGTAGACGTTAATATTCTTTCAGCTCATGTGCAGAATCATTTGATATAGAGATTATGGTTAAAGATTTTGTACAGAAGTTAGTTAGTTTATACGTTAAAAATTAATTCATTAATAAATAAAAATACAATGGGGGAATAAAAAATGAAAATTATGTTAGCATGTTGTGCTGGAATGTCAACAAGTATAGTAGTGTCAAAAATGGAAGAAGCAGCGAAAAAACAAGGAAAAGATTATAAAATTTGGGCTGTTGAACAGGGACAGATAGAGGAAGAATTGGGGAATTTTGATGTATTATTGCTTGGGCCTCAAGTAAGACACATTCAACGAAAAGTAAAAAAAATAGTTGGCGATTCATTTCCAATGGGAGTTATTGATCCAATTGCATACGGTAGATGTGATGGCGAGGCTGTACTAAATCAAGCTGAAGAGTTATTCAATCAAAAATAAGCTTCTTAGAGGGGGGATTAGTGTGTCAAAGTTATCTGAAAATTTCGAAGATTTTTTGATGTTAATTGCAGAAAAAGTAGACGATAATAAGTATCTATCTGCAATAAAAAATACTTTTACTATTTATATGCCATTTGTTATTGTTGGATCATTTTCAACATTATGTAAGTTATTACTTTGTAGTGAAACAATTGGAGTTGCGAAATGGATACCAGGGCTAGTAAAAATTGCTCCTGCCTTTACTGCTGTTAATTTTGCAACATTAACCGTTATGACATTGCCAATTGTATTTTTATTAGGAATGCAACTAGCTAAGAAAAATAAAACTCCTGATTTTATTACCGGTGTCATAGCCTTACTTGCTTATATTTCAGTAGTACCAAACGAGGTAGGAGTAATTATTAATGAAATTTCAGGGTCCGCACCAGGTCTTTCGAGTAGTGTAATGGGAGCCCAAGGACTTTTTATTGGAATGATTTTAACAATTATTGTAGCTGAAGTATTTAAATTACTCTATAACATTGATAGGTTAAACATTAAAATGCCAAAAGAAGTTCCGGCACAAATAGCAACATCTTTTAATACACTTATACCTATCTTTATTACATTATCTATTTTTTCAATTTTCGGAGTCTTATTTAAAGAGTTAAGTGGTGTATATATAAATGAGTATGTATATCAAATTATTCAAGCTCCACTTGAGTCAATATTCCAAAGTCCACTCGGAATCGTAGCAATAGTTATATTTATGCAGTTTTTCTGGTTTTTAGGAATACATGGAGGATTGGTTATCTCACCAATACGTAATCCATTAATGATCGCTGCGTTAGCTACAAATATTGAATTAGTAGAGAAAGGATTAACAGCGACTGAACCAATTACAGCAGGTTTTTGGAATGTCTTTGTTACCTGTGGAGGAGCAGGAGTGACGCTAGCTTTAATTTTCTCATTGCTCCTTTTTGGAAAAAGAAAAGAAGAGCGAGCAGTTGCAAAGCTAGCACTTGCACCAGGTATTTGTGGAATTAGTGAGCCGTTGGTATTTGGATTACCGCTTGTACTTAATCCTATTTATGCATTGCCATTTATTATTAACTCAGCGGTTGCTACTATGATTGCTTTAGTTGCTATTAACATTGGATTCATTGCTCCCTCTACCATTGATGTACCATTTGGAATTCCAATCATACTAAACGCATTTATAGGATTTGGTTGGAAAGGAATCATTGTACAGATAGTTTTATTAATTGTTTGTACATTAATTTGGACACCATTTGTATTAATTTCAAATAAACAAGGAATGAAGGACATTAAATAAATTTATTTTGGAGGTATTTATGAAGAATAATAATAAATTTCCTAAAGGATTTTTGTGGGGGGGAGCTACAGCAGCTAACCAATGTGAAGGTGCATGGAATGTTGATGGAAAAGGATTATCTGTTGCAGATTGTAGTAAATTTAAACCAGATGTTGATCCAAAAGACTATATTGCTCAACATGGGATTACTTTACAAGATATAAAAGAAGCAATGGAAAGTGAAGATACCATTTTATATGGGAAAAGAAGAGGAATTGATTTTTACAATCGATTTAGAGAAGACTTAGATTTATTTGCAGAGATGGGATTTAAAGTATTACGAGTTTCAATAGCATGGACACGGATTTTTCCAACAGGGGTTGAGGAACAGCCAAATGAAAAAGGTTTACTGTATTATGAAGAGCTATTTAAAGAAATGAGAGCTCGAAATATTGAGCCACTTGTTACGTTACATCATTATGAAATGCCACTATATCTTTCTGATCACTATGGTGGATGGTATAGTAGAGAAGTTATTGAAATGTTTGTTAAATTTTGCAAGGTAGTCTTTGATCGATATAAACATTTAGTTAAGTATTGGTTAACATTTAATGAAATTGATAGTATCTTTCGTCACCCATTTACAACAGCTGGGATTGTAACAGAACGTTACCCGAAGGAAAAGCAAGAAGAGATCATTTATCAAGCTTTACATCATCAATTTGTGGCTAGTGCATTAGCTACAAAATGTTTACACGAAATTATTCCTCAGGCAAAAATGGGATGTATGGTTACTCGAACACTTACTTATCCTGAAAACTGTCACCCTAAAAACTGTTTATTGGCTTTAAAAACTAATCGTGAAAATTATTTTTATGCAGACGTACAAGTTTTTGGAATGTATCCTAGATTTATAAAAGAAGAATGGAAAGCAAAAAGAATATTTATTAAATTTAACGAAGAAGATGAAGAGATTTTAAAAAGTTATCCTGTTGATTTCGTTTCATTTAGTTATTATATGTCATTAGTTTCAAGCATTGAAGCTGAAAAAAAAGAGAAGGTAAATGGAAATCTATCTACAGGAGTAAAAAATCCATATTTAGATGTAACTGAGTGGAATTGGCAAGTTGATCCTATCGGCCTAGAATATTCATTAGTTGAGATGTACGATCGATATAAAAAACCGTTGTTTATTGCTGAAAATGGTATTGGTGCTAAAGATATAGTAAACGATAATGGGATTATAATAGACGATTACAGAATTGAATATTATCGACAACATATTGAAGCAATTGCTAGTGCTATTAGCGATGGAGTAGAGGTAATGGGATATACGCCTTGGGGATGTATTGATTTAGTTAGTATGTCAACGTGCCAAATGAGTAAAAGATATGGATTTATTTATGTAGATGCTGATGATTACGGTAATGGAACTTATAGTAGAATAAAGAAAAAGTCTTTTTACTGGTATAAGAAAGTTATTGAATCAAATGGAGTGCATCTACAGTAAAGTGATGATATTGTATAGTCAAACTGTTATTAATTGAAAGAGTAATTTTTAAAAGGCTAATATAATTATTTAAACAAGAGATTAATAAAAGAGTCACATATGAATTATTTCTAACTCATATGTGACTTTTTCTCGTGATGAGAGCTTATTAAGAATTCATGTTAAGTATCTCTAAAAGACTATAGAATTTAATTTTTATAGGGGGATTTTTAATATTAAGATCTTTAACTGTGTTTAATTAAAAAGATAGCAATAAAATGCTTATGGTATATGCTATAAAAAATCCCCACTTGAAAGTAGGGAAATGATTGATTTAAGTCAAGTCTTTATCTGATCATTAGCTAATGATGAACCATTACTTATCCAAGATACGCAAATGCTTCTTCTTTTTTATAAAGTTTAAGTCCTTTTTCAAAAATTAATAATGACAGTAGAGCACTTAGAGTCGGAATAATAAACCAGACAACGATCGCTGTCAGTAGATTTAATCCGGCGTCAATTGAAGCTAATGGCCCAACTAATCCAACTAAGCCAAATCCAGCGGAAGATGCGGTTCCCATGACATTAAATAGTGCCACAGGTAGAGAGGATAAAGAAGCGGTAAATAAAATGGGAATTAATATGATAGGATAACGAAATAGATTTGGCATCATCGTTTTCATGGCGCCTAATGCAATGGCAAGAGTTACTCCTGATTTATTGACTTTGAGTGAGTGAACCACAAGCACTAATGTTGTGGCTGCAACGCCCATGGCTGCTGAGCCTGCAGAAACACCATTTAATTGAATAGCTAATGCAATGGCAACGGTTGAGATAGGAGAAATAATTAAGATGGCAAATGAACAGGCAATGAGTAAACTCATCAATATGGGTTGTAACGTCGTAAATGAATTAATGCCATCCCCAATTAATGTAGTGAAGCTTTTAACATACGGAAGTAGATATAAACCGATTAACCCAGAACCGGCTCCAATTAAAATAGGAGATAAGATAATATTAACTGCACCAAATCGATCAGCAACTAACAAAATTAAAAAAATGGCTATTGAAGCTGTTAGCATCGTATTGATGATGTCACCTGTTCCAGCACTCAGATAGACACCTAGTTCAGCGTTATACATGGTTACACCAGATCCCACTAAACATGCTCCTGCAACAACGGCTGTTTGCATCGGATTCAGTTTAAACTGTAGGGCAATTAGCGCACCGATTAATAGTGGAGTAGCTAATTGAAATAGGACAACGGTTTGACTTAATAAGATGACAAAGTTTGTTTGAGGAAAATACTTTAAAATCGATCCTAGTACCGCATTTGGCATCAGACCGATGATAATTCCTAATGCAGTACCAGACAGAACTTTATTGAAAAAGAGTTTTGAAGTTATTTTTGGCTGATTTGACATAAAAATGCCTCCTTTTATTTAGCTTTTAAAAGTTCTTCTTTGGCATGAACTAACTGCGTTAAAAATTGACAATAAGGGGTTGCAATCTGATAGGTTTCTCCTTTTTTACAGACAGCCCCGTTTATATAATCAATTTCAGTTAGACGATGTTTTTGAATTAAATCTTGATACATCGATGGATAATGATGTCCGATTCCGTGAGGATCAAAGGTCGATTTAACATGATTGACAATTTCTTCTTCATCTAAAAGAATTCCCTCGTGCTTAGCGACTAATGCAAATTCATGAATGATCGTACGAATGATTTCATCTGTGACGCTTGTAGATCCAAAACTTGCAATATTAGCATCTAAAATCGTACATGTTCCGTTTAATGTCCCGTTCACACAAGCTTTTCTCCAGATTGAATACATCATATCTTCACTATATTTGCAGTTTAATCCTGCTTCGTTAAACACTTGAACCAGTTCAAGCGCCGCGTCTTGTCCCTTTGGATGAATATTTTGTAATTCAACACTTCCATGACCAAACATGTTGACCTCACCAGGTCCTGTTAGACCAGCCGTCCACATCGTGTTTCCAAGTAAAATGTTTTCTTTAGCGACATAATTTTTGATCGTATCTTCATGACCTAATCCGTTTAGTAGACATAAAACGGTCGTATGTTCAGATAAGATAGAAGTAATCGATTGTAACATGTCATCTAACTGCATCGCTTTTGTAAATAAGATGACCGTATCAATTTCATCATGATAATCTGTTATGTCCTTTGGAAGAAAGGCAGGAATATTCTCAATAATTGTTTCACCATCATGAATGGCTTTTAGACCGTTATGTTTAATGGCACTCACATGTTCTTCCCATTGGTCAATCAAAATCACGTCATTTCCCGCTTGATGTAACATCATTCCAAATCGACTTCCCATCGCACCTGCTCCAGCAATGGCTATTTTCATTTGAATCACTCCTTTATATCGTCTTTTTACATCATACTAAAGTCAAAAGTAGAAAAGACGTTCATGACATTTCTTTACATTATTCGTGTGCGGTTCATTTAATCAAACAAGATGCTATAGATAGGGAAAGTGGAATCTTAGGTATCAAATATTATAAAACGTATTGTGTCTTTTTTTCAGGTGACATTAAGGATTAATCTTTGAATCACGAAGCAGGGGATGTAAGTAATTATCTATAAATAAAGTATTTAGATTTGAAAGGTGCAGTCTAGATCTCTTATAAGAAACTGTCTTGGTTATTTTGATAAGGAGAAGTGAATAGGTATTTAGATAGAAAGCATAAAGACGAATCATATGTTACATAAGTTTGTTTATAAAGAAAAAAACCTATTTGCTCGTACTAGCAAATAGGATTAATCAATCAATTAGTATAAAAATTAAAAGGAGAGATAGACGCATCCATCTCTCCTAGGTGTAGTCCGCAGACATTCACCGCTATTCAATATATATAGTATACATTTAGTAGTAATAATATGCAATATTTTTTTAAAGTTTAATATAATTTCTTAATTCTAACAATTTATTATTTGTGTCAGTATGAATAATTTTGGAGTATATGTTGTATGGTATTTTTTTTCGAAACTCTTCTTTTAGGTGATCAAAATTAGAAATCATTTTGCTTATTTCTGTTTTAGAAACTTCTAACTGCTTTAGGATAAAGCTAATTAAAATAATATAATCAGTTATGGTATTAAAATTAATACCTTGAACTTTAGAGTCATATGAAATGGAATGTATTAGAGTCTTTTTTACCTGACCGGTTTTGAATCGAGTATCAAAGATAATATCATTATGAGCAACAGCATTTCTCAGATCTCTTAACAAGTAGATAATAGACTCAGTTAGTTTAGCATCCGTATCAAAACTTTGATTTAAGCCAATCGATGTTGAAATTAGCTTACGTGTATTTTGATTTAGACAATGAATGAATTTTCCGAATTCACCTAGAGTAATGACCTCGAAAATTGCCCAAATTGGGACATTTCTATCTTGATGGTAATAATGTTGAATGACCAATTTAGTAGTATAATTACGAGAAAGCGAACTATAAATTTTATTTTGTAGTTCTAGACGTTGCTTTAACTCAGATTTATAATCCTTTGAAGCAACTGGAAATGAATTGTAATGTGTTAGGAGATTAGAATATACGTCATTAAAAGAATCAGTTCCGGTACAATCTAATATAACTTCTAAAGTATAATTTTTAATAGCTGTTTCAATAAACATGATTTTGGGATAAAGCAGAGCTTTTAATGCCATATCAAATTCATTTATCGCTAATACCTGATTAAAATCTGTGAACAAAAATTGATTATTAGGCGTTTTAAAATAACGATAACCTTTATAACCATGATAGTACCCTATATGACGTAACTTTTGTTTTTGAATACTACCTTTAATATCAATATTGTGAGTATCACGTAAATGACGCATTAACCCATCAATACTCTTAACTTTAGAAGCCATATAAAACCGTCCTTTATGTTGATAATAAGGATATTATAACATTAGAGATTATAAAAGGACAATATAGGTGTCATTACGTGAAAAAATATAAACAATAGGGAATACCTTAATCATCTGTTTGAAGATCTGGATTACATTGATTAAAGGTTTATAAATGAGGGATTATATAAAATAAAGGCTACCCAATCTTCGTAATTAGTTAAGAAGATGGGTAGCTATTTTGGTATTTATGTGCTTCAATTTTCATTTATTTTTATTTGGATGATTTCATATAATTCTTTTTTCATCTCAGAAGGGAGAGAAAGATGGATAGCATTTAAGTTTAGGGTTGTCACTAGCTTTTTATATTTCCATGTGCTAAAAGTGACTTCTAATGCTGAAAAAGCGCCCAACTTCTCAATTAAGCAAATAATTTCATCGCAAGGAGAAACAGTATTCTTAATTTCTTCAATAAGTTTTTGATGTTCATCCGGATAAAACCAATTTTCCTTTAATTGATGCCATTCAATGATTTCTGAGAAACGTTCATAGCGTTGAACCTCGGTCTTCAAAAGACTGAGTAGTTTACTGTCATTTAGAGTAGGATGCAAATCTAAAATATGGCTCATGGTAAAACGTTGCTCTAAGGTAGAACCATTTTTTTTCATACTTCGGATGACATCTATTTCAAAGCATATATCGCTAATGATTTCTAATAGTCTAGTGTCTAATTCTGAATTAGATGACTCAAAAAATGTATGTTCTAAATAGTTTAACATCTCTAACGGGGTATTTGATCGCTCAATGAGATGATTACGTGAGATTGTCTTTAGTGAATCATGAGTTTGGAGTGCTTGATACAACGTGTCTAGTAGGATTGTAATTTTTTGCTCTTGAAGTTCTTCATAGTCAATCTCTTTTTCATCACTAGTTTCTATCACATCAATCCCTTTGAAATTATCTAATAAGTCGTGATCCCAAATGAGTAGATCACATTCAATATTGAACTTATAGTCTTTATGAGTATAGTTATACTCGGAATAAGCGGGTGCAGTTAAATTGCTGCTCCCTATGATGGCCATAACGGGTGTTTTGTTAATGAGTTTCATGGCGATTTTTGCATGCCAATTTAAATATCTAGGCTTGTAGTAAGTTACTTTATAGCCTAAATACATTAAATATTTAATAAATCCTTCAAACTGATATTGATTTTTTAAATTAGAATCAAACATCCCACCAATAATGATAATCTCAGTATAGGGCAAATCTTTAAAACCGTTACGAATCGCATGAAAGAAATCATCGTGATTGTAATCGTTAAATAAACTACTACTAATATAACCAGTGCTTAAAATAAGTGTTTCCCCACGAGTAGACATGAGTTGATTTAATGCTCGTCTAAAGTTAGACCGTTGTTGATTTGAACGTAAGAAAAACTGCATTCCCACAAAAAGCTCCCCCTTTATTTCTTAACTGTCTATTAACGATATGAGGGGAAGATTTCTAATAGAAGGAAGTAGCAAAGGTTTTCAAAATTAGATTAATAGTCAAAAAATCCTTTTAATTTATAATTTATTAATTGTTATTAAATGGCTGTTATTGTAATCAGTGCAAACAAGTTTTAAAATATGGTTATAAGGAATGAAATTAGGAGGAACAGAGAATGGCTACAATTGGTTTTGAAGAGAAGCTGTGGCAAGCAGCAGATAAATTACGTAATAATATGAATCCATCGGAGTATCAGCACGTGGTACTTGGATTGATTTTCTTAAAATATGTATCTGATACCTTTAATGAACGTTATGTGGAATTATTAGCAGATGATCCGGAGTTTGCTGAAGATCGTGACGAGTATATTTCTGAAGGAGTGTTTTGGGTTCCAGAACACGCGCGTTGGAGTTATATTTCAGATTATTCTAAACAACCTGAAATCGGTCAGATTGTGGATCAGGCACTTGATTCAATTGAAAAAGAAAATGACTCTTTACGTGGGGTACTTCCTAAAAACTACTCACGTCCAGAACTTGATAAACGTATTTTAGGTGAAATCATTGACTTATTTACAAACATCAATGTCGGTGGAGAAGATGCTCGCGATAAAGATGTTTTAGGTCGTGTATATGAATATTTCTTAGGTAAATTCGGAGCCAATGAAGGTGGAGAATTCTATACACCAAAATGTGTCGTGAAATTAATGGTTGAAATGATTCAGCCGTATAAAGGTAAAGTTTATGAAATAATCATACCGAGTTTGATACAAGGTATGGGTAAAATTAAAAAGTGTGCCCTTGCGGTGTAAAATCTGCTCTTGGGGTGTGTTGACAGACCGGGGCATCCCGGCTATTTTTATATTGCCGTTCAAATAGGAGGAATAACATGAAAACATTGTATTTGGTAGGAAACGGTTTCGACATACAGCATGGTATTAGAACTCCATATTCTGAGTTCAGAAGTTTCTTAGAAACGCATCATGAGTCATTTCTAACGGATTTTGAGGCTATGTATAACATTCAGCCTTTAGATGATACAGAGCCTTGGTACACTGAAGCGGCACAAGAAAGATGGAAAAAATCAGTGCTAAAAGATTTATGGCAAACATTTGAGGAAGAAATGGGTAACCCAGATGTAGAAGGAATGCACGATATGGCAAGTTCCCTTGCAGAGCAAATGCCAGAAGAAGGTATAAAATATACTCTGGATCTTCACTGGAAGGAACAGTATGGGTTTTCTTCAGATTTACAGAAATATGTACTTGAGTGGTTAGAGTCTATAGATACATCAGGTGTGTGCCCCATTAAAAAGAGTTTCATAGGAAATTGTTCTGATATTTTCATTAATTTTAATTATACAGATGTCCTAGAGCGGGTATATGGGGTAAAAACAGTTCTTCACTTGCATGGAGGAGTACCATCATGCTCTGCAATACCACCCATCATGGGGCATGGAAATAAATTTATTATAGATTATTACAAACGAAGAGCACAGTGTGCAAGTGAAGAGTTCGTAGAATGGGAAGAAAGTATATGCTCCGCGATAGCAAAATTTTGCTCGTCATTATATAAAGACACGGATGCAATTATATCGAGAAATGAATCGTTTTTTTCAAGTCTAAAAGATATAGAGCAAGTAGTATCCATAGGTTTGTCGTTTGGGAATGTAGACACTCCTTATCTCTTGCGAATTGCTGAAGAAATAAAGCCAACATCAAAATGGATTATTTATTATTATAGTGAAGACGATACTTTTATTATCATAGTCGTAATAAGTATATAAACTACTTACATATAAGCACCTAAAATATGAAAGGGCTGATAAAATGATGACCTTTGAAAAGGTTTTAGAAGTATTCAACGATTACCTAAATAAAGATAGTGTTTTGGAGGTGGTGAACACTAAGCGAGGATACACCGTTATGATTTGGGATGAAAAAGATGAGCAATGGTTTGGTGTGGAACATTGCAAAGCCCCCGAGCTTTTACGGGATGCCTTACTTGATGGCTATCGTGATTTTTTAGAGCAACAACTTACTCATAACCGCAGGAGTTTAACCGAAACAGAAATCTTAGATATTCAAAACCGATGTGAACAGCTTTATGATTTGTGTGGAGAATAAAAAAATAACCTAAAAAGTGCGATAGCCTGTGTAGGTGTCGCACTTTTTTCAGTTGGCTTGGCTTACGAAAACAGCGTTAATTATTCCGCAGTTTCTCTTGCCTTTTTCAAGCCTTGAGCCGTAGCTTCCATCACGATAAGCTCCTTTTCTTCCATATCATTCAACAGTACATCAACTTGTTTGCGGCGATTGTTGTCGCCATCTTCATTGCATGGAAAAAAGAACTGGTCTACAGAGATGTCAAGCAAGGTAGTAATGAGATAAAATTTGTTAAGCCTTGGGTGCTGCCCCCTGTTCTCTATATACATAATAGAGCGTGGCGTAAGGTCTACCAGTTGGGCAAGATATTCCTGTGTCCACCCTTTTGCTTCCCGAGCTTTTTTTATCGCTATACCTAACGGCTTAAAATCAAGTTTTCTTTCATCTTGGTACATTTTAATATCATCCTATATCATTGTACATTTCGGGTGATGATATTTGAACGAAGTATGATTTTATGTTTAGTAGTGTATAATTTCGTATTAGTGGAGAGAAACTTGCTATTATTCGTCATTCCGTATATAATAATTATATACTCTTTGCGAAAGGAAGTTGATATTATGAATTACATTTCTGTGAAAGCCGCTTCTGAAAAATGGGGCATATCGGAAAGACGGATACAAAAATTATGTGAGGAAAATCGCATTGACGGAACTGAAAAATTTGGTCGTGCATGGATGATACCAAAAGATGCAGAAAAACCCGTTGATGGACGTATGAAAACAAGGAACAAACAGGAGGAGAATCATGGAATTTAATGAAAAGCTACAACAGCTTAGGACTGGAAAGAACTTAACGCAGGAACAACTTGCGGAGCAATTATATGTATCAAGAACAGCCATTTCAAAATGGGAAAGCGGCAAGGGTTACCCTAACATTGAGTCGCTCAAGTGTATTTCTAAATTCTTTTCTGTGACCATAGATGAACTGCTATCGGGCGAAGAACTGATTACACTTGCCGAAACTGAAAATCGTTCCAACTTGAAAAAAATTTACAGTTTCATTTATGGAATATTAGATATGATGGCGGTTACTTTTATACTTTTGCCGTTGTATGGTAACCTTGTTGACGGATATATTTATTCTGTCAATCTACTTTCATTTACAGACACTACCCCAATATATCTTGCAATCTATTGGATTGTTTTTATTGTTTTGATTGCACTTGGGATAGCGAAACTGATGTGTGTTTGTTTTGAAAAGGAATCATGGAGCAACATAATCACAAAATGCTCTCTCGTGCTGAGTACGCTTTTTATCTGCTTCTTCGTTGCGGCAAGACAACCCTATGTAACCGCCCTTATGTTTCTGCTATTTGTTGCTAAAATATTTGTCTGGATAAAGCAAACCCAAACAAAGTAAAATGCCATAAACCCTTTAAAATAGGCTCTGACACGATAAGTGTCGGAGCTTTTTTCGTGCTGACATCTATTGTGTCGGCATTGTGACGGTAGATTTCTTGGCTTCTATGCAATACTCGTGGATAATAAGATTGTGGTCAGCGAAAACAAGAACAGCAACCCACGGAAAGGAGAATCAAATATGGATTATATCATTGAAACAGAAAATCTTACGAAGCGATACGGAACAGCCACCGTTGTCGATAAGGTAAATCTTCATGTGCCAAAGGGCAAAATTTATGGTTTGCTCGGCAGAAACGGAGCAGGCAAAACCACAGCAATGAAAATGATGTTGCAGCTTGCTTTCCCAACGGAGGGAACGGTACGCTTGTTTGGCACAAACTATAAGGAAAATATCCATACCCTTTATAGCAAAGTAGGCTCTATTATCGAAACACCGGGATTTTACAGTAATTTAACAGGGTATGAGAATTTGCAAATTCTCGCTAAACTGCGAGGGGGAGTATCTAAAAGTGGAGTAGAAAAAGCTCTTGAAGTTGTGGGGCTGCATAAGGAGAAAAGAAAAGTCTTTTCCGATTATTCCCTCGGAATGAAGCAACGGCTTGGTATTGCCGCCGCCATTATGCACGAGCCGGAGCTTTTAATACTTGACGAACCGATTAACGGACTTGACCCCATTGGAATAGTTGAAATACGCTCACTTTTATCTGAACTTAGTCACAATCATGGCATTACCATTTTTATCTCAAGCCATGTTTTAAGCGAGATTGAACAGATAGCAGATATTATCGGCGTTATGCACGAGGGGCATTTAGTAGAGGAAGTGAATATATCCGAGCTTCACAAAAGGAATCGAAAATACATTCAATTTGATTTATCTGACAGTGAGATAGCCGGAAAGATTTTAGAAAACCACTACCACATGACGGATTTTACAGTGCAGGACGGTACGGTGAGAATTTATGACTTTAGCCAAAGTGTTGGAGAAATCAATCGAGAATTTGCACGAAATGGACTGCTCGTGACAAGGATAAATGATAGTGAGGAAAACTTAGAGGACTACTTTTCTAAACTGATTGGAGGTGGCGGTATTGCTTAATCTTATTTCTTGTGAATTATTAAAACTAAAGCGTTCAAAAATGGTGCTAATTAGTGTGGCAGGGGTATTATCTACCCCACTTTTGATGTTAATAGAAGCCTTGCAAACACATTTTGATAAGCCGGAGATTATCTTTACCTTGTCTGACATATACAGCGACAGTGTACTGTATATCATGCTGCTGGTAAACATTATGATATATGTGGCAATTGCAGCTTACTTGTTTAGCAGAGAGTACACAGAAAGCACCCTCAAAACCATATTGCCCATACCCATTTCAAGGACAAAACTATTAATTGGAAAATTTTGCACCCTGCTTCTTTGGATTGTTATGCTAACCCTTGTAACATGGGCAGGTATATTTATCGTTTGTGGGCTATATGACGCTGTCTTTACATTGGAGGGATATAGCTTACTAGTGGCAATAGTATGGCTCCCCAAGTTTTTGTTTGGCAGTATCCTGATGTTTTTAACAGTTTCTCCTTTTGTGTTTGTTGCTATGAAAACAAAAGGATTTGTCGCCCCGATGATTGGCTCTGCCGTGATTGTCATGGGAAGTGCCGCACTTTCAAATCAAGAATGGGGAGCGTTGTATCCGTGGACAGCCACCTATTTCTTGGTGCAGGGTAAACTTCAGAGTACCGGCTATCCTACACTGCTGTCTGTATCTATTATTATTCTTGTATCAGCAGTTGGTTTTCTTATGACCTTTCATCATTTTAAAAAGGAGGATTTGAAATAATGGTACTTGATTTTATAGAAATTTTAAAAGTTATTTTTCTTGGAATTGTTGAGGGTATTACTGAGTGGCTACCTATCAGCAGCACAGGACATATGATTCTTGTGGACGAATTTATCACACTTAATATGAGCGAAGCATTTAAAGAAATGTTTTTTGTTGTTATTCAACTTGGAGCTATACTCGCAGTGGTTGTAATGTTTTGGAACAAGATGTTTCCCTTTCAATTTAAGAACAAAGCACAGTCAATTGTTAAAAAGGATACTTTCTCGTTGTGGTTCAAGGTTGCGGTAGCTTGTGTACCGTCAGCTATTATGGGGATTCTATTTGATGATTATTTGGATGCTTACCTCCAAACCCCCATTGTGATTTCAATCATGTTAATCTTTTATGGTTTGTTATTCATTCTCATAGAAAATTGGAATAAAAAGCGTACTCCTACTACTATGGCACTTTCTGACATCAGCTATAAAACAGCAATCTTGATAGGGGCATTTCAAGTGTTATCACTTATACCCGGCACATCACGGTCGGGAGCAACGATTATAGGTGCTTTACTCATAGGAGTTTCACGAGTGGCAGCAGCAGAGTTTACTTTTTTCCTCGCAGTACCTACTATGCTTGGAGCAAGTGCTTTTAAGCTGTTAAAATTCGGGTTTGAATTTACAAGTGCAGAACTGCTCGCTCTTGTTCTCGGTATGGCTGTGGCATTTGCGGTATCTGTCTTAGTAATTAAATTCCTAATGAACTTTATCAAAAAACATGATTTTAAGGTGTTTGGTTGGTATCGAATTGTGCTTGGTATACTTGTTGTACTTATAAAATCTTAATAATGCGTTTTCTTTGTGCGCGAATAAAAATGCCAGTTGGTCCTTAAGATCAGCTGGCATTTTTGTTTCTGGGGATGGAAAACAACCCAGAGATTCTCGTTGTCGATCTCCTCCTGATTTTAGTTTGCATGGTGAATTTTGCAAATTGAATCTACAGGAGGTTAATAATGGGATTTAATTATGGATATGAGAAAAAGAAGTTTGATAGTAGATGGAAGCGTTTAGAAGTTGAGTATTGTGATGCAGGGATGAGCGAAGAACAGATTGCTGCCATGAAAGAATATGACTGGGCATGGTTTTGCAGTCAAAGGGTTTTTCAAAACCATACGCAACCAATACCTTGTGAACAATATGATGAAGTATGTGGTCAATCACAGCTGTTCCGAAAGTTTGCATCGTTATCTTATCAATGGGATGTTGATAAGATTGATCAAACGCGATATGGATGGTTGGCTTCGGTGGAAAACGAACAAGAGAGTTTACCAAAGCAGAAAGAGTTTTTATATGAGATGACAAATGAAAATAAGGCAATTAAGAGTAGCTGGGGTGTTTTCGATGCGCAAAGCACGACAGTTTTTCTTAAAAAACTTATACCACAGGTACATTTTGACAATCCGAAGCCAATAAACCTTATGAAATACCTTATGAGTGTTGCAGTAGGTCCAGAAGATTACGTGATGGATTTCTTTTCTGGTTCAGGAACTACCGCTCATGCACTGCTTCAGCAGAATGCAGAAGATGGAGGTCATAGGAAATTTATATTAGTTCAAATACAGGAGCCATTAGGCGAAGAAACAGATGCCTATGCTGCTGGATTTAAAAATATATGTGATGTGGGTGAAGAACGGTTGCGTCGCGTTGGAAAGATAATCAGAGAAGAATCTCCTTTGACGACCGGCAACCTTGATATCGGCTTCCGTGTGTTCAAGGTGGACAGCAGCAATATGGAAGATGTGTTTTATCGCCCTGCTGATTACAATCAGGGGCAGATGGAGCTGTTTGCTGACAACATCAAGCCGAATCGTACCCCGGAGGATCTGCTTTTCCAGGTAATGCTCGACCTGGGCATTCTGCTCTCTTCTGACATTCAGGAAACAGAAATTGCTGGCAAGAAGGTCTTCTCTGTAGCAGATGGCTATCTCATTGCCTGTTTTGATTTGGAGATCACAGAGGAGACAGTCACCGAGATTGCCAAGAAAAAGCCGTTCTACGCTGTGTTTCGTGACAGCGGCATCGCAAGCGACAGCGTGATGACAAACTTTGAACAGATTTTTGAAACCTACAGTCCGAAAACGCAAAGAAAGGTATTGTAATGGCAGATATGAAATTCAAATTTACCATACAGCCTTACCAAACCGAGGCTGTAGAAAGCGTAGTAGGTGTGTTTGCAGGTCAACCGTTCAACGATCGCTTCACCTACCGCAGAGATGTGGAGATTAAACGAGACGTAACAAACTGGATGATTCCAGAAGAAGAACTGTATATGGGCTTTGCCAATGCCCGTGTGCAGCTTGATTCCGGACAGCTTCTTAATAATATACGCAGGATTCAGACTCGCAATAATATCAAGCTGTCGGAAACCGTAACGACCGGAGGACTTGGCACCTGCTCCCTTGACGTGGAGATGGAGACTGGAACGGGTAAGACCTACGTCTATATAAAGACCATGTTTGAACTGAACAAGCAGTACGGCTGGAGCAAGTTTATCGTGGTCGTGCCGAGCGTTGCTATCCGAGAGGGCGTCCGCAAGAGTTTTGAGACCATGCAGGATCACTTTATGGAATATTACGGCAAGAAGGCTCGTTTCTTCGTGTACGATTCTAAGAATCTGGCGGAGATTGATAACTTCAGCCAGAGTGCAGATATCAACGTCATGATTATAAACATTCAGGCTTTCAATGCCCGTGGAAAGGATGCAAGGCGTATCCGCACGGAACTGGATGACTTCGGCAGCAGAAAACCAATTGACGTTATCAAGGCGAACCGTCCTATTGTTATCCTTGATGAGCCGCAAAAAATGGGCGGCACTGCCACGCAGGAAAGTCTGAAAGAGTTTAATCCGCTCTTTTGCCTGAACTATTCCGCTACGCACAAACAGCACCATGAACTGGTGTATGTGCTTGACGCGCTGGATGCCTACAACAAGCGGCTGGTTAAGCGAATCGAGGTCAAAGGCTTTGATATCAAGAATCTGCGCGGAACGGACAGCTATCTTTTCTTGGAGGGCATTGTTATCTCTCCGAAGAAACCGCCGATGGCGCGCATCGAGTTTGAAATCGGATACAATAAGTCCATCAACCGCGAGACAAGGCTCTTGGGCGTGGACGATGACCTTTTCGCACTCTCCAAAAATATGAATCAGTATCGAGGATACCGTATCAGCGAAATTGATCCTATTCGTGGAATTGTGACCTTTACCAACGGTGAAACAATCCATGCCGGAGAAGTCGTTGGAGATGTGTCCGAGGCTGACCTGCGCCGTGTACAGATCAGAGAAACCATCCGTTCTCACTTTGAAAAGGAGAAGGATTTGTTTTCCCGCGGCATCAAAACACTGTCCTTGTTTTTCATTGATGAGGTTGCGAAGTACCGAAAATATGATGACGATGGCAATGAGGTGAACTCGCAGTACGGAGAGATTTTTGAGCAGGAATATATGGATATCTTGAGCGAGTATCTTACGCTTTTCAACACGCCGTATGAGCAGTATCTCCGTGGTATTGATGTACATCAAACCCATGCCGGATATTTCAGCATAGATAAAAAAGGTCGTAAGGTAGATAGTTCTACCAAGCGTGGCAGTGATGAAAGTGACGATATCTCGGCTTATGATTTAATTTTGAAGGACAAGGAGCGGCTGCTTTCTTTCAGCAATCCCGTGCGTTTCATTTTCTCGCACTCGGCATTGCGTGAAGGCTGGGATAACCCGAATGTATTTCAGATTTGCACCTTGAAGCATGGTGGCAGTTCCCCTACGCAGAAACGTCAGGAGGTTGGCCGTGGCCTGCGTCTTTGCGTGAATCAGAACGGCGATCGTATGGATGCTGATACACTCGGCAGTCAGGTGCAACAAATCAACCAGCTGACCGTTATTGCTTCTGATGGGTATAAAGGCTTCGTTGCCGATTTGCAGAAAGGCATTCGTGACGACCTTTACGAACGTCCTACCAAGGCTACGGCGGAATATTTTATTGGCAAGACGCTCATTATCGGTGGCAACGATGTCACTGTTTCCGATAAGCAGGGACGGGATATCTACCGTTACCTCATCAAGAACGACTATATCGATGAGGACGATCATGTTACCGATAAATACCGCGCTGACCTTGCGAACGGCGTACTCGCTCCCGTTCCGGAAAGCTGCACGGAAATTTCTGAGGGCGTCCATGCGCTTATCCAGAGCATCTTCGATGAACACGCCCTTGACAATATGATCAGTGATGGTCACGAAACGAAGATTCAGGAAAATGCACTGAACGATAACTTCTATAAGAAGGAGTTTCAGACGCTTTGGAATTATATTAACCACAAGTATGCGTATACTGTGGAGTTTGATAGCGAGGAACTTATCCGAAAAGCTATCGCGCATATCGATGATAAAATGTTCGTTGCAAGGTTGCAATACACTGTTACCACCGGCGAACAGGGGCAGGACTGGAATTCCGATAAGTTGAAAAGCGGCGCCGGATTCGTTGCGGAAAAGAGCCAGACCTATACTCTTGATCGAGCAGAAGGAAGCCAGGTTACATATGACCTTGTGGGTAAGATTGCTGAAGGTGCTAAACTGACCAGACGTACAGTTGCGCGAATCCTTGAGGGAATTAAGCCGTACACCTTTGCCATGTTCAAAAATAACCCGGAGGAGTTTATTACAAAGGCTATCCGCCTGATCAACGAGCAGAAAGCTACGATGATCGTGGAGAAGATTACTTATAATCAGACCGAAGGAACCTACGACAGTGCCATCTTTACAGCCGAAAAGAATACGGATTTTTCCAAGGCGTATCGGGCAAAGAAGAATGTACAGGACTATGTATTTGCGGACGGTTATGCAAAAGACGGCCAGAGCGTGGAGAGAAAGTTCGCTGAGGATATGGATTTAGCAGAGGAAGTCTGCGTTTACGCCAAACTTCCGAAGGGATTCTCTATTCCGACTCCGGTCGGCAATTACTCGCCTGACTGGGCGATTGCTTTCAACAAAGGTACGGTAAAGCACATATTCTTTATCGCCGAGACAAAAGGCACGATGGAAACGCTGAATCTGAAGCCGATTGAAAAAGCAAAGATTGACTGTGCAAGGAAATTGTTCGCAGAACTCTCATCGGCGGATGTGGTCTACGACAGCGTTGATAGTTATCAGCATCTGCTGGATATAATGGAAAGCCTGTAAGCAAGATAAAGGCATGAGAATGATTGTAACTTTTTAATTTTTCCCCACCTTTTAATTATTCCAAAATCGCTACACCGCAAGGCTGGTACCCCGCCGCATTACCGAGCGGCAGCAGGATAACTAAACACATAAAACAAGGGCTTCCAAAGTCAGAGTATGACCTTGGAAGCCCTTGTTTCAAGTCTTTTTCGGCAGCTTTTGCTCCGAAGAAGGCTTTTTCTTTTGTATCAAAATCGGTAGGAACATAGACCCAGCTTGTGGAAGTGGGGGAATGTTTGTTCAATCGTATAAATTCGTCAAAGAGCATAGTGGAAATACATTTGATATTTCGGTTTATGGTCAAGAGTGGAACCCAACGACTTGGAAGTTAGCGAAGATGAATTTAGCGATTCGTGGAATTGAAAATAACTTAGGGTCTAAAAATGCGGATACGTTTGGCGAAGATTTACATCCAACGTTAAAAGCAGATTATGTGTTAGCCAACCCTCCATTTAATGATAGTGATTGGGGAGGAGCTTTACTTGAGAATGATGCGCGTTGGAAATGGGGTGTTCCACCAGCTGGAAATGCGAACTATGCTTGGTTATCACACATGGTTGATAAGTTAAATCAAAATGGAATTGCAGCAACGGTTCTTGCGAATGGTTCCCTTTCAAGTAACATGTCAAATGAAGGGGTGATCCGTCAAAACATGATTACGGCTGATTTAGTCGACTGTATTGTGGCGTTACCTGATAAATTATTCTACTCAACAGGAATTCCAGTTTGTATTTGGATCATGAACCGAAATAAATCTCATAAAGGGAAAACGTTGTTTATTGATGGGCGCAAACTTGGAACGATGGTGACACGTCGTTTACGAGAATTAACAGACGAAGAAATTAGAAAAATTGCGGATACGTATATTAACTATAAAAATGATGAAAATTATGAAGATATTCAAGGGTTCTGTAAAGTGGCAGATCTTGATGAAATTAAAGAACATGATTACATTTTAACGCCAGGTCGTTATGTTGGGATTGAAGAGGCAGACGATGATGGAGAACCGTTTGAAGAAAAAATGGAACGTCTAACAAAGCAATTAGCAGAGCAATTTCAAAAATCTAAAGAGTTGGAAGATGAAATTAGAAAACAACTTGGAGGCATTGGATATGAGTTTTAATACTTTATTCGGTAAGGTTCCAGAAGATTGGACTATTTCAAAAATTGGTGATATTGCAGAGTTAAGACAGGGGCTACAAATAGCTTCAAAGAAAAGATTACAAAGTCAAGAGTTGGGCAGTATACCTTTATTAAAAATAACTGATTTACCACGGAAAGTTTTTAGTGAATATGTGAAAGATATTCCAGAAAATTATATAGCAACTAAAGAAGATATCATTTATACAAGGACAGGACAAGTAGGTTTAGTTTATACTGATGTTGAAGGGTGTGTACATAATAACTGTTTTAAGGTGATATTAGATTATAATAAGTTTGATAAAAAATATATGTATTACTATTTAAATTCTCCACAGGTAAGAGAATATGCTAATATAATCGCATCAGGTAGTGTACAAAAGGATTTAACCCATAAAGCATTTAAAATTGTCAAAGTAGCTTATCCTTCTTTAAAAGAACAAAAAGCGATTGCTGATATTCTTTCATCTTTAGATGAGAAGATTGAGTTGAACAATCAGATGAATGAGACGCTTGAGGAGATGGCGCAGGCGTTATTTAAGCGATGGTTTGTTGACTTTGAATTTCCAAATGAAGAAGGACAGCCTTACAAATCAAGCGGTGGGGAAATGATCGAAAGTGAACTAGGAATGATTCCTAAAGGGTGGACTATTGAACAAATAGGAAAAATTAGTGAGATTCAAAATGGTTTCGCATTTAGAGCGGATGAGTATGTTGAACAGGGGATTCCAGTGTTGAGAACGTTAAATATAAAAGATGGAATATTTGAAAATACGAATACTGTTTTTCTTCCAGAAGAATATAAAGACTCAAAATATAGCAAATATATTTTTGAAAAATTTGATTGTGCACTTGTAATGGTTGGAGCAGGGATTGGCAAGATTGGATTAATATTAGATAATACAAAAGGTGGATTACAGAACCAAAATATGTGGAGGTTTAGGAGTCTAAATGATGCCATTCCTCAGCTATACTTAAATTTCTTAGTTAAACAAGCACGTGATAAATCTAAAAATTGGGGTAATGGTAGTGCTAGAGAATTTTATAGAAAAGATAGTTTTTCAAAAATTAATGTTTTAGTAGCGAATCATACTTTGTTAAAACAATTTAATGAACTTATTTTACAATTATATAATAAGATAAGTGAAAATGTAGCAGAAAATGAAGTATTAGTTCAATTTAGAGATACCTTATTACCTAAACTGATGTCCGGTGAAATTCGTGTGAGTGATTTGAAAAGTTAGGGGGGATTGAGTTGTTTACGGAGACGAGTTTTGAAAATGTCGTCATCGACTATTTAAAAGAATTGGGATATGAGTATGCTCATGGAAGTGAGTTAGTTAAAGAAGAGAAAGAAGTTTTATTACTGGATCGTTTAAAACAAGCGTTAGTTCGCTTGAATCCTAATATTCCAACATCAAGTCTTTTAGAAGCGATTCGATTCATAAAAAACTTTGATACGAATGATGTGTTTACGAATAATAAAACCTTCCATCATTATTTAACAGAAGGTGTTGAAATTAGTGATTTTATTAATGGAAAAACAGAGTATTATCGTATCAAGCTAATTGATTTTGAACAAATTTCAAATAATGATTTTTTAGTCGTGAATCAGCTTGAAATTACGGAAGATGGAAGCAAAAAGATTCCAGATGTATTCGTGTATATCAATGGAATTCCACTAATTGTGATGGAGCTTAAAAGCACGTCGCGTGAAGAAGTCACGATAGAAGACGCGTATAAGCAATTGATGAATTATAAAAACGTTCATATCCCTTCATTATTTTACTATAACGCCTTTTTAGTGATTAGTGATGGTGTGGAAACTAAAGCAGGGACTATTACTGCTTCCTTTGATCGCTTCATGAGTTGGAAAAAAGTCAATTCTGAAGATGATCCTGCGATGTATCAAAATCGATGGCTTGAGAGCTTAATGTTTGGGGTATTGGATCAAACGAGATTGCTTGATGTCATTAAAAACTTTATCTTATTTACAAAGAATGCAAAAATTATGGCACAGTATCATCAATATTATGGAATGAAAAAGGCCATTTCAAGTTGTGAGCGTGCCGTTTGTGGTGACGGACGAGCAGGTGTGGTCTGGCATACTCAAGGAAGTGGAAAAAGTTTTTCCATGACGTTTTTAGCAGGAAATCTTGTTAAAAGTATGACGCTTAAAAATCCAACTTTAATTGTGATTACCGATCGTAACGATTTAGATGGTCAGTTGTATGAAACCTTTAAATCAGCGAGTGATTTTTTACGTCAAAAACCCGTCAAAATGGATTCACGTCAAGAAGTGAAAGATTATTTGGGGGGATGTGAAACCGGAGGAATTGTCTTTTCAACGATTCAAAAGTTTGTTGAAGAAACGGGCTTATTATCTGAACGTCAGAATATTGTCGTGATGGTTGATGAAGCACATCGCACGCAATATGGTCTTGATGGAAAGTTTGATTTAGATAAAGGTGAGATGAAATACGGCTATGCGAAGTATTTACGTGAAGCCTTACCAAATGCGACGTATATTGCCTTCACTGGAACACCCATTGAAACAACTGATAAATCAACTTATGGGGTGTTTGGTGATCTAATTGATGTGTATGATATGACACAGGCTGTCGATGATGGAGCAACCGTTAAAATTTATTATGAATCACGTTTAGCTAAAGTCCAACTCAATGAACGAAAACTTCAAGACATTGATAATGAATACTGGAGTATGCAAGTCAATGAGGGCGTTGAAGATTACGTTATTGAACAAAGTCAAAAACAAATGAGTCGAATGGAACAAATCATTACCCATCCTGAGCGTATTCGCCAAGTCGTGAGTGATTTAATAGAACACTATGAAGATCGTCAACACTTAGTCGCTGGAAAAGCGATGGTTGTTGCTTATTCACGAAAAGCTGCGTGGGCTATGTATCAAGAAATGATGGAACAACGTCCAGAGTGGAAAAACAAAGTGCGTATGGTCATGACGTCGAACAATCAAGATGAAGAAGACATGGCTAAACTCATTGGAAATAAAAAGACACAAAAACAATACGAAGTTGAGTTTCGTGACATTAATTCTGAATTTAAAATAGTCATTGTTGTCGACATGTGGCTCACTGGTTTTGATGTTCCTTCATTAGATACGATGTATATTGATAAACCGATGAAAGCTCATAATCTCATGCAAGCTATTGCGCGTGTCAATCGTGTATATGAAGGAAAAACTGGTGGCTTAGTGGTCGATTACATTGGACTAAAAAAAGAGTTATTTGATGCGCTTAAAACGTACACGAATCGTGACCAAGATAAAATCCAAGAAAATGAGGAAGCGAAACGTTTAGCATTTGATTATATTGAATTATTACGTAATATGTTTCATTCTTTCGATTACAGTGACTTCTTTAAAGACAGTGATCGTCGTCGTTATGAACTCATTCGTGATGGGGCTGAATATGTGCAACTTAATGAAAAACGAAAAGCACAGTTTATGGACACGACCAAACGCTTAAAAGATGTTTTTAAAATCTGTACGAGTTTATTAGAGAAGGAAATGAAACAAGAAATTTCATACTTTATCGCGGTGCGTTCGTTTATCATGAAAACAAACAAAACAGGAACACCGGATTTGAAAGAAGTGAATAATAGAATCTCTAAAATGCTAGAAGAAGCCATTTTAGGTGATGAAGTGTTAGTTCTTTCTGAGGCGGGAAGCTCAGATAACTTTGATCTACTAACAGAAGAAAATCTTCAAAAACTTCAAGCCATGCCACAAAAAAATATCGCTGCTAATATTTTAATGCGTGTGATGAAAGAAAAAGTGAACAGTTTAAAGAAAGTGAACTTAGTCAAAAGTAAAGAATTCTCAGAAAAGCTACAACGGATCTTAGAACAATATAACAATCGTCACGATCAAGAAGATGTGTATCTTGTGCTTGAAGAGTTAATTAAATTAAAAGATGCAATTTTAATTTCGATTGAAGAAGGAACACAACTTCATTTAACCTATGAAGAAAAAGCCTTCTTTGATGTCTTAACCGATGATTTAGAAATTTTAGAAAGCATGGATCGTGAAGTTTTATTACTCATTGCAAAAGACCTAGCGAAAGTCATTCGTGAAACCATTGGGGAAACAGGGGACGAATGGTATAAAAGTGAACGAGCACAAGCCAAAATGCGTACTAAAATCAAACGCCTGTTAAGAAAGTACGATTATCCACCAAACAAAAGCGAAAAAGCCATCAACCAAGTTCTTGAACAAGCCGAACTCCAATGCATGAGTATGAAATAAAAGATAAAGCCGTCACATAATTTTTGTGATGTTTGATGACTTTATTATTTTAAGTGAATAGAGGAGTATTATTTTTTCAAAAAATATATGATATTAGTGGGCTAACTTTGTGAAAAAAACATAAATTTTGAATGAGAGTATTACGAGTATAGAGCAATATGAAGGGGAATTGTTAGATAGCTACAGAGAAGAAAGAGAGGTTTGATAGCTTATGACTCTAGCGTTGTTACCACCAAAGATGGATTTTGTTTTTAAACGCATTTTTGGGAATGAAGATCATCCTAATGTGTTAATTTCATTTTTAAATGCAGTCTTAAATCCAATTGATCCGATTAAATCAGTTAGTTTAAAAGATACGACCATTGAAAAAAGTCATTTAGAAGATAAGTGGGGTCCCCATCCTGCAGAGCAGGTGCCATCAATTAATGGGGTAATAAGTCGATTAGATGTGAAAGCTATCACTAATAATGGTGAACATATTAACATTGAAATTCAGCTAAAAGATGAATACAATATGATTAAACGTAGCTTATATTATTGGAGTAAGTTATATGAAGGACAACTTGAAAATGGAGACAACTATCAAAAATTATCAAGAACAATCTGTATCAACTTATTGGATTTTAATTTATTAGATCATAATAAATTCCATAGTGTTTATCGTTTGAAAGACTGTGAAACGAATGAAGAATTAACCGATGTGATGGAGTTACATTTTATTGAGTTGAAAAAAATGAAAGATGTAAAACATGTCAAAGAGGTTAAAAGTAAGTTAGAAGCTTGGTTATATTTCATTAATCAACCTGATAGTGAGTTAGTTCAGGAATTAGAAAAAGTAGAAGCCGACATTAAAGAAGCGAAGGCTGAATTAGTTCGATTAAGTGGCGATCGTAAAGAAAGAGAACGATATGAAAAACGCAGAGAATCGCGATTAAATGAAGTCAGTGCTTTAGCCTATGCAGAAGAAAAAGGGGCAAAAAAAGAAAAAATAGAAATTGCTAAAAATTTATTAGATGTGTTAGATGATGAAATCATTTCATTGAAAACAGGATTATCTGTTGAAGAAGTGAAACAAATAAGAAAAGAGCAAAACTAGAGAGTAGTTTTGCTCTTTTCTTATTGTAAAAATAACATCGATCAAGGTATAAAAGAAGTTATTAAAGCCATAGATCGTCAAAAGGAGATTCTAATTAATCACCGTAATTTATATTGAATATAAAAATATTATATGAGGTGATTAGGTTGAAGTGGAAAGTGAGTCCATTTAATGATTTTATTTTTAAAAAGCTATTCGGAACGGTCGGTGATGAAAATTTATTAAAAGCTTTTTTAAATGCGGTCATGAAGGATAAAAAACTACCTTTGATTGAGGAATTAACCATTATAGAGAAATTAGAGTTAGACAAAAATCATTTCGAAGAAAAGCTAGGAATTGGATTGTCAACACTAAACTAAACAACTTTTTTAAGGGTATTTTGGCGATATTCAACTGGGGATAAGTATCCCAGTGAAGAGTGAATCCGATGGTTATTATACCAATTAACGTAATCGGCAAATTCATAGCCTAATTGTTCTGGTGTTTCAAATAAGTGTTGATTAACAAATTCGGTTTTAATGACTTTATAAGTCGCTTCTGCGACAGCGTTATCATAAGGACAACCCTTCATGCTTAGAGATCGCTCAATGTTAAACGTATCTAAAATCTCATCAATGATTTGATTCTTAAATTCATTTCCCCGATCTGTGTGGAAGATCTTGATTTGACTTAGGTTAGTTTTGACTGTACAAAAAGCCTTCTTAACTAACTCTGCATCCTTATTGGGACCTGAACTATAACCAATAATTTCACGATTAAACAGGTCAACAAGCACACAAAGATAGTGCCAGCGATGACCAACTCTAACGTACGTTAAATCACTGACAACTACGTTTAAATGAGGCTGTTCATCAAAGTTACGATCCACGATATTTTTGATCTTATCTTCGTTACATTTAGCTGGATGCGGTTTAAATTGAGCGACCGTATAATTTGAGACAAGACCAACTTGTTTCATGATACGACCGATGCGACGGCGTGAGACTTGTTGTCCCATCTTTTTCAATTCTTGCTTAATTTTTCGAGTTCCGTAGTTATTTCGGCTTCGACGAAAAATCTCAACGATATCAGCCACTAGTTGAGACTCATCTTTCTTCGCTTTAGATTCATAATAGTAGGTACTACGAGGCACCTGAAGGACTTTACACATCGCTGAAACTGAATATTTGTGAGTATTGTTTTTAATCACATTTATTTTCGTCCTAAGATCAGCGCGGCTTGCTTTAAAATATCATTTTCCATTTCAAGCTGTTTAATCTTTTTGCGTAGTTGAATCAATTCATTTTCTTCGTCTGTTCGGTTATCTTTCTCCTTAAAAGAACCAGTAGATGTTGATTGCTTAATCCATTTATCGAGTAAAGACGATGAGAGATCGTATTCACGAACAATATCACATTTACGTTTACCATTGAGATAAAGTTGAACTAATTGATTCTTAAATTCATCTGAGTAAGTACGGCGAGGTCTACGAGTTTTCGTTTGGGTCATGTTAAAGCTCCTTTAGATTGATATTATTTATAATTTTACATGACCTTAAAAAAACTGTCTAATTAATTGTAACCTATCCAAATCATTGATGTACATGCTAAAACCGATAAAGGCGAAGTAAAGCCCTATCAGTTGGGGATAGCTAAGGAATCTTTTAAAAAGATTCACTTAGCATAGGGAACCCATTGAGGTTCAACTTTGTAATGAGTATAATATAGATAAACGAACATTGTTTTATTGGAGTAAATTATATTCTTCAAATATTAAGAAGGGGCAGAACTACGAGGTGCTTCCCAAAGTCATTACCATTAATATTTTGAATTTTAACTACTATGATGAAAAATGGATTCATTTATTCTTTACTCCAACGGCTGATGTAGATTCAAATCTTAAGATGAATGAACTTGAAGTTCATTTTATCCAGTTACTAGCCTTTCGCAAGAAACATGACAAAAATTTCAAAACACATGATTTAGAACGCTGGTTAACATTTTTGACACAATCAGTTAATAAAGAAGAGTTAGAGGAGATTGTAGCCATGGATCAGGAGATTTTAAAAGCGTATGAAGAAATTAAGCACTTATTAAGTGATGAGGAAGTCTTAGCAGTTGCCGAGGCAAGAGAAAAACAGTTTTTAGACTATAACAGTGCCATGATTAATGCAGAAGCAAGAGGTGTCCAACAAAATAAGTTAGAAAATGCAAAGGCGTTACTTGATGTTTTAGAAGACGAAGTGATAGCTGAAAAAATTGGATTAGAACTGGAAATTGTTCAAGAGTTAAGAAAAAATATGGAGTTAAAAAAATAAAACAAGCTAAAATATTTTAGCTTGTTTTTGTTTGTGACAACTTATTTGTAAGTGTTTAAAAACATGGTACGTTTGCCCGGTCATTTGCGTATATTACAGTAAATGATGAATCGAGGGGTGAAACAATGAAAAAAGTTGCAGATTCTTGTTTAAGTCGAGATTTTGTAGAAGGAAGAATTAAGGAAGCCTTTAAGAAGAATAAGTTTTGTCAGTCGTTTGAGTTAAATTGTAAGTTTCCAAGACAGGCAGAGCAGTTTTATGATTATGCTTCAAAAAAGATAGCGGTGAAGTCAAAAATTAAAGCCGATCTTCGTGAGCAGATTTGTGCTCATTTTGAGGTGGAAAGTATTGACGAAATTCCATGTTGTGAAGTTGAACAACTTGAACGCTTTATTCAAAAGGAATACTATCCATCGGTTCGTGTCTTAAAAGAGATTTATAATTTAAGTTTATTTTATGATTCTATTCGTTTACGCCAAGAGTTGAAGTTAGATGAATCCAGTGTTAAGAGTAAGTATAAACGTGAATTAACGACTTCTGAAGATTTAAGACGCATTGTTGATGATGAAATTCATTTAGATTAGAAAAAGATGTTAGACGGGTTGTCTAACATCTTTTTTAGTTTCATTGAGGCAATTGAGAATTGAAATGATACTTAGTTTTTGGTAATATCATACAATGAGAGAAGGGAGGAAGCGGGATGAAAGATAAGATTTTAGATTGGTTAGGTGTTATTAAAGATGAAGATGCTCATTTGTATGAAGAATACATTCCTACTAAAGAAGAAAAACGTAAAGAATTCATCATTCAATTTGGAATCTCATTTTTAGTGATAATGTTAGTAGTAGGTTGGTCATTCGCCAATTATCGCGTATTGGGAATTCCTGTTGCTTATGATGATCAGGTGTTGAAACTTGAAGTGATGGTCTTTTCCAATAGCTTTATTGCTCGAAATGGAGTAAAAGTCGATGATTTAGTTTTAGTTGAAATCCATGATTCTCAACAAATTTATGGAACTGTTTATGAAATAGATGAAAATAATATTACGATTGAAGATGGAGGATTTGCTCGAATTAGCGTTCCTAAAAAGCAAATCATTAGCGTGAAAGTAAATCATCCTTATGGTAAAATTTTTGGCTGGATGATTATGAAATCCCGTTCTCTATATTTATGAGATTGTTTGATGAAGTGTTGCATAGTTTCAGCGTTTATGTTCTAAACTAAAGGCATGGAGGCAGATTAATGAAACATTATCAGCGACTAGGAGTAGAGCAACTTATTAGAGAACGAACTCGCTTGATGGAAATTAAGCGCACATTAATAAATGAACAAAAAAGTCGAAAACAACAGTTATCAGAATCAGGTGTCGAGATGGAACAAATGAAATCAATGGCAGATCAGTTATTAGAGATTATTTTGCTTAATCATAAAATACAAACGATAACAGAGTGTATTTCAAAGAAAAGAAGTTAGATCGTTACAAATTTAAAACAAGTCTTATCATTAAAAGACTAAAAATTAATAAATTTAAAAACCTTAGAAAAGTGGACTAAAAGAGCCTATTTTTCTAAGGTTTTTGATATTCACTGGATAATCCCTCTTATTGATTAGCTTTAGTTGTTTCAGTCGATGAGAAAATATCTGTTTCGTAAGATTAAATGATGTAATAACTAAATCACTTAGGACACTCCATTTTGGATCAAAATGTTTTTTTATTAGAAGTGACAGATTCATTGTTTTATACAGTCATGTTCTTTGAATCATTAAGTGAAGACCTCATTCTTTTTGTGTATGATAAATCGACAAAATACCCCATAATAAACTATCTCTTGAAAAGAGGTGATGGTTTATGAAGCTATCGAATTTTAAACAAGAAGTAGATGAGGTGATTTTAAAGCGTGGCTATGATTATTATAAAGAAGGTCATGTGTTAGGAAAACGATGTGTTCATGAGGGTCATTACGAAGTCTTAGTGGTTGGTCATGAGAATTACAAAGTCAATGTTTGGCTTGATTCAAATGGAACGCTACTTTCTTATCACTGTAATTGTCCGTTTAAAGGAGGACCGATTTGTAAACATGAAGTGGCAGCTTTTTATGCGCTATCTATCTCCTTTAAACCAAAAGAAAGCGAGCTTGTTCAACTACTTAAAACGTTGCCTGTTGAGACATTAGTTCATGAGTTAGCAGAAGTCGCAGGTTATGATGTGAATGTCTATCAGCACTTGATGACGTATCAAAAACATAGCGATTTATTGGCTCAGTTTGAGTTAGAATTAGAGGCGATTGTCGCTAAACATCTTCATTTCGGTCATATCATTTTTGGAAAGGCGATTGAGCGATTAACGAACGATTTGAGTATGTTAATGATGAAAATTGATCAATTACCGGATTCTCATATGATGTTGTTAAAATGTGAGATGGCGCTTTTGTTACGAGAAGAATGCGCGGGAATGGATGAACAACTTGATGATACAAATGCTGTTTTCACCGATTTTTTAGGTGAACTTCATGCCCTTTTACAAAGTCTAGTTTTTCAAGCGCTTGATGATGAATGTGCCGCTCATGACGTTTTTGATTTTTTAATGACTAAGTTAAGTTCAACAACCGACATTGATTTTGAACTGCTTGATCTTATTTTTGAATATGGACGTCATCCAAAATATCTATCACTCATTATGAACTACCTAAAAGAGAAGGTAGATGTTGTTGATGAGACAATGAAATCTTCGTTATACCAATGTTGGTATGAGTTGTTAGTTCGTTACAGTGAGGAAGAAGCCATTCACTTTTTAGATCAGTATCATCAAATTAAAGGATTACAAATCTATCGACTCGAACAATTGATTCAAAAAGAGGCATATGATGAGGCACTGCTACTTGTTTTGACGCTTGAATCATTAGAAGGTTATCAATACGATCTTTCGTTAAAAGAAACTCGCTATCTCATTTATGAAAAGTTAAATCAAGTCGAGGACATGAAGCAGTTAGCTGAGGCGTTGTTTTTAGAGGGTCACGTCTCGTATTATGACGTGCTAAAAAATCTTTATCATGAGAGCTTTGCAACGTTTTATGAGTCATTAAAGAATCGATTAAAGTCGACAAATGATTCATCCATCTACTTAAAACTCATAGAGTTTGAGAACGATAAGGAAGCGATGGTTGAGTACATTCGAGAACATTTATCAACGATTGAAGTGTATGCCAAGCTTCTTTTTGATGGGTATCCGCTTGAGGTTTGTGAGTTATATGAACAGTATATTTGTGAGGAAACAAAGCAAGCGATGAATCGAGTCGCTTATCGTCGAATTTGTCTAATTTTAAGACGATTTGGTGCTTATACAACACTAAATCAGCTTGAATCCTTTATTCATTCACTCATTCAAATGTTTCCAAGACGTCGAGCCTTAAAAGAAGAGTTACATCAATTACTTCAAGAACTAAAGGGTGAGAATAAGGAAGTAGAAATCGAGCAACTTTCTATTGAAATTGCTTAAAAAGAAGATGACTAAGTCGCCATCTTCTTTTTAATTGTTTGAGATTATATAATTAATAATCAAGCTATGAATTAATTGGTCTTCACTGGCGAACGTCGTTTTATAGTAGGTATGATAGTTAAAGGACTGAATGTAGACATTAGTATGATCTTTCAGCCAGTCGTTGACAGTATTCACCAAAACCTCTTCTCCTTCTGAGCTTGAAAAGATTTTAAGCATGGGCACTCCTCCTTTAACAACAAGTTAGTACATCATATGTGATGAAGTTGAAAACGGTACCTTTTTAGGCGAAAGTCGTTTCCTTTATAATGATGTGTTTGGTTATTAGAATTCATTTCATTAAGCATGAGAGTTAACGCTGACATAGATTGAGTCTAGTTGCATATGCTTTTCTTAAAGGAGGGGATGGGGATGAAGTGAAGAGGTCGTGATCTGTTTTTTGGAACAGTCCTTATCATAATGGGGCTAGGATTTTTGGGAGAATCTTTAGGGGTTTGGAAGTTTGAATTGTTTTTCAGTAGTTGCTGGCCATTTTTTATCATCATTCCGTGCATAACGCATTTATTAGAGTTTGGCATGAGACGTTCTAATGTCATTGGAATGACGATTGGCAGTTTATTACTTTTATCAAGTTGGACGCTTTTAGCTTCTCGTTTTGTCATCCCTATTTTATTTATTGTGATTGGCATTGTTTTGGTAGTTATTCCAGCTTATCAGAGTGAAGAAAAAACAAAGTGAGATATTACTTCAAAAGTTTGGATCGATTTTTAAGTGGTTCATGATTGATCGTAAATTTTATTCTTGCATTTTTTTGACGAACGAAGTAAGATAAAAGTATAGAAAAAATATAAGATGCACCGGTTGAAGCTTTATAGAAGAGTGTCCCAATGGGAACACCGAAGGAGTCATACTCTCAGGTACTTGATGACAAGTGAGGACTGTAAAGTGGACGGAACTCTGGAGAGACCTATTTATTAGGCGCCGAAGGGGCAAGGCAGTGATGCTCAATCTCTCAGGCAAAAGGACAGGGATATTATCGACTTTTTTGAGACGCTTTTTTAGTGAACTCAATTTTTCGTTAATGTGAACTTCAGAGTCATCTTCTTTTAGGTGGCTTTTTTTAATGAATTCATTGAGTTTAACTTCTTAAAAAAGATAATCCCTTCTTTTTTAGGCAACCAGTTGGGTGTAAAAAAAGGAGACGATCAATGATGATTGAATACTTAGATCAGTTAGATAGCTTCGTATGGGGGCCACCTCTACTCATTTTACTTGTTGGAACAGGGATCTTGTTAACCATTCGCTTAGGAGGAATCCAGTTACTAAAACTTCCTCATGCCTTAAAGTTAATCTTTAAAAAAGAGCAATCAGGTGAGGGCGATATTTCATCATTTGGAGCGCTTTGTACCGCTTTAGCGGCAACTGTTGGAACAGGAAATATTATTGGTGTGGCGACTGCGATTGCAGCGGGAGGACCAGGTGCTTTATTTTGGATGTGGTTAGCCGCTTTCTTTGGAATGGCAACCAAATATGCAGAAGGTGTTTTAGCGATTAAATATCGTCAAATCGATGCCAACGGTCAAGTAGCGGGTGGACCGATGTATTATATTATTAACGGGATGGGTGAAAAATTCAGACCGTTAGCGAGTTTCTTTGCTTTTAGTGGGGTGCTCGTTGCCTTACTTGGAATGGGAACTTTTACGCAAGTGAATGCAATTACTTCAAGTATTGAAAGTACATTACATCTTCCCGCTGAGGGAGTGGGAATTGCATTAGCGATCTTAGTCGGAATTATTACCTTTAAAGGGATTAGCTCGATTTCAAAAGTGGCAGAAAAAGTGGTCCCAGTGATGGCGATTTCTTATTTAATCATTTGCTTAACGATTTTAGCGACTCACCATGCTTCAATCGTGCCAGCCTTTAAGCTCATTATTGAAAGTGCCTTTAAGCCTTTAGCAGCCGTTGGAGGATTTGCTGGAGCGACAGTGTCAATGGCGATTCGAAATGGGATTGCTCGTGGGGTCTTTTCAAATGAATCTGGACTTGGAAGTGCGCCGATTGCAGCGGCAGCGGCTAAAACAGAGTGGGCAGCTGAACAAGGATTAATTTCGATGACAGGAACGTTTATTGATAGTTTAGTGATTTGTACATTAACCGGATTAACGTTAATTGTCACTGGCGTATGGCAAACACCAGGTGTGACTGCTTCGGCGTTAACAGAGACAGCCTTTAACTCGGTTCTTCCAACCATAGCTGGGATTCCGTTAGGATCAGTTCTTTTAATGGTTTGTTTAACGTTATTTGCATTTACAACGATCTTAGGATGGAACTATTACGGGGAACGTTGTTGTGAGTTTTTATTTGGTGTCAAAAGTATTAAACCTTATCGACTTCTGTTTGTTTTCATGGTAGGTGCAGGTGCCTTTTTACAGCTTGAAGCGGTTTGGTTAATTGCGGATATTGTGAATGGATTAATGGCCCTTCCTAACTTAATTGCGATTGTGGCGTTAAGTAAAGTCGTTGTTTCCGAGACAAATGCTTACTTTGATTACTTAAATCAATCGAAGGAAGTAGAAATCAAATCTGTAAGAGTCGTTAAAGAACAGTAGAATGATATTAAGAAAATTGGGGAAATAAGTAAAAGGGCTGAGAATTCCTCTAAATTTATGAAAAAAACTTAAAAACAGGTGTTATCTGTTTTTAAGTTTTTTATTATCTAACCACGAATCCTTGAAAGTTAAGAAGTGTTTTTCACTAACAAAGAACTCATTGGCTTAAAAAGTGGTAGTTAAAAATAAATTTTTCATTTTTATGGAAAAAGTTTGAAATTTTTTATTTTTTTAGTGATAATAGTATCAATCATTAATAGAGAAAAAGGAGGATGAAAGTATGAAAAAATTACCGTTAATTGCGCGTATTATGATTTGGCTTGTTATCGGAATTAGTCTGGGGGTGATTTGTCAGACCAGCAATATAGAATGGCCAATTGCAATTATGGCTACGTTTCGCCAGTTATTTGGGACCTTCTTATCCTTTGTGATTCCTTTAATTATTATTGGGCTAATTGTTCCAGGGATTGCCTCTCTTGGGAGAGAGTCTGGAAAAGGATTGTTATTAACGACAGGACTTGCCTATCTTTCAACGATTAGTGCTGGATTCATTGCTTTTATCATTGGACACATTTTTTTACCAGCATTTATGGGTAAAGTAGGGATTTTACCGAATGAAGGGGCAACCGTTTCACCCATTTTTACGATTGAAATTCCAGCTATGATGAGTGTGATGAGTGCGTTAGTTTTTGCTTTTGTACTTGGAATTGGATTAGGATCTAAAACTGAAAGTCCACTCTTAAAGGTTTGTCATGATTTTAGTGAGATTGTGATGGGGGTGATCAGTCAAGTCATTGTTCCACTTGTTCCATTTTATATCGGATCAGTCTTTTCAGAGCTAAGTTATAGTGGTGAGATTTTTGTAACCATTCAATCCTTTTTAATGGTATATGTAGTGTTATTCATACTTCAAGTGGCTTATTTACTGCTTTTATATATAGTTGCTGGTGGAATTAAGCGACAAAATCCATTAAAGTTACTAAAAAATATGTTACCTGCTTATTTAACAGCTGTTGGAACACAATCCTCAGCAGCAACGATTCCGGTAACACTTGAATGTACAAAATCTAATCAGGTGGATGAAGAGATTTGTGAATTTGTGATTCCTTTATCAGCAACGATTCATATTGCAGGGGATACCATGACTCTTGTATTAACCTCAATGGCTATTTTCTTTATGAATGGGCAAACACCAACGTTGGGGCAGTATTTCCCCTTTATTTTGATGCTAGGTGTCATTATGATTGCAGCACCTGGAGTTCCTGGTGGTGGGGTGATGGCAGCATTAGGTTTATTAGAGTCGATGCTAGGTTTTAAAACATTAGAAATTCCATTAATGATTGCGCTTCATGCAGCACAAGATAGTTTTGGAACGGCAACGAATGTAACAGGGGATGGGGCAGTGGCAATTTTTGTTGAACGTTTGTTGAAGCGACCATCTAAAAAGGATCATTAGACAGGCTAAGTCTAGTTTAACTGATAGAAATCAAAAAAGAGTTCAACGCGTTAATGTGTCATAGTATTTATGATTTTATGACTAGCTCCATGATGAGGGGGAGTCATTTATTATGAAGAAGTGAAACTTCTAAAAAAGAGCAAAACTAGCGAGTAGTTTTGCTCTTTTTATATCGAATTATCTATTTAAAAATAGATATATCTTTGATAATTCTTTTGCTTTTGACTAAAGGGTTAATGAGTAAAGTAGATGTAATTTTAGACTCAATTGAAGTTTGATTAATTGTTTTTTTTGGATATTTTTATGCTAAATGTCCATACTAGTATGTAATTAGGATGGAAGGATGGCTAGAGGATGGATTTATCAAATTATCGATCACTACGAGCATGTTCAATGAATGAAGTGCTTGAACAACTAAGACAGGCGAAAAGTAAGCTGGAACTATACGTTTCAGAGATTAATCCCGATCTTTTTGTTAGTTTACAGTTGCCAACTTCATTTAAAGCGAATATTGTTACCTCACGTGAGGTTTTAGACTTAGAAGATGATGAATTTTTAGCGTTGTTTCATCGTGTCTTATATGAATCAGTGCAAATTGAAATTGATTTAAAAAAAGAAAAGCGAATAAAAACCTTAAAAACTTGGTGTTTCCTTTTTTTAATTGTCGCTAGCTTTTTATTTGTGGGGGTTCAGGCGATCCAAGCAATGAAACTTTTAATGTTTTTAGTGGTCATAACGCTTTGTGGATGTTTATATCTTTTATTAAAACATAAAACAGATATATTGGTTTCACAAATTAAGCGTCGAACTAATTTTAAGGTCATGGCGGATAGTTTTCTAAAGTTTTTACCAACCGTCTATATTATTGATGAAAAAATGTACATTGGTGCTAATTTATTAAAGCGCCCTTGTAACATGCAACTCTATGCTGTAGAGTCAGAAGAGGAGCAAAAACAATTAAAATCTCTTTACGGTCAGTATATGATGGCCAACCGTGAGATAAGAGATGAGTTTATCATTGGATTATACGTTGAACGTCTACATTCTACGGAACTTTCAACGATGCGTTGGCAATAAAAGAGTCACAAAAATGTTTACCATGCATAGAATGAGATTTTTTTATAAGCGATAAAGTGGCAAATAAAAGATAAATCCTTTATGATAGTAATAAAGCTCTTATAAAAATGATTTCAATGATGGGGGAATGAAAAATAAGTTTAGAGTTTCATACCATATTGAAAAAATAGTTCAAATCATGTAAGGTAATAAGAGGATAAAATACCATGTCTTATTTTGGATTAATTCAGTTCATTTTAAAACGGTCGTGAGATCGTATCAAGATGAGATGGTTTATTATTAAAAATGAGCTGGTAAGTCGTACATAGGGGAGTTTCAAATGATAGATTCAAATGAATGGTCATAAGCAACCTAGTGCTTACTCATAAATGAGAGGATCACAGTGATTTTTAAGGTTAAATGAAGGAGTTTTAATTTAGCACTAAACATGAAATAAATCATAAAATGATAAAGTCTAGTTTTTTATGAGGATGATAGGTTAACCATTTATTTAAGTTTTCATTAAAACTAATATCATTCACTCTTTCTGAACTAAAAAGTCATGGTGAAGGGTTTAAATGATGGAAGAGAAAATGGGGAATGAATGGGGAAGACATTTGGTTTTTTAAGAAGTAGTGGAGGGATAAAGGGGAGACTTCAAAAGAAGTCGTTCCTAATTAAGTTATTGGAGGTTAGAGTGACTCATGCAAAGTTCATTTTTTAAAGACTTTTTATATTTAACAGATGTTAAAACGTTAATTTTTATTGCGATCTTGTTGGGGCTTTTCTTTGTAATGAAGCAATTAGAGAAGAAAAAAGTTAAATTTTCAACTCGAATGCTTAGCGCCACAGGAATTGGTTTAGTTTTAGGATTACTCATTCAATTTGTTGGAGGATTTCCTGATGCCCCATTAGAAGTACCTTTTATCGCTGAAATTAATAAGTGGTACGGTTTATTCGCTAACGGATTTATGGATTTATTAAAAATGTTAGTTGTTCCATTAATTTTCGTCTCAATTATTCGTGTCATTATTAACATGAAACAAGGTGAGAATTTAGGGAAATTAACGGCTCGTACGCTTGGAACGTTAATTGGAACAACAGCTATTGCTGCGATTATTGGACTTATTGTTGGAAATGCGTTCCAACTAGGTGTTGGTTCAAATTTAATCGCTGGAGATGCTTCTATTCGTGAGGTTAGTTCTTTAGTCGATACACTTAGAGGATTAATTCCATCTAATCCAGTTGAGGCTATGGCAAGTGGAAATGTCGTAGCGGTTGTTATCTTTGCTGCTTTTTTAGGATTAGCAACGAAACGTCAAACTAAAAAATATTATGACATTGTTAAACCATTTATCGATTTAGTCGAAGCTTTTTATAAGATCATTTTAAGTGTGGCTATGACAATTATTAAATGGATGCCTTATGCGGTTATTGCGTTATTAGCTAATACCATTGCTGGTCGTGGGGTGGCAGCATTAGCTGAGGTTATTGATTTTATTATTGCTCTTTATCTAGCAGTTGCCGTCATGTTTGGAGTCCACCTAATTTTAATTGCCGTCAATGGATTAAATCCATTCCGTTATGTGAAAAATGTGTTAGATGCCTTAGTTCTAGCTTTCACGTCACGTTCTTCTCTTGGAACATTACCAGTTAGTATTGAAAAGTTAACGGAAAATGTTGGACTAGATAATGGGATAGCGACATTTGTTGGGAGCTTAGGGTCGAATGCTGGGATGAACGGATGTGCAGGAATTTATCCAGCTATGGTTGCTATTATGGTTGCCAATATGACCGGCACACCAATTGATATGACATTCATTATCATGCTTGTGATCATGATTGCCTTAGCTTCATTCGGAATTGCAGGATTACCTGGTTCTGCCACAATGGCGATTTCAGTTGTTTTATCAGGAATGGGATTAGGTGAATATTTCCCATTAGTTGCAGGAATTATTGCAATTGATCCAATCTTAGATATGGGTCGTACAATGTTAAATGTTAATGGAACGTTAGTAACGGCAGTTTTAGTTGGAAAATCATTTAATCAAATTGATTCAGATATTTTCTACGGTCGTAAGCAAGCGCCAACAGAACAAGAATAAAAAGACGGACTTCGGTAAGAAGTCCGTCTCTTTTATTATGCTTTGATTTCGGTGATTCCCATATCTAATAATTGAAGTTTAATCGAACCGATTTTTGAATCTTTAGCAATCTCATATTGTTTTGGAGGAATTGATTCGATTTCCCCAACAACATCGATAATTTCATTCGTTTCAGAAAGTCCTTGTAAAGTAATGACTTTATAAGTCGCGACAAGATCTTTATTTTCTTTATGTTCGATTTTTGCGTATTCGGTATAACTGTTGGCTGCCACTTCATTCCAAGCGTGAAAGAATTCAGTTTCGAAATTTAAAGCTTCAAAATGTTGACGAAATAAATCAAGTCGTTCAATTAAATAAGCGTCTTTTAATTCATCTATCTCGACTGTCATTAATTCTTGTAAAAAGTTATGATATTCTTCGTCGGTTGCTAAGCGTGTTGTTTCACCTTCATCAATTGTTAATTGTTTTTCATAACATCCGTATACGTTTGTATCTAATTCGATTCTCCATTCTGCTTGCATTCATCTAACTCCTAGTCTTTAATTGATTGATTCCATTTTACTATACTTTTAAAAATAAACCTATACTTCATCAAAAATTACAGGCTTCATATCATTAATTGGAATATATTTACTTATTGTAGAGGTGAAATAGTTAAAAATAGTCATCAGAATGTTTGAAAATGTCGAAATTTAACCCGATAATACTTCATCAAATATAAAAATAAAGTAAGGTCTGTATTTTTATGAAAAGTTAGAGGGTTTATTAACTAGCTTAGTTATGACTTAGTTTAGTTCGTTTTTGTAACGACAGAATAATCAAAAACGGATCATCCATCAAATTCTTAATCTTTTCTTAAATTTAGTTTATTCCATAATAATCCAAGTATTATGTGGTATAATTTAGTAAAGTTAGGAGGAATTAAAGAATGGGGAAAATGAAAAAACTAAAAATGACAATAATAAGCGGACTAATCATTGTGATTGTTTTAGCGATGGGATTTTTTATTTTAAGCA
Organism: Turicibacter sp. TJ11; assembly: GCF_021497505.1. Classification (NCBI taxonomy): domain Bacteria; kingdom Bacillati; phylum Bacillota; class Erysipelotrichia; order Erysipelotrichales; family Turicibacteraceae; genus Turicibacter; species Turicibacter sp. TJ11. The sequence goes on along the minus strand of NZ_CP069349.1, from coordinate 1,116,292 downwards.
GGGGATCATCTAACGATGAATTAACAGCATATGTTGATTCTGTTTCGATGATTACGGGACTTGGAAGTGGTAGCGGTTTAGTCAATCGATACAGTGGTATCGTTGAACCACAAGAAACCATTCAAATTAATCGCAATGAAGAACGAAAAATAAAAGAATTATACGTCAAAGTTGGCGATAAAGTTGAAGAAGGAACGGAATTATTTGCTTATGATACAGATGAAATGAGTCTAAAACTAAGTCAAGCTGAGTTAGAACTTGAACGATTAACAGCTTCTATTACGAGCTTAAAGGAACAAATTAAATTGTTAAACTCTCAAAAGGATTCAGTATCAGCAGATGAAAAGTTAGAATATACCTCACAAATTTTGAATGCTGAAAGTGAGTTGAAACGAGCAGAATATGATGTTAAAAGTAAACAAGTTGAAATTGATCAACTTAAATTATCACTAGAAAACTCAGTGGTCAAAAGCTCGGTAGCAGGAGTCGTTAAATCAATTAGTGAAACAGGAATGGATATGTATGGACAAAGCGAAGCTTACATGACGTTACTATCGACAAAAGATTATCGCGTGAAAGGAAAAGTAAGCGAGCAAAGTGTTTGGTTGTTGCAAACGGAACAGCCGGTTATCATTCGTTCACGAGTTGATGAAACACAAACATGGAATGGGATTATTACAAGTGTGGATTTAGAAAGTACCGAGTCATCAAATAATAACAATTACTATGAACAAAATACGGAATCAGCGACAACTTATCCCTTTTATATTGAACTACAGTCAGCAGTTGGTCTAATTTTAGGGCAACATGTCTACATTGAATTAGATTATGGTCAAGATGAAGTTAAGGATGGAGTTTGGCTATATGACTACTATCTAGTTCACGAAGGGGATCAAGCTTATGTTTGGGTAGCAACAGAGGACAATAAATTAGAAAAACGCGAAGTTCAATTAGGGGATTTTGATGAGGAATGGATGCGTTATGAAATAATAGATGGATTAACATTAGACGATTATATTGCCTTTCCAGATGAGCGATTGAGTGAAGGAATGCCTTGTGAACGATTTGAAGGTTCAGGAGGATATTTACCAATGGATGAATTAGAAGTTGAGGAAAACCTTGAAGGTACTTTTGAAGAAAACTTTGGTGAAGTGACTGAAGAAGGGCGTGTCGAGTTAGAAGAAATAATAGATGAACCATCGAGTGATTCGATTCATGATGACAGTGATCAATCATCTGAAGACGTCATCGTTCAGTAAGGGAGGACGACTGATGATTTTAAAGTTAACGAATATTAATAAACACTATTTACAAGATAAATTAGAAATACCGGTTTTAAAGAATATTACATTTGAAGTTGAAGCGGGAGAATATGTGGCGATTATGGGGCCATCAGGTTCAGGGAAGTCAACATTAATGAATATTTTAGGATGTTTAGATCTTCCTTCTTCAGGGGATTATTTTTTAAATAATCAGGACGTCTCAAAGTTAAGTGACCGAGAGCTTTCAGATTTAAGATTAAAAGAAATTGGATTTGTCTTTCAAAGTTTTCAACTATTATCACGACAAAGTGCACTTGAAAATGTTGAATTGCCTTTAACTTATGCTGGTGTTTCTAAAAAAGAAAGACGTGAACGTGCGATTTTAGCACTTGAACGGGTCGGGCTTAAAGATCGAATTCATTTCAAGCCCACTCAATTATCAGGGGGACAAAAACAGCGTGTGGCGATTGCAAGAGCGATGGTCAATCATCCAACTATTTTGTTAGCAGATGAACCAACAGGTGCATTAGATAGTAAATCGGGTGCACAAATCATGGAGTTATTTAAAAAGTTAAATGAAGAGGGCGTGACGATTGTCATGATTACCCATGATCATCAGATTGCAAAGCAAGCAAAGCGTCAAATTGCGATTTTAGATGGTGAAATGGTTCAACCATTTTCTAAAGGAGGTTATGAATCATGAAAAAAACACCTTTAATCATTGGAGGAACTGTTTTAACATTAGGCTTAATTGGTGGAGGAATATTTGCTTTTCAAGCGTTAGGAAACCGTAGTGAAATAGAGGTAATCCCTGTTTCTTATGTTTCAACCTCATGGTGGGGAGATTACAATGAATCAAGTGGATATGTCTCATCTGATATGGTGCAAGAAGTGAAGTTACAAGATCAAAAGGTTGTTCAAGAAATTCTGGTTGAAGAAGGGCAGCAAGTGTCAATTAACGATCCATTAATGGTTTATGATGGAACATTAGTTGAGTTAGAACTTGAAATGCAGCGCTTAATGATTAAAAATTTAGACGTTCAAATTCAATCATCCAAGCAAGCTTTACAAAAGTTACAATCGACCAAACCGATTGCTGTGGTCACAAAAAAATCATCTCAAGTGATCCCTGTTACTTCTATAAATGTAAAAGAATCACAAATCAATGAATCGGAGTTGAACTATGCGACTGAATTAGTTCTTCAAGAAGATGGAACCTATACACTTGAAGTTCAGTCCTCTCAACTTTTAACTGTTTCATTTTTATATCGACTAAAAGGATTAGATGAAGTAGGGCAAACACAAATTTCAAATCCGATGCAACTCACATTAACGATTCTTGGGGAAGATAAAACGGATCCTATGGTCAAATTTTTAGACGGTTCAGTTTTAGAAATTAAAGAAGGTTTTACTCAATCAACCGTCAGCGACTATTTTAAAGAGGAAGAAAGTCAACCGGTTTGTCCAAATCCTGAACCTTGTCCAACGCCAGAATCGACACCAGATTCTGAACCTTGTCCAACACCAGAACCGACACCAGAGCCTGAACCTGAACCGACGCCGGAGCCTGAACCTGAGCAAACTCCAGAGCCAGACCTCGAACCAGATGTTGTGATACCAGAAGAAGGCTATACTCAAGATGAATTAAATCAACTCATTCAAGAGAAAAAAACGGAAATCATGAATTTAGAGCTGGATTATAAGGAAGCCCTTTTAAAGGAAGAGCAAATTAAAAAAGAACTTGAAAATTTAACGGTTCGTAGTAGTGTCAATGGGATTGTGAAGAAAGTCGGAGATCCAATTGTTGATTCAGTCAATGAATCACCACTTATTGTCGTGAGTAGTGAAAGTGGCCTCTATTTAAAGGGAACGATTACGGAGCATCAACTTGGAAAAGTTGAAGTTGGACAGTTAGTTGATGTGATGTCTTGGGAAACTGGAGGAAGTTATACGGCAACCATTACCGATATTTATCCTTATCCAGTTGATGCAGATCCATATTCAAACATGAATGCTAATGTTTCTAATTACCCATTTGTCGCTTATATTGAAGAAGCGGGCGACTTAAAAAATAATATGTATGTGTCTGTTACCGTACAAGAGGCAGTTGAGAATTCAAATGCTATTTATGTGGATATGGCCTATATTGGAGAGGATAATGGGCGTCATTTTGTTTATAAAGCGGATGAAAACTTTCGTTTAAAAAAAGAATATATTCAAACGGGTAAAATCATTTACGGATCATACATGGAAGTCGTTTCAGGGTTAACAGAAGACGATCAAATTGCATTTCCATATACAAAAAATATTAAAGATGGTGTGAAAGCCAAAGAGCAAACGGATATGTGGGGGTACTAGTTATGATAGAAAATATTAGACTATCGTTAAAAGGAATCTGGTCCCATAAAATGCGTTCCTTTCTAACAATGCTTGGGATCATTATTGGAATCGCAGCGATTATTGCTATTGTTTCCACCATTAAAGGAACAAATGAGCAAATTAAACGAAATTTAATTGGCTCAGGAAATAATGTGGTCAATGTTAAATTAAGTCAAGATGGATATGAAGTGGATAGTGATCAACTTCCATATGGCACACCAGTGATGAATGAAGAAGCGTTAAATCAGATTAAATCGATAGAAAATGTTGAAAATGCTTCGTTTTATCGTAGTCGTAGTTATGCTGATAGTATTTACTATCAAAGCACCTTGTTAGACGGGGCTTCGGTAAAAGGCATTGATGAAAATTACTTTTCAACGATGGGGTATATCATAAAACGTGGACGTTCTTTTATTGAATCAGATTATAATGAATTTCGAAAAAATGTCATTTTAGATCAAGTGGCAGCCTCAAGTTTATTTCAAGGAACAGATGCGATTGGAAAAACGATTGAAATCAAAGGAGAACCTTTTATTGTCGTTGGGATTGTAGAGCTAGCAAGTACCTCACAACCGGTCATTCATTCCATTGAAGATTACTATATGTATCATCAAGACCAAAGTGGAACGGTCTTTATGCCAGATGCGACTTGGCCTGTTGTTTATAGTTATGATGAACCACAACATGCGGTTGTTAAGGCAAGTCACACGGATATGATGAGTGAAGTTGGAAGACAAAGTGCAGAGGTGTTGAATAGTTATTTATTAGATTCTACTCTTGAATATAAAGCGACAGATGTTTTAGAGCAGGCGAAGCAATTACAAGAGCTAAGTGCAGCGACAAATCAGCAACTCCTTTGGATTGCAAGTATTTCTTTACTAGTTGGTGGAATTGGTGTCATGAATATTATGCTAGTATCCGTGACAGAACGAACGAGTGAGATTGGTTTGAAAAAAGCGATTGGTGCTCGAAAAACGGTTATTTTAGGACAGTTTTTAACAGAGGCAGCCGTTTTAACTAGTTTAGGTGGATTGATCGGTGTTTTAGTTGGAATTGGTCTAGCACAGATTATTTCTCAAATCTCACAAACACCGGTTGCCATTAGTGTGCCAGCTATTATTTTCTCTGTTGTTTTTTCTATGATAATCGGAATTGTCTTTGGATTATTACCATCTATTAAGGCTGCTAACTTAAATCCAATTGAAGCGTTGCGTTATGAATAAATCATCATTAAAAGGAGGCATCAGCCTCCTTTTTCATTACAGTTCAATAAAAAAACTCGTCATTATTCAAAGTGATTTGAATAACAACGAGTTTAAAAAGATAATTATTGAAAGAGTTTCTTAAGAAACAAAGATGTATTGATATTTAGTTTTAGATTACCTTGATCAAAGCGTTTAACTCAAAACTTTTATTCGGTTAAGGCTAACTCTTCTTCATGAATTTTATCAATCGGTTCGTGGTGTTGAACACTATTTTCAATCTCACGATAGTGATCCATTTTAACGCGGAAGAGTTCTCCATTTGACGGTGGAGTATACGTAATGGCATTGGCTCCCGCTGCAATCGTTTCAAGAATTGATTCGTCTGTTGGACCACCCGTTGCAATGATTGGGATCGTTGGATATTTTTCGCGGATTTTACGAACGATACTTGCTGTTTTTGCGCCTCCACTCACATTTAAAATATCTGCACCAGCATCAATGCGAGATTGAACATCTGTGTGTTCTGATACAACGGTGACAACGACAGGGATATCGATGGTTTCTTTAACATATTCAATTGTTTCTCGTGGAGTGGGTGCATTTAAAACAACGGCGATCGCTCCTTGAAATTCCGCATGTAGGGCAATATTTCCTGAGCGTGTTCCATGTGTTAATCCACCTCCAACACCACAGATAACAGGAATATCAGAAACGGACATAATCGCTTGAGTAATCGTTGGTTGTGGGGTAAATGGATAAACCGCGATCACGGCATCCGCATTTGTATTTTTAATGATGGCAACGTCTGTTGTAAAAATAAATGATTTTAATCGCTTACCAAAAATTCGAATTCCACTAGCATTTCGGATGACATCTGGGACGCGAACGAAATTTTTACGCAAGTTACTCGTTACCTCAGGTACAAGTTTTTCTGAAACATTTAGTTTATTCAAACTATCACATCCTTTCTTGATGTCAATGATTTTAATACACTTATTATATCGAAATTAGTTTGAATAGTTAAGTGAAATATCGTTGATATTTTATAATTCGCTCTCTTTTTCTTCACTGTTAATCACTTTTTTAGAAAAAAATAACATAAGTCATTAAGTTTGTCGAAAGGTGAAAAAAAATAGATTGGAAGGTGGTCAATTGAAGGGATTAGTAGTATACTTAAAAAAGGAAATAATCCTGTTATATTTCTTAGTAGCATGCAAAAACTAAGGCTAACGAGTTGTTAGTTCTTTTGTCATGTTTGATATCAATTGGAGGTGACATCAAGTGGAAGATTCCATTCCCATACGGACAATTAAATTAGTCATATTGATGTCATCTAGTAAAATTGACGTCATGTGAGAGTATAAGAGGTGATTCGATGAGAAATGAAGTGAATTTTGTTAATTCACTAACCAGTGGTGGATTTGAGTGGGTCAATTTAGTTAATCCAACACATCAAGAAGTAGAGGCATTGTGTAAATCACATCAGTTAGAGTATGAAACAGTTATTACCGCACTCGATGAAGAAGAACGCTCACGTGTTCAAATTGAAGATAATTTTACGATGATTATCGTCGATGTACCTGTTTCATTTGAGTCAGATACCTACTACTCAACCGTGCCCCTTGGAATTGTAAAAACGGATCATATGTTAGTCACATTATGTACGCAAGAATTAAATGTTTTTAGTAAACGTTTAAAAGTTCCAACAACAAGTATTAATGGTCATATTTATCAGATTTTATATACGATTTCAATTCAATATCTTGGTTATTTACGAGTCATTGAACGTAAAAGTAGTCAGGTTGAACGTGCGTTACGTCATTCGCCACAAAATGAAGATTTAATTGAAATGCTAGACTTACAAAAAAGTTTAGTGTACTTATCTTCATCACTTCGCTCTAATCAAATTGTATTAGAACGTTTACTTAAGCTTGAAAAAAGGGATACATCAGAAGCGGAAATGCTAGAAGATGTGATCATTGAAAATAAACAGGCGATTGATATGTCAAAAATTTATGGAAATATTTTAAGTAGCAACTTAAATGTCTTTGAAACGATTATCTCAAATAATTTGAATATGGTGATGAAATTTTTAACGGTGGTCTCTGTGATTATAGCGGTGCCTACGGTGGTTTCAAGCTTTTGGGGAATGAACGTTCCCGTTCCATTTCAAGATAATCCCTATGGTTTTTTAGTGGTTTCTATTATTTCAGTCATTATTACCGTTTTAGCCGGTCTTTATATTAATCGTAAAGAAAATCGACGCTATAAAAAAAAATAGAAAGGCCCGTTTGCTGTTTACAGCGGGTTTTCTTTCATAACATGAGGTGGTTAGATGAATTTAAGTGAACAATTACAAGGTCAAAAATCATATTTACAAAGTGTGGGTCCTATTCCCGTTTCAAAGCGAATTGAGGCTTTGAAAAAACTTAAACAAGCGATTAAACAATATGAAACGGATTTAGAGGTAGCTCTTAAACAAGACTTAGGAAAGTCCGCGTTTGAGGCGTATACTTCAGAAATTGGTTTCGTTTACGCATCGATTGATTATACGATCAAAAATCTTAAGAAATGGGCACGTCCTCGTCGAGTGAAAAGTGATTTTGCACAACTGGTTGGAAGCTCGTATGTTTATCCATCTGCTTACGGGGTGGTGTTAATTATTGGTCCATTTAATTATCCTGTTCAGTTGTTATTAGAACCATTAGTCGGGGCGATTGCCGGAGGAAATGGAGCGATTTTAAAACCTTCAGAGTTAACACCGACAGTAGAAAAAGTTTTAGTTTCATTAATTAAGACAGCGTTTGATGAGAACTATGTTTCAATTGTGACAGGTGGTGTTGAGGTGAATCAACAGTTACTTGATCTTCCATTTGATTATATTTTCTTCACAGGTAGTGTTCGAGTAGGAAAAATTGTCATGGAAAAGGCTAGTCAGCACTTAATTCCTGTGACACTAGAACTTGGTGGGAAATCTCCAGTCATTATTGATGAAACAAGTGATTTGAAATTAGCGGCTAAGCGAATTGCTTGGGGAAAATTTATGAACAATGGACAGACATGCGTCGCTCCAGATTATGCTTTAGTGCATCATCGTGTTTATGATGAGTTTTTATCAGTTTTAGCAGAGACGATCCGAAAGTTTTATGGTGAAAATCCATTGTTAAGTGAAGATTATGGTCGAATTGTTACCACACAACACGCGAATCGATTAGCTAAATTAATTGATGAAAATAAAGATAAAGTCACGATAGGTGGAGACGTTGATTTGGCGCAGCGCTACATTGCGCCAACGATATTTAAAGATGTAAAAGCTGATGACACGCTAATGATGGAAGAGTTGTTTGGACCTTTATTACCGACTATGAGTTATGAGTCAATAGAAGAAATTGACGCTCATTTAGCTCGTCATCCTAAACCACTTGCCTTTTATGTCTTTTCAGAAAATAAAACCTTTGCGAATGAACTGATTCATCGTTATGCTTTTGGTGGTGGATGTATTAACGATGTTGTGACACATGTAGCCTCACATTATTTACCATTTGGAGGGGTTGGTCCATCTGGAATTGGGCGTTATCATGGAGAAGCTAGCTTTACGACCTTTACTTATGAAAAAGCTATCGTTAAACGTTCGACGAAGTTTCCAATGTCTTTAGTCTTTCCTCCTTATGAAGATCGATTACGATGGGTGAAGAAGTTCATGAAATAAGCCAACACTCATAAGCATACGATTTAGTAAAGGAGGAGAAGTAGATGTCGTGTCTTGGAAATTTAATTTGGTTGATTGGTGGAGGGTTTGTCAACGCTTTAATGTGGTGTTTCTTTGGTCTACTTTGGTGCGTCACGATTATTGGAATTCCAGTAGGGCTTCAATGTTTTAAATTAGCAAGGTTACAGTTTGCTCCGTTTGGAAAAGAAGTCATTACCACGAATTCTTCAACCAGTACTTTTTTACTGAATATTTTATGGCTTTTATTTGGTGGATTGGAATTAGCTTTAGCAAATTTAGTGAGTGCCTTTTTCTTAACGATTAGCATCATTGGAATTCCATTTGCGATTCAATCTTTAAAACTAGCTAAAGTTTCGCTGATGCCATTTGGAAAAGATATTATTTAAAACGTCTCGATTTGAGGCGTTTTTTAATTTTTATAAGAAAAGTGATTAAAATTTGTCTATTTTTCCATAATACTGATGGTGGTGTTATGGAAAAAAGAGTGGTTTATATCGCTTATTTAATTATTGCATTTGTGATCTTTGATGTTTGTTATGGATTTAGTGACTGGGTCGCTTCATGGCAAATGTGGAATTGGTATCTAGTAATCTTACTTATTACAATTACCAGTTTATTAATTATTAAGTATAAGCAAAATCAGCGAAAATTAGCACTAGAACAGTATGCAAAAGAAAATGATCGTCGACGAATTCAATTAAGTCAATTGTTGTTATTTGAACAGTTAAATCAACTAAACGAGGAGCTATTTAGTGAGTTGCTACAGCGTTTTTTTGAGCTTGAGGGTTATGAACATATTGAACGTGTTAACAACCCAGCTGAGCAAGGCTATGATTTAATCATGTGGAAACAAGGACAAAAAATTATTGTCAAATATTTCAGACGAGTTCCTGTTATTGAAAATGTCTACACCAAAACTGAATCGTTAGACTTAGCATTAGGAGAACTGGTGTCTCTTAAAGAAATACGCGAGTTTTATGGTGTCATGAAAGATTACGAGGTTCAAGCTGATATTGCGATTGCACTAACGACTAGTGACTTTGAAGAAGATGCGATGTTATTTGGAAGTCGAAATGCCGTGACGCTTATGAATGGAGATGCCTTTTATGAAGTTTTAGATCACTTAAAAGAGGATCAGTTAAAAATGGAGTATGAAAGAGAAGTATTTGTTTCTTAGTCACTCGTTCGTTTAGGTTTAGCATATATTAATTGTAGCAAGGATAGGATGGTGAGCGTATGTTTTTTAGTGGGTTTATGACCGGAAGTGCCCTTACTTTTATAGGTATCGTTATTTATAGTTGTTTAGTCGTCGCCTCTCGCGCCGATGACGAGATGGAAAAAGAGTTCGAAAAGTTAAATAAATAGTTTCACTCACTCTCGGATAAACTAAGTGTAAATATAAAAATTCGAGGGTGTAATTATGAAAGTTCGATTTGGTTATGTAGCAATTGCTATGCGTTTAGATAAGGTGACCAGCTCCTCACCCGTAACGTATAAAAAATATTCTTCACTAGATTCTGAGCGTGAACGGTTAAGTTTACTTAAAAAAGTAACGCAATCTAATTTAAATGATTTAATTAAAATTTTAAATTATAACATTGCAAATGATATCCATTTTTATCGATTAACATCTAAGTTAATTCCTTTAGCAACTCATCAAGAGGTTCTATGGGATTATTCAAAAGTCATTCAAAAACAGTGTGAAGAAGTGGCGCACTTAATTCAAAAGTATAATATGAGAGTTGATGCCCATCCGGATCAGTTTAATGTGCTAAATAGTGTAAATGAGTCGGTGATTCAATCAACTATTGCAACGTTGGAGCATCAACTCGACTTATTTGAGCTATTTAAAATGGAGCATGGGAAATTAGTTCTTCATGTGGGTGGCAAAGCGGGAGGTAAAGAAGCCGCACTTGATCGTTTTGAGCAAACGTTTAGGACTTTACCGACTCGCATTCAACAAACTTTAATTTTAGAAAATGATGATAAGACTTATTCGGCAAAAGACGTGTTAGGTTTATGTCAACGACTTCAAATTCCCATGGTTCTTGATATTCATCATCATCGTTGTTATCATGAAGGTGAATGCTTAGAAGCATTAGTTGAACCTATTTTTAAAACATGGGATGCTGATTTTTGGCCACCAAAAATTCATGTTTCAAGTCCAAAGGAATTTGAAACTGATCGTCGTCATGCTGATTTTATTAATGTGGAGGATATGTTAGGTTTTCTTGATCTCATTAAACCTCTTAATCAAGACATTGATGTCATGATTGAGGCTAAGCAAAAAGATTTAGCATTATATCGTTTAGTTCATGAGATTAAACAAGCACGTCCTCATTGGCAGTGGCTCGATCATACAACACTCGAGATTTAAAGCCATTTTTTTAATTTAGTCTCATTATGCCTATATTCTCTTAACAGGGTTAAAAAGATATAGGCTTTTATTATGGTTAAAATGAGGTATCGTTTGTTCATGATTTAAATCGCGTGTTTGTTTTTAATAGATGAAAATGCTTAGAATCCTGTAATTTGTTTGTTATTCAATTCATGAAGCTAGAGAGGTTTTAATACAGTTTAATAGAGACAGTTAAACATAAAAGGGGAGAAAAGGATGAGAAACTTAGTCGATGAGAGTTTTAATGGGGTTATTTCTATTGAAGAGCATGGCAAATGGGTGTTTAAGCAGGCTTATGGAGAAGCCGATTTAGCGAATCAACGCTTAAATCGATTAGAGACAAAGTTTTCAATGGCTTCAGCGAGCAAAATTTTTATTGCCGTGGCTATTTTACAACTAATCGAAGGTAAATTTATTAAGTTTGAAAGTACCATTGGTGAACTGTTGCCGATGAATTGGCATCATATTGATAAAAGTATTACCATTCGTCAATTATTAACTCATACATCGGGTATTCCGGATTATTTTGATGAATCGAGCGATAGTGATTATGCAAAGTTGTGGGAAAACTATCCGAATTATCGCATGCGAACTGATGAAGAAAGACTTCCATTGTTTTTACATAAGCGAATGATTTTTCCAAAAGGCCAAAAGTTTCAATACAGTCAATCGGGTTATGTGGTGTTAAGTCTAATTATTGAGGCGATCACGCAACTGCCTTTTGAACGCTATTTAGAGAAAATGATTTTTGTTCCTTGTGGAATGGAAGATACGGGATATTATGAGCTTGATCGATTACCCCTTCACTGCGCCACAGGGTATTGCTTAGATGAAGAATCTCAAACCTATTACAGCAATATTTACAGTCTAGATGTTAAAGGTAGCGGGGCAGGTGGTGCTTATACAACGGCAAAGGACATGGAGCGTTTTTGGAATTCATTAATCAAAAATCGTTTACTTTCTACTTCAATGATTAATGAAATGTTATCACCCCAAGTAAAGGAAGGGTGGTATGGTTATGGCGTGTGGCTTAAATCACTTGATGATCACGGCTATTTACCTTTTGTACAAGGAAGTAACAAAGGGGTGAGTTTCATTAGTTCTTATGATCGAGAAAAATCTCGTTCGATTACGATAATGAGTAACTTTGCTCAAGATGTCTGGACGTTACATGGAAATTTTTATAAGGCATTAAGTCAGTCATTTTAAATGATTAGAAAAAATTGTATGACACTATAGAACTAGTGTTTGAAGTCACGCGTTCTCCCTTTATTTTACGACAAAGTTTCGGTATAATAAGAAAGTTAAGAATGTAGATAAAGGATGAAACGTATGTACTTAAAAAGAATTGAAACAATTGGTTTTAAATCTTTTGCCGATAAAACTGTCGTTGAATTTGAACAAGGAGTTACCGCTGTTGTCGGACCGAATGGATCAGGGAAAAGTAACATCTCAGATGCGATTCGTTGGGTACTTGGTGAGCAGTCAGCAAAAAGTTTACGTGGAGGAAAGATGGAAGATATTATCTTTGCCGGAACATCGACGCGTAAACCACTAAACTTTGCGGAAGTAACGCTTGTATTAGACAACAGTTGTCAAAGTTTACCGATTGATTATGAAGAAGTTAGCATCACGCGTCGTGTTTATCGTACGGGTGATAGCGAGTATTTAATTAATAAACAAAAAGTTCGTTTAAAAGATGTCATTGATTTAATGATGGATACAGGGATTGGTCACGATTCGTTATCAATTATCTCTCAGGATAAAGTTAAATCAATGGTTGAAGCACGCGTTGAAGACCGTCGTGTGATTATTGAAGAAGCAGCAGGTGTTTTGAAGTATAAAATGCGTAAAAAAGAAGCAACGCGTAAACTTGAATCGACAAGTAGTAATTTAAGTCGTGTTCAAGACATTATTTTTGAACTTGAAGATCAAGTAGAACCCCTTCGTAAACAGTCTGAACAAGCTGAGAAGTATATGGTGTTAAAACAAGAATGTAGTGAATCTGAAATTAGTGTTTTAGCGTATGACATTAAAAACTTAAATGATCAAATTGAACGTTTTAAAAAAGATCGAAAAGAAGCTGAATTTGAACACTTAAGTATTAATGCCAAAATTGCTAATGATGAACGTCGTCGTGATTCATTAAAGCAAAATCAACAAGCGCAAGAACGCCAATTAGAACAATCACAAGCTCAGTTAGTTGAGACGTCTGAATGGATTCAAAAACTTCAAGGTCAGCGTGACGTTTTAAAAGAGCGTCATAAAAATGCCTCTACAAATAAAAAAGAGTTAGCTGAACAGCAAACACAACTAGAAACACAACTCCAATCGTCACAAGATGAGCTAAAAAAGGCTGAAGAGACGATGAAACAAACAAGTGATGCACTTGAAACGAAACAAAACGAACTTGAGACTGTTTCACAACAATATCAACACTTAGAAGAGAATTTAAAGGGTCAATTAGAGACGACACGAGAAGCTTATTTTGAAGATGTGAATCAGTTAGCAAGTGTTAAAAATCAATACATTTCAATTAACCAGCAAATCAAGCGAACAGAAACAACGCTTGAGCGAATTACAGAAGATGAAGAAAAATCGTTACTTGATCGTGACGCACTTGAACAAGAACAACAAGCGTTTAAAGAAAAATACGAAAAATTACAAGCTTCATTAAAAGAAAAGCGAGAATTATATCAGCAACTTTATAAAGAGCATCAACAAAAGTTAAAACAGTCTGAGATGGAAACGAATCGTCATCGACATTTAACGCATCAGTTAGATAAAATGACCAATCGTTTACAGTGGCTTGAAGATGCTCAAAAAGATTTTTCAGGCTTTAATGAAGGGGTAAAAAAAATCTTAAAAGCACGTGAACAACAGCAAGTGTCTGGAATTGAAGGAGCAGTGGCGGAATTAGTCACGATTCCAAAAGAATTAGAGCTTGCGATGGATGTTGTCTTAGGTCCTGTGATGCAACAAATCGTCACAACGAATGATGATGCCGCTAAAAAGGCGATTGATTTTTTAAAGAAACATCACGCAGGACGTGCGACATTCTTACCGTTAAATGTTATTAAGTCACGTCTTTTACCGATGGATATTCAAAATCGTATTCAAGGAAATCAAGATGTTGTTGGAGTTGCCTCTCAATTAGTCGGATATGATGAGCGTTATCGACAAATCGTTGAAAATATACTTGGAAGCATTATTGTAACCAAAGACTTAAATGTCGCTAAAAATTTAGCGAAACAGTTAAATTACCGATATCGTATCGTGACTCTTGAGGGTGATGTGATTAATGCGGGAGGAGCGATGACTGGAGGGGCTGTGAAGCGTCAAGGTTCATCTTTACTTCGCCAAAAGAATGAGATTGAGGATTGTCAACGTCAAATCAAGCAATTAACGGACGATCTTAATCAGTCAAAACAGCTTCAAGAAGAATGGATTCAAGTCGTTAAAGAATCGGAAAAAGAACTTCAAAAGGTACAACTCGCAGGCGAACGCATGAAAGAAAAAATGGCCGAAGTGAATCAGCAAAAACTAGCGTTTGAATATCGTGATAAATCACAAGAAGAACGTGAGCAATTACTTCGCATTGAACGTCGTGAACATGAGACTGAGTTGAAACAATTAGTCGATCGAAACAATAAGTTAGCGGATGAGCGCTTAGTGCTTGAAGAGCGAATTGAAGTCGCGAAGCAATCGATTGAAACATTAGAAGAACAGCTTGAGCAACAAGAGGAGTTAAAGTCACAGTTACTACAACAAATGACGGAACTTAAAGTAGAAGTTGCTAAGTTAGAAACAGCCTTACATAACGAATGTGCGACTTATGAGCGTTTAAAAGGTGAAACAGAACAAGCAAGAACTCGTTTAAAAGAGTTATTAGATAAGATTGCTGAAAGTGAACAAGCTTTACTTGGAAATGATGATGAAGTGGTTCAACTTGATGATCAATTAGCGACTAAAAAAGAAGAGCGTGAATCCATTGTTGAGCAAATTCAAAATCAACGCATTACGTTAACGAAAGTGAGTCAGGAGTTAGAAGTGCTTGAACGAGAAGTTCGTGAAAGTCACAAGGTGTCACATAAAATGTCAGATTCATTAACTCAACTAGATGTTTCAATTGGAAAAGTCGATGTTGAGATGGATCACATGATTAAAAAATTAGAAGAAGAATATCAGATGACATTTGATCATGCAAACGAAAATTATCCGTTAAAAGGATCAGTGGATGAGATTAAATCACGAATTAAAAACATTAAAGGACAAATGGCGGCTTTAGGTGAAATTAATATGGGAGCCATTCAAGAATATCAACGTGTTAAAGAACGTTATGACTTCTTAACGAGTCAACGCGATGATTTAATTGAAGCGAAGGCAACACTTGAAGAGACCATTAATGAAATGGATCAAGAGATGACGGTTAAATTTAAAGAAACATTTGATCAGGTTCGTGAGCAATATACTGAAATCTTTAAAAAATTATTCGGTGGAGGAAGCGCGGATTTAGTGTTAACGGATCCTCATGATTTACTTCACACCGGAGTCGAAATTATTGCGCAACCACCTGGAACAAAATTAAAAACATCTAATTTATTATCGGGTGGTCAAAAAGCATTAACGTCTATTGCGTTATTATTTGCCATTTTAAAAGTGCGCACCGTTCCGTTTTGTGTGCTTGATGAGGTTGAGGCCGCTCTTGATGAGGCCAATGTTGCTCGTTATGCGAATTACTTAAAAGCATTTAGTAGCGAAACACAATTTATCGTCATTACTCACCGTAAAGGAACGATGGAAAAAGCCGACGTTTTATATGGTGTCACAATGCAAGAGCGTGGAGTAACCAAATTAGTTTCTGTCCGTATGGATAACGTTTCTGACTATATGGATGATGAAAAATAATAGTCAGATGTAAAAAAATGTGATAGAGTAACAGTAAAGCAATAGTTTAACTATCGTACAATATAATAATTGAGGTGGCACTTATGGGTTTATTTGATCGTTTGAAATCGATCGTACGTGGAAAGAAAGAAGTATCTGAGACAGAATTACGTGCTCAGCAACATTATAAAGAGGGTATGAAGAAAACACGTGGGAACTTGTTAAAACAGTTACAATCTGTGTTTTCAAGCTATACAGATGTGAATGAAGAATTATTTGAAGAGTTAGAAGACATTTTTATTATGGCAGACATTGGTGTTTCAACTGTTGTTGAATTTATTGATCAATTAAAAGAAACCGTACGTGAACATAATGTAACGGATCCAAAAGAATTACAACGCCTGATGGTTGATAAATTATTTGAAATCTATGTTAAGGGTGAGATTGTTAACTCAAACTTACGTATGAATAAAGAAGGATTAACCGTTATTTTATTCGTTGGAGTCAACGGTGTTGGGAAAACAACGTCGATTGCTAAGATTGCTCATCAGTTAAAAGGAAAAGGAAAGTCTGTATTATTAGCAGCGGGAGATACATTCCGTGCAGGAGCGATTGAACAATTAGAGGTTTGGGGAGACCGTATTGGTGTGGATGTCGTTTCACTAAAAGAAGGAACGGATCCATCAGCTGTTATGTTTGATGCGATTAAAGAAGCTAAAGCTCGTCAAGTTGATGTCTTATTATGTGATACAGCAGGGCGTTTACAAAATAAAGTAAACTTAATGAAAGAACTTGAAAAAATTAAACGTGTCATTGAACGTGAAGTACCGGGTGCACCACATGATACGCTATTAGTCATTGATGCGACAACTGGTCAAAATGGAATGAGTCAAGCGAAAGCCTTCTTAGAAGCAACGGATGTGACAGGAATTGTATTAACGAAGTTAGACGGAACAGCTAAAGGTGGAATTGTCCTAGCGATCCGTAATGAAATCGGAATTCCAATTAAGTATGTTGGTTTAGGAGAAAAAGCAGATGATTTAGTTCATTTTGATATTGAACAATATATTTACGGTCTGTTTGCTGACTTATTCGAAGAAGAAGCTAACTAATGGATGCTTTTGAAATGGATTGTACTGGGGGCAGAAAAATGCTAGAAAAAGTCAATCGAATGAATGAACTATATGATACGTATCAAGAGTTGCTCACTTCTAAACAAAAGATTTATTTTGAACTGTATTATCAAGATGACCTATCATTAAGTGAGATTGCTGAACAATTTGAAGTCAGCCGTAACGCCGTATTTGATAATATTAAGCGAACAGGAAAGTTGCTTGAGGATTATGAAGATAAGTTACAGTTATTAAGTAAACGTGAGGCACGTGAAAAAATTCTTGATCAAATGATGCTGTCAACATCCGATGAACAGCTCATAAAGTGGATTAGTGAGTTACAGTTATTAGACTAATGATTCATTAATAGTTATTATCGGAGATAGCTTCATTTACTTTTAGCTACAGCAAAATGAATGAACTGGATGATAAAAGACAGGATGATTTTAATCAGTCTAATGAATAGGATTAGTGGTTTTAATTTAGGAGGTTTATAATATGGCATTTGAAACATTATCAGAACGCTTACAGTCAGCGCTGAAAAATGTCACACGTAAAGGTAAATTAACTGAAAAAGACGTTGATGTGATGATGCGTGAGGTGCGTCTAGCGCTATTAGAAGCGGACGTTAATATTAAAGTCGTACGTGAATTCATTAAAGAAGTCAAAGAAAAAGCAATTGGTGAAACGGTTTTAAAAAGCTTAACACCAGGTCAACAAGTTATTAAAATTGTTAATGAAGAATTAACGAAATTAATGGGAGAAAGCGCGGTTGATTTAAACTTTGGATCAGCAAAACCTGCTGTTTTTATGATGGTTGGTTTACAAGGGGCAGGTAAAACGACTCATACTGGGAAATTATCAACGTATTTACGTAAAAAAGAGAAGAAAAATCCTTTATTAGTGGCTTGTGACGTTTATCGTCCCGCTGCGGTTGATCAGTTAAAAACACTTGGAAAACAATTAAATATCCCAGTTTTTGAAAAAGGAACATCAATGAATCCTGTTGACATTGCTAATGAAGCGATGGCATATGCACGAGAAAATGGTCACGATTTAGTGATTATTGATACGGCAGGTCGTTTACATATTGATGAGCAATTAATGAATGAGTTAAAACAAATTAAATCATTAGTTAAACCTCAAGAAATTTTATTAGTTGTTGATGCCATGACAGGTCAAGATGCGGTTAACGTCGCCGAATCATTCCATCAGCAATTAGATTTAACAGGGGTTATTTTAACGAAATTAGATGGGGACACTCGTGGGGGTGCCGCATTATCTATTCGTAAGATTACTAATGTTCCAATTAAATTTATGGGGATGGGGGAAAAGCTTGATACATTAGAAGTATTCCATCCTGAGCGTATGGCATCACGTATTTTAGGAATGGGCGATGTCTTAACTTTAATTGAACGTGCTCAAGAAAACTTTGATGAAGAAGAAAGCATGAAATTAGCAGACAAAATGATGAATGCGACTTATGACTTCAATGATTTCTTAAAGCAAATGAAACAAATGAAAAAATTAGGAGCTTTTGAAGATATCTTAAAGATGATTCCCGGTGTTGGAAATCAATTAAAAGATGTTAATATTGATCCAAAACAAATGGCACGCGTTGAAGCAATTATTTACTCAATGACTGAAAAAGAACGTAAAAATCCAGATTTAATCAATGCTAGTCGTAAAAATCGTATTGCAAAAGGTTGTGGGTGCGACATTGCAGAAGTCAATCGTTTAATTAAACAATTTACAGATATGAGAAAAATGATGAAACGTTTTTCAAACATGGATCCTCGCCAAATGGAACGCATGGCAGCAGCGATGCAACGTGGTGGAGGAAATCCAATGGCTGGTCTTGGTGGGATGATGGGACCAGGTAAAAAAGGAAAAGGAAAAGGTCGTGGAGGCTTCCGTTTCTAATCACCCTTATTTAATCAAAAAAACCTTAGAACATGGACTACGCGTGTAGTTTGTCTAAGGTTTTTTTATTTCTTTGGAAAGAGAGAGTATACATTTAATTTGATAAAACGTAAGCACGTAATATAAACATGTCTATTTTGACCTCCAACTTTGGGCTATACTGTAGCTATCAAAGAAAAGGAGGTCAATTTTCTATGAAAGAAAAGCCTATGATAATTCCAGTCGCATTGAGTGACTCTCATTTAAAGTCTCACTCAAAATCTGCGACTAATAAGGATATACCTACTTGTCAGTTTAAAATCAAAGATGCTGAAGTGCTGTTTTACAATGGCGTTGATAAACATATCTTACATGCTGTTTTAGCGGAGATGTCAAAGTATGCTCGTTAATTTTACAGAAGTTCAAAACATCTTCATTGTTTGCGGTCACACCGATATGCGTTGTGGAATTGATGGCTTAGCGAATTTAGTTTCAGATAAATATAATCTAGACTTATTTGACGATGCCATCTTCTTGTTTTGTGGAAGAAAAAAAGATCGCTACAAAGCTTTATACTGGGATCATGACGGATTTATGTTATTTTATAAACGAATTGAGAACGGTCATCTACAATGGCCAAAAGATCAAGATGAGGTTAAGAAATTAACGTCCCAGGAATTACGCTGGTTATTAGAAGGTCTCTCTATTCAACAACCTAAAGCCATCAAACCAGCTAAAACTGGTGACCTATATTAATAGAAATAAGGGATTTTCGACAAAATCCCTTATTTCTATTTTCATCTGTTGTGAGATTAGGTATACTAGGGTTAAGATATAGACATTTTGAAAGTAGGCGACTTGGATGACAGAACTTGAACAACACTTAATGGAACAAAATAAGGCACTTCTAGAACAAGTTCGCCAATTAACTGAACAAATTCAGTATCTAAATAAAAAGCTATTTGGATCTTCGAGTGAAAAGACTAAAGTAGCCGAAGGCCAAATTTCATTATTTGATCCAGATGATTTTTTGAAGAGACAGAGACAACTGAAGACCAAACCGTCGAAGAAATCACGTATCGACGTAAAAAACAAAAAGGAAGAAAAGCAGAATTAATCAAAGACTTACCCATTGAAGAAGTTCATTGCCAATTACATGGGGAAGACTGCCGATGTATGAATTGTGGAAATGAAATGAAACGAATGGGGAAAAGGATCATTCGTGACGAAGTCTGTTTCGTTCCAGCCCGATTATATAAAAAGCGTTACATTGCTTATACTTATGCTTGTGATTGTCATGACGAATCTATCGAAGCTAAACCGATTCGTTGTGCCGAAACACCAAAAGCTCCGATTCAAAGAAGCTTTGCCGGAGCCAGTGTTTTAGCTGAAGTTTTTCATCATAAATACATCTTAAGTATTCCTTGTTATCGCCAGGTATCAGAATGGGCACGCTATGGATTGAGTGTGAGTGATAAAACCCTCTCTAATTGGATTATTATCGCTAGTCATGATTGGTTACGCCCCATTTATGATTTACTTAGAAAAGCGTTAGTCCAAAATAAGGTTTTACATGCGGATGAAACACCTTATCAAATCTTAAATCGAACAGATGGTAAATCAGCGACCTCTCAAGCACGGATTTGGTTATTCCGTACCATCAAAAATACCGAACATCCTGTGGCGTATTACCATGCCGATCTGACACGTGAACGTGCGGTGGCAACCACCATCTTAGAAGGATTCAAAGGATATCTTCATTGTGATGGTTATTCAGGATATAAAAATATCCCGAACATTTCATTAGTTGGGTGTTGGGCCCATGTCAGAAGAAAATTTTTCGAGATACCAGGAAACAACGGAAAAGCGAAAAAAGCAGTGGAGTACTGCGATCAAATCTTTAGCTTCGAAAAGACTATTAAAGATTTATCTCCTGAGCAACGTCAAAAGCAGCGCCAACTGATCATCAAACCTGTTGTGGAAGAATTTTTTGACTGGCTAGAATCGTTCTATGCCATGAAAGGAAAACTTCAAACAGCGGTGATGTATGCCTTAAATCAAAAGGTAGAACTTTTGCGCTTTTTAGACGATGGAAATCTTGAAGCCTCGAATAATCTAGCTGAACAAGCGATTCGCCCTATCGCGATTGGTCGTAAAAACTACCTCTTTTCAACCAGTATGAAAGGCGCGACTGCTAATGCGATGGCATACACGATCATTGAGACAGCCAAAGCAAACAGTCTAAATCCGTCTAAATATCTCACTTATCTTTTTGAAAAACTGCCAAATGTAGATTTCATACGAAATCCAGACTTGTTGGTGGGCTTTTTGCCATGGGCAAAAAACGTTCAAGAGAATTGTGGATAGCGATATAAAATAACAGCTACCAACTCTGTACCTTTAGTTTACAGGATTGGTAGCTTTTTTTGTACCCGTGTTATTATTACGTGCTTACGATAAAACAAAAAAATAAGCCGCCTAGGGGGAGGCGACTTATTGTTCATACTTTGACCATATGTGAAAGGGAGAGGAGAAGTATGATAGAAGAATAGGGGGGATTATTTTTACAGTAACCTCTCGGCTACAATTATAATATTGACATTACCTTTATTTTTTATACAATTAAAGTAGAAAAATATTAGGAAGTGATAAAATGCGAGTTGTTGCCGGAACATTAAAAGGACGTAGCATCAAGGCAGTTAAAGGAACAAATACGCGACCAACGACAGATAAGGTTAAAGAAAGTATTTTTAATATCATTGGCCCATATTTCGATGGTGGTTTAGCGCTAGACTTATTTGGTGGTAGTGGAAACTTAGGAATTGAGTCGTTAAGTCGAGGGATTGAACGTGTGATTTTTGTCGATCGAGAAACAATTGCGATCAATACTATTAAAGAAAACGTCAAAGATTTAAGAATTGAAAATCGTGTAGAGATTTATCGTAATGATTATTTTCGAGCATTAAAAGCGTTAGTGAAACGCCAAGTTCAATTTGATTTAATCTTACTAGATCCACCGTATAAAGGTCAAAAAATTAATGAAATTATTGAATTTATTCATGAACATGAATTATTGGCGGTAAATGGGATTATCATGGCAGAGTGTTTAAAAGAAGATCCATTACATGAAGTTGTTGGAGATATTGAACAAGTAAAGCGTGAAATTTATGGAATTACAGCTATTACGATTTATCATCGAGTAGAGAAGGAATAATTTAAATTATAGAAGTCGTTATGGAGGATGTAAAAGATGAAAAAAGTAGGAATTTATTCTGGAACATTTGATCCTGTCACAAACGGCCATATAGATATCATTGAACGTGGCTACGAGTTATTTGATTATCTTTATGTTACCGTGGCTCAAAATATTAATAAACAAACGTTATTCAGTTTAGAAGAACGCGTTGAGATGTTAAAACGTGCAACCGCTCATTTACCAAATGTAGAAGTGGTTGTATGCATTGATCAGCTAGTTGTTGATTTTGCCAAAGAGGTTGGTGCTAAAACGATTTTACGTGGACTTCGTGCAGTAACCGACTTTGAATACGAGTTTCAAATTGCAACAACGAATAAACGTTTAGCGCCAGAAATTGAGACCATTTTCTTAATGACAAAGGCAGAAAATATGTTTTTATCTTCATCAACGACTAAAGAAGTGGCTCGATTCGGTGGCGATGTCTCGAGTTTTGTTCCAAACTTTGTAAAAGAATCATTAGAAGAAAAATATCGTAAAAAAAGAGGCTAATATAGGAGGCCACTGAAAATCTATTCTGATTTTTAGTACTCAGGTAATCTCAAATAAAAAAGTTAGAAAATCAGGATTTAAATTCCTATATTTTCTAACTTTTTTTATGTGTTATGACTTAAGAGCGAAATCCTTACGCTTTTTCATGGATTAATTTTAGAATTCTTTTTAAATTAACTCCAAATAATGTTGTGGCTGCTTGCAACTGCATACCAAAAAGACCTGATGACGTCGCTTGATCGTAACCATGTCTACACTTTAACTCACTATTTTTCGCTTCAATCATATAGCGATACTTTGCTTCTTCTTTAAAAGCGTCCGTCTCTTGAAATTCAGCTTGTGCTTGATGTGTGTTGGATTTGATGGAAACCGAATATGACCTTGTTTTCGCACCCTCTTTGTAACACCCATCTCTTAATGGACACACCTGACACTTCTCTACATCAAACCAATAAGACTCAACAGTTCCTTCACCATCTTCTTCATGTTTTTTAGGTCGTGTACTTGTCTTTTTAATGCTCATGTGACCTGCAGAACAAACATACATCTTTGCATCTTTGTTGAACTCAAACTTTTCTGCATTTTTTCGATTGCCATGTGTGACTGTTTTACTTAAACGTGAAACTAACTGTATCTTTTCTTTCGATGTAAACTTTAAATTATCTTTTTCTGAATAGGCTGCATCACCGATAATTGTTTCAACTTTCATCCCTGCAGTTCTTGATTTTTCTACTAATTCTTGTAGTTGTTTTCCATCATGTTTTTCCCCTGTTGTCACAATAGCCCCCACCATGATTCGTTCCTTTGTCATGGCAATATGTGTTTTATATCCAAAATAATGACTATCCGCTGTCTTATGTCCCACGCGTGCATCTTTATCGTGCATGCATTGGATATGTTCTAAATCATCCTCGATGACTTCTTTTAATAAATTAAGTGTTGATTTAACAGCAGGCATATTTGAGACAACTTCATTTCTTTCAATAACTTCAACGACACTTTGAGCATCATTTAATTCTTCTTCTAAATTATTATTAGGATTTTTATCGGGCATTAATTCTTTCATTGTTTCATCAACTTCATAAACTTGACGACGAAGCTTTTTAGATAACTCAACTAAGTACTCCTTAGGTGATTTTTGATGGTAACGGCTTTGAGTGTGGGTGGAATCCACAATAATAGCTTTACTTTTAATTAAGTCATGTTCAATCGCAATCTCTACCGATTTCTTCATTAATAAATCTAATAGTTCAACATCCTTTAAACGTAACTTTCTAAACTTCGTTAATGAACTGGGATGAATAACATCTTCTTCTGGTGCCATTCCTAAAAAATACTTAAATGACAGATCATAACGCGAACGCTCCACCACATCTACATCAGATAGTTCATAAATGACTTTTAATAATAGATATTTAAATAAGCGAATGGGATCAATTGCATTTCGACCATTATCCACACAATATTTTTCTTTTAACTCATCGTAAATAAATGAAAAATCAACCACTTCATTCATTCGTCTTAATAAATTATCTTTTGGAACCACCATATCATATAATCCTGCGTATGCGCTAAGTGGTAAAGCATTTTGTTTAACTAACATAAGCACCCCTCGACAAAGTTTGACGTTAGTTTCATTTTACCGTAAATCAAAAAAACATCCAACACTTCTATTGAAATGTTAGATGTTTTTCAGATAGAGGACTTTTTCAGTGGCCTCCTAATATAGCCTCTTTTTTTAATAAGATGTTAATTAATTTAAAATGATGGTTTTAACTTGATGATAAGCTTTAAGTACAAAGTAAAGACTTAATAAAATTATCATCAATGAAATAAGCGATGATGACGTTATGACTTCTGCTGATCCTATCGGTAAGAATGTCTGAACCTCTTCTGTTGAGAGGCTTTTCCAAGTGAAACATAAAATAGTTGCACTGGTTAATCCATGAAGAACACGCATCATCAAATATTTGAAGTATGAAATATTTAGGTTTTTAGCAAACATAAAGCTTTGAGTATGAACAGATAAGCCTGTAAAACTTAAAATAAAGGCTGTTAATACGAGTTTAGTTTGAATCGGTGCCTTTGTTTGAGAGACCTTTGTTACCCCTTGTGTGAATTCTAAAATCCCAGCAATAATTGGTTCGGTTGAATCAAGTCCAAACGGACGGACGAAAGGAAGAAGTAACACATCAAGAAGTTGAGTGAAATGAATCACATTAAGTGCTTCTGAAATGAGATAGAAAAACACAATAATGCCACCAACACGAATTAAGGTCTGAATACTCGTTTCAATACAATCAATTAAAATAGTTGAAAATGATTGAGTTGGAAACTCAACAGAAACTTGACGAATACTTCCTTTTGAACGAAGTAAAGGATAACAAAAGATAAATACAGTGAGTGCCCCTAAAATATGAGCCATTAGTAACAAATAGCCAACTTGAGTCGATCCATATAAAACAACACCAACCGTTCCAATAATGAAAAGAGGACTTGAAAAGTTACATACATACATTAATCCTTCCATTTCTTTTGAACTAATTAATTGTTGGTCGTAATAATCCCTCGCCATTTTTGACCCCGATGGATTTCCACTAATCAAACTTAAAAAGATAACAAAAAAAGTAATCGGTGATAAGTGGAGCAGGTATTTAAATAATGGCGCAAGTATTTTACCAATGAGCTGCGGCACTTGATAATAAATCATCAAGCGCGTAAGGACAAAGAAAGGAAAAAGTGAAGGAATAACTTTTTCAGCCCATGTCGTGAATCCAGTTTTTGTAGCTGCAATCATGGGTGCGGGTTGTAATAATAAGATCCCAAGAAATAAAAGAAGAACAACAGATTTCATGATATTTTTCATAGTTCATCACCTATAATGAATGTATTGTTAAATCCGAAGAAGTATGTCTATTTTTTATTGACATAGAGTTACAAACAAAAAAATCAATTTTTAAGAGATATGACATGATAAACAATACTTTTTTAGTATTACTTTAAGAAGGGTTGAGGAAATTAGGCTAAAAGTCCCACTTAAACTAATCCATTGATCGGAAAATAGACATGAATTAACAAATATGGTATAATATAGTAAATTGAGAATCGTTATCATTACAAAAGGAAGGTGAAAACATGAACTTATCGGCACTGAAAAAGGGAGAAACGGCAACTATTTTAGCTTTTAAAGATTTATCAGAGAGTTTTAGTCGCCGACTTTATGATGTTGGGATTTCGATTGGTTCTGAAGTGACCATATTAAACATCTTAAACTTTGGTCAATTATTTTATATATCTATTGATGACGTCGATTTTTGTATTCGAAAAAAAGATGCTAAAAAAATCGCAGTTGAGAAGCTAGAAGGAAATGGAGATGAGTGACTTGCGTTTCATGCTAATTGGAAATCCTAATGTCGGAAAAACAACACTTTTTAATGCGTTAACAGGATCAAATGCCCATGTAGGGAATTGGAGTGGAATTACGGTTGATAAACTAGTCGGAATCATCAAACAAACGGATCATGAGTTAATTGATTTACCCGGAACTTATAGTGTGACGCCAAGTAGTGAAGATGAAGGGGTCGTGACGTATGCTCTTTTGAATGAATCATACGATGGCCTTTTAAATATTGTCGATGCAACTCACTTAAAGCGTAATCTTCATTTAACCATTCAATTACTTGAAGCGAATGTTCCAATGATTGTTGCGATGAATATGATGGATGCCTTGACCAAAAAGGGATTTAAATTAAATGTTGAGCAGTTAGAGAAATTGTTAGGAATAGAAGTTGCCTTAATTTCAGCACGTCAAAATGAAGGGGTCAATGAATTAAGTCAACAACTCTCACATTTAACGCTTAAAAAAACGTTTAGTTTATATTATGGGGTTGAGATTGAAACAGCCATTTCACAAATAAAATCTCTTTTAAAAGAAGTTCCCGAAGGAATTGATGCTCGTTGGATCGCTATTCAAGCGCTAGAAGGAAATGATGGGATTTATCGATCACTGAAACTTGTCAATGAAGCTCAAATTAAAGAAATCGTTAGAACAACAGAAGAAAAAATTATTAACCAAAAGATTGCCCTCTCTTTAAAAGGCGCTATTTTTAATAAACGACGCGAATTCATTCATAAAATTTATAAGTCTTGTGTAGAAGTGATTCCTGGAGCGAGACTTGAAACGAAACCTAAATTAACGCAAACGGATCGTTATTTAACCCACCCCGTCATTGGAGCTATTTTCTTTTTAATGATCATGTTCTTCATCTATTCGATTACGTTTGATTTAGTTGGAAATCGTATCTCAGACGGATTTAGTGCAGTTTTAGACAATTGGATTACCCCGTGGCTTTCTAATCTTGTGATTAGTTTAGGGGCTAATCCAGATGGATTTATTTATGGAGCACTCATCGATGGATTAGTAGCCGGTGTTGGAGGTGTTCTTGTCTTTTTACCTCAAATTTTAATTTTATTTTTCTGCTTATCATTAATGGAAGCGACTGGATATATGGCTCGCGTGGCGATTGTCATGGATTATATCTTCTCAGGATTTGGGTTAAACGGGAAGGCTATTGTCCCTTTAGTAACAGGATTTGGATGTAACGTTCCAGCCATTATGGCGACGCGTACGATTCCTGATCGTCAAGAACGAATTAAGACGATGATGGTTGTTCCATTTATGTCATGTTCAGCTCGATTACCTGTTTATGTTTTATTTGTCGGTATGTTTTTTAGCCGCTATCAATCGCTTGTGATTATGGGGTTATACTTACTTGGAATTATCATTGCGTTATTGAGTGCTAAATTACTATCCGTTTCAATCTTTAAAAAGACAGAAGATCATTTTATTTTAGAAGTGCCGCCTTATCGATTACCGCAAGTTAAAAACTTACTCAGTCAAACGTTTGATCGTGGAAGTGACTTTGTTCATACGGCTGGAAAGTTTATTGTCTTAGGGTCGGTTATTTTATGGATTTTGCAAGAGATGGGGCCTAATGGCTTGCATGTTGCAGGAGATGAAAGTTATTTAGCGATGCTTGGTGGAGTGTTAGCGCCAATCTTCATTCCTTTAGGATTTGGAACGTGGCAAGCCGCGAGTAGCTTAGTTGTTGGTTTTTTAGCTAAAGAGCTTGTTGCCTCATCAATGTTAATTATTTGTGGGGCAGAAACAGGACTTTTAACTTTATTTACTCCGTTACAAGCTTTTAGTTTCTTAGTCTTTTCACTGTTATATATTCCATGTCTTTCAACAGTTGGTGTGATGTATCAAGAAACGAAATCTGTTAAAACAACGACGTTCATGGTTTTATTTGGATTAGTTGTTGCTTATGTTGTTAGCTTTGTTGTTTATCAATTAGGATTAATCATAATTTAAGGATAAATAAAAAAGACACAACGCCAGGTGGAGGTCACTGAAAAACGCATCACAATAAATGGAAACCACTGAAGCAAGAATTGTCTCAGTGGTTTTTCTTATACATGATATAATTTTACTATCATTGACATCTTTGGAGGCTCACCATGATTAAAGACTTTGAACAATTATCCTTAAATCTTTCTCAAGGACATCCCTTATACGATAAAATCGTTCCCAAAAATCATCCCTTACGTTTAATCGAGGAACAGATTGATTTTTCATTTGTCACACCGTTACTAAGTGATCGTTATTCCATTGATTATGGACGTCCTGCCTATTCTCCTGAAGTCATGTTTAAGTTATTATTCCTTAAAATGCTTTACAATCTGTCGGATGAGCGTGTCATTCAAGAGGCTCAAGTCAATATGGCTTATAAATACTTTTTGAATTTAGACCCCGAAGATCCACTCATGCATCCGTCTTCCTTAACTAAGTTCAGAAAACTGAGATTAAATCAAGAGGACATCTTAGAGGATTTATTAGGTGAAGTGATTAACCAAGCGATTCAAAAGAACTTAATTCCATCAAAGACACTGATCCTGGATGCCACACATACACGAAGTCAGTATCAAGTTAAAACTCCCATTGAGAATTTAAGAGAGGTTTCTAAAAATATCCGAAAACAACTTTATCGTTACGTTCCTGAGGTGAAGGATCATGTTCCTCCAAAGCTTCATTCCACTGCTTCACTTGAAGAAGAGGTCATTTATACTCAAGAATTAATAGAGTTTTCTCATCGCTATCAAGATAAAAATAGACAGATTCAAGAAGCGAGAGAAAAAGCGTTAGATATCCTAAAAAATCGAACCTACCAAGCCATTCTTTCTGTCTCAGATCCAGAAGCTAAAATGGGTTATAAATCTAAAACTGAGGCGTTTGCCGGATATAAGACACATCTAGCCATCACGGAGGAGCGTCTCATGACAGCGATTGAAGTGACCACGGGTGAAGTCAGTGATGGAAAGTATTTGAAAACATTGGTTGAAAAATCAAAAAAGAACGGGATAGAAGTGAAAGAAGTCTTAGCGGATGCCGCCTATTCAAGTAAAGAGAACTTAGGGTACATGGAGCAAGAAAATATAACGGCTGTAACGCCGTTAAATCCAATTGTCTTAAATGGTGGAAAACGAGAAGTTGAAGGATTTGAATATAATAAAGATGCGGGACAAATGAGATGTCCAGCTGGACATTTAAGTGTCAGAAAAGCCCGTACGGGAAAGAAAAATCAAAAAAAGAATCAGAGTTTAACCTATTACTTTGAGATAGAAAAATGTAAGCATTGTCCTTTAAGAGATGGATGTTATCGACCAGGGGCTAAGTCGAAAACCTATTCTATGACCCTTAAATCGGACATTCATCAAAAAGCTATCGACTATCAGAAGACAAATGAATTTAAAGAGAAGAAAAAACAACGTTATAAAATTGAGGCCAAAAATGCCGAGTTAAAACAGTCTCACGGATTTCAAACATGTAAATTCGCGAGACTTTTCGGCATGAAAATCCAAGCCTATTTAACTGCCTTTGTCGTTAATGCCAAGAGAATAGTGAAGTTAGTGACAGAAAAACAAGCGATCTTTCAGATAGGTTTATTGGATCTCATACAAAAAATGGATATGATAGAGAATAAAGAAAAAGGAGCCTATTATTTTATAAATAATAAGCTCCTTTTTCAGTGGCCTCCGCCAGGTGCGTTGTGTCTTTTTTATAAGCTTGTAAAAAGAACGAGTAGGGTTGAAATTAAGTTTTGAATGGCATGAACACCGATTGAAAACCAAATGTTTTGATGACGATAATAAACGTAACCTAAGGCAATTCCCATTGCCATATATTGAATTAAATAAACAAAGTCACCTGCGCTCACAACATGAATCATTCCGAATAAAAAGCTACTTAGTAAAATTCCAACCCATGGCTGTTTCATGAGACCACCCATAATGGTAAATCGAAAGACTACTTCTTCAGCTAGTGGAGCACAAAGAACGGTCATGATCGCCATTAAAATTGGATGAACATCCATTAAGTTAGTGATGAGTTGTTGATTGACTGATGTATCCGTTGATTGAGTTAATAAAATAACTATCATTCCAGAGACGTATGATGCAGCAAATAAGATCCCCCATCCTGCTAAAATACCTTTAAGGTAGGTTGCAGGTGAAGAAATACTTTTAAACTGTTCTTTAAGTTCGCGTCCAAAGAAAAGAAAAGACACAGCCACTAAAACGATGTAAGAAATTAAATTAGCGTAAACTTGAATATCTGCGTCATTAGTTAAAAATATTGATAGCGCATAGACTGAGATCATTGGTAATAAGAACATGACAAAGATATAAGTGAAAATCAATAGCGTTGATTTAGCTTGACGTAAATTCATTTGACACCTCCTATATCTATTATGGTAATTATGATTTATTATAGCATATCACTGATTAAAAAGGAACATGGTATCCTATTCTTCCCAACGAACATTAGGAGGTGCTTAGATTTATATTTTATTAAAAATGGGAGGCATAGCATGTGTTCATGGCCTCCCACTAAGGCCATTTTTTAAGATCAAGTCTTTTGAGTAAACTCTTAAAGTTAAAAGTCATGATGACAGATGATTTTCTTAGAACATTCTCTATCCTAAATTATTCACCATAAAAATGTAAAAAGCGTTGAGCCCTTAGTGGAATCAACGCTTTTTATCTATTTTTTATTTCACCTTTTAAGTGAAGCATTTTACTATGAAAATAATCTCTCATTTGATATCGTTTTAATCGCCAAACAAAAACATATTTAAGGAGAGATTACTTTTTTATGATACATCAAGACCAACTTCATTTCAATAAAAAGATTAAATTTAATCTATTAACGTGCAGTTTTTAAGAAAAATTTTCCATGCGGTGAAAATACACTGATTCTATGCAATTTTCAATTCTTCAAAAATGGTATTTAAACCTACTCCGGTTTGCGCTTTGATGTAAATGAACTTAACTAATTCCTGTTTTTGTTTTCGTTGGCATTCGCGTAAACTCTCGCCAATACAATCCCCTGTCTTAGTTACACGCTTTAGATACAGGTAAACGAATTGAATCATTAACATCAAACGTTTAATCCCTTTTAATGTTCGAACTTGGTAACGAGCCAATCCAAAGTTTTGTTTCGTTTCACGAAAGAATATTTCAATGGGCCAACGTTTCGTGTAGTGCTTAAGAATTTGTTTAGCAGACAATTTTAAATCATGACTCATAAAACAACGTAAGGCTTTTTCTTCAAGTGGAGCCTTTTGTGGCCAACTCAAAATGATTTTGACGACATGGCCACCTCTCACTCGACCCTCATATGTATAAGTATAATAGGTCTCTGATCCAACTGTGACTAAGTCGAGATCTTTGAGGGATAAGGTGTTCGCAAATGATTTAAGTTGAATCCCTTTCGGACGATAGCCTTTCGGAAGAATGATTCGATTGGTTTTGATTCCTCCTAAGTAATAAAAGCCTAATTGATTAGCGATTTGGAATAAGGTTTCACAAGTATACCAACTATCAGCTAGGATGTATCCTTTATGAGGCGGTTTAGGTAAAGTGGTGAGAATCTCCTTAACGAGTTCAATTTTACTCTGTTTATCTTTCTCATACGGAATGATTTGATACGGTAAGGTGACGTCATCACATTGAAGCATCAGGGTAACAAATTGATGGCCATAGACGTATTGATGATGAAGATGAGAGTAGTGCCAACCACATCCTTGAATAGGATAAGTCGCCTGTGACGAGGGCTTAGTTTTAACACATGTTGTATCATCTACTAATACGTAAATAGGTTTTCCTGTTTGATGTGAACGATTGTAAATGCAAGATAGAAGATGGGATTGAATTTGATTAGAAATCATCTCATCATCCCAGGAACTATCATTTAAAAATCGTCCAAAAGTTGTCCGATGACAATGCTTAACGGCAGAGATTTTGCCCGTATAAGTTTCACTAATCATCAAATTTAGGAAATGGTTAAGATGCTTAAACTGTGGTTTCGATAGAAATAAGTCTAAGTCTAGCCCTTTTAAAAATTTGAAAATTGAATGAGAATCTGATATAATACCTTCCATGAACATTAACTCAATTCCTCCTTGTTAATTGGTTGTGCGAGACTTAATTATACAAGGATTTGAGTTAATGTTTTTTCTTTTTGCATTGGTATTTTATAACTGGAAATTAATTGGAAGTAGTTTTGCACATTAATAGTTTAATTTTAAAGGTGGAGATTTAACGTCGGATGCAGGACTTTTATTAATCCAAGAATTTATGCATCACGTGAAGTTTCCAGAACTATTGAAACAACATTTTCATTTAGAAACTGATCAAGCGATTCGAACTCATACAAATCATGAGCTTTGTCTTCAACAAATCTTTCAAACGATTGCCGGTTACCACTGCGCTGATGATGCGGATGAATTACGAGTTGAACCTTTATTGACAACTTTGCTTGATAAGCCCTCGTTAGCTTCTCAACCAACTTTATCTCGTTTTACTCATCGATTGACGCAGGAAACAAGTAAGCAATTTGAACTCATCAATCAAAAACTCCTTTCGCAATTTTATCAAGTCGAAGCTCCTAATCATTTTATTTTTGATGTGGATTCCACTCATTTTCAGACCTATGGTCATCAATATGGGAATGCCTTTAATGCTCATTATCAAGCCCAAGGGTTTCATCCCCTCATGGTTTTTGATGGAATGACTGGAGACTGTTTAAAAGTTGAGCTTCGTGCGGGGAATGTCTATACTTCAAGGAATATCGTTTCTTTTATTGGTCCCTTATTATCACGCTATCAAAAGGAGTTTCCATCGAGCTATCGACTCGTTCGCGGAGATAGTGGATTTGCTCATAAAGAACTTTATAAGTTATGCGAAACGTTAAACACAAACTATGTGATCCGTTTAAAGGCAAATGCCACTCTCTATCGTTTAGCTAAAGAAGTAACGGATGTTTTTTTCGAAGAGTGTTCGCTTCAATATTCTCAACAATTCTATGGGGAGTTTGACTATCAGGCAAAGAGTTGGAATCACCCAAGACGTGTCATTGTTCAAGTGAGACGAAAAGCAGGTGAACTCATTCCCGATTATTTATTTTTAGTGACGAACATGGAAACAAGACCAGAGATGGTTGTTAGCCTATACGCTAAACGTGGGACGATGGAAAACTATATCAAAGAGTGTAAAAATGGATTTAGAATGGATAAAGTGAGTCATAAATACTGGATGACTAATGTCAACCGAATTCAACTCGTGGTGTTAGCCTACAATCTCATCAACGGATTCAGACGATTAACGTTACCTCATGAGTTTTCTAAGATGCAGATTGAAACCTTACGCACTAAACTTATTAAAATCGCTGCAAAACGAGTGAAACAATCACGAAGAATCGTGTTCAAACTCTGTAGTCATTATCCCTACAAAGAAATTTTTCATCACTGTTTAAAAACGATCCAGTTGATTCAGTTAGAGTAAATGAGTGGATTCGTTCTTTGAAAACGAAATATTTTTTAGAGAAACACATCACCAAGGGGGGAGTCTACCCTTTTTTAGGGAGTTGGAGTATTAATTTACCCAAATTTAAGATCAAAACGATAAAAAGCTGTGGTTTAGGCTAAAATTTAGTCTATCCACAGCTTTGTTTGAATGATCATGAATAATTCAGGTCTATTGTATAAAAAAAGACATTTAAGTATAATAAAAAACTGATAGGATACGAAGTAAATCGTTCATGAGAGCGTCATGGCGATAGGTGTAGATATTTGTATTATAGTATGGTGGTAATGTGTTATAATATTACCATAATAAAGAGAGTACTTGAGTTGCCACTGCATCTTTCCTATAAAGAGAAGTGCCACTCGAAAATAGGAGGTTCAAACTTATGGATTTTTTACAAGTTGGAAAAATCGTCAACACTCATGCCTTACAAGGTGAAGTGAAAGTCGTTTCAAATAGTGATTTTAAAGAAGATCGTTTTAAAAAGGGAAGTCAATTAGTCATCGATTTTAATGGTGAGCATATTGAGGTTGTTGTAGCGACTCATCGCGTTCACAAAGGAGCCGATTTATTAAAATTCAAACATTTAAACTCAATCAATGATGTTGAAAAATATAAAGGATGCGCGTTATTAGTTTCGGCTGATGAATTAGATGAATTAGATGAAAATGAATTTTATTACTTTGAGATCATCGGATGTAAAGTTGTGACAACAGATGGTGAAGAAATCGGAGAAATCACGGAAATTTTAGAAACAGGAGCGAATGACGTTTGGGTCGTTAAACGTCCTGGACAAAAAGATGCACTCATTCCTTACATTGAAGACGTGGTAAAAGCTGTTGATATTGAAGCAAAACAAGTAACAATTCAAGTGTTAGAAGGGTTATTATAATGAAAATAGATGTGTTAACATTATTTCCAGAAATGTTCTCTGGTGTTTTTAATGATTCGATCTTAAAACGCGCTCAAGAACGAGGAGCGGTGCAGTTAAATACGGTTAACTTCCGTGATTTTTCAACGAACAAACATAAAAAAGTAGACGATTATCCTTATGGTGGTGGAGCGGGAATGCTACTTGCCCCACAACCTATTTTTGATGCGGTAGAGTCAGTTTGTCAAAATACGATGTCAAAGCCACGTATTATTTTAATGTGCCCACAAGGAGAAAGATTCACACAAGCTAAAGCGGAAGAACTAGCTAAAGAGGAACACTTAATTTTTATTTGCGGTCACTACGAAGGATTTGATGAACGAATTCGTGAGCATTTAGTGACCGATGAATTGTCATTAGGTGATTACGTCCTTACAGGAGGCGAATTGGCAGCAATGGTCATGACAGATGCGGTTGTTCGTTTACTACCTGATGTGTTAGGGAAGCAAGAATCGCATGAAAATGACTCGTTTTCAACTGGATTATTAGAGTTTCCACAATATACAAGGCCAGTTGATTTTAGAGGCATGACGGTTCCTTCAGTTTTAACATCAGGAAATCATAAAGAAATTGAAAAATGGCGTCATGAACAGTCACTTTATCGTACGTATACACGTCGCCCTGATTTATTAGAAAATCGCGAACTAACAGAGGCGGAAAAGACAATCATTGAGACATTCAAAAAAGAATAATAAGGAAAGAGGCTAATGGTAAAAAATAGCCTCTTTTTTAAACAAAGTTATACAAGTAAGGAAAAAATTAAATAGTATTATAAAAAAAGTCAATCTAAAATACAAAAAAATATGAATAATTATAAAAAATGATTGAATTAACGATCTGATTATGATATGATTTCAAACGTGCCAAAGAGCACTACCCCAAGTTCCGCTGAATTAGTTCACTAATTTAATGAACTTGCGTAATGAAGGAGCGTGAGATTAATGAGTCAACAATTAATCAATGAATTAACACAATCATACTTAAAAACTGATTTACCAGAATTCCGTGCTGGAGATAACGTACGTGTACACGTTCGTATCAAAGAGGGTAACCGTGAGCGCGTTCAGGTATTCGAAGGTTTAGTATTAAAACGTCAAAATGGTAACGGAATTAGCGGAACTTTCACAGTTCGTAAGATTTCTTTCGGATGTGGAGTTGAACGTACATTCCCATTACACACACCAATCATCGAAAAAATCGAAGTTACTCGTCGTGGTAAAGTTCGCCGTGCGAAACTTAACTACATCCGTAGCTTATCAGCTAAAGCTGCTCGTATCAAAGAGCGTCGATAATTTTAATTTTTTAAAACAATTACCTCAATTGCAACCAAGATGCCCTAAAAACTTAGTTTTAGGGCATCTTTTTTTATGAAATACTTCAACTTTATGGTAAAATTAACAGTAAACTGTATGTTTGCACTTGCTTTCGCAAATAATAAAGGGTAATTTTTATTTGAGAAAAGTGCTTAACTGAAAAAATAATGGTGGAGTGAAGGGAATGAAAAAAGTATTTAGTGAAATTTTTGACTGGGTGAAAACATTTGTTGTTATTTTCATCATTGTTACGCTGATTCATAAGTATGTGTTCACGCCAGTAAAAGTTGATGGACCATCGATGTATCCGACGTTACATGATGGAGATTCAGTTATTTTATGGGAATTAGGGTACGAACCTCAGCCGTTTGATGTGATTGTTTTTGAATATTCACCAGACGTTTACTATGTAAAACGTGTCATTGGTGTACCAGGACAAACGATTTCTTATGAGCAAGATCAACTTTATATTGATGGGGTAGCGGTAGAAGAACCGTATCTGGATGAAGGGAAACAATTAGTTTCATATAGTGGTGAATTTACTTGGGATTTTACTTTGCAAGAAATTTGTCAGTTTGATCCATGTAATACGATTCCAGAGGGATATTATCTTGTGCTTGGAGACAATCGTCCCCGCAGTAAGGATAGCCGTCATATTGGGTTGATTAGTAAAGATCAAATTTTAGGAAAAGCGACATGGATTCAATGGCCTTTATCAAGTTTTGGCCGTATTAACTAAAACAGTCGTATGAAAGTTTTAAAAATGTAGGAACCTAATGATAGGTGAACATACAGCTAGGAGTGACAAGATGACAGTACAATGGTTTCCAGGGCATATGGCAAAAGCCCGTCGTCAAATTCAAGAAAAATTACAATTAGTCGATATTGTTTATGAATTATTAGATGCACGTATTCCATACTCATCAAGTAATCCAATGATGAATGAAATCATTAAGCATAAGCCCAAATTAATTATTTTAAATAAAGCGGATATTGCAGATCCTAATGTAACCCAACAGTGGTTAAATTATTTTAAACAAAAAGGGCAGCCAGTTATTACGATTGATGCTTTACATCAGAATGCGATTAAGCAAATTACAGAAGCCTCAAAAGAAATTTTAAAAGCTAAATTTGAAAAAGAAAAAGCTAAGGGATTACGTCCACGTCCAATTCGTGCCATGATTTTAGGTATTCCTAATGTTGGGAAATCAACGTTAACTAATAATTTAGCTAAACGTAAGGCAGCTCAAACCGGAGATCGCCCAGGTGTAACAAAAGCACAACAGTGGATTAAAGTTGAAAAAGAGCTAGAACTATTAGATACACCGGGTGTTTTATGGCCGAAGTTTGAAGAAAAACGTGTCGGTTATAATCTTGCAGTCACAGGTGCGATTAAAGATACGATCTTGCACTTAGATGATATCATTTTATATGCTTTAGATTATTTAATTAAGCATTATCCTGATCGCTTAATTGAACGTTATCATTTAAGTGGTCAATTTGAAGATAAAGTGGCTGTTCTTGATGAGATTGGGCAAAAGCGAGGATTTTTACAATCAGGTGGCTATGTAGATTATGATAAAGTGTACGAAATTTTACTTCGTGAAATACGCAGTGTTAAATTAGGTCGTTTATCATTTGAAACACCGAGTGATCTTTTGCCACCAGTAGAAGAAAACTAACCTAATAAAAAAGGAATCAGTGAAACTACTCATTGATTCCTTTTTTATTAGCCGTTTTTTGTTAAAAGTTTAAGAAGAAATGATTAATCACTTCAAAATCTGTTCATAATGTGAAAGTTAACCTTATTTTCTGAAAAAAATAGTAAAATTTAACTAGAATCCCTTATAGAATGATGTTAAAATAAACAAGTGCAAATTTGCAAGAAACTCGTTTTCTCAACAAAATAAGACATAACTTACATGAAGTTGACGAATAGAAAAAACATTGATAGAATAAATAAGTTATCGCTTTTTATCTTAGAAAGGTGAGCTGCTCAATAATGGAAAAATATACAGTAGATCAAATAAAAAAAATACTACAGCAAGACGTTGTTGATGAATCATTTGTTGAACAACTCAAACAGGACGAACGTTCAAGTGTTCAAAAACTAGTCAAGCAGTATGAAAATAAAATTCAAAAAGAATATGATGAATTTCAAAAGTTTATCACTATGTCAATTTATGAAAATGAACTACGCTACAGTGGGGTTGAACTCATCGCTGGGATTGACGAAGTAGGACGTGGACCATTAGCCGGGCCTGTCATTGCAGCAGCGGTTATTTTACCTGCTGATTGTTGGCTATTTGGTATTGATGATTCTAAAAAGTTATCCGAAGCTAAACGTCTTTACTTTTATGAAGAAATTAAAAAACATGCCATCAGTATTGGAGTTGGCATTTGCACGAGTGAGGAAATTGATCGATTAAATATTTATGAGGCAACGAAAGTAGCAATGGAGCGTGCGGTGGCTCATTTAGATCCTAAACCTCAACATTTATTATTAGACGCTATGACCTTACCAAGTGTTGATATTCCTCAAACTCCAATTATTAAAGGTGATTCAAAAAGTGTATCTATTGCAGCAGCAAGTATTATCGCTAAAGTGACGCGTGACGCCTATATGAAACACTTAGGACAAAAATATCCAGCTTACGGATTTGAGCGTCATGTTGGGTATGGAACTAAGGAACATTTACAGGCGATTGAAACTCATGGAATTATTTCAGAACATCGTAAATCGTTTGAACCTATTCGTTCAAAGTTTTAAAAGAGATTACCTTTTTGTGATCTCTTTTTTTGTTGTTTAAAAATTAAATTTAAATGAGTCAATTCTATGTTTTAGATAAAGATTAATTAAAGCGATAAAAAAAGATGTTCAAGTGTGAACATCTTTTTAGCATTATTTATGAGCATAAGATTTTATAAAATTTTGCAAAGATGATAGATCTTCCGAGATACTATCTAACGTATTGCCATAGGTTTTCGATAATGTTGCTCGATCAAAAGTTATAGTTTCCTGATTTTCAATATTGAAACTTACAATTTCTGCATTTTTCACAAGCGATAAGATCATCATTGAGTTGCTTTGTAAGATCTCGTTTAAGGAAACTTTTGATGTTGAGCCATCTTCTAACTCAATCGTTGCTTCGTCGAAATTTTTATAATTGATTGTAATACCATACGGTTCTTGGCTCGTTTGTAATTCAAAACCATCTAAATACTCATGAGCTGGCAATCTTTCAATAATATGACCAACCGCAGCATTGTCACCAATGTAAGAGCCTTTGTAATTTAGTAGCTCAGTCATAGGATTAGATTGTTTACAACCGACAAGAGCTAATAAAGTTAACATCAAAACCATCATTAATCGCTTCATTTTTATCCCCCTTTATCTTCTATTACATATCTTAATCCATTTTTTACAATTTATTCAAGTCTTAATCCTTAGTTTATTAAATTAGTTTTTTTAAACAAAGTCTTAACGAAAAAGAAAAAAACTCTGAATCTAAGTTTTTTGAAATGACGAAAAGAAAATGAATAAAACATTCGTATAGTAAGTTAGGTGATAAATATGGATTTAAGAGATCGACTCATTACACTCAGCGTCATGAAAAATGGAAACTGGTTCAAGATGTATGAGGTATTAACACAAGATATCCAGTTAAAACAAATAACTGATAGACAAGTCAAGGAGGCTTTGGAAAAGCTTAGAACAACTCAAACATTAACGATATTAGATGAAGATTATCCAAAGAGTTTAAAAGAGATGCAACAGCCACCGTTTGTGTTGTATTATCAAGGTGATTTAGCTCTTTTAAAGAAGAAAAAGATAGGAGTCATGGGAAATCGAAGACCCTCTGTGTATGGAATAAAATCGTGTCAGTCCATCATTGGTGAATTAGCTTCATCAGATGTTGTCGTCGTAGGAAATTTACAACTCGGAATTGATGCCATTGCACATCTGTTATCAGTCAGGCAAGGAAAAACAATCGCTATTTTATCCTCTGGTTTTTTACATATTTATCCGAGTGAAAACTTTGATTTATATAAACAAATTGCACAAAATCATTTGGTGTTGAGCGAATATCCACCTTTTGTTTATCCAAGTGCTCCCCAGTTTTATCGTGCTCATCAACTGATGCAAGAACTGAGTGAGGTAATGGTCGTTATAGAGTCGGTAAAAGATGATAAGCGCTTAAAGTTAGTTGAACAATTAGTAGAGGAGGGAAAAGTCATTTATACGCTACCTGCCGAGTATAACTCGATTCATTCAGCAGGTAGTTTAGCATTAATTAAAAAGGGGGCTTACTGTTTAACACATCATGAAGAAGTACTAGATGCCTTAGAGTGGGTACATGATTAAAAATATTAAAGATTAGTCTATTTTAACGTTCGCTTAAAATAGACTTTTTTATTTGAGGATCTTAAATAAAGGAGGACAATATATCATTGAACTTCAGTTACTTTTATGATACCGATGTCAGTCACTTCAAATTTATTCTTAAAAGAAATGGATAAATCGATAAAAACAGTTCAGACTAAAAAATTAGAAGTGAAAATAAGAAAAATAAGTTTAATCATAAAAGTTCAAAAAATGTAGAAATAGTTCATGGTTTAATGGGAATTTATAACGAAATTGTTGACAAGTAGCAAAGAAACAAGTAATATTTTTTGTGTTTTATTTGGATTGGTTGTAAAAAAATTTCAATTAAATCATTTAAGAATAACGAGTTAAAGAATAATCAAACGTTTGGTGAGAT
The DNA here is from genome assembly GCF_021497505.1 of Turicibacter sp. TJ11. NCBI lineage: Bacteria > Bacillati > Bacillota > Erysipelotrichia > Erysipelotrichales > Turicibacteraceae > Turicibacter > Turicibacter sp. TJ11. The sequence continues at coordinate 1,075,742 of NZ_CP069349.1, read as the reverse complement.
TGGTTATTCATTAATTATTGAGATAGAAAAGGTGGTAGACATGGGGAAAAATTTAGTAATTGTAGAGTCGCCTGCCAAAGCTAAAACCATTGAAAATTACTTAGGATCTGACTACACGGTTCTTTCAAGTGTCGGTCATATTCGTGATTTAGCAACAACGGGTCCAGGTGGATTAGGAGTGGACGTTGAAGACCATTTCAAACCGAATTATAAAAATGTGACTGGAAAGTCAAAGGTCATTAAAGAGTTAAAGCAAGCATCTAAAAATGCAGAAGCTGTTTATCTGGCAACCGACCCCGATCGTGAAGGAGAAGCAATTAGTTGGCATTTAGCTGATGTGTTAGGTTTAGATGTTAATTTAAATCGTCGTGTGGTTTTTAATGAGATTACAAAAGATGCGATTCTTGAAGCGTTTAAGCATCCACGTGCCATTGATATGGACTTAGTTCGTTCTCAAGAAAGTCGTCGTATTTTAGATCGTATTATTGGATTTAAACTAAGTAAATTATTACAAAGTAAAATAAAAAGTAAAAGTGCAGGACGTGTTCAATCTGTTGCTTTAAAATTAATTGTTGAACGAGAAAAAGAAATTCAAAAATTTGAAAGCAAAGAATATTGGTCAATTCATGCGATGTTTGAGCGTGAAAGTGCCAAAATTGAAGCAGAGCTTGTCAAAAAGGCAAACAAAAAGATTGCTATTGCTAATGAAGAAGAAGTTAAGGCCATTTTATCTGAGTTAAGCGATCCGTATGTTGTTGAAAAAGTTGAGAAAAAGAATAAATCAAAGCAACCGAAGTTACCATTTATTACGTCAACTCTTCAACAAGAAGCTGCGAGTAAGTTAGGATATAATGCGAAAAAGACGATGACGATTGCTCAAAAACTGTATGAAGGAATTAATATAGGATCGGAGACGGTCGGATTAATTACTTATATGCGTACCGATTCAACGCGTTTAGCAGATAACTTTGTTGATGCGACAAAATCGTTCATTAAGCAAACATACGGTGCAAATTATGTAAAAACAGGTGCAACGAATACGAAAAAAGTTAAGAATGCTCAAGAGGCTCACGAAGCGATTCGTCCATCATCTGTCACACGAACACCAGAAGATATGAAACCTTATTTAAAACGAGACGAACTTCGTCTATATAAATTAATTTGGGAGCGTGCCGTGGCAAGTCTTATGAAGAGTGCGACGGTTGAAGCGACGACGATTGAAGTTCGTTCAAATGATTATTTATTCCGTGTGAATGGACAAATTTTAGTCTTTGATGGTTACTTGCGTGTCTATAGTTATGAAGAAACTAAAAATGCGGCACTTCCTCGATTAACAGAAGGGGATACGTTAGCTTTAGTTGATGTCGATCCTCAACAACACTTTACTCAACCACCCGCACGTTATAGTGAAGCGAAGTTGATTAAAGAAATGGAAGAGTTAGGGATTGGTCGTCCTTCAACATATGCTCAAACGATGGAAACTTTAAAAAATCGTGGGTACGTGACGTTAGAAGATAAAAAATTTAAGCCAACTGATCAAGGAATTTTGACGAGTGACAAATTAGCCGAATTTTTCTCAGAGTTTATTAACGTCGAGTACACGGCTGAAATGGAAAATAATTTAGATGAAATTTCTAAAGGTCAAAAAGTTTGGTATGATGAATTAAAAGGGTTTTATGATCACTTCATGCCAATGCTTGAGAACGCACAAAAGAACATGGAAAAGATTGCTCCAGTCGAAATTGGAGAGGAATGTCCAGAGTGTGGAAGCCCGCTGGTTGTTCGACGTGGCCGTTATGGTGAGTTTATCGCTTGTAGTGGATATCCAACGTGTAAATATATTAAAAAAGAGGCAAAAGAAGAGGCCGCTCCTATTTCAACGGGTGTTAAATGTCCAAAGTGTGAATCCGGTGAAATTGTTGAGAAAAAAACAAGACGTGGAAAAGTCTTTTATGGATGTAATCAGTATCCAGGTTGTGACTATGCACTTTGGCATAAACCAATTGATAAAAAATGTCCAAAATGTGATAGTTTATTAGTTGTTAAAGGAAAGAAAAACGAAGTTCAATGTCCGAATAAAGAGTGCGACTATAAAGAAGAATAGTAAAAACCACCTATTAGAGGTGGTTTTTACTATATGTGTTTGAAACTGAGAAATCCACTGATAGAAAAATCTTTTAAGAAATGATAAAATTTTTCAGATTACGATTTAATTTTTGTTGATGATAGAGGAGTTATGATAATTTTTTTTAGCACAAGTGAGATTTTATGATATAATTCTCAGTTGTAATGAGGTGTTAATTCACAACTTAGGAGGCAAGTAAAATGAAATTTGTAAATGTTATTGGAGCAGGTTTAGCTGGTTCAGAAGCAGCCTATCAATTAGCTAAACGTGGCATTCAAGTTAAGTTATATGAAATGAGACCCGTAAAAAATACACCAGCCCATCACACACAAAACTTTGCAGAACTTGTTTGTTCAAATTCACTTCGTGCAGATGGATTGGCAAATGCTGTTGGGGTTTTAAAAGAAGAAATGCGTATTTTAGATTCTTTAATTATGAAGGCAGCTGATGAAAATGCTGTTCCTGCAGGTGGAGCGTTAGCAGTCGATCGTGAAGGCTTCTCAGGACAAATTACAGAGTATTTATCAAATCATCCAAATATTGAAGTCATTCGTGAGGAATTAACTGAAATTCCTGAAGGACCAACTATTGTTGCGACAGGACCGTTAACGAGTGATGCGTTAAGTGCATATATTCGTGAAATGACAGGACATCATTCATTTTATTTCTATGATGCAGCTGCTCCAATTATTGAAAAAGATTCAATTAATTTTGATAAAGTTTATTTAAAATCTCGCTATGACAAAGGAGAAGCAGCTTATTTAAACTGTCCAATGTCAGAGGAAGAATTTAATGCATGGCATGAGGCTTTAATTAATGCAGAAGTTGTTCCGGTTAAAGAGTTTGAAAAAGAAGTATTCTTTGAAGGATGTATGCCAATTGAAGTCATGGCCAAACGTGGACGTCAAACCGTTTTATTTGGACCAATGAAACCAGTTGGGCTTGAAGATCCGAAAACTGGGGAAACGCCTTATGCTGTTGTTCAGTTACGTCAGGATAATGCAGCGGGAACTTTATATAACCTAGTTGGATTCCAAACGCATTTAAAATGGGGAGAACAAAAACGTATCGTGCAAATGATTCCTGGATTAGAAAATGCAGAGATTGTTCGTTATGGTGTAATGCATCGAAACTCATTTATTAATTCACCTGTCTTACTTCGTCCAACTTATCAATTTAAAACACGCGATGACTTATTCTTTGCAGGTCAGTTAACAGGTGTTGAAGGATATGTAGAGTCAGCTGCATCTGGAATGGTAGCGGGAATTAATATGGCAAAATATATTTTAGGTGAAGAATTAATTGAATTCCCACGTGAAACAGCTATGGGATCAATGGCTTATTATATTACACATACATCACAAGATGGTTTCCAACCGATGAATGCTAACTTCGGATTATTCTTAGATTTACCTGGACGTGTTAAGAAAAAAGAGAAAAAAGCCTTATATGCAGCTCGTGCGATTGAAAAAATTAATGAATGTAAAGCATTAATTTAATCATCATCAGGTGATAAAGTCGAATGAACGAGGGGATTTAAGTGAACCTCATTTAAATAATAACTGATAGATAAAGAAAACAGTACATCGTGTACTGTTTTCTTTGTAAATGAAAGGGAGTGATGAGAGTTGAAGTGTTATTTTGATGACTATTTTGAATATTTAACCTATGAAAAGCGTTATTCTTCGCATACCATTTTAAGCTATCAATTAGATTTAGAAGAGTGGCAATCGTTTTGTGAAAAAGAATTGATTCAACCACTAGAAGTAGAATATGGTGAAGTGAGAGCTTATTTGAATGAGTGTTATTTACAAAAATTAAGTCGAAGTACAGTGAGTCGTAAATTATCTTCTTTACGTTCATTTTATCAATTTTTATTAAAAGAGGGTGTAGTCTCTAACAATCCGTTTTCTATGATTAAAGCTCCAAAAGGAGGGCAAGTCTTACCTAAGTTTTTATATGAAGAAGAGATAGAAGCTTTATTTAACAGCATTGATCAAACAACCGTTTTAGGTTGTCGTAATTACGCATTGTTAGAAATTTTATATGCAACAGGAATTCGCGTATCAGAATGTTGTGGGCTGACACTTAAGCAATTAGATCTTGATGCTGGGATGCTTCTTGTGCATGGTAAAGGCGGGAAAGATCGTTACATTCCATTAGGTGCATTTGCTTTAGAATCCATTGAAGCTTATTTAAAAAAGAGTCGTCCCGCTTTATTAAATAAATCTAAAGTTGAAACGGATCGATTGTTTTTGAATCACTACGGGCTTCCTTTGACAGAACGCGGCGTGCGAGATATTTTAAATCGTTTAACGAAGCAAACAGCCCAACATATTAAGTTAGCTCCACACATGATTCGACATACTTTTGCCACCCATTTACTCAATCATGGGGCCGATTTACGATCAGTTCAAGAACTTTTAGGGCACGAGCATTTATCAAGTACCCAAATTTACACCCATGTTTCAAAGGATCATTTGCAGCAAGCTTACGTCATGGCTCATCCTAGAGCTAGAAAAATGGAAAAATAATAAAATTTATATAAGGTGAATATACTAAATAGAAGCTGAATCTGTTATAATCAATAAGTAGTGAGAATGGAGTGGGAGAAAATGGTCAGTTTAACGAGTCTGGTTTCAGGAATTCCTTCGATATGGATCTGGTTAGGGGTTGCTATTGCGTTTGCACTAGTTGAGGCACTTACTTTAGGAATTATTTCAATATGGTTTGCCATGGGGGCCTTAGTGGCGATGTTAGTTGCTTTTGTGATTGATTCGTTTTTAGTTCAACTTCTTGTCTTTTTGGTTGTTTCTTTAATCTTAGTGGCAACGACCCGAAAAATAGCCGTTGAAAAACTAAAAGTTGGACAAATTAAAACAAATATTGATGATTTAATCGGGAAAGAAGCGATTGTTGTTAAAGCCATTGAGCCTCATGTAGCAGGTGAGGTCAAAATAAATGGTCAATTTTGGCGAGCCATATCTGAAAGTCAACAATCATATAAGGTTAACGATATTGTGACGATTCTACGCATTGAAGGTGTCACAATCTTTACGAAATAAAAGGAGATGAGAGCATGATTTTTGTACTTGCTGTTGTTATTATCATTATTTTGTTAGTATCAGCTAACATTAAAGTTGTTCCACAAGCAAATGCTTATGTTATTGAGCGATTTGGTGCTTATGCGACGACTTGGAACGTTGGATTACATGTGAAAATTCCAATTATGGATCGCGTGGCGAACAAAGTCTTATTAAAAGAGCAAGTGATTGATTTTAGACCACAACCTGTCATTACAAAAGATAATGTCACGATGCAAATTGATACGGTTGTCTTTTTCCAAATTACAGATCCTAAATTGTTTACTTATGGCGTAAGTAATCCGTTTGCTGCCATTGAAAATTTAACAGCCACGACATTACGTAATATCATTGGTGAGCTTGAGTTAGATGAAACATTAACGTCACGTGATATTATTAATACACGTATGCGTGCTGTACTAGATGAGGCAACAGATCCTTGGGGAATTAAAATTAATCGTGTAGAAGTTAAAAACATTGTGCCACCACAAGATATTCAAGCGGCAATGGAAAAACAAATGCGTGCTGAACGTGAGCGTCGTGAGAAAATTTTACAAGCTGAAGGAGAAAAAACATCGGCGATTTTAAAAGCAGAGGGATTAAAAGAATCTCAAATTCTTGAAGCCGAAGCCCATAAACAAGCGATGATCTTATCAGCTGAGGCGGATAAAGAAGCCGCGATTCGTCGTGCTGAAGGTGAGGCAGAAGCTATTTTAAAAGTTCAAGAAGCTACAGCAAAAGGACTTCAAATGTTAAATGAGTCTTGTCCGACAAAAGAAGTTATCACGTTAAAATCATTTGATGCTTTAACGAAAGTCGCTGATGGTCAAGCAACTAAATTAATTATTCCATCTGAAATTCAAAACATTAGTGCATTAATTGCTTCATTAACTGAAACATCAAAAATGGTTAAGGAAGATGAATAACGAAAATGGCCTTCAATGAAGGTCATTTTTATTTATCCAAAAATCAATCCATTTGATTAAATGAGAAACGTTAGATGAGGTATGAGAATGATGAAAGTGTAAAAAATAAAAAGGTTAGTCGTAAAAAATATCTTTTCTTGTTGATTAAGGAGTGTAGTCTTATAACTGCTTACTACAACGGGACATACGAGTTTACAGAGTTAAAAAACATAATATTTTAAAAGGTTTTTGAATAAAAAATAGGTAGCCATGTTGTTAAAAACATGCAAGTCGTTTTAGTAGAAAAAGACGAAAAAGGTATGATATCATAAGGTACCTAATTCAAAGGGTATTCTTAAAGGGGTGGACATATGAAACAAAACTATATTCAGCTAAATAATGAATTAATGCAAAAAAAAGATGGTTTTTACCAGTTAGCTAAAGATCGAGAAGCTGTGCAAGTATTCATTGAAGAAGTTGAAGCAAAGATGAAGCGATTTGAAAGTGAAGAAGAACGTTTAAAATGGTTAATTCGAGAAAACTATTATGAAGATTTTTTAAAGATGTATCAACTAGAAGAGATTTTAAAAATTAGTGAAGTGGTTTATTCTTATCAATTTAAATTCCAATCGTTTATGGCGGTTTCTAAGTTTTATAAGGATTATGCGTTAAAAACAAATGATCATGAGCAATATCTTGAATATTATGAAGATCGAATTGTCGCTGTGGCTTTGTATTTAGCTCAAGGCGATGCGAAGAAAGCCATGCAATATGCTAAGGCGATGATTGAACAACGCTATCAGCCGGCAACACCAACGTTTTTAAATGCAGGGAAAGCACGTCGTGGAGAAATGGTTTCTTGTTTTTTACTTGAAATGGACGATTCCTTAAACTCAATTACTTATAACCTTAATACTTCCATGCAGTTGTCTAAAATTGGAGGAGGCGTGGCGTTGAATTTATCAAAGCTTCGTGGACGAAATGAAGCCATTAAAGGGATTGAAAATGCGGCCAGTGGTGTGTTACCTGTCATGAAGCTATTAGAAGATTCATTTAGCTACGTTAATCAACTAGGGCAACGCCCAGGTGCAGGAGCGGCCTATTTAAACATTTTTCACTGGGATATCGAGGAGTTTTTAGATACTAAAAAAATTAATGCCGATGAAAAAAGTCGAATTCAAACCTTATCGATTGGATTAGTCGTTCCAAGTAAATTCTTTGAACTAGCAAAAGCAAACGAACCGATGTATGTATTTGCACCTCATACGGTTTATCAAGCTATCGGTCAACATTTAGATGATTTAGATCTTGATGAGAAGTATGATGAGCTAGTCAAAAATGAAGCGATTAAAAAACGTACAATTGATGCAAGAAGATTATTAACACATATTGCTAAAATGCAATTTGAATCAGGCTATCCATACATGGTGTTTAAGTCAAATGCTAATCGGGCTCATGCCTTAAAAGAGATGGGTCAAATTAAGATGTCTAATCTTTGTACAGAAATCTTTCAATTACAAGAAACTTCAACGATTACAGATTATGGTGAAGAAGACATCATTGCCCGAGATATTAGTTGTAATTTAGGCTCACTTAATATCGTAAATGTCATGGAGCGGCAGTCCATTCGTGAAAGTGTTCATATTGGAATGGATGCTTTAACGAGTGTTAGTCAATTGTCTTATATTCATAATGCGCCTGGTATTAATAAAGCAAATGACGAGTTACATGCGGTTGGATTAGGATGCATGAACTTACATGGTTTTTTAACAAAAAATAAAATTGCTTATGAGAGTGATCTAGCTAAAGAGTTTGTGCGCACCTTTTTCATGATGATTAATTATTACTCGATTGAACGTAGTATGCAGATTGCAAAGGAAAAAGGGCAAACATTTGTTGGATTTGAAGAATCTGAATATGCAAATGGAAATTACTTCAAACGATATCTAGAAACAGATTACACGCCAACTAGTGATCGAATTAAAGAACTTTTTAAAGGAATGGAAATTCCAACAACGAAAGACTGGGAAGCTTTAGCAAAAGCTGTTAAACAAAATGGAATGTTTCATGCTTATCGCTTAGCGATTGCTCCAACACAAAGCATCGGTTACGTTCAAAATGCAACCGCTAGTATTTTGCCGATTGTTGACTTAGTTGAGCGTCGAACGTATGGAAATGCAACAACTTATTATCCGATGCCATACTTAGCGGAAGATAATCTGTTCTTTTATAAGTCAGCATATCACATGAATATGATGAAGGTACTCGAGTTAGTGGCGGAAATTCAACCTCATATTGATCAAGGAATTAGTACCACACTTTACGTCGATAGTAATACAAGTACTCGTGAGTTAGTTCGCTATTACTTATATGCCCATCATTTAGGGCTAAAGAGTTTATATTATACACGAACAAAAAACTTAGCATTTGAAGAATGTTTAACATGTTCAGTTTAAAAGGTAAGGGTGAAGAGTCATGAAAAAGCAATATCAAGCGGTGAATTGGAACGCACCAGATCATCAGTTTTATGATGAGTTATATTTAAAGCAAACAGAACAATTTTGGTTACCAGAAGAAATTCCCGTCTCAGAAGATAAATCGACATGGGAGACACTAGACCCTAAAGTCAAACAAGCTTATGAACGCATTTTAGCTGGATTAACATTACTCGATACCGAGCAGTCAACGGGCATACAAAAAATTGCTGAAAAGTCTTCAAATCTTTTTGTAAAAAGTATTTTAGCGCTGTTTGCTGGGTTTGAAAGTATTCATGCGCGCTCGTACTCGACTATTTTTCAAACCTTATGTACAACAGAGCGCATTGACGAACTGTTTTTATGGGTTGAAGAAACAAAATTACTGCAACAAAAAGTGGATCACATTATGAAAACCTACTATACAATTGAAAATGATGAATCGTTATTTATGTCTATGGTTGGTTGCCTTTGTTTAGAGGGAATTTGTTTTTATAGTGGCTTTTTCTTACCGTTATGGTTAGCGGGTCAAGGTCAGATGGTTAATAGCGGTGAAATTATTAATTTGATTTTACGTGATGAAAAATTACATACGGTAGGGGTGGGCTTCTTCGCACAAGAGCTCTATCAAACTTTTGATCAGGTGAAGCAAGAGGAATTAAAAGCAAAAACTTATTCGATGATTCAAGAGATTTATGACATTGAATGTGAATATTCTAACTTATTGTATCAAGAGGTTGGGATGTTAGAAGAAGTCAAAGTTTATATCCAGTACAATGTCAACTATGCCTTACAGTGTTTAAACTTTGAACCATTATTTCAAACAACAGAACAAGACATTAATCCAATCGTGATGAATGGAATTTCAACTGAAACTAAAAATCACGATTTCTTCTCAACGAAAGGAAATGGATATATTAAAACGACAAAAGTTGAAGCTTTACAAGATTCAGACTTTGAGTTTTAGAATAGTTATTAAATCAGATACTCCAACACAATCATCCCTTTTTTCTACAAAATAAGCTATTTTCAAAAAAGATAGCTTATTTTTTTGTGAAATAATTATCTAAAAGAGCATAATTTGTCAAATTATCGGTAGAAAAATGTCGAAATAAATCGTGTTTTTGTGAAAGTGTAAAACAACGTCAAAATTAAGAAAAAAAACTCATAATATTGTTGATTTTGCCTTCTGAATTCGCTAAAATTCTTATATAAACGAATCCAAAAAAAGGTAACGAGGTGATATCGTGCAAACCGTAATGTTGTTTAGTATCATCATCATACTGGTTATTGGAGTAGGGCTTTTTATTTACTTTTTAATTTCCAGGCAAGATGAACAACAAGTCAAGGATGAAATTGAGGATCACTTCGTAACTAGTGATTATTATTCGAATGAGCGTGTGACAATTGTCGATGTACAATTTAAAGGATATAGTGGGAGATTTACATATGCGATTATGCAGCAAGATATTAAGAAAGGGCAGTATGTCTTAGTTTTGACGCAAGATGGAATTCGTTGTGCAAAAGTTGTGACTGATCCTAAATGTATTAAACAAAGTCAACTTTCATTTCCACCATTTTTGTTACAAAGTATTATTTGTGTAGCAGATGAGGCGGATTTAGAATACTATAATTAGGTAAATAGAAGATGATAACCTCAAAAACTTTCTCAAAGAGAAAGTTTTTTTAATTTAAAGACAAAAAAACTAAATAAGCGATTGAAAAAAAAGACGAAGTATGATAAATTAGTTCATGGCATAAAAATACACACACATATGGAGCAAATTGTCGAGTGCTATGACATCATAGTGGCAATAGGTGAAGAAGTATGTGGCGGCCGAACAAATTTTAATTTAGGAGGAACTACAATGGCTATTATTTCAATGAAGCAATTGTTAGAAGCAGGGGTACACTTCGGACACCAAACTCGTCGTTGGAACCCAAAAATGAAAAAATACATCTACACAGATCGTAACGGAATCTACATCATCGACTTACAAAAAACAGCTAAAAAATTAGATGAAGCATACTATGCTTTACAAGAAGTAGCTAAAGATGGTGGACGTGTTTTATTCGTAGGAACTAAAAAACAAGCTCAAGAAGCTGTTAAAGAAGAAGCTATCCGTGGTGGACAATTCTGGGTTAACCAACGTTGGTTAGGTGGAACTTTAACTAACTTCAAAACAATCCAAGCTCGTATCGCTCGTTTAGAAGAGTTAGAAACTATGGAGCAAGATGGTACTTTTGAAGTATTACCTAAAAAAGAAGTTATCACATTACGTAAAGAAATGGATCGTTTAAATAAATTCTTAGGCGGAATCCGCGATATGAAAGAATTACCAAGCGCAATCTTCGTAATCGATCCTCGTAAAGAGCGTATTGCAATCGCTGAAGCTCGTAAATTAAACATCCCAGTATTCGGTATCGTTGATACTAACTGTGATCCTGAAGATGTTGATTACGTAATCCCAGCTAACGATGACGCTATCCGTGCGGTACGTTTAATCGTTGGTAAAATGGTTGATGCAATCATCGAAGTTAACCAAGGTTCTACTGAAGAAGTAGCTGCTGAAGAAGTAGTTGCTGAAGAAGCAGTAGTAGCAGCTGAGTAATTTGATAATGAATACCTTTTTCTCACTATGAGTTAAAGGTATTTTTTTTGAAACTTACTTGCTCAGGATGAAGGTCAAACTGATAAATTTAAATTAAATGAATAAACCCTTTAGAAACCTGTTACAATAGATAGGGAGTATTTTAGATTGAATTCGTTTAAATAGGTCATTGAAACATGGAATGACTTGCAATATTTGTGTTTTTTTGTTATTATCAAGAAGATGCAACTACAAGCAAACTCTAAATCTTTAATAAAATTTTAGGAGGAATCATAATGGCAATTACAGCAGCTATGGTTAAAGAATTACGTGAAAAAACTAGTGCAGGTATGATGGACTGTAAAAAAGCATTAGTTGAAACAAATGGAGATATGTCTGCTGCGATCGATTGGTTACGTGAGCGCGGAATCGCTAAAGCAGCTAAAAAATCTGATCGTGTAGCAGCTGAAGGATTATGTTCAGTAGCAATCGAAGGAAACACAGCAGTTATCTTCGAATTAAACTCTGAAACTGACTTCGTAGCTAAAAACGAACAATTCTTAACTTTATTAGATAAATTAGGAAACATCTTAGTAGCTAACAAACCAGCTACAGTTGAAGAAGCATTAGCAATCAATGTTGATGGAACAACTGTAGATGCAATGTTAATTGAAGCAACTTCAACAATCGGAGAAAAAATCACTTTACGTCGTTTAACAGTTGTTGAAAAAGCAGATAACGAATTCTTCGGATCTTACTTACACATGGGTGGACGTATCGCTGCTTTAACAGTTGTTGAAGGTAAAGAAGAAGTAGCTAAAGATGCTGCTATGCATGCTGCTGCAATCAACCCTCAATACTTAACTGTAGAACAAGTTCCTGCAGAAGTTGTAGCTAAAGAACGTGAAATCTTAACTCAAGAAGCATTAAACGAAGGAAAACCAGCTAACATCGTTGAAAAAATGGTTGAAGGACGTATCCGTAAATTCTTAGCAGACGTATGTATGTTAGAACAACCATTCGTTAAAGATGGTGATGTAACTGTTGCAAAATATGCTGCAAACAACGGATCAACTATCAAATCATTCATCCGCTTAGAAGTTGGAGAAGGAATTGAGAAAGTTGTTTCAAACTTCGCTGAAGAAGTAATGAGCCAAGTTCGCGCATAATTACGATTTATATTTAAGGGACACATCACTGTGTCCCTTGCTTTGGATATAAAAGGATGAGAAAGTGGGTGCCGTAATGTCTGCATATAAACGTGTAGTTTTAAAGCTTAGTGGTGAAGCTTTAGCAGGAGGAAAAGGATTCGGAATTGACGCCGAAACAGTACAAGAAATTGCCTTACAAATTAAAAATGCCTACGAAACAGGTGTTGAAATTGCCATCATCGTTGGTGGAGGTAACATTTGGCGAGGTAAAACGGCAAGTGAAATGGGAATGGAGCGCTCAAGTGCTGATTACATGGGAATGTTAGCAACTGTCATGAATGCTTTAGCTTTACAAAATGCTTTAGAAGGATGTGGGATTCAAACACGTACCCAAACATCAATTCACATGAATCAAATTGCTGAACCATACATTCGTCGTCGTGCCATTCGTCATTTAGAAAAAGGTCGTATTGTTATTTTCGGTGGAGGAACAGGAAATCCTTATTTCTCAACAGATACAACGGCTGCACTTCGTGCGGCTGAAATTAATGCCGATGCTATTTTAATGGCTAAAAATGGTGTTGATGGAGTTTATAACGCGGATCCTCGTTATAATCCAGAAGCAACTAAATACGACGAATTATCATATTTAGAAGTATTAAATCAAGGATTACAAGTGATGGATTCAACAGCAGCTTCTTTATGTATGGATAATGATATTGAATTATTAGTGTTTAATATGAATGAATCTGGGAATATTAAGAAAGCTGTTGCTGGTGAAAAAATTGGAACAATTGTAAAGGGGAGATAATCATGCCTAAAAATGTATTAAATAATGCTGAAACTCGTATGAGCAAAGCAATCGACTCATTAAAACGTGAATTTTCTGTATTACGTACAGGACGCGCAAGTGCTGCTTTATTAGAAAACATTAAAGTAGACTACTACGGAATGCCAACACCAATTAACCAAATGGCTCAAGTGACAGTTCCTGAAGCTCGTCAATTAGTAGTTAAACCATATGATAAGTCAACATTAGCTTCAATTGAACGTGCAATCAACGAAGCAAACATCGGGTTAACACCAAACAACGATGGTGAAGTTATTCGCTTAAACGTTCCTGCTTTAACAGAAGAGCGTCGTCGTGAGTTAGCTAAAAAAGTAAAAGGATTTGCTGAAGATGCAAAAGTTGCTGTACGTAACGTGCGTCGTGATGCAAACGATGAATTAAAGAAATTACAAAAAAATGGTGATATCACTGAAGATGCATTAAAAGGATACACTGAAGATGTGCAAAAGTTAACTGATAAAAAAATCAAAGAAGTTGACGCTGTTGCAGATGAAAAAGAAAAAGACATCATGTCAATCTAATGTTATAAAGGACTGCTAAATTAGCAGTCCTTTTTTTATGATCATCAAGAGTGAAGTTATAAGAAGAGGATTCATTGACTCAAATAAAGTTTTCTTAGCCAATTCGTTTTAAATGCCTAATTAGGTACTTAAAATTGAACAAAAGATGTGTATATTTTTTTCATCTTTCTAACACATTTGACGTATGATGTTAAAGAAGTAAGGTTAAGGACACGAAAGGTGTTGAGTTTAATGTTTCAATTTAAAGAAGTTGGCTATTTGACAGATGGAGAAATTGATTTAATTATTGAAAAAAAAGTGCCGGCACACTTAGAAAAATTTGCAGCTCCATCGTATCATTTTCAAATTAAAAAGCATCTGATGCCCTATGAAATTGGTAAAATAGATATTCGTATTGGCTATAATGAAAACACGTTTTATGGAGGAAATATTGGCTATGAAATTTATCCTCCTTATCGTGGCCATCATTACGCAGCTAAAGCATGTGAAATTATTAAAAGAATCGCAAAAATTCATGGAATGAACTACTTATATATTAGTTGCCTTCCCGATAATATCGCCTCTAATAAGACTTGTCAATTGTTAGGAAGTCGTTGGCTAGGAAGATATGTCGTTCCTTTTTACTTAGAGATGTATCTGATGGGAGTTCGAGAGATCAATGTCTATGAATGGGATTTAAACATGAATTAAGAAGCCATCTCTTAGCGAAAGATCGTGTATAAAATTCGACAAAAAAACCAAAATAACATTGTCATCGTTCTTACACGTTAAGGAGGTCGTCATATGGCAAAGCAATTAAAGAAAAATGCATTAAACATCGATCTATCAAAAATGGATACCGAGTTAGGAACCGAGTTTTTTGATGATACGAAACGAGAACGAGTAAATCATAAAGTTGAAACACGAGTTAAAACGAGTGCACAACGTTATGGATTTTTCAAACAAGAAGATTAATTAAAATAAATTGATCATGAACGAAAAAGATGATAAATTTATTAAATTATCTTTTAGTAAGGACATCAAAAAAAGCGATGTAGAGTTAAGCCGCGACATTTCCCCACTAATGAAAGAAGAAGTTTCTCGAATTAAAAACAAAGCTCAAAAGCGAAAATAAATACTAATATAGTATGAATGGATGTCATGAGTTTATACAGTGTAAGGCGATGATTTCAAATAGATAAAGCTGCTAAGATTTGATCTTAGTAGCTTTTTTTATTTCTTGGATCGCGAATAAGAATATTGCGCGGTTTTATGAAAAAATAAAGCAAACTTTAATCAAACTGTATTTATTTGTATAATTCTTGAATGTCAGTGGAAAAAAGATGTTAAGTGTATTAAAATATATAAGATAGGTTAAATTTATGAAAGGCGGTTTCTTGAATGTTCTTTAAAAAGAAGAGAAAGTTAAAGGTAAATCAAGAGCAGATTTTAAAAGCTCCGTTACCTCAACATATTGCAATTATTTTAGATGGAAATGGAAGATGGGCTAAAAAGCGTGGACTTCCAAGAACAGCGGGACATCAAGAAGGAGCAATGAATGTTCGAGAAATAACAAAGCTATGTGCCACAATTGGAATTAAAGCTTTAACAGTATATGCTTTTTCAACAGAAAATTGGAAGCGTCCAGAGGAAGAGATAAAATTTTTAATGAAATTACCCATCAAATTTTTTGATGATTTTGCTCCAGAACTAGTTGAACATGAGATTAGACTGAAAGTGATTGGAAATGTTGAACAACTTCCAAAAGATTTACAACAAAAAGTACAAGAAATTACGGAATTAACGAAAGATAATAAAAAGATGACCCTAACAATTGCTCTAAATTATGGATCACAAGATGAGATTAAACAAGCAATTCAAAAAATTGCGTTAGAGGTTCAAAACGGTGAGTTAGCCGTTGATGAAATTGATGAGTCTGTCATTGAGCAGCATCTAATGACGTGTGATTTACCACCACTAGATTTAATGATTCGTACAAGTGGAGAATTACGTATTAGTAACTACTTATTGTGGCAATTAGCTTATGCAGAATTATATTTCACCTCAGTTGCCTGGCCTGACTTTAAAGAGGAACAATTATATGAGGCCTTAGCAGATTATCAAGCACGTAACCGACGATTTGGTGCTTTAAACGAATCAAAATAAAGGAGTGGTTAATCAATGAAGCAGCGTGTTATAACAGCTATCATTATGATTGCAATTTTACTACCTATTTTAATTTATGGAAAACTTCCATTTATCATTCTAGGAATCTTGTTAACGCTAGTCGCAACGCAAGAGATGATCGATATGAAAGAAACTAGAGCAAAAACACCGATTGAAGTGAAACTTTTTACAATGGTTGCCACGTTAATGCTTGTATTTAGCTCATTTAACTTTAAAACTTTATCATTTACGAATACACTAACGGTTGGACTAGGAACGATGTCTTTATTATTATTTATCTTATTACTAGTGGTCATTATTCGTAAAGAATTTACAGTTAATGATGCGGGTTATTACTTATTAACGATTTTTTATGTAGGTTCGACGTTTCATTCCATGTTATTTATTCGCTTTTTAGGATTACCATTATTTTTCTTTATGATTTTAGTGGTTGCGATTACCGATTCAGGAGCGTACTTTATCGGACGCAAGTTTGGAAAACGAAAGCTAGCTCCTCGAATTAGCCCAAATAAAACATTAGAAGGTTCAGTTGGAGGAACTTTATCGGGTGTAATTGTTGGGGTTTTATTTGGAGTCTTAACAGGTGTTTCAACAAATGTTGTGACATTAATTATGATGAGTTTAGTTGTAGCAGTGGTGGCTCAATTTGGAGATTTAGTGGCCTCTTCTATGAAGCGTGAATATGGAATTAAAGATTTTGGTAAGCTATTTCCAGGGCATGGTGGTGTCCTTGATCGTTTAGACAGCCATTTATATGCTTCTTTAGCGCTTTATATCTTGATTAATGTTTTAAATGTGGTGATATAGATGAAAAATATTTATTTATTAGGTGCAACAGGTTCAATTGGTACGCAAACATTAGATGTAATCAGACAACATCCTGATCAATTTCGCTTAGTTGCTTTCTCAGCAGGGCGTAATATTTCATTAACTCAATCCATTATTGAAGAGTTTAATCCAGCCTATGTATCAGTCATTCATGAAGAAGATGCGAAACAACTTGCCACTCTTTATCCAAAAGTAACCTTTGGGTTTGGAGATGAAGGTTTAGTGAATGTTGCCACTTATGATTTAATTCCAGCCGATGAACACTTTGTTTTATCTGCGGTGATGGGATCAGTGGGGTTATTACCAACATTAAAAGCCATTGAAATGAGACGAACGATTGGAATTGCTAACAAAGAGACGCTTGTCACAGCAGGGCATCTTGTCATGGAAAAGGCGAAACAATACGGGGTTGAGTTATTACCTGTTGACAGTGAGCATTCAGCGATTTATCAGTGCTTACAAGGTGAAGATTCAAAGTCTGTTAAAAAACTCATCATTACAGCGAGTGGAGGATCTTTTAGAGACTATACAAGAGACATGCTAAAAGGTGTGACACGTGAGCAAGCGTTAAATCATCCTAACTGGTCAATGGGAGCTAAAATCACGATTGATTCAGCATCTATGATGAATAAAGGACTAGAAGTCATTGAGGCGCATTGGTTATTTGATATGCCTTATGATCAAATTGAAACGATTTTACATCGTCAAAGTATTATTCACTCGATGGTAGAGTTTGAAGATACGAGTGTCATTGCACATTTAGGAACACCAGATATGCGTATTCCGATTCAGTTTGCGATGAGTTATCCTAAACGCATTGATTTAAAACAAGCTAAATCTTTAAATTTAGCCGAAGTTGGAACGTTAGAGTTTAAACCGATGGATTTTGAACGTTTTCCATGTTTAAAAATGGCTTATGAAGCAGGTCGTCAAGGTGGAAGCTGTCCAACGGTTTTAAATGCAGCAAATGAAGCTGCGGTTGATTTATTTTTAAAGGATAAAATCAGTTTCTTAGAAATTGAAGACGTCGTGTATCAAGCTTTAGCCTCGCATCAAAAAGTGGTAAGTCCAACGTTAGAAGAGATATTAGCAATTGATAGTGATGTTCGTCGACAAATCATGACGAAATATAAATAATGGAGGAAGAATAGATGATTGGAATATTAAGTTTTATTTTAGCACTAGGTATCATTATTTTAGTTCATGAATTAGGACATTTTCTTGTCGCAAAGCATTACGGTATTTTATGTCATGAGTTTTCAATTGGAATGGGACCGACTATTTGGAGTAAGAAAAAGGGGGAGACAACTTACTCTATTCGTGCGATTCCATTCGGTGGATATGTTGCGATGGCCGGTGAAGAAGCTGAAAAAGAAATGGTTAAGGTTGGACAATTAGTTGGCTTAGATTTAACACGAAATGGGCTAGTTAATAAGATCTACTTAAAACCACAAGCGAATCAATCCATGATTCAAGGAACCATTCAATCGGTTGACTTATATAAAGAATTAGTGATTTGTATTGAAACAGAAGACGGGGGGGCAACAAGAGTATCGAGTAGAACCTAATGCTCAGTATATTCTTGAAAAAGGAACTCAGCAAATTGCACCTTATGAACGTTGTTTAGAAGCTAAATCGAAATGGGCACGTTTTGCAACAATGGCAGCGGGTGCAACGATGAATTTTATTTTGGCACTTGTTTTATTTTTTATTGTTGGCTTATCAGTTGGAATGCCGACCTACTCAAATATTTTAGGTGGAGTATTAGAAGACTCATCAGCACAAATTGCTGGCTTACAAGCGGGTGATCAAATCGTTTCATATAATGGACAAGCGATTAGTAATTGGGAAGAGTTAACTAATGCCATTCAAAGTACAACAGAAGCAGCTGATTTAACTTACATTCGTGAGGGGAAAACATACACTGTTCAAATTGAACCTCAGATGATTGATCGTGAAGGCGTAAAAACAGCTGTTTTAGGAATTCAGCCCGAATATAAAAAATCAATCGTTGGTGGATTTGAATATTCAATTTATAAAACAAAAGAAGCCTTTTCTCAAATTTTCTTAACATTTAAAATGTTATTTGTGACAAAAGAAGCAGGAATTGGCGATTTATCAGGACCCGTTGGGATTTATAAAATGACCTCAACTGTCGTCACTTATGGATTAACCTCGCTGCTAATTTGGATCGGTTTTTTAAGTGTCAATATCGGAATTATGAACTTATTACCGATTCCAGCACTAGATGGAGGACGTATTTTATTCGTTTTAATTGAGGCGATTATTGGGCGACCAGTTGATCGAAAAATTGAAGGTTATATTCATATGACAGGTCTTCTTTTATTCTTTGGATTATTTATTTATGTCACTTTTAACGATGTGATTCGTTTAATTGGTGCATAAAAAGATTGAAAAGGTCGTTAAAAGATGCGATAATGAACAATTAGAGACAGTAATTTGTCGATATAATATGAAGCATAGTAAGTTTTAGGAGGATCAAACATGAAACAATCCATGATGTTTATTCCAACGTTACGTGAAGTGCCAAGTGATGCAGAAATTCGTTCTCATCAATTCTTATTACGTGCTGGATTTATTAAACAAGTTGCAGCGGGAGTTTATACTTACTTACCGTTAGCTAAACGTGTTTTAAATAATGTCGAAGGAATCGTTCGCGAAGAGTTAGATGCTATTGGCGGAAATGAATTATTAATGCCTGCTTTACAACCTAAAGAGTTATGGGATGAGTCAGGACGTTGGGAAGTTTACGGTTCAGAGTTAATGCGATTAACCGATCGTAATAACCGTGAATTTGCTTTAGGGCCAACGCATGAAGAAGTCATTACACATGTTGTGCGTGACTTTTTAAATTCATACAAAAAATTACCATTAACAGTTTATCAAATTCAAACTAAATTCCGTGATGAGGCTCGTCCACGTTTCGGATTAATGCGTGGACGCGAATTTATCATGAAAGATGCTTATTCATTCCATGCGACACAAGAATCATTAGATGAAGCTTATAATAACTTTGTGAAGGCTTATACGAATATCTTCACACGTTGTGGATTAAACTTCCGTATGGTTGAAGCAGATAGTGGGCAAATTGGTGGTTCTCAATCAGCTGAGTTTATGGCATTAGCTGAAGTAGGAGAAGATACAATTGTTTATTCAACAACAGGATCATTTGCCGCTAACATTGAAGTTGCTGATTTACCAGTTGGTGCGCCATCTCCAGATGGAATCGGTGTTGTTGATCATGCAAAAGGAATCGAAGTTGGGCATGTCTTTAAGTTAGGAACAAAATATTCTGAGCCTATGAATGCTGTTTTCTTAGATGAAAATCAAAAGAAACAACCGATCATTATGGGATGCTATGGAATTGGTGTAAGCCGTGTCATGATGGCTGTTATCGAACAAAACAATGATGAAAATGGAATGATTTGGCCAAAATCAATTGCACCATTTGATATTCATGTTGTTCCTGTTGATGTGAAAAAAGCCGATCAATTAGACGCTGCACAAAAAATCTACTCAGACTTAAAAGCTATCGGATTTGATGTCTTATTAGATGATCGTAAAGAACGTGCAGGAGTTAAATTCTCAGATGCAGATTTAATCGGTTTACCAATTCGCATTACAGTTGGACGTGGAATCTCTGAAGGATTAGTCGAAGTTAAAGTTCGTCAAACTGGTGAAACTCAAGAAGTCGCTTTAGCTGATTTAATGACATTTGTTCAAGAAAAATACGAAACATTAGCTTAATAAAAAAAGTTCTCTCATTTGAGGGAACTTTTTTATTTAAATGATGTCGCTAACTAAAAAGAATTTTAAAAAATTATGCGTTTACTTAAGTTAACGGGAAGCTTAGAAGTTATTAAATTTGATGGCTACTGATTAGAGAAATAAAGGGATCACTCTCAATTTCAAGGCTAGGTTGGTTAAATTTTAATAATGAAATAATTGATAAATAATGATAAAATGTATAAGTTATGATTAATTATTCTTTTGAGATAGAAAAGGGGGATCCCCGCATGCAAAAACAGATGCAGATTTTATTAGAACAAATTCAATATCCAGAGCATCAACTTTTTTTATTTGAAGAAAAAATGATTGAAAAAGTAGACGTTTTTCGTCAGCGTCAAGAGTTACTTTTTCATTTAACATTTGATACACCTCTTGTTTTAGCTGCTTTTTATGAATTTTACTCACGATTTGATCAAACATTTGGACGAATTCAAACCGTTAATCAAGCCTCATTTACGATTCGCTATTTATGTCGTCCAACAGAAGAACAAATTTTAGAGTATTGGCCGTTAATGATTGAGTATTTAAGTCGTCAAGATTTGTTAATTCGTTGTTTAGAAAGTTTTAAAGCAACCGTTGTTGGTGAGGAACTGCAAATTGCGGTGAAAGAGGAGCAGTATTATCAAGAAATTGAACAAAAATATGCGTTAAAACTTCAGCAAACTTATGAACGATTTGGATTTCCAATTAAAAAAGTTCGCCCCATCTATTGTGAGGAAGCTTTATCAGATGCAGAAATCTTAACAAAACGTGAGACCGAATTACCGCCAATTGTTGAAGTTCCAAAGCCGGTTGAACCTAAACCAGAACCAGCTAAACCGTCTTATCGAAAAGAAGAAGGGACTTATGGAGGAAGTAGAGGGGGCTATTCACGTAAGGAACCAGAAGTCACAGAAACATCCATTGGTGGCCCGATTAATGGAACCCCAATGAATTGTAAAGATATTGATGATGAAATGAGTCGTTGTATTTTAGAAGGTTATATCTTTGACGCAGAAACACGTGATGTCCGAAATGGTGAAATGATGCTTATTACCGCTAAGTTCACGGATTATACAGACTCAATCTATATTAAAATGTTTGCTAAATCAGCAGAAACGAAAAAAATGGTCCCTAAAATTTTGAAAAAAGGGAATTGGGTTCGTGTAAGTGGACGTATTCAATTTGATACGTTCTCAAAAGAACTAAGTATGATGGTAAATTCAGCAACAGTGATCGATGCTAAAACCGAACCACGAAAAGATTTAGCGCCAGATGATGAAAAACGTGTTGAACTTCATGTGCATACGAAAATGAGTGCGATGGACGCCGTGACAGATATTTCAGATTATATTAAGCAGGCAGCGCAGTGGGGGCATAAGGCGATTGCGTTAACGGATCATGGGGTGGTGCAAGCCATTCCGGATGCTTATCATGCGGCAAAGAAAAATGATATTAAAGTGATTTATGGACTTGAAGGAAATTTAGTTGAAGATCTGCCAAAAATCGCTTGGGCTGAACAGCCAATCAATTTAAACGAAGCCACTTATGTTGTCTATGACGTCGAAACAACAGGATTTTCAACAAATTATGATGTGATTATTGAGATTGCAGCCGTTAAAATTAAAAACGGTGCAATTATTGATGAATTTTCAGATTTCGCCAATCCTCATCGTAAATTATCTTTAAAAACGATTGAACTGACACACATTTTACAAAGTGATGTCGATCAGGCGCCAGAACTTGAAGATGTCATGAGACGATTTAAGGAATGGTCAGAAGACTGTATTTTAGTTGCTCATAATGCATCATTTGACATGGGGCATCTACATGCAACGTATAAAAGATTTAATTTAGGAGAATGCACAAATCCAGTCATTGATACATTAGCTGCTGCACGTGTCATGTATCATCATGAGTTTGGGGTGTATTGGAACTACGCAACAGACGCAACCATTGATGAAAAATTCAAACGCA
This sequence comes from Turicibacter sp. TJ11, assembly GCF_021497505.1. Classification (NCBI taxonomy): domain Bacteria; kingdom Bacillati; phylum Bacillota; class Erysipelotrichia; order Erysipelotrichales; family Turicibacteraceae; genus Turicibacter; species Turicibacter sp. TJ11. Next base: position 1,053,282 of record NZ_CP069349.1, on the reverse strand, counting down.
AAATGAAACGATTTAACTTAAAAGCTTTATCAAAATTCTTTAAAGTTGACTTAACACAACATCACCGTGCCATTTATGATGCTCGTGCAACGGGGCAAGCTTTTATTTTATTATTAAAGGATATGATGAAGCTAGGAATTAAGCAGCATGATGAAATTAATCAATTAGTCGATGAAAAGACATCGTTTAAACTTGATTATTCAACGCATGTCACGATTTTAGCGAAAAACGATGTAGGATTTAAGAACCTATTCAAAGTCGTTTCTCAATCGATGACGAATGATTTATATGGTCAACCTCGAATTAGACGTAGCTACTTAGAAGCTCATCGAGAAGGCTTATTAATTGGAAGTAGTTGTGTCAACGGAGAGGTTTTTGAAACCGCACTAAATAAATCATACGAGGAGTTAAAAGAAAAAGCTAAGTTCTATGATTATTTAGAAGTTCAACCCCCAGAGGTTTACTCTCATTTAATTGATTTAAACTCTAAAGAGATGGCAGGATATATTCTTCAAACAATCGAGCGAATTATCAAGGTAGGAGAAGAATTAAATATCCCCGTCTGTGCCACAGGAGATGTTCATCACTTAAATCGTGAAGATAAAATATATCGTCAGATTTATACACGTACGCCATCAATAGGAGGTGGACGCCATCCATTAAATCATCCAGATATTAAGTCGATTCCTAGTATGCATTTTAGAACGACAGACGAAATGTATAAAGATTTTCATTTCTTAAGTGAAGAAAAACAAAAAGAAATCATTGTGACCAATCCGAATCAAATTGCGGATCAGTGCGAAATGATTAAGGCGATTAAAGATGAGTTATTTACGCCAGCTGATGATTTCTTGAAGGATAAAGGAATTCCAAGTATTAAAGATCGCTTACGTGAGATGTGTTATGAACGTGCTTACGAGTGGTATGGAAAAGAACTTCCACAATACGTGCTTGATCGTTTAGAAAAAGAGCTAAATAGTATTATTGGGAATGGATTCGCTGTTATTTATTATATTTCGCACATGTTAGTTAAAAAATCACTCGATGATGGTTATCTAGTTGGATCACGAGGATCAGTCGGATCTTCATTTGTTGCAACGTTAATGGATATTACAGAAGTTAATCCACTATCTCCGCATTACCGTTGTCCAAATTGCTTATTTGCAGCCTTTAAAATGAATGAAGATGAAAAAAGTCGTTATGGGATTCGTGCAGAAGAAGAAGCATTCCAAGATATTTTAGCAAATGCTGAATCAGGATTTGACTTACCTGATGCTAATTGCCCACATTGTGGTACTAAAATGCGTAAAGATGGACATGATATTCCGTTTGAAACATTCTTAGGGTTTAAAGGAGATAAGGTTCCAGATATCGATTTAAATTTCTCAGGAGAGTATCAACCCATTGCCCATTTATATTGTCGTGAAGTGTTCGGTGATGATTTTGCTTTCCGTGCAGGAACAATCGGAACCGTTGCTGAAAAAACGGCTTTTGGATATGTTCGAGGATATTTAGAAGATACCCATCGTGAAATGCGAACAGCAGAAATTGAGCGTTTAGCTAAAGGATGCGAGGGCGTTCGTCGAACATCGGGACAACATCCAGGTGGAATTATTGTTGTTCCAAACTATATGGATATTTATGACGTGACCCCGATTCAATATCCCGCTGACGATCCAACAGCAGAGTGGCGTACAACGCACTTTGACTTCCACTCAATTCATGATAACTTATTAAAACTTGATATTTTAGGACACGATGATCCGACGGTGATTCGTTACTTACAAGACATCTCAGGAATTGATCCAAAAGATATTCCAACGGATGATCCAGAAGTTTATAAACTATTTTACTCAACGGAATCATTAGGAGTAACGCCAGAGCAAATTCGATCAACGACTGGTTCGTATGGGGTTCCGGAGTTTGGGACACCGTTTGTTCGTAACATGTTAGAGGATACTAAACCTAAAACATTTGCCGAACTTGTAAAAATTTCAGGGCTTTCACATGGAACTGACGTTTGGTTAAATAATGCGGCTGACTTAGTTTCAGGTAAATATGAAAAGTTCGGAAAAATCGAGTTTAAAAATGTTATCGGTTGTCGTGATGATATTATGGTTTATTTAATGTACGGTGGATTAGAGCCTGCATTAGCCTTCAAAATTATGGAGTTCGTTCGTAAAGGAATGGCAAGTAAAGTTCCAGATGGATGGAAAGAATTCGAAGAAGAGATGCGTAAGCATAATATTCCAGAGTGGTACATTTGGTCGTGTGGTCAAATTAAGTACATGTTCCCAAAAGCCCATGCCACAGCCTACGTTTTAATGGCTATTCGAATTGCTTGGTTTAAAGTACATCATCCAATTTATTATTACTGTGCTTACTTTTCAAAACGAGCAGATGTGTTTGAAATCGAAACAATGGTCAAAGGTCCAGATGCTATTCGTAAACGATTAGATGAAATTGAAGAAAAAGGATTTGAGGCCACACCAAAAGAGAAGAACTTAGTCACGATCTTAGAAATTGCGCTTGAAATGACAGAACGAGGTTTTTACTTCCAAAACTTTAATATTGAAGAATCACAAGCGGTTGATTTTAAAATTTCAGAAGATAAAAAATCATTAATTCCACCTTTTACAGCGTTAGATGGTTTAGGAGAAAACGTTGCGCGTCAGATCGTTGCCGCACGAGAGGAAGAACCTTTTAAAACGATTAAAGATGTTCAAGTGCGTGGAAAAGTATCTAAAACATTAATTGAAAAATTACAGTTAATGAATGTCTTTGGTGATATGGAGCTTGGAAATGATAAACCAACTAAAGCAGCCGTTCAACCACCAAGTAATCAAATGACATTATTTTAATGAAAGAGGTCTAGCTTCTAGACCTCTTTTTATATTCATCGCAAATTTAGTGGATGAGCTTCATAGGTTTTTCATAACTGGTTATACTAAGAGTAACTTAAGTTTGAAAGGGGCTTGTTCATATGTTTTTAGAGGCTTATATCCCGCCACAGATTGAATTAAAAGTTGAAATGGATGCACCTTATATATTTGATAGCCAAATCACAGATGTGACAGGGGATCAAATTGATGATTTTGTCTATTTAGCAGGAAATAAAAAAAGTCCAGATGCGATTTATCAAGAAGACTTAACAATCTATGTGGTTGATGGTGTCACTAGTGAGATAACAGAACAGAAATTAGATTTAACTGGTGGTTATGGAGGGACACTTTTTTTAGGTGATTTTAATAAAGATGAAATTAACGATGTCTATGTAGCGATTAGTTCTGGTGGGAGTGGAAATATTCATTATTATTATATTTACAGTTTTAAAGATAAACAGCCAACAGAAGTGCTCGATTATACGAAAATCAATGAGTTATATGATTGGAACATTAGTTTTGTCAATGATTACGGTGTTGTCGTTAAAAATAATACGTTAAATCAAACTTATCAACTCAATCTGTCTAATCAAAATCAAGAACTATTAGAGAACTATTATACGTCTGAAGGGAAAGTGAAAGATAATTTAAAAGGGGAAGTCTTACCACTAGGTGATCTTTCACCAATTATGACATTAGCTGATCATCAAACCTATGATTTGTTAGCTTCACAGCGAATTATAGGAGTGGCAACAGTAGATGGTTTAGGTGTTATTCAAATTTATTTAACATATAAAGATGGAGCGTTTGTTCCTTATGAAATTGTGGTGGGAACAGAGACAGTTTTAGATTAGAGGATAGTTTAATTAAAAATTTTAAAAAAATGCCTCATGATTGACCTACGTTATTGTTATCGGGTGAAGATGATTTAGTAGGTAATGATGGGCAGATGATGAAAGTACAGAGTGTCATGAAAGAAGCGGGATTGATTCAGTTAGACTATAATTTATAGTTTAATATACTTAATGACATTTTAAATAAATCAAATAGTAAGCATAATCACATTAAAAATGTCATTAAAAAACAGAGACTTTGTCTCTGTTTTTTTAAGGAATGATTAATTCGTAGAAGCAATGGAAGGAGCTATTTTTTCTTTTTCTTGTTTAGATGGAATAAAGCTAGTTAGAATACCTAGAGCAGAGATGAATAAGAAGATTAAAAAACAAAGCTGATATTGAGTGGGTGTATATGATCGAACGCCATTCATCGTTGTACCTGTATAGGTTAAATCTAAAAAAATTCCAATAAATAAAGTGATCACTGAGCTAGAAATAAATTCTCCTGCATTGATAAAACTACTTGCAAGACCACTATAATCGCTCGTACATCGATCAGTAATGTCAGTGAATGATAAAATATGTGCAGTCGCTGAAAAGCCGATTAAAAAGAATAAAATAGGTAAGACGACGAGACTTGGTTTTCCTGCGGTAATAAGTAAGAAATAAACCCAGCAAAGTGTCATTAAAATAGAAGCTCCTCGTTGGCATAAGACGGGTTGATGGTTAAACCAGTTTAAAATCGGATGAATGCATAACGCACCGACAATTAAACCAACTAAAATAAAGGAAATATAAAAAGAGGCTTTAGTTTCTGTGATTTGATACACGGTTATTAAGTAATTAGTCCCCCAAACACCCGAAAACGCAGTTGTACATCCGACTAATGTAAATAAAGCAAAGAAGTTACGCCAAATAGCGGTGTTGAAAATCACGGATTTAAATGAATCTTTAAGGTGAAGAGGTGAAGAGTTTTTAGCTTCTCCTTGAGGTTCATATCCATAGTCATTAGGATGGTTTTTAACGTAAAAGAAGATGACAACAAATAGAAGAAGACAGATGATTCCCATGACTATCATTGAAAAGCGCCATCCGATATAGGTCACTAAGAAGGCTAATGGAAAAGTTGCTAGTACGCCTCCTGTGTTTCCAATAAAAGCAAGAAGACCAGAAGCTTTTGTAAATTCATCTCGACTAAACCAAATACTTTGAGCCTTCAAAACAGAAATGAAGATGACAGACGTTCCTAATCCTACGAGTAATCGACTAATATAGGCTAAAGGAATTGAAGAAGTCACGCCTAGCAAAAGCGCACCTAATCCAGTGATTAGCATTCCAATCCCATTAATTTTACGATACCCATATCGATCAAGTAATAATCCTGCGGGAATTTGCATGAGAGCATAGGTGTAAAAGGTGACAGAGGCAATATTGCTCATTTGTGAAGCAGAAGCATTTAAATCAAGACTCATTGAAGGTGAAATAACCCCCATGGCTCCACGATGAAAAAGTGAAAGAACTAAAGAAAAGGCAAGAATTGTCCAAACTCTCCATTTGTAAAAATTATAACTTTTCATAACCAGACTCCTTTAAAGTTAGAAAATCAATTAAACCTCTACTATTATCGAGGATAAAATAAAAAAAGGCAACAAAAACCAGATTTAATTAGCGTTTAAATTAAAGAGCATCGTTTAGATGAAATTTCTGTTAGACTTTAAAGTTGAAGTTTAAATAGTTCATTTTACTCTCATCTTTTTTAGCATATATCAGCTTTAATTTAAAACAGTACCTTAGATAAATGGATATTTTGTATAGCAAATCTTTGCACCAAATATGATATACTATAATAAAATAGAAAATTATGTAAATTAAATTTAAGTGGGGGGATTGTATTGAATAAGAGATCTATGCTTTACTTAGTTTTTGCAGCCTTAATGGTCTATTGTTGTTTTATTTCTTACATTCATTTCTTTAATAAGGAAAATGTAAAAGAATATGAATTCAACTTTTCAACTGAAGAATTAGCTTTAACCAATTTTGATATACTTGTAGGAGATGACTTTATATACATTCCTGCATCTTACTATTTTGAAAAACAAATGGATAAAGAAATTTCGGGTTTTAGACTGGAGCTACACATTAATGATGAGGTGGTATTTGAATTTACGACTGGAGAACCGTTTAAAAAGTATGACCACACTCTTCCGGGGGTGAGTAAGATTATAGATAAAAATATTTCTGAAAATTCAAACATTAAATTAAAATTAATCTATACTATTGATGGGATTGAGTATAAACTTGAGGAGCCGATTAATTTAAATGATAAAAAATAGAGGGATTATTTCCCTCTATTTTATTTTGAAGCTAATTTCAACATTTTCGTCTAATAGTACCTAACTAAAAAGAGTTGTTAGTTCATCAGGATGAGCATGTTAGTGACTATCTAATCATTTCACTCTTTTAAAGTGCGATAAATTCATCATAGTGAATGAAATAACTATCTGTGTTTAAATGTCAAAGAATTTTTATATTCAGTATAATCATTCGTTTGAAGATCATTTTTGAAGGAATGAGCGATCTCATTGAAATTTTGTAATTTTCGATCAAAAGACGATGAGTTTTTTGACAATTTAGTGTAAAATAAGAGAAGTGAAATTTCAGAAGGAGGAATGAATAAATGGCTACATTAGTATTCGGACATAAAAACCCAGATACGGATTCAATTACATCAACTTTAGTCATGACAGACTTACAAACTAAATTAGGAATGGATGTAAAGGCATGCCGTTTAGGAGATATTAATAAAGAAACACAATACATTTTAAATCACTTTGAAGTAGAAGCTCCAGTTTTAATTGATGGAGTAACTGAAAATGATGAAGTGATTTTAGTTGACCATAATGAGTTTAACCAAAGTGCAAACGGAATTGAAAAAGCAACGATCAAAATGGTTGTTGATCATCACCGCATCGCAAACTTCCAAACATCTGAACCATTATTTTACCGTGCGGAACCAGTAGGATGTACAGGAACAATCTTATATAAAATGTATAAAGAAAACGGAATTGAAATCGAGCCTAAAATCGCAGGTTTAATGGCAAGTGCTATCATTTCAGATTCATTATTATTCAAATCACCAACTTGTACACCACAAGATGAAAAAGCATGCCGTGAATTAGCAGAAATCGCAGGATTAGATGTAGAAACTTACGGTTTAGAAATGTTAAAAGCAGGAACAGATCTTTCAGATTTAACGGCTGCTCAATTATTAGGAATTGATGCAAAAGTATTCCCAATGGGATCATCAACAGTTGAAATTGCTCAAATTAACGTGGTTAGCATCGAAGATATGATGACTCGTAAGGCAGAGTTAGAAGAACAAATGCAAGCAATCATTGCTGAAAAAGGATTAAACTTATTCTTAGCCGTTATCACAGATATTTTAAATAGTAACTCACAAGTGATTGCTTTAGGAGATCGTCAAGATATCGTTGAAAAAGCATTTAATGTTGAATTAACAGAAAACACAGCTTTACTTGAAGGAGTTGTTTCTCGTAAAAAACAAATCGTTCCTGTGATGGATCGCATCGCCTAATTAGCGAGAGAAAATAAAAAACATCTTTAAGTCTTTAAGGTCTTAAAGGTGTTTTTTATTTTTATGAATAGAAAAATTCTTTTTTAGAAGATTTTTAGAGGAGTTATTAAAAGATGAAAATTTCAAACCGAAAAAGGTATAAAATTACAATTTATGAGGTTGTTTCTATGATAAATTTTAGTTATAGAGATGAATGAAGACGACTCTATAACTAAGAAATTTAAGATGGAGGTTAGGAAATTAGAAAAATAGGAAACTATGGATTAGCATTAATGACTGTTATAGCTTTAGGAAGCGGTGCGGAGTTGACGGCCCATGCAGGTTCAGTATCTAGAACGGTAACTAGTAATTTTACGAGTGCTTGGGAAAAAACGGTTAACGGAAGTAATGGAATTAAATTCCAGTATGGATATAATACCGTTTTAATTAATGAGGATACGGCGTATGCCTATCATCCGTCAGCAAGCCACTATGCTAAAATTAAAAATGGAAAAGGGGTTCATACTTCTAGGTCTTCTTTTGGCGGTCAATGGTCAAAGCTTGAAGTTGTTCATTCTGGACAAACGGTTATTTATAGTTGTGAATGGTAAGATGAAAAAGTGCGAATGTTATATTCGCACTTTTAGTGTATAAGGAAGGGCGTGTGTCGGGTGAAGTGGGTGAAGTATCTCATTGGGATTCTTTTGATTGCCATGAGTTTGATTTTTACTGGGGAGCTATTTATTTTTCATTTTGATCAATTTCAAGAAAGCTATTATCAAGCAACCTTTGTCTTTGAGGAGACGACTTCAGAGGTATCAGAGATTATTTCGGATTTTTTAGAAGCGGCCGAACGTTATGATGTCGATTTTTTCTTTGTAGATGGTGAAATAACATCGGATATAAAAAAGGAAATTAAGATTTATGGAACAGAAGGTGCGTTAAAAAGCTTAGAGAATCGCCAAATTAAAACTCAAGAATACGATAGTTTATTTGTTGGAAAAACGGAGGTCATGTTACGACCGATTACTGAATTTTTAAATATTAAGAAGATGAAATCTTGTTATTTTATCGGGGAAGATGTTGAAACATTAAGAGCCTTTAAAACCCAGTTAGTTGATAAATATTCGGGGGGGATGCCAAAACTTTACTCTTCCGATCAACAGACGGTAGCGAATTTAGTGCTTGTTTGGGGTGGAAGTTTTGCGATTATTTTACTCATGTCCTCTTATGAGATGTTAATTAGTAAAAAAGAACGAATGGTACGCTACATGCTAGGTGAGGATATTCGTCAATTTGTTTGGCGAAATATTTTAGCAGATACATTTGTTTTTAGCGGGAGTTATGCCCTTGGAAGTCTTTTATTATCTAAGGTTTCAAATGTTACGTTTATGTCCTCATTAAGTTTTTGGATGTTAGTCATCTTTTTGATAATGAATGGTGTGTTATGGCTGTTTAGCCTGAGGTATCAGCTAAAAAAAGATTTAGCAAAGGATGTCAATGGTCAAGGCTTACTTTTCGTGAGTTATGGAATAAAAGCCATTACGTTTGTTCTCACACTTTTATTAATCACTTTAAATTTAATCGTTTTTGTCGAAGGATATGATTATTATCAGCAACGTGATTTTTTTAAAGCACACAAAGACTATGCTTATTATCAGATTAATTATCGGTTAGAAGATGATTTAACGGGGGAACGAACGAGTGAGATCATTCAAAAATTTCATCAGACGTTTGAAAATCAGAGTTTGATGTATGCTGATTTATCAGATGAAGAGCATACGGTTCGTTTAATTAATGAACAAACAAAACGTGAGTTGCTTAAGCAAAATAGTCCGATTGCAGATGTTTTAAGTCAGTGTACGGAGGAGAAGGTTTATATTCTCACCCCTTCATCGATTAAACAAGAAGCGAATTTTAAAGCGTATTTTCAAATGATGGTACGCATGTATTTAGGGGAGGCATTTACCGACTTGTCGTTGATTGAGTTTATTCTGTATGAGGAAGAGGTGCGCTTACTTGGAATTAGTGACCCGATGTATACGTATCGCAGTTATTATTCAAAAAATCCTGTTATCCTTTTAAATCAAACAACGATCCAACATGACTCAACTGGAAATGCGATATATTATGCTTACGATGTGATGTATGATATATCTGATGAGGAATTTTCTGAATTTATTAAGGATTATGGAATACAAAATCAAATTTTAAAGAAAACGAATGTGTATGAGTTGTATCAGTATAATTGGGCGATGGCTAAGCGTTGTATGAAATTAACAGCCTTATTGCCCATTTTTATGATTTCCCTTGAGTGTGTCATGATTTTATTTGTATTACGGCTAGAATATAGTTTTAAAGCGATGGAAATGGTTTTAAAAAAGACACTCGGGTATAGTTTGTTTGAAAGAGAAAAAGTTTTAGTTGGGTTAACACTTCTTCTTTCATTAATAAGTTGTTTACTAGCGATGATTATTGGTCAGTTCCTATTGATAGAAATAGGCGTTTACTTTATAGGATTGAGTCTTTTTCTAACCGTGATTGAACTGATTTATATCGGATATAAGACAAAGCAATTAGAAAAATTAAAAATGGCATCCATTTTAAAGGGGGAACGGATATGATTGAAGGGATTGAATTAAGCAAGCGATTTGAAGGGCGTGTTTTATTTGAAAACTTTAATTTTAAAATAGAGTCTGGTGAATTTGTTTGCTTTTCGGGAGTAAGTGGTTGCGGCAAAACAACGTTATTAAATATGATTGGGATGATTGAGCCTTTTGATTCCGGAAAATTATTGATTGATGGGGATGCAATTGTGACGCCTAAACAAAGGATGCAATATTTTCGAAAAAAACTTGGCTTTTTATTTCAAAATTTTGCGCTTGTTGAAAACAAGACAGTTGAACAAAATTTAAAGCTTATTCGTAAGCAAGATCGCACTAACTTAACGATGGAAGAAGCTTTAAAACGGGTGGGACTTTCTGGCGTTTTAAAGCAAAAAGTATATACACTATCTGGTGGGGAACAACAGCGTGTGGCGTTAGCACGCCTGTTTTTTAAACAAAGTGAAATTATTTTAGCGGATGAGCCAACGGGATCTTTAGATGAGGCAAATGCTAATCGTATCATGTAGATTTTAAAGGAACTTCATCAAGAAGGGAAAACGATTATTTTAGTGACACATGATGAAAAAATAAAAAGAATGGCAGAGCGGGTGATTGAGTTATGAAGTTAAAAAAAGTCTATGTAGTTATTGGGATGATGGTTGTTAGTCTACTTATTTTTCATGGGGTATGGTATATGAATCAAAAAGCGTATGAACCCTATTGTGAAGGGTATGATTTATACTTTACGGCCTATGGCAACACAAAGGATCAAGCACAGTATACGGTATCTTTACCTAAGTATCCTCAGTTCACTGGAAATGTAGCGATCGGAAATTTAGAGGATACGTTAGCGATTATTATGTGGCCTGGGTTATTTGCTAAAGAAATAAAAGAATACGGTGTGATGCTTGTTAATCAAGGAATCGGGTATGAGGTCTACGTTGATGAGAATATGAATTATTTAGAGACGAAGAAAAATCAATTTCTATCCGATGAACGGGAAACCGTTGAACAATTATTAGAACAAAATCATGAAGAACTTGTTAACATGCGTGAGCTTGCTAAAGAGGAATGGGGGCTTTAAGCGTAAGTACATGGGCGCCAAGCTTTGTAAATGGGTAATTAGAAACCCTCTTTATAGATGGAAAAATGTTTTTTTTATCGTGGAATACTCTCCATGTCATCAAAAGGAGTTAGGCTTGAGTGGCTTGATTCCTTTTATTTTTTTGATAAAAAGTCTAGTTTTGAATGATTAAAACCTTAGCTTTAATTTCTCTATTAGTGGAGAAAGGAGGCGATAACAATTAAGAAGGGCTCTATGTTATATAAGGAATTCCTAGGTGAAAATTGAAAATGAGTAACGTTTTGCTTAAATGTTGGTTTTTCTATACATTTACAGATTAAGGAATATCTTTTATAATAGTTTCGGCTCTTAAAAGTAAATCTTCTCACTAGGAGGAATCCATTTGAAACAAGAACAAGTAAAAGTAGGAAAAGGTCCGCAGGGACATCAGAAAATGGAACGGGATTAGATCATATGAGGAGTCTTAGGGGGATTGGTTGTTTCTGTAATCGTGATGTCGATTATTTAACACGGTTTAGAGATGAAACTTTTACAACTTGGGTGGATAAAATTGATAGGTGTGTTAGTTGGTGGGGAATATTGTTTTTATTTCCAAACCTATCACACCTCTTCAAATCATTAAAATAAATCACCTTTTTGAGGATAAAAATCGAGTTTAAAAGCTAGGATTTTGTCTATACTAAGAAGCGAATTTATGTGCTGGAGGGTTTTACGTATGAAAGATTATTTTGATTTATTTTGGACGTTTTGCCGAATTGGAGGATTGACTTTCGGTGGTGGATATGCGATGTTACCGATGCTTCAAAAAGAAGTTGTAGAAACGAAAAAGTGGGCAACTGAAGAAGAAGTGATGGATTACTACGCTGTTGGACAATGTACGCCAGGTGTTATCGCTGTTAATACAGCTACTTTTATTGGTTATAAACATCATGGAATTATCGGTGCTCTCGTGGCAACTTCAGGCGTTGTTTTTCCATCTTTAGTCATTATTATGATACTTGCTTCATTTTTACAAAGCTTTGCGGAATTTCCTATTGTCCAACATGCGTTTAATGGAATTCGTGTAGCAGTTTGTGTGTTAGTCTTAAATGCAGTGATTAAGTTGTGGAAAGGATCGGTCATTGATCGAATTTGTTTAATGATTGTTTTAGCAACTATTTTACTTGGAATCTTTACAAATATTTCACCTGTGTTTATTGTTATTGCCACTGCTATCGTTGGTCTTTTAGTAAAAGGTGGGAAGGGTGAGAAGAAGTAATGACGTATTTAATTTTATTTTTAGAATTTTTTAAAATTGGTTTATTTGCAGTAGGTGGTGGGTTAGCAACGTTACCATTCCTATCTGAATTAGCTGGAAGATATCCATGGTTTGATGAAGCGATGCTTGGAAATATGATTGCGATCTCACAATCCACACCGGGGCCTATCGGAATTAATATGGCAACTTATGCTGGTTTTAATGCCGGAGGAATTTTAGGTGGGATTATTGCCACTGTTGGATTAGTGACTCCATCTGTTATCATTATTATTATTGTCGCTCATGTATTAAATAAGTTTAAGGAAAGTCAGGCCGTGCAGTCGATCTTCTATGCACTTCGTCCAGCCGTAACGGGATTAATTGCAGTAGCAGGATTTGGTGTTTTCAAAATTTCGGTCTTAACATTAGATCGATTTGAAATAACAAAAAACTGGGCTGATTTTTTCGATTTTAAAGCTCTGTTATTATTTGTTGGGCTTTATATATTAACGAATAAAACAAAAAAACATCCGATTCTTTATATCACCATCGGAGCTGCAATCGGCGTAGTTATTGGATTATAAGACGTAACTAGATAGTTTTAGCTATCTAGTTTTTTTATTCCTAATAAAGAGGTTACAGACCATTATTATCCTATATTTAAGAGTTAACGTTTGCTAAATAAGTTAAAAGTTATATTTTTTGTCGATTTATGCGAAAATTGTATATGAAAATAGTTAAAAATACGATATATTTAGTTAAGGACAGCATCAAATTTATTTGTTAATGATATGAGGTGAAATCTTTGTTAAGTGAAGTTGATAAATGGAGTCAAAAATATACATGGTATCGTAAACTAACTGTCATGTCCTTAGTGATCTTAGTCATCAGTATAGTGGTATTTTTCTTGAATTTATCGTCACTGATGATGAGTACGATTTGTTTAATGATGAGTTTTATTTCGGTATTAGTGACTCGAATTGGTTTAAGTAAGATGGATGAATTCAAGTCTTTATACGTAAACACGGTTCCAATGATTGATCCTGAAAGAGATTTTAAAGAAAGTCAAACTTTAAATGAAAATCAAGATGAACTTGAAGTGGAATTATCAGAAATTGAAGAGATGTTTGTTGAATCTTTTGATTTAACTGAAACAACAACGATGGATGAGTTACAATCACTTGAGACACAAGAACAAGAAGATCTTGAAGAAGTAAAAATTTTAGAAGAAGATGATGAAGAAACGTCTTTAGAGAATTCGTTAGTTGATGAATCAAACGTCTTTGAGATAAAAACAGAGGAAGAAGCATTGCCTGTTGACTCAAAAGACGCAACAGCTGATGAAACAACTGAAATAGCAAGTGATGAGGAACTTTCTTTAGAAGGACAAGTTTTTCAAGTGATAGAAAACATCCTGACAAAAAATCAGTGTCAAGTTGACGTGTTATCTTTTAAAACAGTTAGCAACTATTTAACGATCTATGTTAAAAACCGTGTCTTTATGCGTATCAAACTAACGGGACGTAAACAATATGTACTGACTTATTTATCTCAAGCAGAAGTCGAAGCACTAGGACTTACTTATGAAGAGCCATCAAAAAGTGAGGCATACACAAGTCGTGTTAAATTTACTTCAATTGAGGTTTTAGCTCCATTAGAAAATCAAATTGTTGAGATGTATAAACGATTCGAAAAATAAGTAAAAGACATTGCCTCTTAAGAGGCAATGTCTTTTTAGTATGAAGAAAAAAACGTATTCATTTATCTAACTTTTTCATTCGACAAAGAACGGTAGAATATACGATTTACTCATGCTATGTTAGTAGAGAAAATCATTCATTTGAAAGAAAAGTCAATCGATCGCTCTTTCAATACTTAACCATAAGGAGATGAATGAAATATAAATAATGGAGATGAGTAAAGATGCTGTCATATAATTACTTATTTGATTTAGCATTAATTTTATTAAGTACGAAGGTGCTAGGATTAGTGACGAAAAAGTTTTCAATGCCGCAAGTGGTAGGGGCATTGTTAGCAGGACTCATTTTAGGACCAGCGATGTTAAATATTTTACATGAAACAGACTTTATTAAACAGATCGCTGAAATTGGGGTTATTGTTTTAATGTTTACTGCGGGGCTTGAAACGGATTTAATGGAGTTAAGAAAAACGGGAAAAGCATCCTTTATCATTGCCTTATTTGGCGTATTAGTTCCTTTAATTGGTGGTTTTTTAATTGCCTCACTGTTTAATCAAGGTCATTCATCTGAGGAAATTAATGATTTATTACAAAATATTTTCATCGGAATTATTTTAACGGCTACATCCGTTAGTATTACGGTTGAGACTTTAAAAGAGTTAGGAAAATTAAATACACGAGCTGGAAATGCGATTTTAGGTGCTGCCATTATCGACGACATTTTAGGAATTGTTGCATTGACGATCGTGACGAGTTGCGCAGATTCAAGTGTGAATGTGGCAGTCGTTTTAGGTAAAGTCGTTTTATTTTTCATTTGTGCGATTGGTTGTGGAATTATTTTTTATAAATTTTATAATCACTGGGTTAGCATGTATGAAAAAGATATGAGACGTTTTGTGATCGTGGCCTTCGTTTTTTGTTTACTACTTTCTTTTGGAGCAGAAGAATTTTTTGGGGTTGCTGATATTACTGGAGCCTTTATTGCTGGTTTAATTTTATCCAATACACCTTGTGTTCACTATATGACGGCTCGATTTGAAACGGTTTCTTACATGTTGCTCTCACCGATCTTTTTCGCTAGTATTGGAATTCAAGTGGATTTAAGTGGCATGAATAGTCAGCTCTTCTTTTTTACGTTAAGTTTAGTCGTCATCGCCATTGTTTCTAAAGTAGTGGGATGTGGTGTAGGAGCAAAATCTTGTCGCTATTCGAATGAAGAAAGTTTACAAATTGGAGTAGGGATGATCTCACGTGGTGAGGTGGCGCTTATTGTCGCAACGAAAGGGGCTTCCATCGGATTAATGAGTGCAGCCTTTTTTGGACCGATTGTCGTTATGGTTGTTATTACAACGATCATCACGCCTGTGCTATTAAAATTAGTTTTTATTTCAAAGCACGATAAAACCACTCATCCGCAATCAAAATCAAAGTTAATTCAATCATAAAAAGTGGTGCTGATTATCAGCACCACTTTTTATATGACAAGCATCAGTTATTCAAACTTAAATCAATATCATAGGTCGTTTCATAGAGAGTATCATTTGTAAAAAAAGCAAGACGATAACAATCTTTTGGGAGTGAACTTAAATCAATTCGATCCACCACTTGATAAAGTCGCTGTTGTTTCAGTGCCTTTTTATAAGCTCGAGGTAAGAAAGATAGGTTCTCGCTTGAATCAACTAAGTAGCAATCATTAGGTGAGATACTAAAGGTATAAGATTGATTCTTTGTATTCGTCAGAATCAGTGTTAATTCATCAGTAATCGATGATTTCATTTGATAATAATCAAGAAATAAAACGGAATCCGTTAAAGTGAGGTCATTAAAAAGTTTTAAGCTCATTTCTTCGACGTTTGATGGTGTTGGTAAGTCAGGAGAAGTTCTTTGAAGATTTAAATGAAAAGAAGCAAGAGAAGAGATAGTTGAATCAGTAAAATCAAAACTTAAATTTAAATCTGTTGGTTCAATTGATTCAATGGTATAGATACGATTAATGCCTTCTTTTAAAAGCTCCATCTCAAATAAAATGTTTGAAGAATCAGTGGCATCTACTTCAAACACCTGTCCACCGGTTTGTGTTCCTTTTTGAATAAACCCGAATAAAACAAGCATCGTATTTGCCTCGCCGTTGAAATCGACTTCACTAATAATCGTTGAAAAAAGTGGAGGCGTTAAGTCTTCACCAAATGACCAAACTTGTTCAATGGTGCGATCGACTTCATTAATTCGATAATGAACAGCACGACTATATTGACTTAAACTAGGGTAGACTTGTCGAGAAAAAACACCGATATCGACATGATTATCAAATAAAATTATATCCGTTGTGTCTTTATTTTGATCGAGATCAGGTAAGACTTTGGCAGAATGTTGGGCAAATGGCCAGTTAAAAGGTTCATTCGTCGGTGTTAGTAAATAAGGTTGTAAAGTTTCATCAACCTCATCAGGCGCGCCTAAAATCCAGTTTATCGTTTTTGTTTGAGGATCGATTTTAACGACCATACTCTGTGAACGACCTGAAGCAATAATCGTTTCATCCTGTGAATCCATCATGGCGTAGTTTAAGTGAAACCAGTCGTTAAAATCTCCTTTTACTTCGGGTAAGTCATCCTCAAATCGAGAAACATCTAAATAATCACGTAAATTAATCATCTCTAAAATTTCTCCGGTTTCATCATCAAGTAAATAGATAACGTCTTCAATGTAGCGTTCATCTGATTTATCGGATGAATTAATTAAATAATCTCCACTTTTAGTTTCAACTAAAGAGTGATGACCCGCACCTGGAATATACATTTGTTTTAACGTTTGACCTAAGTAATTCCGTTCGATTAATGCTTGATGATAGTAATAATAAGATGGAAGATCATAAGTCAGTAGCGTTCCATTTCTTAAAGGAGTAACCGATCCTGATGAGGCGTATTGAATCCATCTGATGTCACCTGCTCGGTCGACTAAATAATGATAGTTGTCATCTGAGATCAGATAAAGATTTGACAACGTTGAGGGTTGAGTTGAGTTAGATGTCACGTTAGGATGGATGACATTTTGTGGTAGTGGTTCTGTTTGGATGGATAAGGTGTTAGTTAAGACCTCTCCTGTTGACAATGTGACATTAAGATGAATGGTATTGACCTCATTTGGATAAAGTCCGGTTAAAATCAGTTGATGAGTTTGACGAGGCGCCGTTGTTTCATAACTAAACGAGGTTTCAGTAGTATGGCCGACGACTTCATAGCTAACAGTAGCCATTTCAGGTGTTTTAAACATGAGAAGATAAGATAAAGGAGAGTTATCATAAGGATCATGTAGTAAAAAAGGAGAGGATACCGTATACTCACCTTGTTCAAACGTCGTTAACCAATTTTGCTCTAATGTTTGTTGTTTTGTAAAAATTGTTGCATTTGGGTTAATAATAGTAGTAGAAGGAGAGTGACACCCAAATAAAAGACTCATTAAAGATAAGGATAGCAGACGATAGATGATAGTTTTCATAAAAACCTCCTTAAAATCATTTCGTCTTATTGTACTATACAATGATAAAAAAATGAAGAAATGAACGCGAAGAAGTCGTTTCGTGTGGTTTTTTGTTGCATTTTATAAATGGATTATTTTATAATAAAGCATAGTGTTTACACCACGAGACTATAAAGAAAAGGACGTTAAATAATGATGAACAGCCAACCAATACAAGGATATTTATACGTGATTAATTATGCAGAAGGTGAAGAGTCTTTATGTAAGCTTGAAATGAAGGTTTTATTTGGTGAAGACTTAACTGATAAATATCTTTTTTCTAAAGTTGATATCGATCCTTCTCGTAGTGTATTTATTAAAGAGCGTTTAACGATTTTATATCGTCATGAAACATATGAGGGGCTTTATGAACAAGTCAAGGAACATCCATTAAGTTATGAGACGTTTAAATGTTTATTTTTACGTTTTAAAGGACAGACTATCGACTATAAGGAACGTTTAGAACGCCTTAAAAAAATTGGCTTTTTAATTGGTGGAGAAGCAGATATGTATCATCCTAAACAATTGTTAGGATTAACAGAATTAAATGGAGAATGGTTTTTTGGGACATTAGAACCTAACTCGAATGAATGGGTTTTACATGAAAATAAACCTCACTCGTATTCATTTTCTTTAAGTGTTCGTGTGTCACGTGCGATTGCGAATTTAGCCGTCGGACGTGATTTCAGTAAACGAATCATTGACCCATGTTGTGGAGCAGGAACGGTCGTGCTTGAAGTTTTAACGATTGGCGGAACGATTGTCGGAAATGAACTGAATCCGAAAGTCGCTTTTAAAGCGGAAGAAAACTTAAAGCATTATGGATATGAAAATGTCGTTCAAGTCGGCGATATTCAAGATATTCAAGAACACTATGATCTAGCGATTATTGACTTGCCGTACGGTCATTTTAATCCGATAGCGCCAGAAATTCAGCAAATGATTATGAATGAAGCGCGCCGAATTGCAGATGAACTGATTATTGTGACACAAGTTAAAATGGAAGAGCAACTGAAAGTAGCGGGATTTGAAATGATTGATCAATGTGAAGTCGTTAAGGGGAAATTTGTTCGCTACATTACGAGATGCCGTTAATCAAAACGAAATGAAAACAACATGGAGTTACAACTAGGAGGACATTATGAAAAGTAAATCATTTAAAGACTCAATCGTTGTTGGGTTTGCTTTATTTGCGATGTTTTTTGGAGCAGGAAATTTAATTTTTCCGCCGTTTTTAGGAAATGCTGTTGGAGATCAGTTTTTTCCAGCGTTAATTGGATTTTTAATTACGGGAGTCGGGCTTCCGTTACTCGGAATACTAGCCTGTGCTCGAATTGATGGTTCATTTGAAAAGATGGCAGCACCTGTTGGAAAGATTTTTGCTTTGGTGGCGACATCTATTTTAATCTTAGCCATTGGTCCGCTCATTGCGATTCCTCGAACAGCCTCAACGACGTATGAGTTAGGAATTTCAACATTATTTCCTATGGCAACATCAGGAATAACAACGATTATTTTCTTTGCTATTTGCTTATTTTTCGTTTTAAAACCTACTTCAATCGTTGATGCCATTGGAAAATTTTTAACACCGATTTTATTAGTGGTGTTAATTTCGATCGTCATTAAAGGAATTTTCGTGCCAATTGGTGAGATTGTTCCTGTTTCTTATGATGACGTCTTTGTTTCAGCGTTTAAAGAAGGGTATCAAACGATGGATGCGATTGCAGCTGTTATTTTTGGATCAATTATCATTTCTTCGGTTCGATCAAAAGGTTACACGGATCGAAAAGATGCGTCTAAAGTGATTATGATGGCAGGGTTAGTGGCCATTGTTGGTTTAGCTATTATTTATGGTGGTTTGATGTATTTAGGAGCACAGACCTCAAGTCTTGAACAAGTCACTTTCACACGTTCTCAATTAGTAATGTATATTGTGAAAGAAGTATTTGGTCCATTAGGAACTGTTTTCTTAAGTATTTCAGCCACTGTTGCTTGTTTAACAACAGCGATTGCTTTATTAAGTGCTAGTGCTAAGTTTTATACGGATTTATTTAAGGGGCGTATTCCTTACGCAGTGAATGCGGTGATTTTGACGATCATCAGTGCTTTAATGGCGACGAATGATGTGGATTCAATTGTAGCATTAGCTGGACCTGTGCTTGATTTAATTTATCCAGTTGTCATTGTTTTAATTACGTTGACATTAGCTTCAGCTTATGTAAAGTCTAATCATGTCATTCGATGGACAGTGTATGTCACGTTATTCATTAGCTTCATGACTACTATCACTTCGATGTTTAATTTATCAATGCTTCATCAAGTTCTTGCGTATTTACCATTACAAAGCTCAGGATTTGGATGGTTAATTCCAGCGATTTTAACGTTTATTATCGTAAGTGTTTTAACAAAGTCAAATAAGTAATAAAAAAGTCCCTCTCGTCAAAAGCTTGACAGAGGGACTTTTATTTTTTATGCTAAAAGTATGCCAGTAAATGGAGGATTAAAAATGAAGCAAAAAATTAGATTTGGAGTTATAGGGACCAATGTGATTACCGAACAATTTATTAAAGCTGCTTCTAAGTGTGAGGCTTTTGAATTAAGTGCCATTTATTCAAGAACAAAAACACGCGGTGAAGCATTTGCTAAAACGTATGGTGTGAAACATGTGTTCACTGATTTAGAGGAACTGTTAACAAGTGATGTGGTTGATGCGATGTATATTGCCTCTCCTAATGCCTTGCATGCTGATCAAGCCATTTTGTGTTTAAATCATAAAAAACACGTTTTATGTGAAAAACCATTAGCTTCAAATATTAAAGAAGTTGAGGCGATGATTGAAGCTGCAAAAGCTAATCAGGTTGTATTAATGGAGGCGATGAAAACAACATTGTTTCCTAATTTTAAAGTGATTAAAGAAAACTTACATAAGATAGGAACGGTCCGTCGTTATTTCTCAAGTTTTTGTCAATATTCGTCGCGCTATGACGCGTATAAAGCAGGAACAGTGCTAAATGCCTTTAATAAAGAGTTATCCAATGGAGCTTTGGTTGATATAGGGGTCTATACGATTGCTCCAATGATTTCACTTTTTGGTATGCCACAAGAGATTAAGGCAAGTGCTTATTTATTAGAGTCTGGTGTCGATGGTGAAGGAACGGTTATTTTTAAATATCCTCATATGCAGGCCACTGTGATGTACTCTAAAATTTCTAACTCCTATTTACCATCAGAAATTCAAGGAGAAGAAGGTAGTCTACTAATGAATAAAATTAATCAATTAGATACAGTAACCATTCATTATCGAAATGGAAGTGTTGAAGAGATTGCAATCGAGCAAGATGAAGACAATATGATTTATGAAGTTCAAGAGTTTATTGACTTAATCTTAAAGGATCAAAAAGAATCGCAGATTAATTCTTATCAATTCTCACATGACGTGATGAAGGTTTTAGATGAGGTTCGTCGTCAAATCGGTTTAGTTTATCCTGCAGATTTAAAGGATATGGATAAAGCATGAGATTTTTAAAAGAGCATCCATTATTAAGTCAAATTCATCCGACACATCTAGATGAATTACAACGTGTGAGTCAGGAAGTGACTTTAAAAAAAGGTGAGTTTTTATTTCATCAAGAGGATATCGCTCACTTCATTTATTTTGTAAAAACAGGAACGGTTAAAATTTTAAAAACATCCTCACTTGGACAAGAGAAAATTTTTTCTTTATATCAAAAAAATCAATTTATTGCGTTAAGTACGTTGTTTAATCCCCCTTACTTTTATCCAGCCACAGCCGTTGCTGTTGAGGTCACAGAAGTGATTAAAATTCCTCGTCAAGTTTTAGAAACAGGTATTTTATCAACGGAAGCTGCTACAAGAGAGTGGTTTAAACAGCTCAACCGACGTTTAGAAGGTGTTCAGCAGATGTTAACGGATCAAGTATTTATTGATGCGAAAGATCGTTTTAAAAAGTGGCTTCAGCGTTTTGCTCGTTTAGAAAAAAACACGACCTCATCAGTTGTTTTGATGACCATTCCGGTCACTAAACAAGAAATTGCTGATCTTTTAAGTATTCGTAGAGAAACATTTAGTCGTCTTTTGTCTGATTTAAAGGACGAAGGGGTGTGCGAGGTGAAGGGAAAAACATTTAAAGTGAATCGAGAGTGGTTAGAAAAGTAGCATGATTTTTGCTACTTTTTTATGTAGATGTGACGTACCTCACATTTTTTCGAAAAAATTGACGGTATAATGAATAAGCAAAATCAACAACGAGGTGAGAGTTATGGAAATGAACTGTAATCAATGTCAAGAAGCAGCAAAAGGAATTGGCTGCACTGTGTTTGGGGTTTGTGGGAAAACTCCCGAGTTAAGTGCATTAATGGATACATTTATTTACTCATTAATTGGATTATCATCACTAGCGCTTGAAGTGAAAAAAGTGAATATCGAAACAGAAGTGTTAGATTTATTTGTGATCGAGGGGTTATTTGCAACGATTACAAATGCTAACTTTGATGAAGATGAATTTGTTTCTCGTATTTTAAAAAGTATCGAGTATCGTGAAGCTTATAAAACGTTATTACAACAAGAAGGAATTGTGTTAGAAAACAAAGCGATTTACGAACTTGAATTAACAACAAAAGAAGAAATGATTCAAAAAGCATTAAGTCTTGCGATTCATCAAACCGAAGATGAGGATATTCGTTCAATTCGTGAACTGATGTTATTTGGATTAAAAGGATTAGCCGCCTACTTATCTCATGCTGAAAAATTAAATTATAAAAATGAAGCGTTATTTGAAGCCATGCATCAGTTTATGGCTGCCTTAGTTAATGATTCATTAACGCTTGAAGATTATGTTCCAATGACGTTAGCGCTTGGAGACGTTGGGGTACAAGCGATGGCATTACTAGATGAAGCAAATACACAAACGTTTGGAAATCCAGAAATTTCAACGGTTGAGATTGGTGTGGGAACTCGACCAGGGATTTTAATCACAGGTCATGATTTACACGACTTAAAACAATTATTAGAGCAAACAAAAGATCAAGGGATTGATATTTATACACACAGTGAAATGTTAGCTGCTCACTATTATCCAGAGTTAAAAAAATATGAGCATTTAAAAGGAAACTATGGGAATGCGTGGCATTTACAAACGAAAGAATTTGAAACATTTAATGGTCCGATTATCTTTACGACAAACTGTTTAGTTCCACCACGCCAAAATGCAACGTATGTCGATCGTGTTTATACAACAGGAAATACAGGATATAAAGATTTTAAAGTCATTCCTGTTTTAGAGGATGGATCAAAAGATTTCTCACAAGTGATCGAGCAGGCGAAAACATGCCAAGCTCCGCAAGCGATTGAACAAGGTCAATTAGTGGGTGGATTTGCACATCATCAAGTCTTAAGCTTAGCGGATTCTATCATTGAAGCTGTTAAAGGTGGAGCCATAAAACACTTTGTTGTGATGGCAGGATGTGATGGACGTCATAAAGAACGTCAATACTATACGGACTTTGCACAAGCTTTACCAGAAGATTCGGTTATTTTAACGGCAGGTTGTGCAAAATATCGTTATAATAAATTACAATTAGGTGATATTAACGGCATTCCACGTCTGTTAGATGCCGGGCAATGTAATGACTCTTATTCATTAGCTGTTATTGCCTTAAAATTAAAAGAAGCGTTTGGATTAGATGACATTAATGATTTACCAATTATTTATAACATTGCTTGGTATGAGCAAAAAGCAGTCATTGTTTTATTAGCTTTATTATCACTTGGTGTGAAAAAAATTCACTTAGGTCCAACGTTACCTGCCTTTTTATCACCAAACATCGTTAATTTCTTAGTGGAAACTTTTGAAATTGGTGGAATCTCAAGTGTAAATGAAGATTTAAAAAAGTTTTTATTAACAAATGAATAACATGCAAAAACCTGAAGTTATCACTTCAGGTTTTTTTATGATTATCCGAGTTGATCGGCCACTAAAATCGCGTGATAGACCTCCTCAGCCGTCACGTTAAAAGGTAAATGATGAATCGTTTCATGAGGTAAACAACTAGCCGTTGCAACGTTCATTAGTTGCTCTTTGGTTGGATGCGAGATCCCTAAGGCATTTAAAGAGGTTGGAAGGCCAACTGAACGACAGAAATTTAATACTGCCTCAATTTCTTTTTGAGGTGCTTTTTCAAGAATGAGTTGAACAAGCGTTGAAAAGGCTACTTTTTCTCCATGATACATACCTTGGCATTCTTTTAAGCGAGACAGTCCGTTGTGAATGGCGTGAGCTGCTGCTAAACCTCCACTTTCAAACCCAAGACCACTTAAGTACGTATTCACCTCAATAATATTTTCTAGTGCTTGAGTGGGGACTTTTTGATCACTTGCTTGTTTAGCGTGTAGTCCATCGCTTAGCAAGGTTTCATAACAGTGTTTGGCAAGGTGTAAAGCAGTGAGTGAACAAACACCGCCTGACGTGGTTGTGGCTTTTGAATGATAACAAGCACGTGTTTCAAAATAAGTAGCTAACGCATCGCCCATTCCTGCAACAAGCGACCGAGTAGGTGCTTTAACAATGACATTTGAATCGACAATGACGATATTAGGATTTTGATCTAAGTATAAATATCGATCAAATAATCCATCCGAGGTATAAAGAACGGAAATGGCGCTACATGGGGCATTGGTTGAAGAAAGGGTTGGAATAATGATGACCGGTTTCTTAGAAAAGTGAGCGACTGCTTTGGCTGTATCTAATGTTTTTCCACCCCCAATGCCAATCACTACGTTAGCGTTAGAATGTTCTATCTTTTGTTGAAGTCTTTGAATTTCATCTAAACAACATTCTCCACGAAAGGCTTCCATAATCAGTGGAATTTGATGGTTTTTAAAACTACTTTCAATCGTCTTTGCATCGTTTGCTAAAATGAAGGGATCAACAATGGCATAAGCTTCGTTGATCGTTAAGCTAAGTGCATAGTCGCAAATATGTGCCAGTTCGTTTGGCCCTTGAATATATTTTGTTGGTGAACAAATGATTCGTTTCATTCGTGAGATTCCCCCTAGTTTGTTAGGCATTATAATGACGCTAATTTCATCATACGCTTAATGAAACAAAAAAACGATAGAAGTTCGACGAAGATTAAAAATAGAGATGACTGACTTAAAAAGATAAACGAAGGAGAGGTGGGATGTCATTGATTGATGAGTATAAAAAAAGTCTATTCGTTAATGAAATAGACTTTTTATGACGATTTTAAGCGCACATTTCCGTTTTCGGTCGTAATTCGTAAGCTAATCCGCTTTTGTTCATCTGCAAATTGAATAGTTGCAATTTCACCCTCTAAATTAATAATTTCACCGTCTCCAAATCGTAAATGATGAATGAACGTTCCGATTTGATAAGGACTTAAATCAACAGAAGCGGTCAGAACTAATGATTTAAGTTCAGAAATTGAACGTCCACTTGTTGTTTTTTTGACGCGAGGTGAGGAGTCATTTGATTGAGGGTCTAAAATTTGATGAACATCTTTAACAAAGATTGATCGGTTGAATAATAAGTTATGCTTATTAGCGACACTGATGATTTCAAGCCTTGTTCGAGCTCGAGTCATAGCAACATAAAAGAGACGTCGTTCTTCTTCAAATTCTTCATCTTTTTGTAAGAGATGGTGACTTAAAGCGTTAGATGTTGGCGTGATTCCATCCATACAATCAATTAAAAAGACGGTATCAAATTCTAAACCTTTAGAGGCGTGAAAGGTGAGTAAGTGAATGGCAGGTATTTGTTGTAATGAACTTTGCTGACTGATGTCCTGTAAGTGAGTGAGACGATGTAGGAATTCATCGACATGATTTGTTTCTTTAGCAATACTTTTTAGTGTTTCAACGACAGCTAGTCCTTGAGTATAAAGACGTTCCTGATCTTCTTTAATGAATCCTCGTTTAATCAAATAACTTTCATAATCAAGCGTGTCTAAAATATAGTGAATGGCACGACGAGGCGGCATTTCTTTTAGTTTAGGAAGATTAAGTTTAAATTGTCGGATTTTATCTCGTTGAAAGGCAGTCTTAAAGGCAACTTGACGGGTTAAGTAATCAAGATAGTCACTTTCAGTTTGTGAAAGTGTTTGCCCGATAACAGAAGCTGATAAGTATAAGATTTTTGCAATACGCTTAAAAGCTTCTGTTTGTCTTGGATTTTTAGCGAGTTCAAAAAACGAAACGACATCTTTGACAATAGGGTGTGAAAAAAATGAAAGCTTTCCTTCTTGAAGTTTAAAGGGAAGTTGATGACGCTCAAAGGCTTCAATTAAAGTGATAGCTGATACGTTTTGACGATATAAAATAGCGACTTCATCTAAGTTTTCAATCGTTTTTAATTCATTAATTAAGTAAGCCAACTGTTCTTTTTCGGTTTGAAAATGATGAAGTGTTGGTTCGAGCTTGGGGGGATTAGGCGTTTGAATCTCTTTTTTATATCGATGTTTATTTTGCTTAATAAATGTTGAAGATAACTGAACAATATTTTGACTTGAACGGAAATTTTCATTTAAATAAATAAAATTAGCGTGTTCAAACGTTTGTTTAAACTCTAGTAACTGTTTTGGATAAGCCCCTCGAAAGGCGTAAATACTTTGATCATCGTCACCCACTAAAAATATATTGTTGTTAGGTTTAGCAATTAATTTAATGAGTTCGTATTGAATTTTAGACGTATCTTGTGCTTCATCAATTTGAATGTGAGTGTAACGTTGTTGGTAAAATGAACATAAGAAGTCATGATGTTTTAAGATTTGATAAGCTGTCGTTAATAAGTCGTCATAATCAAGTAGATAATGATTTTCTTTTTTTTGTTCGTAGGCTTTATAAACTTCAATAAATAATTCTACTTCATTTTCAACATATTGTTTAATTTCTTTTGGTTGTTGAGGAGAAATCATTAAATTTTTTAGTAAGCTGATTTGTCCTGTGAGTGTTTCGTATTCATCATCACTTAAATAGCGTTCCGTTTTTTCAAGATAAATAGACGAGAGAAGTTGGCGTTTACTTTGTGTTTGATTAGTTTGTGTATCAATAAATTCATAACGAGTGCCACTCAGTTGTTCAAAATGTCGAATGACGTGGAAGGCGAAGCTATGAATCGTTGCAAATTTGACGTGAGAAGCGAGTGAGGGAAACAACGTTTTGAATCGATCGTTCATGTCTTTGGCAGAGGCCTTTGAGAAGGTAAGAGCTAAAATTTGATGAGGAGGCACTTTCCCTTTGACAATCAAATTGGCTAAGCGAATCACGGTCACCGTCGTTTTTCCACTTCCAGGACAGCTAATCACACACGTCGGGCCATGTAAAGCTTCAACGGCCATTTTTTGTGACGGCGTCAGCGTCATTTGAAAATGATCATATAAATATGAGTCCAGTTCATCTTTCATAAGAGATCCTCCTTTAAGCGTGTTAACTGTCTTCATTATACAAGAAGTTTCAGGATTTGACTAATGACTTTGATGAGGTCATTATTTATTTTCATCAAATACATTCGAGATACAAGGCGAGCTGATTGTTTATAAAAGCTAACAACATTCATGTACAGAAAAGAGGTTCACATGATGAGGAAGGGTAATATGATAAAGTAGGAAAGAAGGTGACGAGTTGGCTTTTTGGGATGATTTTCAAAAAACGATGTCGAAAACAGCAGCAGTAGGAATGAAGCAGACAAGTAAATGGGTTGAAATCGGGAAATTAACGGTATCGCTTAATGCAGCGAAACTTGAATTGAATGAATTATTTGAACAAATTGGAGAATATATTTACGTCAATAAAATAAATGAAATTAATCAATCAGAAGCGGTTCAAGAGTTATTTCATCAGGTTTCACTCCAAAAGGGAAAAATAAAAAAAATCGAACGAGAGATTAATCAAATTAAACAAATTAGATCATGTGAAAGTTGTGGTGCTGAACTGGATGATGAGGTTAAATATTGTCCTTATTGTCGAGCGCCCCAATCGAATCGAATTGATTGGCAGATTTAAGTGTTAGATCCTCCTAAAGTCGCGAGACATTGGTAGGGTCTTTTCTTTTGTTGGATAATGACAAGAATTGTTGAAATGGATTATAATAGACTTACAAGTTAGGATAAATTTAACAAAAGAAGGAGCTAACAGCATGATTATTAGTTTAACGTTAGTCATTTTAATTTTAGCAGGATACTTTATAAAGAAAAATTATGATATTAAGTGGATTATGTTTGGAAGCGGGATGGCATTAATGGGAAGTGCTAGTTTGCTTCAGCGTCCGTTATTACCAGAAGAAGCTAGTAGTGGAATCGTCTGGTTTGATCTATTCACGCTCATTGGAACGCAATTTACGAAGCAATTAACAGGAGCCGGTTTTATTCTCATGATTTTATTTGGATATACGGCGTATATGAAATGTATTGGAGCGAATCAAATGACGGTTCAAGTCATGAGTCGACCATTATTAAACTTAAAGCATAAAGGGTTATTAATTCCGATCTTTTATTTGATTGGAAATATATTAGGTTTAATGATTCCAAGTGCATCTAGTTTATCTGTTCTTTTAATGTCTACCGCTTACCCCATTTTAGTATCAGCTGGCATTTCACCTCTTGCTATAGGGGCGGTGATTGCGATGTCAGCAACGATTGCTCCAACGCCACTTGGAGCTGATAATTTATTAGCATCTGAGGCTTTACAGATGAGCGTAGGTGAGTATGTCTTTAGTTATCACGCAAAAATCTCAATTCCAATTATTTTGATTTTATCGATTGTTCATTTAGTTTGGCAAAGCTATGCGGATTCAAAAGAAAAAGAACAAAATAAAGAGATTTTAATGATAGAAGAGGTTCATTCAATCAATCGTCCGATTTTTTATGCAATGTTACCAATGTTACCGTTACTTTTAATGTTTATTTTTAATGTGTTATTAAAAAACGATAAAATCGGAATGATTGAGGTGACGCTTTGTTCATTTTTAATCAGTCTATTTTGTGAGATGATTCGTTTGAAATCAATGCATAAGGCATTAGAATCGGTTCAAATCTTTTTTGATGGTATGGGAACTGGTTTTACAACGGTCGTCATTCAAGTCGTGGCGGCACTAACCTTTGTTGAAGGTTTAAAAAGTATTGGAATCATCGATTTGCTTACTGATTATATGACTCAAATAAGTGGGGCTGGCATCGTTTTAACGCTTTGTTTTTGTTTATTAGCCCTTAGTGTCGGTTTGTTAAGTGGAAGTGGTCTCGCCCTCTTTTATGCTTGTGTGGAATTAATGCCAACTTTTGCGGCCTCAGCTGGAATGAATCCTGTTTTGTTAGCTATTCCGATGCAGTTTGTTTCTCATTTAGTTAAAAGCATCTCTCCAGTGGCCCCAACTGTTATTATTATTTCATCGATGATGAAGGTCTCTCCTTTACGGTTAATTAAGCGAACGATTGTTCCGGTGTCAGTAGGAATGATTTTATCCATTATTTTGTCTTTTGTGATGTTATCGTAACTGTCAACCATAAATCATTTTATACGTCAGTAGCAGATTTCCTCGCCCTTCATATAATGCATTAAAGATGTGAGTGAAGGTGTTCATGATAGAGGGGGGAAATCAGATGATAAGAATTAACCGAACCTTTTTATTGATCTACAATTTATTAATCGGATTAGGATTTTTATTACGTTATATCACGGTTGGTCCAGTTTTATTTGGGCAAGTTTTTGGCTATTGGTTACTTTTAGGTCTTGTCGTTATTTTTATCGGATTACTCGATTATTTAACCTATTGGCATCCAACACCAGCTGAAATTGTTGCTTATCATGTCAATTTAATTATGCGTCATCGGGTAAATGATCAGACAGATGTTGAATATGATGATAAGAATAAGCGATATCTTTCTGAGCGATTTATTGAAAGTTTTAATTATCAATTTTTTTATTATGATGATTGTTGTGCGAAAACGAATCAATATCGTCGAATGAAAATTAAACTGGCTATTTCAGAAGAATCGTTTAATAAAACATCCATCATTATCAAAACCATGGATGAACAATATATTCAGTTCAAGATGATTAAAGACACTGATTATGCCCCATTAGCTTTTTTATATGAATGGGAAATTGATGACATTGAATATAGTGATCAAACGACGTTTGAGCGAATGGTCAGAGGTTATTAGAGAAGTGAAATTTATTTCACTTCTTTTCTTTTTGGTTATGATTTAAATTATCATTAAGATGTAATGAAGGGATTGTAGGAGGGAGTTGATCGAAGAAATATTGTCAGTAGAAACTGTCACCCACTCACATGAAATGACAATCCTCTTTATTTTTGAACAAAAAACATGAAGAATGAATATAACCGTTAATGATTGGTAAAATAATACAAGTAGTTAAAGGGAGGCATCTTCATGAGGTTTAGTCTAATTTATTTAATGTACCTTTTGGGGTGGCATAATCATCCCAACGAGTTTTTTAACAATCCTTTAGTTATGTTCCTCTATTTAAAAAAAGATAAATTAAGTTGGAATGGTTGGATGATTATTGGTTTTATCTTAGTTCTTTTAATTTGGTATGAATCTGGTCGAAATCAAAAGTTAAACGAAATTAAAAATCGTTTTAGCTTCAGTCATCACCAGTCTTTATATCAAGCGTCCTTACCGCCTAATGTTTACAAAGTCAGTGACTTAAACTGTCTTAATCAACAGATTAATCATTTGTTATTTACTGATTGTGTAATTTATCTCATTCAATCGCTTCATTTAAAAGGGCAGTTAGTAGGAAATACGAAAAATTGGTTGCTAGAAATTCATCAATTTTCAACAATCAAGATGATTAACAATCCGATCAAACGTTTAAATGCGAAACAATTAGTCATGAAAGAGTTGATGCAACTGTATGACATTCAATTGCCTACTCAAAGTTATTACGTTTACGATGAACAGAAGTTGAATGTGCAACTAATAGATGAGTTAAAGGAATCAAGATTTATTAAAAAGCAATCGTTTAAAACATTTTTAAAGAAACTGTCGAGTTCGGCCAGTGAGAGTCATGATCAAGAAGAGGTGCTTGAACAAATTCTTTATTTTATTATTTCAATGCGTTATCTCGAGTATTTAAAAGGATTTTATCATGGGCTTAGTCTAGTGAATAAAGTTGAATTAGTATCCTTTTTATCCTCAGATTCTAAACAGCTACTTTCTTTTTTTATGAGTTCATCAACTATGACAGTAAGTAATATCCATCAGTTTAAGCACAATTATTTAACTAAACAAGCTAAAAGTTTAAAAGTGCTTCAAACCAAATTATTTCACGAATTAAGTGAATGGGTATTAAATCATCCGATGCTTGAGTTTATGACATTTAATGAAGAGGTGATGATTGTTTTAGAAGGGTTTGAATGTCAAAGAGTGACACCTTCTGAAATTTTTGCGTAATCATGTGTTGATTTTCAAGGAAGTAAGACCTTGCTTCAGTCAACACATTCAACATTTTAAGGACTTAAAGGTTAGAAGAGGGGGATCACTAACGCATTTGTTTTTAAATCTATCTATTTCAAGTTTCGCCTAAATAGATTCATCATATAGTAAATTAGATAGATAAAGTGAGGGGATACAATGGAATACGGAATTAGTGGTTATCAAACGGATTATCGCTTTGAGAAAAAGACAGTGGTAGAGCTTGATAGTCAGCTAGCATATTTAACCGAAGATACGGTCTTAGATAAAGTCTACTTACTAGGAACTAAACAAGGTGATCACTTAATTTATACTGAGATTACACTTGTCATTGAAAATGGAAAAACGGGAGATAGACAATTCTATCCTATTCCTACTTCAAGTGGAATGGGTGGAGGTTTAGATATTGGAGACTTTAATCATGATAAACAACAAGACATTGGCGTTTATATTTTAAGTGGTGGAACGGGAAATCAAGTGGATTACTACTTGTTCTTTAATGAAGAAAGAAAGGTTCAACTTGGATTTAGTAATCGCCTATTTGAAGAAGGCTTAGAGTATAAAGTCACCTACTTGCCTTATTATCAAGTGGAGGTTAAGAACTTAAAAACAGATGAGGAAACCATCCTTAATCTGACGAATAAAAGCGCCGATTACTTAGCGGCCATTTATGATGATAGAGGTCAGTTAAAGCAATCGTTAAATGGGGTGGTAGCACGGGTAAGTGATTCAAACTCCATTAATAGTAAAGTGCACGATGAAGGTCATGACTTAATTTTAACTCAAAGAATTTTAGGTCGTTCTCATAATGATACACTAGGATATGTGCAGTCATACATTAGCTTTGATGATGGGAATTATTACGTCTATCGATCATTAATCTCTCAATAACAGGAGATTTAACTAAAAAGTATGACTAAAAGTCAAAAAAAATCAAATACTAAAGCTAGAAATTGTAAGTTGGAGTGATAATGATGACAATTGAAGCTTTTGTATTTGGTGCTATCTTTGAGATGTGTATCACTTATTTAATCTTATGTGAGTTATTCTTTTAAAAAACATCATCTCTCATTAGGAGATGATGTTTTTTTATGAGAAACGATACATTTAACAAAAGAACTATGACGATGACTGCACGAAAAAATTATAAAAAAAGGGGCTGTCTCAAAATAGATGGCCCTTGAATTAAAAATCTAAAAGATACAAAAAAAGGCAGTCCCATTCGGGACTGCTTTTTTGTATACTTTTTTTATGCGTAATCAAGAAAATATACATCAAGATTATACAACTTATTCAGCTGGATATCAACTCTCTTTAACGATGGATATTCAAGTTTATATTCCACCTCATGATCCTGTACGTTTGCTTAATCAATTATTGGAGGGATTAGATGATAAAAAATTATTAAGCACTTACTCTGATAAAGGGAGAAATTCTGTCGTACCACCGGTGATCATGTTTAAGATTTTAATTTACGCGTATATGAATCGCTCTTTTTCTTCACGAGAAATTCAGCGACTTTGTCAACGGGATATTCATTTTATCTGGTTATTAAATGGATATCCAGCGCCTAGCCATCATACGATTAATCGATTTAGAAAACATCATTTAAGCGATGGTGTCATGGAAGATTTATTTGATCAATTCATTGAGCGTCTTCACACCTTAGATGAAATTCATTTTAAAAACCTATTTATTGATGGAACAAAAATTGAAGCCAATGCCAATCGCTATTCGTTTATTTGGTTAAAATCAGTGACTAAAAATGAAGCGAAGCTCCAGGTCAAAATAGAAAAACTCCTTCAACAAGTGAATGACAGCTATCTCACTTCCTATTCATTTGATGTTAAGAATCCATTACCTGTGTTAGAGGCTTGTTTATTGAATTTAAAAGAAAAAGTCATCGAGCAATCTCTTGAATTTGTTTATGGGAAAGGGAAGCGAAAAACAGAGCTTCAACGTCAGATTGAAACACTTGAAGCATTCATAGAGAAACAAATCATTTACTTGGACTATCAAAAAATGATCGGTTCAACCCGCTCAAGTTGTTCAAAAACAGATCCGGATGCCACCTTCATGCGAATGAAAGAAGATCACATGAAAAATGGGCAACTCAAACCTGGGTATAATGTCCAGATTGGAGTTGAGGCCGAGTATATCGTAGGTGTGGGCGTTTTTCAGTCAGCTAACGATGTCCCCACACTCATTCCATTTTTAGATTCCCTGAAAGGTCGGCTTTCCAGAACGTTTAAACAAATCATTGCGGATGCTGGATATGAAAGTGAAGAAAATTATGCTTATTTGAAGGAAAACCATCAAAAAGGTTTCATTAAGCCCCTCAACTATGAAACCTCAAAAACAAGAAAATATAAAGCTCAACTGGGGAAACGAGAAAACATGACGTACGATGAACTCAACGATACCTATACGTGCGCAAATGGCAGAACGTTAAAACCGATCGAAGTTAAAATTCGAGAAAGTCAGACCGGTTATCGAAAAGAAGTCACGATTTATGAATGTGAAACCTGCCAAGATTGTCCTTTGCGTTTAAAATGTACAAAAGCGAAAGAAGGAAACTCAAAACGATTGGAAGTGTCTAAAAAAATGCTTTCGCTAAGAACAGAGTCACTTAAAAATATCCAAAGTGAAGAAGGGATTCTGTTAAGAAAGAATCGTTCGATTCAAGTCGAAGGTGCTTTTGGCGTGTTAAAACAAGATTACGGCTTCAGAAAATTTTTAACCCGTGGAAAAATTCAGGTCACAGTCGAACTATTGCTTCTATGTTTTGGATATAATGTACAAAAATTACATAAAAAAATTCAAAGCCATCGTTGCGGACAACAACTTCATCCAGGGAAAGTGGCTTAAAAAATCAGAATAGACTGTCATTTTGAAGGAAAGAAACGTCCTTCTTTTCGTCGTGCTTAAAATTAAGTCTAACCCATAAAATTAAATTTACAGACTGATTTTTTTACGATGAATAGCCAAAAAAAGGAGCATGTCGCTCCATGACTATAAAATTTTAGTCATTTTGATACAGCCCCCTTATAAGTGACAGTATGGTGGAGTAAAATGTGTGGGTATGAGTGGTAAGACGTCGTGTTTGTTTAATAAAGTGATAAAAGGATCGGGTATTATGATAAGTTTAAGTGAAAAGAATAAGGAAAGGAGTAGTGTGTCAAATGTTAGGATTAAAACAATGGATTAAAGGAATGAATGATTAGGAAAGGGAGTATGAAAGTAAAGGAGAAGTATGAGTGATGGATCATAGAATTTTTTAAAATAATCAATTGTTTCATAGGGTCTACTGTCCTTAATCGACTGAGGATACGTAGAAGTGATTAAGCGAATAGATGTTTTGTTAAAGGTTTGTAGGAAAGTTAAATGTTAGACTGAATTAGGAGTGTTTGTGGGATGTTTGATTGATTTCGTATCCTCAATATACTGTATGATAATTTAAGT
Organism: Turicibacter sp. TJ11; assembly: GCF_021497505.1. Lineage (NCBI taxonomy): Bacteria > Bacillati > Bacillota > Erysipelotrichia > Erysipelotrichales > Turicibacteraceae > Turicibacter > Turicibacter sp. TJ11. The sequence goes on along the minus strand of NZ_CP069349.1, from coordinate 1,018,914 downwards.
GAGTTGAATGTGTTTTATTCCTATCTAATAAAAAAAACATCTCATTAAGAGATGTATCGTACTTTTTATGGTACCAGTGGCCGGACTCGAACCGGCATGAAGTAAACTTCGGTGGATTTTGAGTCCACTGCGTCTACCAATTCCGCCACACTGGCATTTATAAGACTATTATAGCATAAAAAATTTCTTTTTCAAGTTAAAATATGGAAAAAATTTTATCAGATAAAAAATGCCCAATTAATTGAAAGGAATTGATTTGATCATGAATTCATTTTAAACAACGATCGATAAGAAAGATGAAACTTTTTTAAGAATAGTTGTTTTTGATGCCATGATGAAGGGATTAATTTTAAAGAAGCAATAGTTAGTGAAGATGATTTAGTTCAGTTGTTATCAAACGATATTTAATAAGAGTTAAATGAAGAAGAACAATAAATTTAATCAGAGATGAAAGTTTATGGAAAAAATTTCTTAGAGAAAAATATTCATAATTTATTTACAAACATCGTCAAATGGTTTATTATACTTAATGTGGAAAACAACAACAAATCATAATCTTAAATGTCTCGGTAGCTCAGCTGGATAGAGCAACGGCCTTCTAAGCCGTCGGTCGGGGGTTCGAATCCCTCCCGGGATGCCATTTTTAAATAATATAAATGATTTAAAATGTTAAAAACAAATGTCTCGGTAGCTCAGCTGGATAGAGCAACGGCCTTCTAAGCCGTCGGTCGGGGGTTCGAATCCCTCCCGGGATGCCATTTATAGACGATAGCGAACTACAAGAATGTAGTTCTTTTTTTATTATCCATTGAACAAAAACTAACTAGAGTTAAAAATTGAATTTTTAAAGACATAGATGAGGTGAACAGATGGGTGAAATTTATGATTTTCAAACAAACTACATCGCAAAAATTGAAGAATCATCTAAATTAATTGAAAAAGGATACATCGATCAGGCGATTTGTATGTTAGAGGATTTTTTAGCTGTAGTCAAAGATCCTAAAATTAAACAGGAAGTGAATAAACAATTAATGACAGCCTATCTGTTAAAGGGAGAATTAGACACCTGTGAAGCATTAATTTTAGAAATTAAGAATCAAAAAAGTTTAGATTTAACGATAGCAGCCTATGATATATTAGTTGCTATGTTTCAAGGGCAAGAAGCGAGTGCCAAACAAAAACAAGAAGAGTATCAACAACTCTTAGGACTCACTGCGTTATCCTCTAAAAATTTAGTGGAACTGATTTATCAATTAAAGACCTACTACGAAAGTGTTTGGTATGAGATGATTGAGAAAAAAATTCAAGTGTTAGAGCGCGAGGGGGATTTGGAAACTCAATTACTTGTCATTTCAGACTTACGTACTGTTGATTCATGGAAACTTCAGTTATTTCAAGAGAAATTTGAACAACTATTAAATCAATGTGAGATAAATATCGTGAAGACAATGTTATTTGAATTGTTAGCTCAAAAAGACATTGAGTGTTCTGTTAACTTCACGCAAGAACAAAATCATCAAACTTTAATCACAACAACGGTCAATTTTGAAGCCTTTTATGCGACGTTAGAAGAAGCTTTGGCTCTTTTAACTGAGATGACGCTTGATGAAGTCACTCGTGAGGTATTAAAACAGCACGTCATTTTCTTTTATCAGTTTTCTTTTCCTTTCATTGAAGAAATGAACCCTCAAGTGGTTATAAATGAATTAGCTCAAGTTTTATTCAGAATGAATTTAACTGAAACTGAGGATGAGGAAGCAGTTGAAAAAACAGAAAAAATAGCTGGAATAAGATACAAAATGAGTCAGTATATCCTAAGTTTATCATCATTAATGTAGAAATTAGAAAAAGCCTATGTTATAATTTAAAAGTTGTTACAAAGATGTAAACGCAACGTTAAAAGATGGAGGTTATGATCATGTCAGTTAAAGTTGAAACAGTAGAAACTAACAAAGTAAAATTAACAATCACTCTTTCAGCAGAATCATTTGATAAAGCATTAGATGGTGCATTCAAGAAAGTATCAAAAAACTTACAAGTACCAGGATTCCGCAAAGGGAAAATGCCTCGTGCAATTTTTGAACAAAAATTTGGTGTAGAAGCATTATATGAAGATGCATTAGATATGTTATTACCAAAAGCATACATGGATGCTGTAGCAGAAACAAATGTTGCACCAGTTGCTGCACCATCATGGGATATTAAACAAATCGGAAAAGGGCAAGAGTTAATTGCTGAAGCAACAGTTGCTGTTAAACCTGAAGTTGAATTAGGGCAATACACAGGAATCGAAGTTGAAGAATTATCAACAGAAGTAACAGAAGCAGACGTAGAAGCTGAATTAGAAAAATTATTACAAAACCATGCTGAAATCGTTGTAAAAGAAGGTGCAGTAGAAAACGGTGATACTGCTGTTATCGATTACGAAGGATTCAAAGATGGAGTTGCATTCGAAGGTGGAAAAGGTGAAAACCATCCATTAGTTATCGGATCAAACTCTTTCATTCCAGGATTTGAAGAGCAATTAATCGGAATGACTGCTGGAGAAACAAAAGATATTACAGTAACATTCCCTGAACAATACCATGCAGCTGAATTAGCAGGAGCTGAAGCAGTATTTAAAGTAACATTACATGAAGTGAAAACTCGTGAATTACCTCAATTAGATGATGAGTTCGTTAAAGATTTAGATCGCGAAGGAATCGAAACAGTAGCAGACTTAAAAGCAGATTTAGAAAAAACAATCAAGTCTCAAAAAGAAACAGCTGCTCGTAACCACGTGATTGATACAGTTGTTGAAAAAGTAACTGAAAATGCTAAATTCGAAATCCCAACTGAAATGATTGATTCTGAAGTTGAACAAATGGTACGTGAAGCAGATCAACGTTTCCAAATGCAAGGATTTAACTTAGATTTATACTTCCAATTCACAGGAATGGATATGGATAAATTCAAAGCACAATTACGTACGGAAGCACAAAAACGTTTAAGCTACAACTTAACGTTAGAAGCAGTTGTTAAAGCTGAAAACATCGACGTAACTGAAGAAGAAGTAGATGCTAAATTAGCTGAAATTGCACAAGCATACGGACGTGAGTTAGAAGAATTAAAAGCTCAATTACCAAGCTTAGCAATGTTAAAAGAAGATTTAAAAGTTCAAAAAGCTGTTGACTTCATCGTAGAAAAAGCGGTTCGTAAATAATTCATAGATAAATATAGGTTTAACTTATAATGAGGCGCGTACCATTCGTGCCTCATTTTGTGCAATATAAGAGGTTGCAAAAAATGTCTAAAATGGACATTAATAATTTTAGGCCTAGTTGAATATATTGATATTAGTTATTCAATAATGAGAGTGGTCACTGTATGGAGGTGTAAAGGATGAATAATATAGATATTACCTGCTCATTTTGTGGGAAAAGTCACGATGAAGTGAATAAAATTATCGCTGGACCAGGTGTATACATTTGTGATGAATGTATTGAAATGTGTTCAGAAATTATTGAAAATGAACAGACGGATGAATTAAGCGAAGAATTTAAAACATTACCTAAACCAAAAGAAATCTATGATTTATTAAATGAGTATGTTATCGGCCAAGAAGATGTTAAGAAAGTTTTGGCTGTTGCCGTATACAATCACTATAAGCGTTTAACTTCAAATAGTGAAGGTGAAGACGATGTTGAAATCTCAAAAAGCAATATCTTATTGCTAGGATCAACAGGTAGTGGGAAAACATTACTAGCTCAAACATTAGCAAAGGTTTTAGATGTTCCATTTGCTATTGCTGATGCAACATCATTAACTGAAGCGGGATATGTTGGAGAAGATGTTGAAAATATTTTACTTCGATTATTACAAGCGGCTGACTTTAATGTTGAAAAAGCCCAACGAGGAATCATTTATATCGATGAAATTGATAAGATTGCTCGACGCTCAGATAACCCATCTATTACTCGTGATGTCTCAGGAGAAGGGGTACAACAAGCCTTATTAAAAATTTTAGAAGGTGTTGTAGCCAATGTACCGCCACAAGGTGGACGTAAACATCCAAACCAAGAATTCATTCAAATTGATACGACTAACATTTTATTTATGGCAGGTGGTGCATTTGCCGGAATAGAAGACGTGGTGAAACGCCGTATCGGTAAAAAAGTGATTGGGTTTGGTGCTGACTCAAAAGCAAACACCATGAGCAAGAAAGAAATTTATAGTCAAATTCAACCCGATGATCTTCTAAAATTTGGATTAATTCCTGAATTTATCGGTCGTTTCCCAATCATTGGGGCATTAAATCCGTTAGAAGTTGAAGATTTAGTTCGTATCTTAACAGAACCTAAAAATGCTTTAACAAAACAATACAAAAAAATCTTTAAAATGGATAATGTTGAATTAGAATTTGATGAGGATGCTATTTCAGCGATTGCAGAGAAAGCAGTTGAACGAAAAACTGGAGCACGTGGACTACGTTCAATCATCGAGTCAATTATGACAGATGTGATGTTTGAAATTCCATCAACCGATAACGTGGAAAAATGTATTATCACACGTGATGTCATTGAAGAGAATAAGCAACCGACATTAGTTTTTAAAAATGATGTAGCATAATTATCATTTACTAATATTTTTGGAGTTTTTTGTGTTATAATAGAGGATAGAGTAAGGAAGCGATAAGCTTCCTTTTCTATATCATCTGAATTGTCCGCTTAAACTATAAATGAAACTGATGACTGTTAAATAACCGTAAAGCAACGAGTTTGAATTCAAAGTCGTTGTAATCGATCCAAATATGTTGTATTAAAAGTACTAGTGAGGTGAGTGGAAATGAGAATAGATGTAAACAGTGTCGAGATGCATACGTTACCTGTTTTACCAGTTCGCGGTGTCATCTCATTACCAAATACAGAGATTCGATTAGAAATTGGACGTCCACAATCAATTGAAGCATTAGAAGCTTGTGAGGCGAATGGGAACTATGTGGTATTAGTGTCTCAAGTCGATCCAAACGTTGAAGTGCCTCAAAGCGATGATTTATTCCAATATGGAACGATTGCGAAAATTACGATGAAAATTAAACTTCCAAATGGACATTACAAAGTAAAGTTTAATTCAATTACGCGCGTTGAAGTGGATGAATATACTCAAGTTGATCCTTATTTTGAAGCTGTTGTCAAAACAATGCCTTCTGTTTTAATGGAATCTGATCAAGAAGAAGCCATGCTTCGCTTATTATTAGACGAAGTATCTGAACATGGAAGTTTACTATTTGCTCATCCAGCCGATGTAACAGCCTTAATTGATGCTGCACAAACAGCTGATAAAGTTTCAGATATTATCGCTTTTTATTTACGAATTTCTGAAGAAGATAAAATGAAGTATTTATCATTAACTTCTGTTGAGGAGCGCTTAAGTACTTTATTAAAAGATATTGAAAAAGAAAAAAATATTGCTGAATTAGAAATAAAAATTAATCAAGAAGTAAAACGTTCATTAGATGAACATCAAAAAGAGTTTTACTTACGTGAAAAGATGAAGGCGATTCAGAAGGAATTAGGAGACGATTATTCTAAAGATTCAGTGAGTCAGGAATTTAGAGAAAAAGTTCAATCACTAAAAATGCCAGAAGCTGTTAAACAAAAGGCGTTAGAGGAAATTAAACGCTTTGAAATGCTACCTGCAAACTCGAGTGAATCAGGTGTTGTTCGAACATATTTAGAATGGTTAGTTGCTCTTCCATGGGATGTCAAAACAGAAGATAACAAAGATATTTTATTTGCAGAAAAAACGTTAAATGATCAACACTTTGGTCTAGAAAAGGTTAAAGAACGTATTTTAGAATATTTAGCAGTCAAAATAATGACAGGAAAAAATCCATCGACGATTTTATGTTTAGTTGGGCCTCCAGGTGTTGGGAAAACATCTTTAGCGCGTTCAATTGCGGATGCATTAGGACGTCAGTTTGTTAAAATTTCACTTGGTGGTGTAAAAGACGAATCTGAAATTCGAGGACATCGCCGTACTTATTTAGGAGCTTTACCTGGACGTTTAATTCAAGCGATGAAAAAAGCGGGAACTACCAATCCAGTTTTCTTATTAGATGAAATTGATAAAATGGCAAGTGATTATAAAGGGGATCCAGCATCAGCTATGCTAGAAGTATTAGATCCTGAGCAAAACAGTCACTTCAGTGATCATTATCTTGAAGAAGAATATGATTTATCACAAGTTTTATTTGTTGCAACTGCAAACTATTTAGAAAATATTCCAGCACCACTTCGTGATCGTATGGATATTATTCATGTTGATAGTTATACAGAACAAGAAAAAGCTGAAATTGCGACACGTTATTTAATTCCACGTCAATTAGAAGCACATGGTTTAGAGGCGAGTCAATTAACAATTGCTGATGGTGTTGTGATGGAAATGATTCAGTACTATACACGAGAAGCGGGTGTTCGTCAGCTTGAGCGATTAGTTGGTTCAATTTGTCGTAAAGTAGCAAGAAAATTATTAGCTGAAAACTTAGAAACTGTTCATGTGGATTCAACCATGCTTGTTTCATTACTTGGAAAACATAAGTTTAACCATGGATTAATCGAACAAGACGATCAAATTGGGGTAGTAACTGGATTAGCCTATACGCAATTTGGTGGAGATATTTTACCTGTTGAAGTGACTTATTATAAAGGAACTGGAAAAATGGTTTTAACAGGTAAATTAGGAGATGTCATGAAAGAATCAGCTCAAACAGCGATTAGTTATGTTAAAGCGAATGCAGAGAAGTTTTCAATCGATCCAGCGATTTTTAAAGATCATGACATTCATATTCATGTTCCTGAAGGAGCAACTCCAAAAGATGGACCATCGGCCGGTGTAACGATGGTGACTGCCCTTGTCTCTGCGTTTACGCAAAAAACAGTTAAGCGTGAAGTTGGAATGACCGGAGAAGTGACGTTACGCGGACGTGTCTTACCAATTGGCGGATTAAAAGAGAAATCAATCTCAGCACATCGTGCCGGCTTAAAAGTCGTGATCATGCCAAAAGACAATGAAAAAGATCTAGATGATATTCCAGAAAGTGTGAAAAAAGAGATTACATTTATTCCAGTTTCTACAGTGGATGAAGTTTTACAACAGGCATTACGATAAGGTGTTGATGATATGCAAATTACAAAAGCAGAATATGTAAAAAGTTGTGTTCGTGCAGAACACTATCCAACAGATGGATTACCAGAGATGATTTTCGCGGGTCGTTCAAATGTTGGAAAATCTTCGTTTATTAATTCTTTAACGAATCGTAAACATTTAGCGCGTGTATCGAGCCGACCAGGAAAAACACAAACGTTAAATTTTTATAATATTAATGATGTGATGTACTTAGTCGATGTCCCTGGATACGGATACGCAAAGGTGAATCGTTCGTTAAAAGAATCATTTGGTCGTATGATTGAAGAATACTTAGTAGAGCGCGAAGAATTAATCTTAGGTGTTTTACTAGTCGACTACCGCCATAAACCGACACAAGAAGACATTGCGATGTATAGTTTATATAAATACTATGAGATCCCAACGTTAGTGATCGGAACGAAGAAGGATAAGGTTAATCGCAGTCAGTATAAAAAGCAAGAAAAATTAATTAAAGAAACATTAGACTTTGATGAAAATGATGTTTTCGTCGCTTATTCTTCAGAAACACATGAAGGTCGTGAAGAAGTGCTAGGTATTTTTGAAGATTTAATTCAACAATATCATGAAATTATAGCTGAAATGGCAGAAGAAGAATAATTCAAAAGCTCCCCAAAACTGGGGAGCTTTTTTGATGAAATCATAATTATATGAAAGATTTGAAACTTTAGAACATTTTTTATATAAATCAGCTTAATTTTATTTCAAATACAGATGAGATAATGTATAATTAGTGGTGAAAAGTGGATATAAAAGCAATCATTCATAATTTTCGGATGATTTTTGATTGTTTATAATAATAAATGATAGTTTCACAATGAATGAAAGATAAAAAGTTTTTTATCTCAAACGATAGACAATAAATAAAGAAATTGAACTTGATATAAAACCTATATCAGAGTTGATTTATAGGAGGTTTCAACCATGTTTAATCACTACTCAGTCTTACTTCATGAATCAATTGAAAATTTAAACATCAAAGAAGATGGAATTTACGTTGATTGTACATTAGGTGGTGGAGGTCACAGTAGCGAAATTTTAAAGAGATTAACAACAGGTCATCTTTATTCGTTTGACCAAGATACATTTGCCATTGAAAATGCAACGAAACGATTACAACAAATTAGTGATCATTTTACGATTATCAAAAGTAACTTCGTTCATTTAAAAGAAGAGTTAGCAGCACGTGGCGTTCATCAAATAGATGGTATTATTTTTGATTTAGGCGTCTCTTCGCCGCAGTTTGATACACCAGAGCGTGGATTTAGTTATAATTACGATGCCAAGTTAGATATGCGTATGGATCAAGAAGCCGAGTTAACGGCTTATGACATTGTAAACGAATGGGAATACAAAGATTTAGAATTTATTTTCCGTGTTTATAGTGATGAGAAATTTTCAAAACAAATTGCACGTGCAATTGAACGCTATCGTGAAAAACAACCGATTGAAACAACGTTTGAATTAGTTGAGATTATTAAATCAGCTATTCCGGCACCGGCGCGCCGTAAGGGAGGACATCCTGCCAAACGTACGTTTCAGGCGTTACGTATTGCCGTTAATGATGAGTTAAAAGTATTTGAGTATGCGTTAAAAGATGCCATGGATTTACTTGCTGTGAATGGCCGTGTAGCGGTTATTACGTTCCACTCGCTTGAAGATCGAATTTGTAAGCATATGTTCAAAGAACGCGGGGAAGCAAAAGATATTCCAAGAGGATTACCGATTATTCCTGAAGAGTTTCAACCAGAGTTTAAGATTATAACTCGTAAACCTATTGTAGCAACAGAAGATGAGTTAGCCGAGAATAATCGCTCACATTCAGCGAAATTAAGGGTAGCGATGAAATTAAAATAAGTTCTAAGGGGGAAGTAAAGAATGAGTCCAGTTAAAAAACAGTTAGTCCATCAGCAACCACTTCAAGAAGTTCGTTTAAAACCAACACAAAAACGTAAAGTAAAGAAGAAAGGATTATACTCATTACAGGGGATTGTGGCCATGAGTGTCGTTGGGGTGTTTCTTCTTTTATTAGGTAAAGTTCACTTAGATGGACAAATTAATCAGTTACATTATCAAGTCGAGCAATTAAAGCTTCAAATTGATCAACAAGTCGTCGCAAATGAAGAACTTTATTCGAAGATTTCTGAGTTATCGACTTATTCACGTGCCATGGAAATTGCAAAAGCCAATGGACTATCGACTTATGAAAATATCATTACCATTGGAGAGTAACTTCGGTTACTCTCCGTATTTTTATCAGTTAATAAAGAAATGAGTTGTGAGGTAGAGGTTAGTGAAACGAAATAAGCAACAATTAAATAATTTAGGGAGACGGACACTCGTATATATAATAGCTGCTTTTGGTGGCGCTTTTTTATATGTCGCTTTTTGTTTTATAAGAATTGCGGTGACTGGAGAAATTAAAGGGCATGATTTATATGAGTATGCACTAGAAAAGTACTTAGTTGAAGAGGTGGTGACAGGAAGACGAGGAACGTTATATGATCGAGATGGAAATGCACTGGCTGAACAATTAACCTCTTATACGTTATATGCTAACTTGTTCGACGGATATGGAGATTATGTAGAAGATATTGACTATACCGCTAAACAGTTAAGCACCGTCATTGATCTAACAGAAGAAGAGATTGTGACGATTTTATCAAAGGAAAATGTCACACAAGTAGAGTTTGGAACTGCCGGAAAGCAGTTGACTTATTTAGAAAAAGAGAAAATCGATGATTTAGGTCTGAGTGGAATTAAGTTTCGTCAAAATACGAAACGTTTTTATCCTCATGGTGTCTTTGCTTCCCATACGATAGGATATACGAAGCTTAATGATGAAACAGGCTCATTAACAGGTGAAATGGGCTTAGAGCTTTATTTAGATGAATATTTAGCTGGAAAAGATGGGATTATTCAGTACATTAAAGATAAGCGAGGATATTTACAGCCAAACAAAGAGGAATATGTCGTTGAGCAAGCATATGATGGTTATGATTTTTATTTAACCTTAGATTCAACCATTCAAACTTTTTTAGAAGAGGGGATGGATACGGTTTATGAACAAGCGAATCCGGAAAATTTAGTCGCTGTTGTCGCTAATCCAAAAACAGGTGAAATCTTAGCGATGGGAAGTCGATCAAGTTTCGATCCTAATATAAGAGATATCGAAAGTTATAATAACCCGATTGTTTCTGAGCCGTTTGAACCCGGTTCAACGATGAAAATTTATACGTATGCAGCCGCGATTAATGAAGGTAAATACTCAGGAAGTCAAACGTATCAATCAGGATCTCGTTTGGTCAATGGATCAACACTTCGAGATTATAATACGTCATGGGGAACGATTACATATGATCAAGGATTTTATCGCTCATCAAATACAGCAATCATTGATATCTTAAATAATTGGATTAGTCCGGATCAATTTATTGAGTATTTAGAAGCCTTCGGATTTGGTTCAACAGTTGGGGTACCATTACCTTCAGAAAGTTCAGGAACACTACCAACTGATTGGGATTTAACACAAAAGATAACCGCAGGATATGGGCAAGGGATTTTGACGACACCGATACAACATATTCAAGCAATTACTGCGATTTTAAATGAAGGAAAGCTAATGAAACCCCAATTAATTTCACAGGTGTACGATCCAAATAATGAGGAAATCATATATGAAGTGGAGCCTGAACAGGTTGGAACGCCAATTAGCGCACAAACGGCCGAACAAGTGAAGCAATTAATGATTGGGGTCGTCGAAAGTGAAGATGGATCAGGACGTATTGCCTATAGTTTGAAAGATTTTTCAAGTGGTGGAAAAACAGGAACGGCTCAGATTGCGGATGGTACTAATGGTTATTTAGCCAATGAATATGTATATAGTTATATTGGATTTGCCCCAGCGGATGATCCGCAATTAGTGATGTATGTCGCGATGAAAAGACCTGAAACAGGTGGACATGATCAACTAGGACAAATCTATCGATTTGTGATGCAAAATGCACTCATTTATTTAGGGGCTGAAAAAACACCAGTGACAGATATTTCTGACGTTTATCAAAACACAGAAGTTCCACAACTCATGAATGAGTCTGTTGAAAGTGCGGTAACTAAGATTGAGGAACAACAGTTGGAACCGATTGTCATTGGTGATGGGACACAAATTTTTGTACAGTCACCAAAGGCTCAATCGTCAGTCAGTGTCGGAAGTAAAGTGTTTATTCAGACGTCTAAGACGTACTCACTACCAAACTTAACGGGATGGACAAAAGATGAAGTCGTTCAGTTTGCGATGTTAACCGGACTTGACGTCGAATATGTTGGTGAAGGGTATGTCATCGATCAATCCATTCCTGAGGGACAGTTGTTAACGAATCCGATTGGCATTAGAATCACGCTCACGAAAGATACTGAGTTATTAAATGACAAAATAGCAGAACAACATAAACAAGACAATTCGGCTATACAAGAATCGAATACAACGGAAGAAACAGACGAGGAATCTCAAGAATAAGAGAGGCTTCATCATTCGTGATTGAATGATGAAGTCTTTTTTTTTATGTCATTTTTAATAAGAAAGAATACTGGATTTGAAGGAATCATGATGGATTCTTTCATCCATCAGAAATAATTTACATAAAATTAGAATAGTTGTAATAAATTTAAATTAAAAGAATTTTAAAGGGGATGTTTATGTATTTACTTTAACAGGAACTCATATATTTACTATGGATATGAAAAGAAATAATAAACGAATCTCAATTCATCGAATAAGGGGGATAAGAAATGAAACAGTCAGGAGTTATACAGCGAAGACTAGTGATACTACTTTCAATTGTTTTAATTTATTTTGTTGCACTTTTTATACGTCTTGGATATCTACAAATCTTTGATTCTAAAACATTAGTCGATCGAGCTGAGGGATTATGGTCACGTAATTTACCGATTGAAGGACAACGTGGAATTATTTATGACCGAAATCATGAAGCGATTGTTGATAATGAGATCGCTCCCTCAGTCATTGTCATTCCAAGACAGGTAACGGATGTTGAAAGAACTTCTGAAGTATTAGCCGACGTTTTAGAGGTGAGTGTAGAAGAAGCTAATAGACACGTCACACGAAAAGTTTCAATTGAACGAATTCAGCCAGAGGGGCGAAAACTGTCGTTAGAACAAGTTCAGGCCATTCAAGAAGCTAACTTAGATGGTGTTTATTTAGTGAATGATGTGAAGCGAAGTTATCCGTATGGAAGTTTATTAGCTCATACGCTTGGATTTACCGGAATCGATAATCAAGGGATTACAGGTCTTGAGTATGTGTATAACGATTATTTAATGGGAGAGAATGGAGTTTGGAAATACTTTTCAGATAATAAAGGAAATTCATTGCCGCATTTTTCTGATGATTATTCTCTTTCTTCGCGTGGATTAGATATCGAGTTGACGATTGATCTTCATTTACAAGAGATTCTTGAGCGAGAATTTGATAATGCCGTTGCAAAATATAGCCCTGATCAAATGATTGGTCTTATCATGGATCCAAATACAGGAGAAATTTTAGCGATGTCTTCACGTCCAACCTACGAACCAGAAAACTATCAAGACTATGATCAAGAAATTTATAATCGAAACTTACCCATTTGGTCGACATACGAACCAGGATCAACGTTTAAAATTGTTACGTTCTCTGCTGCTTTAGAAGAAGGCGTGATGAAACTAGAGGATCGTTTTATGGATCCTGGATATGCGATCGTTGATGGCGTACGAATTCGTGACTGGAAAGCAGGGGGACATGGTGATCAATCAATGCTTGAAGTTATTATGAATTCATGTAACCCAGGTTTTATTGAACTCGGTCAACGATTAGGAAAAGAGAAGTTGTTTGAATATATTAGAGCGTATGGATTTAATGAAAAAACAGGTGTCGATATGCTTGGAGAATCACAAGGAATTATTTTTAATCCAGACAACATTGGAAATGTTGAGTTAGCCACTTCTTCATTTGGGCAAGGAAACTCAGTGACCCCAATCCAATTAGTAACGGCGGTGAGTGCAGCGGTTAATGGTGGAAACTTAATGCAACCGTATATTGTGAAACGAATGATTCATCCATACACGAATGAAATTTTATATGAACGTGAACCAAGTGTGAAGCGACGCGTCATCTCTGAAGAAACGTCTGAAACGATGCGCTATGCGTTAGAGATGGTTGGAGCACAAGGAAGCGGGAAAGGTGCTTATATTGATGGTTATCGAGTAGGAGGAAAAACCGGAACGGCACAAAAAGCAAAAGATGGGGCTTATATTAGTGGGGAGTATATTCTATCATTTGTTGGAATTGCACCGATGGATGATCCACAATTAGTCGTTTATGTAGCGATCGATAACCCGAAAAATACAATTCAATACGGTGGGGTTGTTGCGGCACCGATTGCAAGATCAATCTTAGCTGAAGCCTTACCTTATATAGGGGTAGAACCAAGTGAGGAACAAATTGAGAAGAACTATTTATGGACGGATACAAAATATGTGACTGTTGCTGATTTTGTTGGGAAAGAAAGAAAAGAAATTGAATCATCGTATCTTTATAACATTGAGTATTACGGGGAAGGTTCAAAAGTTATCTCACAACAACCAGCAGCTTATTCACGTACAATAGAAGGTGGAACCGTGAGATTGTATTTAGGTGATTAATTTGAAGATGGGAGAGATAGTATGAATTTGTATGAGATGAGTGAACTGTTAGGGTGTATTTTTAAAGGAGAAAACAAGCCTGTATCACATTTAGCCTACGACTCTCGTGAAGTTGAGGCAGGAAGTGTCTTTTTTGCCATTCGAGGTCAAGACCAAGATGGTCATCAATATATTGAAAAAGCGATTGAAAAAGGAGCCATTGCCGTTGTTGGTGAAGAAGATTTAACACTTGAAGTCCCGTACTTTCAAGTGTTAAATACAAAAAAAGCACTGGCCATTGTATCAAATGAATTTTTTGGAAAACCGTCAAAAGATATTAGTTTAGTAGGTGTTATTGGAACGAATGGTAAAACAACGATTACTTATTTAATTCAACATGTCTTTGAATGTTTAGGCGTGGATAGTGGATTAATTGGGACGAATGGTTCATGGGTTGGGCAAAAGATAAAAGCCACGCATACAACGCCAATGAGTGTCGATTTAAATGAACTCTTACAAGAAGGCGTGAAGCATAATCTTCCTTATCTCGTGATGGAAGTTTCATCACACGGAATTAAAGAAAACCGCGTCGATCAAATTCAATTTAATCACTTAATTTTTACAAATATTACGCCAGAACATTTAGATTATCATAAAACATTTGAAGATTATCTGTTTACAAAAATGAGACCATTTATTCAACTAAATGATTATGATCAAGACAAGGTGGCCATTATTAATTGTGATGATGATCATGCGATGGACTTCATTGGAGCAACCAATGGTAAAATTTTAACTTATGCCTGTCAAAAACGGGCAGATGTCTTTGCTGAAGATATTGTTTATGCATTAGAACGAACAGAGTTTTCGCTTTATATTAAAGGAGAGTATATTACTCGAATGACAATTCCTTTGTTTGGAAAATATAATGTTTACAATGTATTATCAGTCTTGGCATACTTTTATTCACTGGATTATGATTTATTGGAAATCGTTTCTTACATTGAAAATGTTTCGGGTATTGAAGGACGATTTGAATATATCAAAACAAGTGATGATATTACAGTGGTGATTGACTATGCTCATAATCCAGATGCTATCTTTCAAGTGCTAACTTGTTTAAATGTGATTGCTGATGGAGAGGTGATTACCGTTTTAGGTGCCGGTGGAAATCGTGATAAAGAAAAACGAAAGATTATGGGGAAACATGCGACTAACTTGTCAGACCATGTCGTTTTCACTAGTGATAATCCACGAAATGAAGATCCTCTCAACATTATTTATGACTTATTATCAGGAACAAGTGGTGTGAACTATACTGTCATTGTCGATCGGGCAAAAGCGATTGAAGCGGCTATTAAACAGGCGAAACCCCATGATTTAGTTGTTGTTTTAGGAAAAGGTCATGAAAAAACCCAAAATATTAATGGTAAAAATGTTCCTTTTAGTGATAAAATAGTCGTTGAAGAAGTGATTAGAAAAAGGGGTATCTAGAAATGTTAAAATCAACTTTATTTGTATTAATTTTTTCATTTTTTCTTTCGACGATGATTGGACCATTTTTCATTCCTTTTTTGCATCGCTTGAAATTTGGTCAAGCGATTCGTGAAGAAGGGCCACAATCTCATCGTAAAAAATCAGGAACACCAACAATGGGAGGTATTATCTTCATTACTTCAATTGTTGTGATTTTATTAGTGACTGTGTTCTTTACTCAATATGCAACCATGAGTAATGAGTTAATGATGTTATTATTAACACTTGTAGGATTTGGTGCGATTGGATTTATTGATGATTTCATTATTGTGGTTCGAAAAAATAATGAAGGATTAAAACCCAAACAAAAAATGTTAGCACAACTTGTCTTAGCAGCAGTCTTTTTCTATTTGTTTTTAATCAGTGACTATTCAACTGAGCTATCTTTCTTTAACTTATTTAGCATTGAATTATCATGGGTTTATGGCTTATTTATTTTATTTTGGATGGTTGGTTTTTCAAATGCCGTTAACTTAACAGATGGTTTAGATGGATTATGTGGTGGAGTTAGTGTCATCACGTTTGGAACTTTTGGAATGATTGCGATCGCTCAACAACAAATCGGAATTGCATTATTCTGTTTTGCTGTTGTGGGAGCTTTATTTGGCTTCTTAGTATTCAACTTAAATCCGGCAAAAGTATTTATGGGTGATACAGGTTCTTTAGCGTTAGGAGCCTCTATAGCAGCTGTTTCGATTTTATTAAAGCAAGAATTATTACTTGTGATTGTTGGATTAGTTTATGTTATTGAAACATTATCAGTTATCATTCAAGTCGCTTACTATAAACGAACTCAAAAACGTATTTTCAAAATGGCACCTATTCATCATCATTTTGAATTATGTGGTTGGAGTGAGTGGAAGGTTGTAACCTTCTTATGGGCGGTTGCCTTAGTTTGTGGAGTGATTGGATTACTGATTGCTATTTAAAAAAGTCATTTAAACTTTTATTAAAGGAAGATTTTTATGAAAAAGTCAATTAGATATGAAAACAAAAAGGTATTAGTTTTAGGTTTAGCTAAAAGTGGAAAAGCAGCTGCACGACTTTTATGTCAATTAAACGCCGAGGTTGTCATTAACGATGGGAATTCGTTAGATGGAAATTCAGATGCTGAAGAAATGTTAGCAGAAGGATTTGAAGTCATTGCAGGTTCACATCCTGTTGAGTTACTCGATCGTGGATTTGATTTGATTGTGAAAAATCCAGGAATTCCTTATCGAAAAGTTCCATTATTAATGGAAGCCATTAGACGTCAAATTCCAATTTTGACAGAAGTACAACTTGCTTATGATATTTGTGAGGCACCTTTTATTGGGATTACTGCTTCAAATGGAAAAACAACAACAACGACTTTAATTTATGAGATGTTAAAGGAATCAAACTTAAATCCATTAATTGCAGGAAATATCGGAGAGGTAGCGTCTTTAGTGGCTCAACAAGCGACAGCTGATCAAGTGTTAGTCACTGAGCTTTCTTCATTTCAGTTAATGGGAATTGATACGTTTAGTCCAAAAATTTCTTTATTGCTTAATATTACGGAAGCACATTTAGATTATCATACAGATCTTAACGAGTACCAACAAGCGAAATTAAATCTGATTTCAAATCAGCAAGCGGATCAATTTTGTGTTTATAACATGGATGATGAAGTGATCGTTAATGGATTATCACGCACCAATGCAACGTGTATCCCGTTCTCTTTATCAAAAGTAGTAGACGGTGCTTATCTTTTAGATGGATGGGTTTATTTTAAAGATGAAAAAATTATAGATGTCGATTCGATTTTGTTAAAAGGAGATCATAATTTACAAGATGTTTTAGGTGCCGTTGCAGTCAGCAAACTATACGGCTGCGAAACAGAGGCGATTAAACGTGTCTTAATGCGATTTGTTGGCGTCAAACATCGACTACAGTATGTTGATGAAGTAGCAGGTGTTAAGTACTATAACAACTCAAAAGCGACGAATGTTATTGCAACACAAACAGCCTTAAAAGCATTTGATCAATCCGTCATTTTATTAGCTGGAGGATTAGATCGTCAGCATGATTTAACGGGCTTAGTTAAATATTTTCCTAAAATAAAAATGATGATCTCATTTGGTGAGACAAAGCATCGATTCAAAGCGTTAGCAGATGAATATTCAATGCCTTGTGTAGTCGTTGAACATCTCGATCAGGCGGTTGCTGAGGCAGCTGCACACTCAAACTCTGGTGATGTCGTCTTATTATCACCTGCTTGTGCAAGCTGGGATCAATATCCAAACTTTGAAATTCGTGGCGATCGTTTCATCGAATTAGTTGAGCAGTTAAAACTTAATCACTAAAAAGGCTTGATGGAATTCCATCAAGCTTTTTTCAATTCTTAAAGATAGGCTCTGTTTTAGAAGCGTGTTGATATTTAACTAAAATCACGAATGTCATGTTAATGTCGTTAAACGATTCATCTGTTAAAATTGGTACAATCAATGCTCTTAGTCATCAACCTTTATTTAAACGCTGTGTTTTAGAAAAGCGTCGATATTTCATACAAAATTTGCATAACTAACCCCTAAATTATCCATTATAATGTTATTAGAACATATGTTTGAGGAGTTTTATCTATGCCAAAAGCAGTTATTTTAGCACTTTTAAAGCGAGTAGCATCCATTGATTTACCAGAAATCTTAGTTGAAGTTGAGAAAGGAATTTTTAAATCTGATTTATCTAAACTCAAAACTGAGATTCAAGAAACCAGGTATTCATCAGGGCAATATAAATGCCCTTTTTGTCATGACGACCATATCGTAAAGAATGGTAAAGTAAAAGGAAATCAACGTTATCTCTGTCGTAACTGTGGAAAATCATTTAGCCAACAAACTCAAACGCCAACCGCTTATTCAAAGAAAGAAACAAAAGTATGGATTGATTATATTGAATGTGTGATTAAGGGATATAGCTTACGTCGTTGTGCATGGGAATGTAATATTAACCTCGCCACAGCCTTCTTTTGGCGACATAAAATTTTAGATGCTCTTAGTTCATTCATGGGAACAGGAGAAGTGGATGGATTGGTTGAAGCAGACGAATGTTATCTTCGTTATAGCTATAAAGGAAACCATTCTAAAAGTAAATGATTTACAATGCCACGTCCAGCTCGTAAACGTGGCGGAGAATCTGTTGGCAAGCGTGGATTATCAAGTGAACAAGTTTGTATTGGAACGGCATTAGATAGAACAGGCAATATTTTAATTGGTATGATAGGAACGGGACGAGCGAAATATGATAACCTAAAACGTTTCTTTGAAGGGCGTATCGCCCCTCATTCTATTTTGTGTACCGATAGTGCTCATGGCTATGGTAAATTGGCGACTCAATTAGATTTAGAGCATAAGGCGATTCCATCAGGAAAGCATATGAAAGGTATTTATCATATCCAACATATCAATGCATTTCATAGTAACTTCAAATCTTTCTTACAAAAATTTAGAGGCGTTTCAACTAAGCATTTAAATAGTTATTTAATGTGGTTCAAATGGATTGAACTTTTTAAAGATGAAAAAGAACTTCTAAAAATTCAGAAAGCTTATATTCAATCACAAGCGACATATGCAGGGACTTTAATCGAAGAAATTCTTTCAAGGAAACCTGTGTTTGTTTAGATTAAAAAGTTAAGAATATTGTTAATTGTTATTTCATAGTTATTATCGTATACTATTTCTGGATAGGGGGGTATACATGGATAAAAAAAATAATAATATAGTAAAAAAGATATATTTTAAAGTATTGATGGTGCTATTTTTATTTAGTACCGTAATTGTAATTGGAGGTAGCGTAGTTAAAGAAAGACTTGGATATGGTTATGTTTTTCATTCTTGGTTGGATGTTACTTATTTAGTAGCATGGGTTTTAATGATAGGATTAATTTTAATCATAACTTTTAGCTATCTAAATGTATGGCTTGGAGGTATTTTTATACCATGTGTTTTAGTTTTTGCATTTATTTGGGGAAATATTGGATACAGCAAAGAAATTAGACAAGACCAATACATAGTAATCGAGACTCAACAATTAGGCGAAAAAGTTATCCGATACTATGAGGATATTAATATATTTATTATGAAAAGGCATCATGAGGAAATTGTGCGATAACATTTCCAGAACATAGTGAATGTTTTCCGATAATGTTTTTAAGCTTAGTCTTAAAATACGCAAATTTAATATAATGCGAACTAAATAAAGAGTTGTATTTGATTATTCATATAACTCTTTATTTTTTTATTATTCAAAACTTATCTAATTTCAACATTTTGTTAAAACACAGCCTATTTAAAACACATCCTAAAGATAAATAAAAAAACATCTTTTATAAAAAAGATGTTTTTTTAAAAGATGAATCAAAATAAGGACATTTTAATCAAAGTAGAATACATTAGTAGTGGTTAGTAAAATAGGCATTTAAAGAAGTAAGTGAAACACTTACTTCATATAGCGACTAATATTTAAGATAATTCCAATAGATATTAAGGTGATTGTTAGTGACGATCCACCATAACTCATTAGAGGTAAAGTAATTCCTGTAACAGGTAGAAGCCCAATAACAACACCAATATTAATCATGACCTGAATCATGAGCATGGACATAATCCCGACGACAATATATTTTCCAAAAAGATCGTCTGTTTTAAGGATAATATAAGCACATCGGGTAAAAAATAAAATAAATAGGATAAGTGTACCAATTGATCCTATAAATCCTAGCTCTTCAGATAAAATAGCAAAAATAAAGTCTGTTTGAGGTTCTGGTAAGTAAAAGTATTTTTGAACACTATTACCTAATCCAGCGCCGAACAATCCACCCGGTGCAATAGCATAGAGGGATTGGATAATTTGAAATCCTGATCCGATGGGATCACTCCAAGGATCTAAGTAAGCTGTAATTCGTTGTAATCGGTAAGGAGCGGAAATAATAAGAGCAACAATACCAGCAACCCCAGATAGAATAAAGTACATGAAGTAGCGAATTGGAACACCACAAATAAATAGCATCACAAATCCAGTTGCTACAAGAACCATCCCGCTTCCGAAGTCTGGCTGTAACATAATGACACCAAAGACGAGTAAAATAAAGAAAAGAAGAGGAAGCACACCTTTTTTAAATGTTTTCGCTTCTTCGACATAGTTACTCATGTATTTGGCTAAGAAGATGATTAGTCCAAGTTTCATAAATTCTGATGGTTGAAGAGAAAAAGCACCAATTCCAATCCAACTTCTTGCGCCCCCGCGAACAAGACCGATTCCAGGCACTAAGACAAGAATTAACAAGACTAAACTAATTAAGAAAAATGGAGTCGCATACTTTTTATAAATTTGATAATCGATACGTGAGACGGCGATCATCCCTACTACACCAGTAGACGCAAACAATAGCTGACGTTTGAAAAAGTAAAAGGCATCGTCAAATTTATATTCTGCCCAAATATAGGAAGAGGAGAGAACAAAGATTAAGCCGATGGTACTAATACTTAAAGCGAGTAGTAGGGTCATAAAATCAATTGAAGGTAATTTGTTTTTCATTCGAATTCCCCTTTGCTTCAAAATATATAGTAATGTATATGTTAGTGCGCAAAAGGAATTGAAGTAAATCTCATAAAATTCAAAAATAAAGTTATAAATTCCCATAAATAACAATATTTTATATGAATAAATGAGAAAAAAAGATGAAATCAGACATTATTTAGATGAATTTTAAATTCCGCTAACGGATTTTGTTTAAAGTATGTTAAAATATAAAATGATAAAAAGACGATTAGTCTAATAAGGAGTGAGAATATGCGCGTCCTTGTCACTGGTGGTGGGACAGGTGGTCATATTTACCCAGCACTTGCAGTTATTCGTGCATTGCAACAAGTAGATGACCAACTAGAAGTTTTATATATAGGAACCGAAAACGGATTAGAAAATAAAATTGTAACTCATGAAGGGTTACCTTTTAAGCATATTGAAATTGCCGGATTTAAACGTTCATTGTCATTAGAAAATGTTAAAACGATTATGAAGTTTTTTAAATCGGTCTCAATTTCAAAAAAATATATTAAAGAGTTTCAACCAGATGTCGTGATTGGGACAGGTGGATATGTTTGCGGACCTGTCGTTTATAGTGCGGCTAAAATGAAAATTCCAACGATTATTCATGAGCAAAATAGTTTACCAGGTGTGACAAATAAATTTTTAGCTCGTTATGTCGATAAAGTAGCGATCTGCTTTGAAGAAGCTCGTTCGTATTTTCCACAACAAAAGGTTGTTTTAACAGGAAATCCTAGAGCGACTGAAGTCGCTTCAACATTAAAAACAGGTAAAAGTAGTCTTGGGTTAAATCCACATAAAAAGACAGTCATGATTAGTGGAGGAAGCCGTGGGGCTGAACCGATTAATGATGCATTTATCTCAATGATTAAAGCATATGAAAAAGCAGATTACGAAGTGGTTTTTGTCACAGGAGATAAGCATTATGAGTCAATTAAAGACCGTATTGAACATGTTGAACAACTTAAAAATGTACATATTTTACCGTTCATTAGTAACATGCCTCAATACTTAGTAAACATGGATTTATTTGTTGGGCGATCAGGTGCAACCTTCTTAGCAGAAGTAACGGCACTAGGGGTACCATGCATTTTAATTCCCTCTCCGTATGTCACAGCAAATCATCAGGAGTTTAATGCACGTAGTTTAACGGATCATGGTGGGGGCGTTTTATTACTTGAAAAAGAGTTAACAGGAGAGCGTCTATATCAAGAAATAGAAAAAATTATGAACGACGATCAATTACGTCTAACTATGCAAAACACCTCAAAGCAACTTGGTATTCCAGATGCTGCGCAACGTTTAATTAAATTGATGAATGAAATTATTGAGAAAAAGTAGGTGTTTTAAATGTTTAAAAGTTTTATAGAAGAGTATACCAAGAATAATTTAGGGTTATTATTAGAAAATGAGCCAATGGCTAAACATACATCTTTTCGTGTCGGAGGACCTGCTCGAGTTTTTGTCACACCAAATTCTAAAGAATCGTTAATTCAAACCCTTGATTTAATTCATAAATATAAGTTGGCCTTTAAGGTCGTCGGAAGAGGGTCAAATTTATTAGCATCTGATCAACCATTTGAGGGTGTCATTGTCAAGTGCGATAAAGGATTAGATCATATTGAAATTAATGATACTCAAGTAACAGTTGGAGCAGGGGTTTCAACGATCTTACTTAGTAATCATGTAGCCAAACAAAATTTATCGGGATTAGAATTTATCTCAGGTGTTCCAGGATCATTAGGTGGGGCCGTTTATATGAATGCGGGTGCCTATAATAAGGAAATTAAAGATGTTTTAATTAAAGCTTTAATTGCTGATGAAACTGGAAAAGTACGATGGTTAACGAATGAAGAATTAGGGTTTACGTACCGTACATCGATGCTTCAAGGTAAGAAAAATTGGACTATTATAGAAGCTGTTTTACAATTAGAGCCTGGTAATTATGAGGAAATTTCGGAACTCATGAAAGCTAGAAAAGTACGTCGTATCGAATCACAACCAACAAAACTACCATCAGCAGGAAGTACGTTCCGTAATCCATTACCTCAGTATTCGTGGAAATTAATCGAGGAAGCTGGGTTAAGAGGATTCCGTATAGGTGGAGCAGAGATTTCAACCAAACATTGTAATTTTATTGTGAATGTAGATAATGCTACCGCACAAGATATCTATGATCTAATTCAGCATGTTCAATCTGTCGTGTTAGAAAAACATGGCGTTGAGTTACACCCAGAGGTTGAAATGTTTAACTGGTAGGTGAGGGGACAATGGAAGTAAAAAAAGTTGTTAAAATGGAACAATATCGGCACAAGTACAATAATAAGCCTAAAAAAAGACTAAAGAAGAAGTTAAAAGGCTTCTTTTTTAGTCTCTTTATTATACTTATTATCGGAAGTATCTTCTACTTTACGTCTTCAATGAGTAAATTATCCATGATTTATTTTGATGGATTAAACTACGTGTCACGTTCAGAATTAATGAAGTTAACGGGATTAAGCTATCAAGATCGGTTTCTGACGTTAGATAGCCAACAAATCGAAGAAAATGTGTTAAAGCATCCCTTAATTATTGACGCCACAGTTAAGAAAAAAGGGTTTAATCAACTATTCATTGAAGTTCAAGAAAAAGACGTGATCGGCTGTGTAGAACTAGACGGTGGATTTCGTTATGTGTTGAGTGATGGTCAACTTGTGGAGGACAATCAATCAGTTAAGGTGACTTGTCAAGGAACGGTTATTTATGGACTAACAAATGAAGCACTAAAAAACTCAATTTTGACTTTGTTCATTCAATCCGTAACTAAACTAGATCCTATTTTCGTGAATCTCATTAAAGAGATTAGTTATGAACCGATGTATGGGGATGTTAATCGCTTTTCACTCTTTTTAAAAGATGGAAATACCATTAAGGTTAATAGCTATAGTATGGTCAATAAGTTAAATTATTATCAAACAATGGTTGATCAAGTCTCAAAGTTATATGAAGGTGTAAAGGGGACGTATCATTTAGATGTGGGGGATCATTTCGAACCTTATACCAACGAAGAAAGTGTATCATTAAGCCAAGAAATGATGGAAGAGCACTCAGAGGAATAGGCTGTGGATAAATAATGTGTATAATGCGTCTGATATTTTGGAAATAGTCTTTTCATTGTGGCAAAAATATAGTAAAATAAATTATGATATTGTGGTAATAGTACCATATGTTAGTGGAGTGGTTTGAGGTGAAAAATAATATTTATGCTTGTTTAGAAATAGGTTGTGCAGAAGCTAGGATAATGGTGTGTAATATTAGGCAAGAACGTTTGTACGTATTATCACAACAATCCATTGTAGCGACTGGGATTGAAAATGGAAATGTCGTAAATGTAAATCAAATTGTAGAAAAGCTAAAGCAACTAAAAGCTAATGTGGAGGCTGATTTAAAGCAGGACATTCAAAATGTCTTATTAGCTATTCCGAGCATAGAATGTCGCATTGATAATGTGACTAACACATTGGACCTTGATCCTAATCAACCCATTAGTCATGCTAACATTAAACAGTTGTTCCGTGATATTATTAATCAGCCAACATATCATGATCAAGTTGCCATTAATATTATACCGCGAGCGTTTGTTGTAGATGATAATCATGCGATTCAAAATCCGCTAGGCATCCTAGGAAATGAATTGACGTTGCATGCCCAAAAAGCAACGGCGTCATCGTCGCTCGTTTATAATTTAATTAACGTAGCGGAATTAGCGGGATTTAGAATTGTTGATATTGTTTTAGGAAGTGTAGCAGAGGCCTTGTATGCTTTATCGCCTGAACAATTGAAAAAAGGAGCGTGTCATGTCAATATTGGGAAAGGCATGACAACGATTACCGTGGTTCATTCAGGTAAAGTAGTCTCTTCTGTTTCATTATCAACAGGTGGTCAAGATGTAACACAAGCGATTAGTGAAGCATTTAAAGTGGATGAAGCAACAGCAGAAATGATAAAGTTAAACTTTGGTCAACTTTATCATGAATCAACGGCACCTGAGATTATCTATGCAGATGAGGGAGATGGGCAGTTTGTCTGCATTACAAGACAAATGTTAACCGACATAATCACATCGCGTTACGAAGCAATTTTTAAGTTGATTAAACAGTATTTAATTGAAAATTGCTATAAACATGATCAAATGGATTACGTATTTACAGGTGGTGCTAGTGAGATAGAAGGCTTTACATGGTTAGCAAAAACGATTTTCACGCAGGAGGTAACCGTTGTTACGCCATCAATGCTTGGAGCAAGACAAGCTAAATATGTAAAATTAATTGGGATGGCAACATTTAATCATGAAATGTCGTTGTTGATCGGACAAAAAAGTAATATAATTGATTTTGACCAATATGCTAATGTCACACCAGATACATTTTCGAATGAGTTGCCTACTGTGTCTTTAAACACTCCAGTTATAGACAAAGGGCGAGAGAAGTCTTTTATGGATCATAAGTTAGAGAACAGTGGTGTACTATTACGTATATTCGATATGATATTTGATGAAAAAGTAGAATAGAACAAAAGAAGTAAGAGGAGGTTTCAGGGATGGAAGGTTTCGGATTTGGAAATGAGTTTACGTATGCCCCAAGAATTATTGTAATTGGTGTCGGTGGTGGTGGTAGTAACGCCGTTAACCGTATGATTGAAAATGATGTACAAGGTGTAGAATTTGTGGTTGTTAATACAGATGCACAAGCTTTAAACCTTGCCATTGCTGATCGCAAGTTTCAAATTGGGCGCGATTTAACTCGTGGTTTAGGTGCAGGTGGAAATCCTGAGGTAGGTCAGCATGCAGCTGAAGAAAACTTAAGCGAAATTAAAGAATTAGTAAAAGGTGCAGACATGGTCTTCATCACATGTGGAATGGGTGGAGGAACTGGAACAGGTGCTGCTCCAGTTATTGCAAAAGCTGCTAAAGAAAGTGGTGCATTAACAGTCGGAATCATTACACGTCCATTCACATT
This sequence comes from Turicibacter sp. TJ11, assembly GCF_021497505.1. Lineage (NCBI taxonomy): Bacteria > Bacillati > Bacillota > Erysipelotrichia > Erysipelotrichales > Turicibacteraceae > Turicibacter > Turicibacter sp. TJ11. Next base: position 992,959 of record NZ_CP069349.1, on the reverse strand, counting down.
TGAAGGAAAACGTCGTACAGATTTCGCTTTACGAGGAATTGCTGAATTAAAAGCAAACGTGGATACATTAATTTCAGTACCAAATGACCGCTTATTACAAATTGTTGATCGTACAACACCAATGTTAGAGGCATTCCGTGAGGCAGATAATGTCTTACGCCAAGGGGTACAAGGGATTTCAGAAATTATCGCTGTACCAGGATTAATCAACCTTGACTTTGCTGATGTAAAAACAGTTATGCATAACAAAGGTTCAGCGATTATGGGAATCGGTCTTGGAAGTGGTGAAAACCGTGCAACAGAAGCGGCTAAAAAAGCAATCGCCAGTCCATTATTAGAAAACGATATTGATGGAGCAACAGATGCAATCATTAATATTTCAGGTGGAATGGATATTGCCTTATTCGAAGTTGATGAAGCTTTACGTACAATTCGTGATGCATCAACTACAGAAATTAACATTATTTACGGTGCAACGATTAACCCAGATTTAGGTGAAGATTTAATCGTAACAGTGATCGCGACTGGATTCGATGAAACAAATGCAACAGCTAAGCCAGTTGAAATGTTAATCGGAGATAACCGTAATAAAAAAGTTCAACCAGCTCAACCAGAGCAAGAAACACAAACAACTGAACAACAGCAACAATCAAAACCAGCTCAACCTAAACGTCAACCATTCGGTGGCGATAGTGTTGAGATGATTCCAAACTGGTTAATGAATCGTTATAAATAATAAGAGAGAGAAAATCTCTCTTTTTTTTTATGCTCAAAATTCTAAAAGAAAGACTAATTAGACGATTTTCTAATGATTCAAAAATTAAAATGAAGACATCATGTTGTTTTATTGCACTCAAAGATCGAACAAGTTATCAGTTAAATTTATGAATGTCTATCTTAATATATGATGAGATAAAGACTAAATTGATGAAAAATAATCTTCTCGCCTCATGTATCTATTTTTTGTTTAGTAAGATGAAAGGGGAAATTTTAACAGACGATTAAGAATGAAATGAAAAATTTTTCAACTTTAAAAATCATTATAATTAGTTTTATCTTGATTATAGGAAAAATTTTACAAAATAAGGGAAGTGTTTCACTAAATAATCTAGGTACACAACAAAGAATTGACAGATTTTACACTAAACTTTATATAAAATATAGAAGTAATAATCGTTAGAAGAAGGAGGGGGTTTATGTATCTTGATCTGTTCATCATTCAAAATTTGGTCTATGATTATCTTATTTTAAATGGTGTAGCTATTTTAACCGATGAAAAATTAAAGCTCTCTCGAGTCAGCTTAGGCTTATTAAGTAGTTTAGGTCTAAGTACACTTCTGTTTATAATGGATTTTACAATGTTAGTTGGATTAGTACCGTTTGTTATGTTAATTCTTGTCTTTCCCAAACAGCATATCAAGCATTTCATGACTAAAGTTTTATATTTTTATTGTTTGAGCTTACTTTTAAGTGGGGGAATCTATACTATTAGTCATTTTATTAAATTTGATTTAACGATTATTCCATATATTTGTACGTTAGCCGCTTTAGCGTTTGTTGTGACAGTGGCATATGTCTTAAAGTTTCGCTGGTTAAATGATCAGCAGCTGATTAATCAATTCGTCTATGAAGTGCGTATTTATTGTGGGCCTTACGAAATAAAAGGAAGTGGTTTCGTAGATACGGGAAATCATTTACTTGATGAAAAAACACAGTTACCTATTATGATGGTCCCAAAAGAGATGATTTCAAACCAATCAATTGAATTATTTTTAAAAAAGTATCGATTATCATGTTGGCAAACAAGCTACTCTGTCATTAATAGTCAACCACAACAGTTGCTTGTTTTTAAACCAACCTTATTATTAGTTAATGGAAAAGTTGTTCGAAACGTACTCGTTGGGGTCGTAGAAAATTCATTTCATGATTATGACTTTTTGTTACAACCGAGTATCGTTAGAAGTATATAAGTGATAGGGAGTCAAGGGGGAAATAGAATGCAGTCATTCATGATGTTTATTATTAATTTATTCGAAAAGTTTTTCAAAAGAAAGAAAAAGTATGTTAACTACATTCGGGGAAATGAAACTTTACCAGAACCGTTATCAAAGGAAGAAGAATTTAGAATTTTAACAAATTTCCAAGAAGGAGATGAGTTAGCACGACAAATATTAATTGAGCATAACTTACGACTAGTCGTTTACATTGCCAAAAAGTTTGAGAGTTCAGGTGTCAACTTAGAAGATTTAATTAGTATCGGAACGTTAGGTTTAATCAAAGGGGTACAAACCTTTAAAATGGATAAGAACATTAAACTGGCAACTTATGCTTCAAGATGTATAGAAAATGAAATTTTAATGCATTTAAGAAAAACAAATCGAATTAGACATGAGGTGTCACTAGACGAACCATTAAATGTCGATTGGGATGGGAATGAATTATTACTCTCAGATATACTAGGAACAGAAGAAAATGAGGTCTATAAAGACATTGAGGAAGATGTAGAGCGTCAACTTGTCTTTGATGCGATTAATCGTCTAAAACGACGAGAACGTGAGATTATGTATATGCGTTTTGGATTATGTGGCGAAGATCCATTAACACAAAAAGAAGTAGCACAAAAACTTGATATTTCACAATCTTATATTTCTAGATTAGAGAAAAAAATTATTGATAAAATTCGAAAAGAAGTTCTAAAAACTAAATAGTGTGTCGAAAAATAGAAAATGATAAACTGACAAATCATGAATGATATGACGTGATGTTGCTCATACTCTTGGGTAGAAACAAAGTTATGCAACAGGAGGGCCATCATGTCGAAACATAAAGTTGATATTGTCGGTGTAGATACATCAAAGTTAGAGGTATTAACAAATACGGAAATGGTTGATTTATTCAAAAAATTTCAAAGTGGTGATATAGAGGCTCGCGAAAAACTCATTAAAGGGAATTTAAGGCTAGTATTAAGTATCATTAAAAAATTTAATCATCGTGGAGAAAATTTGGATGATTTATTCCAAGTTGGGTGTTTAGGATTAATGAAAGCTATTGATCACTTTGATTTATCACATGAGGTAAAATTTTCGACGTATGCTGTGCCAATGATTATTGGTGAAATTAGACGTTATTTACGTGACAACAACTCACTACGTGTCTCTCGTTCTTTAAGAGACACTGCCTATAAAGTGCTTCAAATGAAAGATCAATTATCGGTTCAGTTGCAACGTGACCCAACAAATGAAGAAATTGCAGCTGCTATCGGGGTTGAACCGATTGATGTCGTCTTATCGGTAGAAGCGATTTCTGATCCGATTTCAATCTATTCTCCTATTTACAATGACGGTGGTGATACTATTCATCTCATTGATCAAATTGGAGATGACAGCATCACGGATGAAAAATGGGGTATTAAACTCATGCTTGAAGAAGGATTTAAGCGACTAGGGAAACGTGAAAAGCGTATTATTCACGATCGCTATTTTATGGGAAAAACTCAGATGGAAATTGCAGCTGAAATTGGAATTTCTCAGGCACAAGTCTCAAGATTAGAAAAAAATGCATTACAAGTCATGGAAGAAATGATGAAAAGTTAAAACATGAAAAAGAGTCACTTTATAGAAGTGGCCCTTTTTTTAAACCAATAAACTAAATTTGAATATTACATATTTAGTCTAGGAGATACATAAAATAAACTACAAAGAGAAGAAGGTGGGGGGAGAAAATGAAAGATTCAATCATGACATTAAGTGATATTGAAGAAAAAGATGTGATCAATGTAGTCACAGGAGAACGTATTGGATTTGTTTCAAGTTTAAGAATTGATACCAATTCGGGACAAATTATCGCTATAACGGTTCAACAATCGATGAGATTTGTAAACTTTTTCTCAAAAGATGAAGAGTCAATCGTTGTTCCATGGAATCAAATTCTAAAAATTGGTGAAGATGTCATCATTGTCAATGTTGCTCAACGACTAAATGAATATTAAAGAGTTATTTTAGACTCAGAGCTATAAAAAAAATTTCCATTCAATATGAAATATGGTATAATTTATAGTATCATGCAGTAATATTAGAAGTTGATAGGTGTGTTATATGAATATTTCAAGAAATGTCGAGTTAATCCGACAAAACATCGAGAGTTTAGCTACTCATTCAGAAGCTGTAAACATTGTTGCTGCAACAAAATACGTCAATGCTAATCAAATGGAGGAACTTTTTGAAAGTGGTATCACGATGATGGGAGAAAATAGAGTCGATGCTTTACTTGAGAAAAAAGCACAGATGACGTTACCAATTGAATGGCATTTCATTGGAACGTTACAATCACGTAAAGTGAAGGACATGATTAATGAAATTGCCTGTCTTCATTCACTCGATCGATTATCACTTGCAAAAGAAATTCAAAAATACCGTCAAGAACCACTACCGTGTTTCATTCAAGTCAATGTAAGCGAAGAAGAAAGTAAACACGGACTTAACGTCGAAGAGGTTATCCCTTTTATTGAAGCATTAAAACGGTATCCCATTATTGAAGTTATTGGACTCATGACCATGGCACCACATACGGATGATGAGAATGTGATTCGCGATTGCTTTAAAAAGTTAAAGCAATTACAGACCACTATTTCAATATCTGGTTTTGCGAAAAACTGTTTGATGTTATCGATGGGAATGAGCAATGATTATCAGATTGCCATTGAAGAGGGAGCCACACATATTAGATTAGGTTCAGTTCTATTCCAAGACTAGGGTATATCTAACAGAGAAAAACTAATAATTATAGGAGGAGAAGAAGATGAGTTTTAAAGATAAGATTAAAACAATGATGGGAATAGATGAAGAGGAATACGAAATGGATGATTTTGAAGAGGAGTTCGAAGAACCAGAAGTAGTAAAACCTGCGCCATCAAAGCCGGATTTAACAGTGGTAACGAACCCAACAACGTCAGTTAATCAATCAACAAACAAAGGAAAGAGTACTGTGATGCAAATGAATACAGAAGCAAATAAATTAAAATTAGATAGCAATTTAAATAAAGTCATTATTCGTGAACCAAATGAATATTCAGACGCACAAGATATTGCAGATTGCTTAAAAGAAAATTATCCTGTTTTTATTAACTTACAACGTTTAGAAAAATCACAAGCAAAACGTGTCGTTGACTTTTTAAGCGGAACGATTTATGCCATTGATGGTGATATTAAACGTGTCGGAACGAACTTATTCTTATGTACCCCAAAAACTGTCGAAACAGAAGGTCAAGTGACCATGAATGAAGTACAACCAGAAATCGAGGAGTAACAGCAATGATACAAATCATCTTATTATTTAAAGCGATTTTAAGTCTTTATCAAACGCTCATTGTCATTTATGTTTTAATGAGCTGGATCCCAGAAAGCCGCACGACACAATTAGGTCGTATTATTGGTGAACTTGTTGAACCGTACTTATCAATTTTTAGAAAAATCATTCCTCCAATTGGAATGATTGATATTTCACCACTCATTGCGGTTGTTGTGCTAAATTTAGCGATGCAAGGGTTGTTTAACATTTTATAATGAGACTCGAACACTTTAGCGTTCATGAACATGAGTTTGTCACTAAGGTTAATGATTGGATTCAACAGGTTTATCATCACGATAAAATCAAAATGACCAAATTTTTAACACCACGTGAGCAACAGATTGTTCAAATTCTTATTAATGAATATGACGAAATAAATGTCAAATTTGTAGGAGGGTTTAAAGAGGCTGAGCGAAAGCGAGCGATCATTATCCCCTCTTATTTATCTCACAGCACATTTGATGATACGGTGGTTGGATATGAGGTGTTGTATCCGATTCGACATGTTACCTTTGAACATCGCCAAATTTTAGGCTCATTAACGGCCCTAAATATTGATCGATCTCTTATTGGAGACATTTTAGTGCTAGATTCTAAAAAGATTTATATCGCTATTTGTGAGGAATTTTCAAGTTTCATTCTTCAACATTTTACAAAAATCGGGCGACATAGTATTAAGTTGATTGAACACAACATTGATGATTTACAACGAATTGAAAACTACGAAACAAACGAATATATTATTAGTTCGATGCGATTAGATGTGATTGTCGCTAGTTTAATGAAAGCATCTCGCTCGCAAGTTTTTGAATATATGAAGCAAGGAAATGTTCATGTGAATTTTAAGGTGGAACATAATCATTCTTATACTTGTCAACTTGGCGACATCATTTCAATTAAGCGATATGGTCGCTACAAATTATTGACTCAAAAGTCAACGACAAAGAGTGGAAGAGCCGTAGTTATTATTGGGAAAACCGTGTAGTTAGGGGGGACGAGATGACGCCAGCAGAAATGTTAAAGACTCAAATGAAAAAGTCATGGGGAAAATTTTCAGATGATGAACTTTATCGTGTCTTTTGTTTATTGATTGAGCAAATAGAAGCATTAGAGAAGCAAAATAAATCATTTAAAAAAGAAGTTCAAGCGATGCAAGAAAGTTCCGAATCACATTTGAAATCAGAACTTGAGCAAATTGAATTGTTAAAAACACATGCTAAGCGTGATGCGATAAAAATTATTCAAGAGACTGAAAAAATTTCTAAGTTGATGATTGAGCAGGCTATTTGCGACGTAGAGAAAATTATGGAAGAAACAGCACAGTTTGAACAGCAACAACTACAAATCAAAGATGAATTAATCGAATTTTTAAACTCTAAAGTTGACGATATTCGAAATTGTTTTGGAAAAAGCTAAAAAGCTATTGATTTTTTTGACAGAATTCATTAAAATGATAGACAAATATAGTAAATATTAGCGAAGAGTGGACCATGCTATATTATGAACTTTTTCTAAGCGAGTCGGTGGCGGTGTGAGATCGATAAAAAGAATAGTATAGAATCAACCAGGAGCTTTCATGTGATCAAAAAGCATGACGTAGACTATGCGATAAATAGTTTGAGGCAGTAGCTTTTTTTTCTTTCTACTGTGAATTAAGGTGGTACCACGGAACTTTTCGTCCTTATGTGATGAAAAGTTCTTTTTTATTTTCGCAAACTATATGAAAACTAACAAGGAGTGATTAGACGATGGAATTAAAAGAAACCTTATTAATGCCTAAGACGGATTTTCCAATGCGTGGAAACCTTCCAAATCGTGAACCACAAATCGAACAAAAATGGTATGAGGAAAATGTCTACCAACGTGTATTAGATAAAAATAAAGATAAAACACCTTTCGTTTTACATGACGGACCACCATATGCAAATGGTAATATTCATATGGGACACGCGTTAAACAAAATTTTAAAAGACTTTGTTGTTCGTTATAAAAACATGAATGGATTTTATTCACCGTATATTCCAGGTTGGGATACACACGGATTACCAATCGAGCAAGCTTTAACAAATAATAAAAAAGTAAATCGTAAAGAAAAGACAATTGCTGAATTCCGTGAGTTATGTCAACAATATGCCTTAGAACAAGTAGAAGGGCAAAAACAACAATTTAAACGTTTAGGGGTATTAGGTGATTGGGATAACCCATATATTACGTTACAAAAAGAGTTTGAAGCACAGCAAATTAAAGTGTTTGGTAAAATGGTTAAAGATGGTTTAATTTACAAAGGATTAAAACCAATTTATTGGTCACCATCATCTGAGACAGCGTTAGCAGAAGCAGAAATTGAATATCATGATAAAAAATCACCATCAATCTATGTTGCGTTTAAAGTACAAGATGGAAAAGGAATTTTATCAGGTGATGAAGAGTTTGTTATTTGGACAACAACACCTTGGACAATTCCAGCAAACTTAGGAATCTGTGTGAATGCTGATTTAGACTATGCAACGGTTGCAGCGAATGGACGTAAATTCATTGTTGCCGAGGAATTAGTAAAGCAGTTAGCAGAAGAGTTTGGATGGGAAACTTATGAAGTCGTAGCGACTCACAAAGGATCTGAGTTTGAGTATATGACAGCTAAACATCCAATCTTTGATCGTGAGTCATTATTAATTTTAGGAGACCACGTAACACTTGATGCCGGAACAGGATTAGTTCATACGGCACCAGGACACGGGGAAGATGACTTCAATGCAGGTCGTAAATATAACTTAGAAGTGTTATGTCCAGTTGATCACCGTGGATACATGACAAAAGAAGCGTTAGAGTTTGAAGGAATGTATTACGAAGATGCAAATAAAGCCGTTGGACAAAAATTAGAAGAAAACGGTGCGTTACTTGGATTAAAATTTATTACCCATTCATATCCACATGACTGGCGTACGAAAAAGCCAATTATTTTTCGTGCAACAGAACAATGGTTTGCGTCAATTGAAGCATTAAAAGGTCAAATGATGGAACAAATCAAAGAAGTAAACTGGTTACCAGCATGGGGAGAAGTGCGCTTAGGAAACATGATTAAAGATCGTGCAGACTGGTGTATTTCACGTCAGCGTGTTTGGGGAGTTCCAATCCCAGTGTTCTATGCAGAAGATGGAGAAGCTATTTTAGACGAAGCAGTTATTAACCATGTGGCAGACTTATTCCGTGAAAAAGGATCAAATATTTGGTTTGAATTAGAAGCTGAACAATTATTACCAGAAGGATTTACACATCCGGGAAGTCCAAACGGAAAATTCCGTAAAGAGATGGATATCATGGACGTATGGTTTGATTCTGGATCATCACATCACGGTGTCTTAGTTGAGCGTGGATTACCATACCCAGCTGATTTATACTTAGAAGGATCAGATCAATACCGTGGATGGTTTAACTCTTCATTATCAACAGGAGTAGCCATGACAGGACGTGCACCATATAAAACAGTTGTGAGTCACGGATTCGTTTTAGATGGACAAGGACGTAAGATGTCTAAATCAATTGGAAATGTTATCGATCCATTAAAATTAATTAACATTTATGGAGCAGATATTGTTCGCTTATGGGTGGCTTCAGTTGATTATCAAGCCGATGTTCGTATTTCAGAAGACTTAATTAAACAAGTGTCTGAAAGCTATCGTAAAATGCGTAATACGTTCCGTTTCTTATTAGGAAACTTACATGATTTTAACTTAGAAACAGATTTAATGGCGTATGAAGACTTAAATGAAGTGGATCAATTCATGATGATTCGCTTAAATGAATTAACCGCTGAATTAAAGCAAGCCTATGAAGAATATCGTTTCGATGATGTATTTAAATCAGTTAACAATTATATTTCAAATGATTTAAGTGCTTTCTACTTAGATTTCACAAAAGATATTTTATATATTGATGCGGCTGATAGCAAAGCACGTCGTTCAATTCAAACGGTTTTATATCATCATATTTCAGACATGGTTCGTTTATTAGCACCAGTTATTCCTCATACAGCGGATGAAGTTTATTCATATATCCCAGGAAGCACAGAGGTTTCAGTTTACTTAACAGACATGCCTGAAGTAAAAACATATGCTAATGCTAAAGAAGTTAGCGAAAAATGGAATCAATTATTAACGCTTCGTCATGACGTATTAAAAGCGTTAGAAGAAGCTCGTAATGAAAAAGTAATCGGAAAATCATTAACAGCAGCGTTACATTTATATCCAAATGCAGAAACAAAAGCATTGTTAGAATCGTTACAAGCTGATTTAAAACAAATCTTTATCGTTTCTGAATTAGTGATTGAAGACACAGAAACACCAGAAAATGCGTTACAATTTGATGGATTAGCTGTTTTAGTTAAAGCAGCAGAAGGTCATACATGTGATCGTTGTTGGTTAGTTGTTTCTGATGTCAATGAACAAGGAATTTGTCCACGTTGTTCAGATGTTGTGAATGGATAATTTAAATCAATGAAAAGACAATAGCTAAGGGCTATTGTCTTTTTTAAATGATAAATCGAAGTGAATAAGACTGTAAAGATGGTTCTTTACAAACTATGATATAATTAGAGTCAAGCGATGAAATACTTGTTAGAATTAAAGGGACATCACTCTTTGAATGAAGGAGGAATGATCAAATGCGTGAAAATTATTTAAGCTGGGATGAATATTTTATGGGGATTTCATTACTATCAGCCATGAGAAGTAAGGATCCTCAAACACAAGTAGGTGCATGTATCGTCAATGAGGATCATCGAATTGTAGGAATTGGTTATAATGGATTTCCACATGGATGTTCAGATGTCGAATTTCCGTGGGAGCGTGAAGGAGACTTTTTAAATACGAAGTACCCTTATGTCGTTCACGCCGAGCAAAATGCGATTTTAAATAGTACGATTCCATTAAAAAAATGTCGTCTTTATGTTTCGTTGTTTCCTTGTCATGAATGTGCGAAATATATTATTCAATCAGGCATTGAAGAAATTATTTACATGAGTGATAAATATGCTCATACAGATAGTACGATTGCTTCTAAACGAATGCTTGATGCAGCGGGAGTTAAATATCGTCAGATGAAAGAGGTTAAATTAACGGTTGAAACTCAAATTGATTAAAAAGATTGAGCGTAGTCGAAATTGTCACCAAAGTTCAAGTTGGTGACCATTTTTATGATTGATTAAAAGTTCAGATCAAACGTTAGGCAAAAAGGAGTTATGAACTAAAATCAAAAAACAACTAACTTTCATTGACATTTTTAGGAAAGTCGCGTATAATAAGAGTATGTTCAGTAGTTGTTTATAGCCTTAACGTTTGTGAAATTCACATGTTATTAGAGATTATATTCCACCACTTGATGTAATCTGTAATAATACGTGAATTTTTCATTTATTACAGAAATAAATTTTAGGAGGTACCAATATGAAAGGTACAGTTAAATGGTTTAATGAGGAAAAAGGTTTTGGATTTATTTCTACAGAAAATGGAAACGATGTTTTTGTTCACTTTTCAGCTATTCAAACAGACGGATTTAAACGTCTTGAAGAAGGTCAAAAAGTAACGTTTGAAGCAACACAAGGACCACGTGGGTTCCAAGCTCAAAATGTAGTTCCAAAAAGTTTATAACTAAGAGATCATAAATGAAAGACCGCTGAGTGTTCAGCGGTTTTTTTGTGCTTAAAAAAGAAAAGAAGAAAATTAAACTTTAAAACTTCATTTTTGTGATAGACTATAAAAGTAACATTAAAAATTTTAATGAATGAAACAGATTTAACACCTGATGGAATTAGAGAATCAAATCTAAAAAGAACATGATGTGATCTAATTGCCAATCGTCGAGATAAATAAACAAATCGTTAAGTTAAGTTAAATAGTGATTTTTGATTTGAAAGATAGTGATCGTTTTCTCATGAAAAAAAGTGATTCGCAGATGACGTTTCTTACAAAAACTAGTAAAAAAAAGATACGACTTGTGAATGAAGAACGAAGTCATTAAAATTCCAAGAAGTGCTTTCCACTAAAGGTAAATATTATATACAAATAATGAATTGTTTGTTATAATGTTAAAATGTCAAAATAAAACGAATACTAAAGGAGTAGTGAGGTAAATGTGGCTTGTGTTATGGATTGTAGCTGCAACGATTATCATCGATCAATTAACAAAGTTTTTAGTTGTTAAGTACATGACAATCGGGCAATCGATTTCAATCATCGATCATTTTTTATACATCACATCTCATCGTAACGAAGGGGCTGCGTGGGGTATTTTACAAGGGAAAATGCTTTTCTTTTATGTGGTCACTTTAATCGTTATTGGAGTGGTGATTTTATGGATTCGTCGACTAGATGTTAAAAAAGAAAAACTTTTAGTCATTGCGTTATCACTTATTTTAGGTGGGGCCATTGGAAATTTCATTGATCGTGTGATGTATCAGCATGTGGTTGATTTTATCAATACGTATATTTTTGGTTATGATTTTCCAATCTTCAATATCGCCGATAGTGCGTTATGTATTGGGGTCTTTTTAATGGCAGTCGATGCGTTTTTAGATGTAAAACGTGATCCTAAGTCGTAATAATAGCTGCATTTCACTCTACACCTAAGTATCGATATAAAAATAGCAACAAGATAAGTAGTAAATGCATAAATAGCTTTCTGCTTTGTGAAAGGATGGGCGTTTATGGAACAAGAGACAGTCTTAGTACCAAGTGAATTAGTAGGTGTGCGTTTAGATAAAGTGTTAAATGAATTATTTAGCGATTTATCACGTTCATATATTCAACAGTTAATTAAAGAACAAAAAGTATTAATTAATGGAAAACATGAAAAGGCGAATTATAAATGTCGCTTAAACGATGAAATCGAAGTGACAATTCCTGAACCAGAAGCATTAGATGTCGTTCCTGAAGAGATGGACTTAGATATCGTTTATGAAGATGATTATGTCATTGTGGTTAACAAACCATCAGGAATGGTGGTGCATCCAGCTCCAGGAAGTATGAGTGGAACATTAGTAAATGGATTAATGGCTCAAGCTAAAAATTTATCTGGAATTAATGGTGTCTTACGTCCGGGAATTGTTCACCGAATTGATAAAGATACGTCAGGATTATTAATGGTCGCTAAAAACGATGTGGCACATGAGTCTTTAGTAAATCAACTAGTGGAAAAAACAGTGACTCGTCGCTATATTGCGTTAGTTCATGGAGTGATTCCACATGATAACGGAACGATTGATGCGCCAATTGGTCGAGATCCAAAAGATCGTAAAAAAATGACGGTCATCGAAGGTGGAAAACATGCGGTGACACACTTTAAAGTGTTGAAACGTTTTAAAGACTTTACGATGATTGAATGTCGTCTTGAAACAGGTCGAACACACCAAATCCGTGTTCATATGAAGTATATTGGTTATCCATTAGCAGGAGATCCTCAATATGGACCACGTAAGACAATTGGTGGAGAGAATGGACAATTTTTACATGCAGCTATTTTAGGATTTGACCATCCAAATACAGGAGAGTATATGGAGTTCTCGACGCCACTTCCATCGTATTTTGAAGAGGCATTAGAGAGTCTTGAAATTTTAGGATAGGTATAGGTGATATAAGCATGAGTAATCCAGGTGTGATGAAAGAAATTCGAATTGATATACAAAGTGAATTAGCCATGAATATTATTAACTATTTAATGGTCGAAGAGGATTATATTTATGTAGGAAATGAACGTGATATTTGGCTCGAGAACTTATCTCATCCGACTGTTCAGTTAATCTATGTGAATCAACGTAGCATTTTTAGTGAAGAACAAGCTAATCATTTGTTTAAACAAGTCGATCTCGTTCGTTCACGAATCCGACGTCGCTATTTAATGGGACGATTGAATGTCATTATTTTAAATTTAGATTCCTATAGTTCACGTATCCTTGACTCTCACCGCACCTATTTAAAGATTGTTCATGTCAACCAATCCACGGATTTAACAGAAAATACGGAGTTACAACCACTTTTTCCTAAATTAAAAAAAGCGGATTTAAATCGTCCGATGGTTGAATTAATTAGTCAAATGCAGCAGTCAACGAAAGAAAAAGCATTAAGTGTTAGAAAAATGTTACTTTTTCAAAATAAATCAATAGTTACTTATTTATTTATGGCTAGTTTAATTGCTGTTTTTGCCTTTTTACAATTTAAGCCTGTTTCACAATGGGGAGCAGCGGTGGCCATTGAATATGGTGCGAAATATAATCCGCTTATTTTAAGTGGACAGTATTATCGTTTGTTGACATCAGCATTTTTACATATTGATCTGATGCATTTATTATTTAATGTTGTCTTTATTTATCAATTTGGAAAAATGATCGAGCAAGTCTTTGGCTGGTGGCGCACGTTAGTCATTATATTAGGATCCGCTTTCTTTGGGAATTTGTGTAGCTATGCCTTTGTCGAAGGACCTTCTTTAGGTGCCTCAACCGTAGCGTATGGATTATTAGGAGCATTACTATTTTTAGGAATTGAAAAGCGCAAAGTCTTTATGCACTTTGTTCGCACGTTAGTTTTTCCTATTTTATTGATTTCTGTTTTTTGGCTTGTGCTTGATCCAAGCATTGATTTTTATGGACATCTAGGAGGCTTTTTAGGAGGCTTTTTAATTGCTAGTATTCTAGGATTGCCAAAGCATACTTATTATCTTTCACGAACATTATTAGCCACAGCAACGATGATTTTGTTGTTAGTAGGATTAATGAATCGTGGGGCAGCTCTTACGGAGCATACCGATTATAATCAAACGAATCAGGCCATGATTGCTTATTACTTAGAAACAGGGCAACCTAAAAAAGCGTTAGAATTTATTAAAACACTTGGTTTAGAATAAAACTCAGGTTTAAGATCAGAGTTTAAAAGTCATAACTAAAAAAGAACTGGATGAGATCCAGTTCTTTTTTGATTTTGTTTAAAAGATTATTTTAGAATTTTTTGAGTATTTGCAAAATGCCACTTCGTTAGTTCTTTTAATTTAGCCTCGCCAAATTGTTTAACAAATTGGCGTCCCGCTGCATCGACTGGACTTCCAGCACCTTTAGGTAAATCAAAGTTTAGTTTTTTACTCATAATATTCATGTATTTAACAAATGAAGCACGTGCTAAAATAGAGGCAGCGGCTACTGCCACGTGAACGGATTCTCCCTTTTGAATGAAGTGAAGATTTTCTTTTACGATGACAGGTTGTTTAGGTAATTGCTTTAAGTATTCAAAATATTTTTTTTCATTCACAAATTCATCCATGATTAAATAATTAGGATAAGTAGGTAATGATTGTGTTAATTTATTAAGGGCTTGATTATGTAAAAACGCCTTAATAGCATTAGCATTCATTCCTTGATCGACCATTTTATTATATTTTTCATTCGGTAAAATAAGCACTTGATGTGGAATTAACGTTTCAATTTTCGAAGCTAAGTGACAAATTTCAGGATCTTTTAAAGCTTTAGAGTCTTTAATTCCCATTGTTTGTAATTGATCGATTAAATGTTGTTCAACATAAGCACAGCAAACGACTAATGGACCAAAGTAATCACCGGTTCCCACTTCATCACACCCAACGGCACTTAATGTTTTAATCGTTGCTGGAAGTGAAGATGTTAATGCTTTTTTGGATGAAGACATAGTAGGTGATGATTGCCATTTAGCTGCTTCGATTTCAGGTGATTTTCCTTGGAAGACGACTTTTTTACTTAAGTAAGCTGTAATCGTACAATGAGAAGTTTTTGCTTGAAAAAGTGTATGATTGGGCACTTTTATAATCTGGTTTTGATAGGTTTGATACATTTTTTCTAATTGTTGCTGAGATACTGTTAGTGTGATTGTTGCCATCTTTACACCGTCCCTTTTTAGATATAAGTTTAGATCCGTCATCTAAATGAACGTTTATCTAACCTTATCCATATAGATATGGAAACAGAAATATATTTCATCATTTTATAGCAGGATTAGTTAGGAATTCTTTTTAATACTAAGACAGACTATAGTCCAGCTAAAAGTTTTTACGATATGAAAAACTTATCTGGACTTATAGATATTATAATTTTACCAAAAAACATCTAAAATTCCTATGTCTAATGACAAACATGGGGTACACTATTGATAAAACCATTGCTGATTAAGCAAGAGTAAAAAGCTTAAAATGAACGCTTATTTCTTAGTTATCGGATTCGTTCGAAGGCTAGGTTTTTATTTGTTTTTATGTTAAAATAAAACAGATCAAATTTTTTCATTTTTTAAATTAGTTGGAGTGAGGTAAATGAAACAAGCCATTCAAATATTAGAATTTAATAAGATTAAACAAACGGTTGACTCATTATGTGCTTGTTCACTTGGTCAAAAGCGAGTGGAGTATTTAACTCCATCGGTCGATGAAAAACAAGTGGAGTATTCACTAAATCAATCTGAGGAAGCTTTACGTATTATTTTAACCTTAGGAGAAGCCCCATTAGGTGGTGTGACAGATATTACAGAAGCGATTAAACGAGCAAAAATTTCTGCGATGTTAAACGCACAAGAATTATTATCGATTAGTCGCTTATTATATGCGGTTTCACAATTAAAAGCATTCGCAGAGCGTTTAAATGAAATTAAAGTAGAAACACCTATTTTTTCATCACAAGTGAGTAGTTTAGTTTCTTTAAATAATTTACAAACAGCTATTAATGATTGTATTGATGAAACAGGGTATGTGTTAGATAGTGCATCACCTGAGTTACGTAGTATCCGTCGTGCGATTCAAAGTACGGAAGCAAGAATTAAAGAGCGTTTAAATCAAGTTGTATCCGAACGTCGTAATAAGTTAACAGATGGTATTGTGACGATGCGTAATGATCGTTACGTGGTTCCAGTTCGTGCGGAGGCAAAAAACACATTTGGTGGAACGGTTCACGATCAATCTTCTTCAGGAAATACGTATTTTATTGAACCTAAAGAAGTGGTTGATTTAAATAATAAGTTACAAGAATATCATGTAGAAGAACGTCGTGAAATTGAACGTATTTTACGCGCTTTAACAGAAGAAGTGAAAAAGTTCGTTGATGCATTAGCCGTTAACGTGGATGTCCTTGGTGAAATTGATTTTATGTTTGCTAAAGGTAAATATGCTCGTATGATTCAAGCGACACGTCCAACGATGAACACAAAAGGAATTATTCGATTAGTCGCAGCTCGTCATCCATTAATTGATCCGAAAACTGTTGTTCCAAATGATATTGAACTGGGTGATGAGTATACGACGATTGTGATTACCGGACCAAATACAGGTGGAAAAACAGTCACACTAAAAACAGTGGGATTATTAACATTAATGGCTCAATCAGGACTTTTAATTCCAGCTCATGAAACATCACAGTTAGCGATTTTTGATCATGTTTTTGCTGATATTGGAGATGAACAAAGTATTGAACAAAGTTTATCAACCTTTTCATCGCACATGACTAATATCGTTCGTATCATGGAACGTTTAACGGTTAATAGTTTAATCTTATTTGACGAATTAGGAGCGGGAACAGATCCAAAAGAGGGAGCATCACTAGCTATTTCTATTTTAGATTATGTCAAAGTTCGTGGAGCAAGAACGATTGCCACGTCACATTATCCAGAATTAAAAGCGTATGCTTATGAAAATGATGATGTCATTAATGCATCAGTTGAATTTAATATTGAGACATTATCTCCAACATATCGTTTATTAGTTGGAGTTCCAGGACGTTCAAATGCCTTTGAAATTTCAAAACGCCTTGGATTAAAAGAAGTTATCTTATCATCAGCTCGTGCTTATGTTGAAACGGAACGTACAGAGATGACCGATTTAATTACAAAATTAGAAGATCGTGGACTTGAGCTTGATCGCGAAATTCAACTGTTACAAAAGCAAAATCAAGAAGTAGAAGAGATGCGTCTTGATTATGAACGTAAGATTGCGAAGTTTGAAGCCGAGCGTGAACGTGTCCTTGAAGACATTAAAAAAGAAGCGTTTGAAAATATTCGTCAAGCGAAAGAAGAGGCAGAACAAATCGTAGCAGATTTACGCCAAGCGAAAAAAGTCGCCGATTTAACAATTAAAGATCATGAGTTAACAGAAAAATTAACCTCACTTAAACGATCAGAAGCGAAGCAAGCAGAACAATTTAAACGTAAAGCTAAAAATAAAGGACCATTAAAAGCTGGAGATGAGGTCATGGTGCTTTCATTAAGTCGTCAAGGAGAACTCATTGAAAAAACGAAAAATGGTGAGTGGATGGTACAACTTGGAATGATGAAAGTTAACATTAAAGAAGAGGACTTAGAATACATTCGTCCAGCGGTTAAAAAACAAGAAACGAAAAAAGGTAAAGTGATTCATAAACGTAATACAAACGTAGGGATTCAATTAGATTTACGTGGAGAACGTTATGAAGATGCGATGTTACGTTTAGATAAATACTTCGACGATATTTTATTAGCGGGATATCAATCCGTTACCATTATTCACGGACATGGTACAGGTGCACTTCGTCAAGGGGTTCATAAATATTTAAAAAATAACAAACATGTCGCTTCATTTAGATTTGGTGGAGCTGGTGAAGGTGGAACGGGTGCAACCGTTGTTGAATTGAAATAGAATAAAAGACATAGGATTAGCCTATGTCTTTTTGTTTAAGAGGATAGAGTTTATAAATTACAGTTATATTTTATTAAAAATGATTCTAAAATAAATGATCTTGAAATATAAAATGAATAAAATTAATTAACAATACTTGCACTATATGTAAAATTATGGTATATTAACTTCAACAAGAAAAAATCGTATAGAGGTAGCGGTGCGTCAGAGTACTATTTGGAGTCGGCAGACGAAGAAGAATAGGAAAGGTAATCATCGCCGAAAGTTAGCATTGGCGGATGTCTAGCTTGGGGTTGCAGGGAATACCTGTAACACTCCTTCAGTAATGAAGAGGAGCTATTAATACAACGAACTTTAAAAGTAGTCGTGTTTAATAGCACGGCTTTTTTTGTTAAAGAAAATCAAAAGGGGAGCGTCAAGCATATGAAAAAATTTATTGGAGTTTTAGCAGTTGGTTCGTTATTAGTTGGATGTGGAGCTAATCAAACAAATGAACAAGATCAGTTTATTGTCGGAATGGAGTGTAACTATGCACCGTTTAACTGGCAAACAACTCAGCAAACAGACACAAGTGTTTCGATTGGTGGAGCGGGACTATGTGATGGTTATGACGTCAGAGTCGCTTCAAAAATTGCGGATTCATTAGGAAAAGAACTAGTGGTGAAAAAATTAGATTGGGACGGGTTACAACCTGCACTTGAGTCAGGGGAAATCAATGCGATCATTGCAGGAATGACGGCAGATGAAGAACGTGAACAAGGGATTGATTTTACGACACCATATTTTGAGTCAGAAATGGTCATGATTGTAAGAGGAGATGGAAATTATAAAAATGCAACATCAATTGCTGACTTTAATGGAGCAAATGTCATCGGGCAAATGAATACGAGCTATGATGAAATTATTGATCAAATTCCTGGAGTTAATCATTTAACGCCACGTTCAAGTTATCCAGAATTAGTTCAAACGTTATTAAGTGGTGAAAGTGATGGAATCACGGCAGAATTACCAGTTGCTGAAGGGGTTGTTCAAGCAAATCCTGATTTAACGATTGTTCAGTTCAATGAGGGACAAGGATTTGATGTGGATACATCAGTTTCAATTGGGTTAAAAGAAGGTAGTCGAGGAACGGACTTCTTTAATGACGTTCAGTCTGCTTTAGATTCAATTTCAGAGGCAACACGTGATGAGTGGATGATGGCGGCACGTGAGTCAGCGCCAACAGGGGAGTAGGTCGAAATTTATGATGTTTCAAGTTGACTTTTTAGAAAAAGCTTATCGTTTATTTACAAATAATTATCAATTGTTTTGGTACGGAATTAAAATGACGTTATTTTTAGCGTTATTAGGGACGCTTTTAGGGCTCATGATCGGTTTAATCTTAGGAGGCGTTCGTGCAATTGAGATTGAACCACGTGACTCAAGAAGTGCTAAGGTAACTAAAAAAACCTTACATGCATTAATAGGAATTTATGTTTGGTTCTTTAGAGGAACACCAATGATGGTTCAAGCTATGTTTTTGTATTATGCACTACGTCCGGTTTTAGGATGGGATGCGATGACAGCTGGGATTGTCATTATTTCAGTTAATACAGGTGCTTACATGTCAGAGATTATTCGTTCTGGAATTCAGTCGGTTGAACGTGGACAAGTCGAAGCGGCACGTAGTATCGGAATGAATAGTGTGCAGACGATGATCTACATCGTTTTACCTCAAGCCATTAAGAATTCATTCCCATCGATCGGTAATGAGTTTATTGTTAATATTAAAGATAGCTCAATGCTAAACGTGATCGGAGTAATTGAATTATTCTTCCAATCACGTTCAGTAGCTGGAAGTGCCATGTTATACTCGGAAACTTTTTTCATTACATGTCTCATTTATTTAGTTCTTACAACGATTACCTCTCAAATTTTAAGATTAGTGGAAAAGAAAATGAATATGCCAAAAACATCTTTTCCAGCATCCCAAACCATGCCGAACTCGCTAAGCTAAGGAGGGATTAAAGTGGAAGCAAGTCAAATCATTAACATTCATGGATTAAAAAAATATTTTGGGAATTTAGAAGTTTTAAAAAATATTGAATTTCAGGTCAATAAGGGAGAAGTTATTACCATCATCGGTTCAAGTGGAAGTGGAAAATCAACCTTATTACGTTGTATTAATTTATTAGAAAACCCAGATAGTGGACAAATCTTTTATCAAGGAAAAGATATCCTAACAGGAAGTATTAATATTAATCATCATCGTACAAAAGTAGGAATGGTTTTTCAAAATTTTAATTTATTTCATCATAAAACAGTTTTAGAAAATTGCATGATGGGGCAAATTAAAATTTTAAAGCGTAGCAAAGAAGAAGCAAAAGAAAAGGCAATGTTTTACTTAAAAAAAGTAGGAATGGAACGATTTGCAGATTGCAGTAGCACTCAATTATCGGGTGGCCAAAAACAACGTGTAGGCATTGCAAGAGCGTTATGTATGGATCCTGAAGTTTTACTTTTTGATGAGCCAACAAGTGCACTCGATCCAGAAATGGTCGGTGGCATTTTAGATGTCATGAAGCAGTTAGCAGATGAAGGATTAACGATGATTATCGTGACCCATGAAATGGGATTTGCTAAAGAAGTCAGTGATCGAGTGGTGTTTATGGATCAAGGGGTGATTGCAGAAGAAGGAACACCTGAAGAAATTTTTATTCATCCAAAGCAAGAGCGAACAAAAGCCTTTTTACATCGTTATTTATCAAATAGCTTGTAACCGTTAGTTTTCTAACGGTTTTAAACTATCTACTGATCGTAATCTTTGTCTTTTTTTAGTATAAGTAATTGTGAATGTAAAAATATAAGTGTGAGATACTATGAAAGAAAGTGCAAACTATTTGTAATTTCATGCCAATATGGTATACTAATTTTATATAAATCGGTAGGTAAGGAGGAATAAATATGTCAGTTATTTATGCAACAGAAGAAACATTTGCTCAAGAAATCAGCAGCGGATTAGTTTTAGTTGATTTCTATGCAGATTGGTGTGGACCATGTAAAATGATCGCTCCAGTTTTAGATGAGTTAGCTACAGAATTAGAAGGAACAGTGAAAATCGTAAAAGTTAACGTTGATAATTGCCAATCAGTAGCTGCTGAGTATAAAGTAATGTCAATCCCAACATTAATTTTATTCAAAGACGGACAAGCGGTTCAACAAACAGTTGGATTCCAACCTAAAGCATCATTATTATCATTAATTCAATCAAATAAATAATGAAACATAAAAAAGAGGGCATACTATGTATGACCCTCTTTTTTCATAACTGTTAATTGTTAAAAATAAATTTGGAGTGTTAAAACGAAATGAAATCCATAAAAAACTAAAAAATTAGCACTATGGTGTTGACAGTGCTAATTGATTTATATATAATGATATTAGCACTTAAGATGAACGAGTGCTAAAAGAGGTGTTTACATTGCTAACAGAACGTCAAATATTAGTTTTAAAGGCAATTGTAGAAGAGTTCATACAAACTGCACAACCTGTTGGCTCTCGAATCCTCTCTAAAAAAGAAGATTTGAATTTTTCAGCGGCAACCATTCGTAATGATATGGCTGATCTTGAGGATTTAGGTTTTATTGAAAAAACTCATACATCAAGTGGACGTGTTCCGAGTCAAAAGGGATATCGATACTATGTAGATTTTATTGTAAATCAAGAACCGATTGAGACAACACCAGAAGTAGGGATATTTAAACAATTGTTAGAAAAGAAACAGTTTGAACGTGAGACGACAATTAAAGAAGCTGTTAAGCTTTTGTCTAGTTTAACCAATTATACATCGATCTTACTCGGTCCATCACGTGATTATAGTCGAGTTAAAAAAATTCAATTTGTTCCGATTTCAGATCGTCAAGCGGTATTTGTCTTGATTACTGATCAAGGGCATGTTGAAAGCCGAACAATCACCCTTCCAACTAATATTGACATCACTAGAATGGAAAGCATTATTAAGGCACTCGATGAGTTATTAGTAGGAGAGTATATTGGTCATGTTCAAGAAAAGTTGACAGAGAGTTTTGAAAATCAACTACATGATTTTATCTCCTATAAAGAAGAGATTATGTACGCGATGCTACAACTTTTATCCCAATCATTAAATCAACAAAATTATATTTTGAGTGGGAAGTCAAATATTTTAAAACAACCTGAATTTAACGATTTAGAAAAAGCTTATCGTTTATTTAATATGATAGAAGCAGATGAAATTGTTAAAGTAATAGAGGCCGATGAAGGTGGCCATCAATTAACAGTTAAAATTGGACAAGAGAACGAAATTAAAGCGATGGAGAATTGTACATTAATTACGGTTCCTTATCAAATTAGTGATCAAGAATATGGAAAGATTGCGGTATTAGGTCCAACTCGAATGGAATATCGTAAAATTATCCCTCTTCTTGAACATGTTGCTCGTATCATGTCTGATTTATATAAATAGGAGGTGGGACGATTGAATAAAGATGCCCAATCAGTTGAGGAATTAAATGAGGAACAAACAGAAGCTTTAGAATCAACGTGCTGCCAAGAAGATGAGTGTGAAACGATTGATGAAACAGAAAGCTTAAAACAACAAATTGAAGACTTAAAAGATCAATTGTTACGTAATGCGGCTGAACTTGAAAACTTCAAACGCCGTATGAACGAAGAACGTGCTCGTGAAACGAAATATCGTTCTCAATCATTAGCTACAAATATTATTCCAGCTATTGATAACTTCGAACGCGCGTTATCATCAACAGTTGAGGATGAGAATACAAAAACATTCTTAACAGGATTTAAAATGATCCATACTCAATTAGTGGAAGCTCTAAAACAAGAAGGAGTTGAAGCGATTGAAGCAGAGGGTGTAGCCTTTGACCCAACTGTTCATCAAGCGGTAATGCAAGAAGCTGTAGAAGGTGTAGAATCAGGTATGGTTTTACAAGAATTACAAAAAGGATATAAGCTAAAAGATCGTGTCATTCGACCATCAATGGTTAAAGTTAGCGAATAAAAAATAGATCAAGGAGGATGAATCTCTATGGGTAAAATTATTGGTATCGACTTAGGAACAACAAACTCATGTGTTTCTGTTATGGAAGGTGGAGAAGCAAAAGTTATTGCTAATCCAGAAGGGTTACGTACAACACCATCTGTTGTTTCATTTAAAGGTGACGAGCGTCAAGTAGGTGACGTAGCTAAACGTCAAGCAATCACAAACCCTAACACAATCATGTCTATCAAACGTCATATGGGAACAAACCATAAAGTGACTATTGAAGGAAAAGAATATACACCACAAGAAATCTCAGCGATCATTTTACAAAACTTAAAAGCAACAGCTGAAGCTTACTTAGGTGAACCAGTAACTGAAGCAGTTATCACTGTACCAGCTTACTTTAACGATGCTGAGCGTCAAGCAACGAAAGATGCAGGGAAAATCGCAGGATTAGATGTTAAACGTATCATCAACGAACCAACTGCAGCAGCATTAGCATACGGATTAGATAAAACAGATAAAGAACAAATCATCTTAGTATACGATTTAGGTGGAGGAACATTCGACGTTTCAATCTTAGACTTAGCAGATGGAACATTCGAAGTATTAGCAACTGCCGGAGATAACCGTTTAGGTGGAGATGACTTCGACCAAGTGATCATTGATTGGTTAGTAAAAGAATTCAAAGCAGAAACGGGTGTTGATTTATCAGCAGATAAAATGGCAATGCAACGTTTAAAAGATGCAGCTGAAAAAGCGAAAAAAGACTTATCAGGTGTAACTTCAGTTCAAATTTCATTACCATTCATCTCAATGAATGCAACAGGACCATTACACTTAGAAAAAACATTATCACGTGCACAATTTGATGCAATGACAGCAACATTAGTAGAACGTACAATGGGACCAGTTCGTCAAGCATTAAAAGATGCTAAAATGACAGCTAATGACTTAGATCAAGTTTTATTAGTAGGTGGATCAACTCGTATCCCAGCTGTTCAAAATGCAATTAAAAACGAATTAGGAAAAGAACCTAACAAAGGTGTTAACCCAGACGAAGTTGTAGCAATGGGTGCTGCAATTCAAGGTGGAGTTTTACAAGGAGACGTTAAAGATATCTTATTATTAGACGTCACTCCATTATCATTAGGTATTGAAACAATGGGACAAGTAATGACAGTTTTAATCCCTCGTAATACAACAATCCCAACTTCAAAATCACAAGTCTTCTCAACAGCAGCTGACAACCAACCAGCAGTAGACATTCACGTATTACAAGGTGAACGTCCAATGGCTAGTGACAACAAAACATTAGGACGCTTCCAATTAGGAGATATCCCACCAGCACCACGTGGAATTCCTCAAATCGAAGTAACATTTGACATCGATGCAAATGGTATCGTAAATGTAAAAGCAAAAGATTTAGGAACACAAAAAGAGCAACGTATCACTATCACTTCAGGATCAGGATTAACTGACGAAGAAATCGATCGCATGGTACGTGAAGCAGAAGAAAATGCAGATGCAGATGCTAAACGTAAAGAACAAGCAGAACTTCGCAATGAAGCAGAGCAATTAATCTTTGCAGCTAAAAAATCAGTAACTGAATTAGGTGATGAAGTAACTGAAGAAGAAAAAGCAAATGTAGAAGCTGGTGTTGAAGCATTAGAAAAAGCATTAAGCGAAGGAAACGTTGAAGAGATTAAAGCGAAAAAAGAAGAACTTGAAAAAGTTGCTCAAGAGTTAGCTGTAAAAGTTTATTCAAAAGCAGCTGAAGCTGGACAAGCCGCACAAGGTGACGTTCAATCAGGTGATGATTCAGTAGTAGACGCTGAATACAAAGAAGTTTAATAGACAAGTAAAAAGTCAAAGTCTACTATGACTTTGACTTTTTTTTATGATATAGTAGGAAAGTAGAAAAAAGGAGGGTAAAAACGCATGGCAAAACGTGATTACTATGAAGTCCTTGGCGTTTCAAAAACGGCAAGTGATATTGAAATCAAACGTGCATATCGTAAATTGGCAAAACAATACCATCCCGATGTTTCAACAGAAGAAAATGCAGAAGAAAAATTCAAAGAAGTTCAAGAAGCTTATGATGTGTTAAGCGATGAACAAAAACGTGCTGCATATGATCAGTTTGGACATGCAGGAGCAGAAGGCTTTGGTGGACAAGGTGGATTCGGTGGCTTTGGTGGCTTCGGTGGAGCCGGAGGTTTTGAAGACATCGGTGACATTTTTGAAAGCATGTTTGGTGGGGGATTCGGTGGCTTTGGTGGAGGCGCTAGTCGTCGTAATCCAAATGCTCCTCAACGTGGAAATGATTTACAACAAACCATTACGATTTCATTTGAAGAAGCTGCATTTGGAACAACAAAAGAAATTTCAGTTAATCGTGAAGAAGAATGTACAAAATGTGGTGGAAGTGGGGCACGCTCTAAAGATGACGTGGAAACATGTTCACGTTGTAGCGGAAGCGGTCGTGTCACTGAAGTTCAAAATACTATTTTAGGACGCGTTCAAACACAAACGGTTTGTCCTGACTGTCATGGAGCAGGAAAACGTATTAAACATAAATGTGATGCATGTGTTGGACGTGGAACTGTTCATAAAACAAAAACAATCGAAGTTAAAGTTCCTGCAGGAATTGATGATGGACAACAAATCCGCTTAAGCGGACAAGGTGAAGCGGGACGAAATGGTGGACCAAGCGGTGACTTATATGTGGCGTTCCGTGTGTTACCACATGATTTCTTTGTTCGTGATGGATACGATCTACGTTGTGAAATTCCAATTTCATTCTCTCAAGCAGCATTAGGAGCAGAAGTTGAAGTTCCAACATTAAATGGAAAAGTAGCGTTAAAGATTCCAGAAGGAACGCAACCAGGAACAGAGTTTAGAGTTCGCAATAAAGGGGTTAAGTATATTAATCGCGAGATGACGGGTGACTTATACGTCAAAGTAAAATTAGTCGTACCTAAAAAACTTAACCATCGTCAACGAGAATTATTAAACGAATTTGATGAATTAGAAGATAAATCAGGTTCAATTTGGGATAAATTAAAAAAAGCTTTTAAATAAAGAATAAAGGTTATGAGTTTTGCTCATAACCTTTTTAATTTCTAAACGAGTTTGTTGGGATTTACCAAATTAAACAAACAGACATAATTTTATGTTTAGGCTATTTTATGTTATAATTAAAAAATGAGAAAAAGTAGGTATCAAGTCGAGCCTTGTTTATATAAGTCTGTATTCGTTTCATCATAGAAGTGAAGATGAGGTTTATGTCGCGTTAGGCTAGGCGAATTTGATAAAATTATAAATTTAAATGAGGTGACCATATGAACTGGTTAGAACTAAGTTTTCATACAACTCATGAGGCATTTGATTTAGTTAGTAATATTTTTATTGAAGCTGGTTCAAAGGGCGTACTTGTTGAGGACTCAAATACATTAACTGAAGCACATGACGATCATTTTGGTGAGATTTATCGTTTGAATCCAGATGATTATCCGGCTGAAGGTGTCATTATTAAGGGATACTTGGCTGTCACGTCAGACATTGAAAATCAACTAGAATTTGTTCGAACACAATTATTAAATTTAAAGCTTGATCATTATGACCATAATAAACTTGAAGTGACAATGCTAGATGAAGAAGATTGGGCGAATAGTTGGAAAAAACATTATACCCCAATTGAAATTACAGATAAATTAGTCATTAAACCTTGCTGGTTAGAACCGACAACTGATCCTTCGGTGGTTGAAATTTTACTAGATCCAGGAATGGCGTTTGGTTCTGGGACGCATGAAACGACTCAACTTTGTTTAGAGTTGATTGAAGAATACGTCACTTCGGATGAAGTCGTTGTCGATGTTGGGACTGGTTCAGGAATTTTAGCGATTGCTGCTTCAAAATTAGGAGCTAAATCGGTTTATGCCGTTGATTTAGATGCGATGGCTGTGATTCGTGCGAAAGAAAACATCGAAATGAATCACTGTGAGAATATTTTAGTTGAAAAAAATAACTTAATTGATGGTGTAGAGGCATTAAATGAATCACCAACCTTAATGGTAGCTAATATTTTAGCTCCGATCATTATTAATATGTTAGATGATGTGGAGCAAGTGTTACCAGTTGGAAAAACATTTATTTGTTCAGGGATTGTTGATCATGAAAAAGAAGCTGTTTTAACGGCACTAAACACACATCATTTCACAGTTGTTGAAGTAAAAGAAAAAAATGGATGGGTTGCTATTGTAGCTAACTATAATGGTCGCCACTAATTTTTATGAAGAATGAATCATTGGAGGCAATTAAATGCAGCGTTATTTTTTAAACAATACTCAATTTCAAGAGACATCTGCTGTTATTACGGGAGATGATGCCCATCATATTTCGCGTGTGATGCGTATGGAAAGTGGGGATCAAATTATTGTCTGTGATGAGGATAAAGTTTGTCATTATGCGACGATTAAGCAACTTGATGGACAAGAAGTTGAGGTTACACTAGACTCTATCATCGAAGCGCAAACGGAGCTGCCAATTGAGGTGACGATCGCACAAGGACTTCCTAAAGGGGATAAGTTTGAATGGGTCATTCAAAAGGCGACTGAATGTGGGGCGCATCAATTTATTCCATTAAATATGGAACGATCAGTAGTTAAATTGGACGCTAAAAAAGCGATGAAAAAAGTTGAGCGCTGGAATAAAATTGCTAAAGAAGCAGCTGAACAGTCACATCGTCAATGGGTACCAACGGTTACAGATGTTCAATCGTTTAAGCAGATGTTAGAACAAGCTAAACAATATGATGTTTGTCTATTTGCTTATGAAGAAACGGCCAAACAAGGACAATTAGCTCAATTAAAACAAACATTAAATGAGATGAAAGAGAAACAAAAGTTATTGGTTATCGTTGGTCCAGAAGGTGGGATTAGCGATCATGAAGAAGCACTTTTATTACAAGCGGGATTTAAACCATGTGCACTAGGGCCTCGCATCTTACGAACAGAAACAGCTCCGATTTATATTTTAAGTGCCATTTCTTACGCATTAGAATTATAAAAGACAACAAGAGTATGGAAAGGATTGATATTAATGCCGACTGTTGCATTTCATACCCTAGGGTGTAAAGTAAATCATTATGAAACAGAAGCCGTATGGGAATTATTTAAAAATGAAGGTTATGAGAAAGTAGATTTTAAAGACGTAGCAGATGTTTACATTATTAACACATGTACCGTTACGAATACAGGCGATAAGAAGAGTCGCCAAATCATTCGTCGTGCGATTCGCCGTAACCCAGAAGCTGTTATGTGTGTCATGGGATGCTATGCTCAAACGAAACCAAAGGAAATTATGGATATTGAAGGTGTTGATATCGTCATTGGAACACATGGACGTGATCAAATTCCAGCATTAGTTCAAAAATATCGTGAAGAACGTCAACCTATTTCACAAATTCAAAATGTTTTCAAAGTGGACGGATTCGAAACACTTAACGTGACACAATTTTCAGATCGTACACGTGCAACATTAAAAATTCAAGATGGATGTAATAATTTCTGTACGTACTGTATTATCCCATGGGCTCGTGGAACGGTTCGTTCACAAAAACCTGAAGTAGTGATTGAACAAGTTAAACAACTTGTTGCAAATGGTCATTGTGAAGTTGTATTAACAGGAATTCATACTGCAGCTTATGGTGAAGATTTAGAGGATTATAGCTTCGGAAAATTATTACAAGACTTAGTTGAAATCGAAGGGTTAAAACGTATTCGTATTTCATCCATTGAAGCATCAGAAATGACAGACGATGTCATTGAGGCGATGAAAAAGTCAGATAAAATTGTAAATCATTTACATATGCCAATTCAGGCAGGATCAGACGCCATTTTAAAAGGAATGAAACGTCCATATACAGTGGCTGAGTTTGAACAAAAAGTAAACGAGTTACGTGAGTTATTTGATAATTTAGCGATTACAACAGACGTTATTGTTGGATTCCCAGGTGAAACAGAAGCGTTATTTAATGAAACTTTAGAAACAATTAAACGAATTGGATTCTCTGAATTACACGTCTTCCCTTATTCGGTTCGAAATGGGACACCAGCTGCTCGTATGGAAAACCAAGTTCCTGAATTAGTGAAATCAATGCGTGTGAATCAATTGTTAGCCGTGAGCGAACAACTTGCGAAAGAATATGCAAGTTCATGTGAAGGACGCGTGTTACAAGTCATTCCTGAAGAAGTTTCACATACGAAGGAAGGCTATTTAGTTGGACATGCTAGTAACTATGTCAAAGTTGAATTTAAAGGAACACCTGATTTAATTGGAGAGGTAGTGCCGGTTAAAGTGGTCAAAGCAGACTATCCGATCTGTCAAGGGGAAATAACGAAATAATGGTAGATGAGAGGCGATGGCATGAATATTAAATTGTTATTTGATGTAGAGTTTGATTTAGAAGTCACAGGAATCGCGACAGACAACCGTCGCGTTCAACCTGGAGATTTATTTGTTTGTATTAAAGGGTACACGGTTGATGGTCATGCCTTTGCCAAGCAAGCACAAGAAGCCGGTGCGGTAGCTATTGTTTGTGAGCACCTGATCGAAGGAATTGAAATTCCACAAATTATTGTGGAAGATACTAAAGTTGAGTTACCACGCTTAGCACATTTAATCTTTAATAAACCAACTGAACAACTGCAGTTATTTGGGTTAACAGGAACGAATGGAAAAACAACAACAGCTTATATTCTTGAACATTTACTAGGCGGGTTTGAAGGACATGTTGGGTACATTGGAACGAATGGAATTCGTTATAACGACGTGTTCATCGAACCTAAAAATACAACACCTGAACCGTTAAGTTTACAACAAACGTTTCATAATATGGTAGAAGCGGGTGTTAAGAACGTCGCTATTGAGGTGTCATCGCATGCACTTGAATTACATCGCGTGGACTATTGTCGTTTTAAAGTCGCTTTATTTACCAACTTAACACCAGAGCATTTAGATTTCCATCCAACGATGGATGAATATTTTGAAGCAAAATATAAATTATTTACGATGCTGACATCAGATGGCTATGCGATTGTCAATGTAGACGATGAGTATGGCGTGCGATTAGTTGAACGAGTGAAGGCAAACCATTCACCCGTTTATACCTATGCCATTGAAGCAGAGGCTGATTTTAAAGCGATGGACGTGACAATGACAACATCAGGAACAACGTTTACGTTAAAATCACCGGTCGGAGAGTACGAAGTAAAAACGCCATTACTTGGAACGTTTAACGTTCACAATGCATTAGGAGCAATGGCTTCGGCTTATGCAGCGGGAATGCCAATGGAACAAATCGTTGATTTAATGGCTAAATTATCACCAGTTGATGGTCGTATGGAAATTATTAACGAAGGACAGGATTTCACGGTTATTGTAGACTATGCTCATACCCCAGATGGAGTAGAGAAAGTGTTAGAGTTTGTGAACGATATTAAACAAAATTCTGTTAAAGTTGTGATTGGATGTCCAGGCGATCGTGATCGTACGAAGCGTCCAGTGATTGCAAAATTATCAGTTGATTATGCAGATGATGTTATTTTCACAACGGATGATCCACATTCTGAAGATCCTGAAGATATCTTAAATGAGATGACACAAGGCATGTCAGAAAGTCATTATGAAGTGATCGTCGATCGTATTAAAGCCATTGAAGCTGCGATTAATAAAGCACAAAAAAATGATATTGTTTTAATTGCGGGTCGTGGTCATGAAAAAGTTCAATATTGGAAAAGTGGAAATATTGAATTAGATGATCGTGAGGTAGCAAAAGAAATTTTACGTAAAAAACTTCAAATTGGATAAAAAAAGTGTTCCTCAATCGAGGAACACTTTTTATTTTCTTTTTTGGCGTAATTTTTTCTTAAACTTTTTAAATTGAGGAAGTAGTTTCGTCCATGCAAAATAACCAACTGGATCAATGACATAATCAAATTCTCCAATAAATTCAGTAAACTCTCCACCGAATCCTTTTTTAAAGCGATATAATCCGTAAAGAGGATCTGATTCATCCGTTTTTCCACTGATTCCAAAGAAGTCATAAATTTCATAACCTGCTGCTTTAGCTTCAGTGAAGGCTTGCCATTGAATATAATAGTTTGGCATAAATTCACGATAGACATT
Organism: Turicibacter sp. TJ11; assembly: GCF_021497505.1. Lineage (NCBI taxonomy): Bacteria > Bacillati > Bacillota > Erysipelotrichia > Erysipelotrichales > Turicibacteraceae > Turicibacter > Turicibacter sp. TJ11. The sequence goes on along the minus strand of NZ_CP069349.1, from coordinate 961,740 downwards.
GTCACTCGCTCCGTATAAATACCAAGATTTATTTCCAAAATAGGTCGCGATAATTCCTGACATCGTAATACCATCTGGGTGTTTTTGATATAATGTTTCAAGTTCAGCCTTTTGTGAAGTTAGATTATTCAGCTTATTCATTTCAGGATCGAGTTTATTTTGAAGTTTTTGACGTTTTTTCTCGTTTAATTCTTGGTTTTGAAGTTGAGTTTGTAAATTTTCGATTGAGGATTGAGTTTGTGTGAGTTCTTGCTCAATATTGGTTAACGCTTGTTTAGTATTTAATTTGGCTAGATAGAGTTTACACATTCCACTTGGGGATAATGTGTCGTACATATCTTCAAAGTATGAAAGAGGACGTGTTAAGAACCCATCACGTTCACCTGTGACACGCATAATCGCTTCAAAGGTTTTTAAGTCTTCTTTCGTTCCTTCAATGATTTCAATTCCTTTTTTCTGAGCAACCTTAATATTATAGCGTGTTTTTGATTGACAACCTTGTAATAATTCTTTTTCTGAAGGCGTTAAGTCTAAACGGAACGTATAACGTGGTTGAATACTAGAATCAAAGTCTTGGGTGAATCCTAAGTGGCGATAGCCTAACTCATTCAGCGTTTGAATTAATTCGTTATTTTCTAAAGCCCCCTCAATTTTTTCACCATCCACGTTACGGTCCACGTATTTAATGTCTGGGTCTAATTTAATAAAGATTACTTTTTTAGATTTAGCATATTGATGCATCGCTTTTGTAAAAGTTTCAAGTAGCTTTTTATCTTCAAAATCAATAATATAACCACGAGGAATATAAAGAAATGGGCGTTTAATAATAGGAAGAAAACGAATAAGGACAAGCGCACCAGCGACTAAGTTTCCATCTTGATCTTCTAATCCAACAGCATCGAATGACCAATCAGGGGATTTAGATTTGAATACACCCCATTCGTAACTTTGTAAAAAATGATTTTTTTTATGATTGGCAGCAAATTCATTAAAACGTTCTGCCGATAAATTCGTCACAAATTTCATAAAACTCCACCTTTAAGTTAATGTTTAGCACAATTATTATTATCGGTTATTATTATAACATAAAATCATTTTAATGAATTTATTTTGTTTTATTTACATCACGCTAGATTTGTTGTATAATATTACTGTTAATCGTAGCGAAGCGGAAGGAGGGTTAGTGGTGGCTAAAACTGTAGTTCGAAAAAACGAATCATTAGATGATGCATTACGTCGTTTTAAGAGAGAAGTATCTAAAGTAGGTACCCTTACTGAAGCTCGTAAACGTGAATATTACGTTAAACCGAGTATCAAACGTAAACAAAAATCTGAAGCAGCTCGTAAAACAGCTAATAAACGTAACAAATACTAATTTTAAATAGGTGATTTCAGTGGCATTACTCGATCAATTAAATGCTGATATGAAAGAGGCAATGAAAGCGAAAGAAAAAGAACGCTTATCTGTCATTCGTATGTTAAAAGCATCATTACAAAATGAATCTATTCATTTAGGTGTAGCAGAGTTAAATGAGGAGCAGGAATTAACTGTTCTGTCACGTGAAGTTAAACAACGTCGAGATTCTTTAAAAGAATTTAGAGATGCTGATCGTGAAGATTTAGCAGAAAAAATCGAGCAAGAATTAGTGTACTTAAATGCTTATTTACCAGCACAGCTTACTGAGGAAGAGATTAAACAACTTATATCTGAAACAGCTAAAATGATTAACGCAGTAAATCCATCTCATATGGGTAAGTTGATGGGTGCTATTGTTCCTAAAACAAAAGGACGTGCAGATGGTGCTCTAGTGAGTACATTAGTAAAAGCTTACTTAAACCAACAATAAAACACACATTTATGTGTGTTTTTTTTATTTTGTGCAACTTAATCATAAAAATAAAAAGATTATTAAATCTATTAGATTTAATAATCTTTTTATCTATTTCTTAACTGTTTTTTTTAATGGACCGTTCCAGTTAACTAACCCACCATCAAGTTGATAAATTTGTTCGTATCCTTTTCCATAAAGAACTAAAGCCGCACGTTTACTAACTTTTCCTTTTTCACAATATAAGTAAATAGGTAAGTCTTTACGTAATCGTCCTGGATTACGAGTTAACATCACAAATGGAATGTTACGCGCACCATTAATATGTCCTTCTTCAAATTCTTCTTTTTTGCGGAGGTCTACTAATTGTCCTTTGCGCATATTTTCAATAAATTCTTTTTCAGATAAATTTACAACAGCTTTTTTTGATTCGCGACGCATCATAATAAATAGCCCTAAAATAATCCCAATAATGATGGCGATGATAAATAAACTCCAATTCATTGTTAGAACCTCCTTCTTCTTACTATATTATATTTTACAGAATTTTTAGTTAAAAATAAAGCACTTTTATCGTTAGAGCATGAGAGAAATTAAAACAAATGTTAAAGCTTCTTTAAATATAGTGGATTTGGCTAAAAAAACGGAGGTTATCGTGGAAAAAAGGCGGCTTAGCATGGACAATTTTATTATTAATCGTTATAATTAAATACGGAAATGATTATCATACTATTAATGAGTAGTTTGTATAGTGTTCAAGGAGGATTTTTATGATTTCTACAAATGATTTTAAAACAGGAATGACGATCGACTATGATGGGAACTTATTCCAAGTAATCGAATTCCAACACGTAAAACCAGGTAAAGGACAAGCCTTTGTACGTTCTAAATTACGTAACTTACGTACAGGTGCTGTCATCGATAACACATTCAACGCAGGTGAAAAAGTTAAACGTGCTCACATCGAAAAATCAACAATGCAATTCTTATACTCAATGGGTGAAGAATATGTATTCATGAACAATGAAACATACGAACAATTAGAAATTCCAGTTGCTCAATTAGAATATGAGAAAAACTTCTTAGTAGAAGGTATGGAAGTTAAAATCAACACATTCAACAGCGAAATTTTAGGAGTTGAAGTTCCTGAAAAAGTAACATTAGAAGTTGTTGAATGTGAACCAGGAGTTAAAGGAAACACAGCATCAAATGCAACTAAGAGTGCAACAGTATCAACTGGATACTCTTTACAAGTTCCATTATTCGTTGAAGTTGGAGATAAATTAATCATCAACACAAATGATGGACGTTACGTATCTCGCGGATAATTAAGTTTAGCTCTCTGTCACACGAACTGGTAACGGTGATAAGGGACTAAAACTATTGAAACTACAACATTGAAGGCACTTTGGTAGTGAAAGCTACTGAAGTGCTTTTTTGTTGAATTTAAGCATTTACCATCCGTTTGCCATCCAATTTTGGGCTCTTTGTCAAATAGTGTTGCTGATGAATTTTTAACCTATTACAATGAGTGACTTAAATCCAAATCCTAGTGGCTAAGCTGCTAGGATTTTTACTTTGGGTTTAGTTAGGTTTTGAGTGATAAGAATTCTTGATTTAAAATGGTAGAAACTACGATAGCCAAAAGCGATTCGTTTAATGACTTTAATTTTATTGTTAATGCCTTCAATGGGACCATTGGTGTACGAAGTGGTCAGTGTGTTTTGGATATAGGATTGATACGTTTTAAACGTTTGAAAAGCAGTTTGGAATTCAGGAGAAATCAGAGGGTGTTTGGCTTGAAGTAAGTGATTGAATCGCTCTAAGTTTTTGGTTTGGAGGGTGAAAAGTAAGTCTTGATAGAGATTGTAGGTGGCTTTTAACTCAGGAGATAAATCAAGTAAAAAGTTTAGGATATCAATTTCTCGCATCGGTTGTTTGAAACAGTAAACGGAGCGATAAGTGGTGGTATTAATTAACGTGTGGGACTTTAAGAATAAGCGCCAGTAACGTTTGAATTTACGACTGTGTTTTTTAAATTTTTTCATGAATCGAATTCGAGTTTTGTTCAGTGCACGAGAGAGATGTTGAACAAGATGGAATTTATCAATCACAATTTTGGCATGAGGAAACAGCTCCTTAATTAAACTGATATAAGGGGCATACATATCAATGACAATATGTTTAACGCGAGAACGTGCTTCTTGGGTATAGCGTTTAAAATACGTTTGAAGGGAGCTTAGCCGACGATCTTCAATGATATCGATGATTTGTTTCGTATCAGCGTCACAAAAAATGAAGGACATATGCCCCTGGGCAGATTTAACCGATTTAAATTCATCAAAACAAAGATTTTCAGGAAGGGAATTAAAATTTAATGATTGAGATTCATAGAAGCTATGAATGATCCGATTGACAGTGGAATGAGACACTTGATGACGACAAGCGATATCAGACTCCGAGATTTTATTTTGTGCTTCTAACGCAATGGCATGTTTGGTGTTGTAAGAAATGAAGCAGTTCTTTTCAACAATCGATGTTTTTAGAGTGAACGTCGACTGACAATGCCCACAGTAGTAACGTTGTTTCTTTAAATCTAAATAAGTATCATGGAGTGAAACTTTAGGAATGACAATTCGAGACGTTTTGAACCCATGCTTTTTAAATTTAGAATCAAAGAGAGTTCCGCACCGCTCACAATGAGTCGGTTGATAAGATAAAATGCCTTTAAAAACAAAGCGAGTGACACCCTCAATTTTAACTTCTTCCAAATAATCTTCCTCAAATGTGATCTGTTTGTCTTTAATATTTAAGAGTTTTCTAGTAAAATATGAGTGAGACATCCAATCCATCCTTTCAATATTGTTTTAGCCGATAACATTGTAACAGGACGGAGACGGGATGTCTCTTTTTTTATGCCATGAAAAAAGGTGTTGCTTCATCAGCAACACCAAATATTATAGAACCATTTTTTGATGATAGGAAAGCTAGTTGAATTTATGATCAGACTTTCTAATTGTATCAGTGATTAGTTATGTTACTGGGCAAATCATCGCTTCATTAACTCTAAAGTCATTGGAACAGTGAAGCGGAAAGAAGTCTGATCATTGCAGAGGAAAACGGATTTGGTAAATTCAAATCAGATGTAGGCTATTAGTATGAATTTAAAATACGTGAAAAAAAGTATTAAGCGTGAGAATGATAATGATATTTCATTAGGTAAACTAGCAACTAAATAAAAACAGGATACCAATTCTAGTATCCTGCTTCGCAATCTATTCAAATGGTTCACTAAAACTTTCTAAAGTCTATTATTTTTCAAGTTTTGTTAATGTCACTTGATCCTTGTCTGTTATAGGTCGTAACACACGACAAGGATTTCCTACTGCAATAGTATTAGATGGAATATCTCTTGTTACGACACTACCTGCACCTATTACACATCCATCTCCTAGAGTTACCCCATCACAAATAGTGGAATTTGCCCCAATCCATACATTATCTCCTATCGTAATTGGCTTAGAAGTTAATATCCCTTCTTTACGTTGTTCAGAGATTATCGGATGCCCAGCACAAGCAATACATACTCCTGGTGCAATAAAAACATTTTCCCCAATATGAACGGGGGAAGTATCTAAAATAACGCAGTTATAATTGATGATGGTTAAGCCCTTCATATGGATGTTAAAACCATAATCACATTTAAACGAAGGTTCAATAAATACTAATGGATGATAAGTTCCAAGTAATTCTTTCAATATTATGCTACGTTCTGATGAAGCATCAGGTCTCGTTTGGTTGTACTCCCAACAAAGAGTTTTGGCTTTATTTTGTAATTCTGTTGGCATATCCATATGATTTACGTTATATCTGATATTTTGTTGCATTAATTCTAATATGTTCATATATTCTCCTTATAAAATTTATATTTATAATTATTCTGAATATTTAGATCTAATATTATTCTTAATTGGCATGATAATACAATTTTTCTTTTATAATTTTAAGGCTACCGCTCTCTTTTTTAGTTAATTTAAAAATTAGACACTTATCTAAATATTTAGGTTATAAATAGGAGATGTGAAGGCTAAGAATAAAACTCGTCTTAATAAAAACATGTTCACCAAAAAAGAATTAAAAGACACATCGGAAGATAGTAACGATGTTTCATATAATATAATTAAGTTTGTAGTGGATCGCATGAAATTGAAAAAAGGGGGAGAATGAGTTTGAATATTTTTTTGGTACTATTTTTTCTAGTTGCTTTTATTATGTTTTTGATTAAGGGATATAAACAGAGAAATAATTTATATCAATTGATAGCTTTGAATTCATTTGTAGCTATGACGATTCAATTGAAAGAAGTTTTACCGACAACTTGGAATAACTCCATTAACATATTTAGAATTTTTGTCGGTTTACTGCTGATCAGTATCGTTTTTTATCATGATTTTAAGTATCGTGAATAAAATAAATAGATAAAAATGAATAAAGGTATTAGGCAAGAAGTTAGATGTTAAAAAATAATTTAGAATTAACAAAAGCATCCCGCTACCAGTTGTGATCTAACTTCATCCTGTCTAATAACAGCAACGGATAGGCGAATGGTGTTTACACATCATTCGCTTTTTCCGATTAAAAAATCCTTATCTTAGTGGAGTTTCTTTAGAAATAAAAAAAAGCCATAAGCGTTGTATGGGGGATACAACCATTAGAGCTTCATTAAAAGTATATAATTATAAGGAGAGAAAAAGTAAGAAAAGATTTCGGAGAGAGTATTTCATAAATACTAGGGGAATTACATCTATGTTATGGAATGAATTTCTGATTTTATTCAACTGATTAAAAATTAACTCAAATTTTTATTGAGTCTATCGTTAGTTTATATTATCTAATTACAAGATTTGAATAAAAAAAGTCCTAGTGATTGTATGGGGGATAGCAACCAGTAGGACTTTTTTAAAAAATTATATAATTATAAGGAGAGAAGAAAGTAAAAAAGATTTTAAAGGAGGTTGTAAAATAAAGTGTGTAAACTCTTAGAACTGTTACCATAATAAGTTAACTATTTTCGAAGGAGTTTATTGTTATGACAAGAAAAGCTGCAATGAATCAATTATTTAATCTTATTCAAGATGAATACGAAATTAAATCAGCAGGGGATATCGAAGCTGCTCTATTAGACATGTTTGGAAGTTTTATCGAAAAAGCATTAGAGGCTGAATTAGACCAACATCTTGGATACAGCCGTTACGATTTTCGAAACAAAGCCACTTCAAATACAAGAAATGGACGGAAACCTAAAACCGTTCAGACTCGACTCGGAGAAACAACCATCCAAGCTCCACGAGATCGAGAAGGTTCATTTGAGCCTCAAATCATTCCTAAGCGTCAAACGAATGTTATTGGAATTGAGGATAAAATTTTAGCGCTTTATGCGAAAGGCTTATCAACACGCGATATTTCTAAAGCTTTAGAAGAGATTTATGGCTTTGAAGCGTCACATGAAACGATTTCCAATGTTACGGATAAAATCATTCCGTTAATTCAAGATTGGCAAAAACGTCCCTTAGAAGCTGTCTATCCGATCATTTATTTAGATGCTCTTCATGTCAAAGTAAAGGACGGAGTAGGAGCCTCAACTAAAGCTGTTTATTGTATCATAGGCGTCTCTTTAGATGGTCGTAAAGACGTTTTAAGTCTCTCGATCGGAGAATCAGAAAGTGCCTCTTATTGGATGAGTTTATTAGATGAATTAAAGGCTCGTGGTGTGCAAGATATTTGTATCGCTTGTGTCGATGGTTTAAGTGGTTTTAAACAAGCCATTCAAGCTGTTTTTCCTCATGCGCTCGTTCAACGTTGCTTAGTTCATTTAATCCGACAATCAACCCAATTCGTTTCCTATCAAGATAGAAAATCATTCTGTTATGATTTAAAACAAATCTATCAAGCCATCAATCGGCAAGCTGCAGAACAAGCCTTTGAGACCTTTAAGGATAAATGGAATCCTAAGGTGCCTTTAGCCGTTAGAGTGTGGGAAAATAACATCGAAGAGATTTATCAACTGTTTCATTTCCCTCAAGAAATACGAAAAATGATCTACACCACAAACTCTATTGAAAGCTACAATAGTCAATTAAGAAAAGTTCTAAAAGGTAAAGGAGCTTTCCCAAATGAAATTTCTGTGATGAAATTAATCTATCTTCAAACCATGGGTCCCCTGGCAGAGAACGAAGTGAACAATCCTCCACTGCTAGGGAATGAAAGTCACGAAGAAATGGCAACGTCAACTTTCAAACTGGAGTCAAATATTAAATCAATTATTAATCTTATATCCCGATCGTTTAACACCCTTTATATAATTTTAAAAAATTAGTTTACACACTTAACTTGACAAGGTCTTTTAAAGAGAGTTATATAAGTACTAGGGGGAGTAGTACATTCATGTTATGGGAATAAATATTTAAATTTATTCAAGTTAACTAAAAATGATTGCTTTTTATTAATCAGGCAACCTTATGACTATGTTGGCTTATGATCATTCTTTATAACTCACAACAGAAAAAGAAGTAAATAGGATTCTGAGAAAAATGTATGATGTCTTGAGTTTGCTAATATGATGATTTATGATAAGAAGAGGGAGGAAGAGAAAAAGTGATTGATTTAAAAGGAAAATAGGGAAAACCAAACGATACGATTTTTAATGATAAATAATTTTTATTCATTTAGGGGGAGATGAGAGAATGGCGTTAATCAACGAAAAGTTTAAACTAAAAAATATTGAATTGTCTTCTAGACTTGTTATGCCACCCATGGCTACGTCAAAATCAGTGGATGGCGAAGTCAATCAAGAACTTTGTGATTATTACAATGAAAAATCAGCTGGAAATTATATAGGTCTTATTATTACGGAGCATAGTTACATCAGCCCTGAAGGAAAAGCTAGCATGGGGCAAGTCTCTATTGCAAAAGATAGCGATATTGAAGGATTAAAAAAATTAGTTTCAACCATTCATCAAAACGGAACTAAAGTCATGGCACAACTGAATCATGCTGGTAGTTGTGCGAAATATAGCGTCACGGGTCATGAAGCTCTAAGTGCTAGTCATGTCAAAAATCCTAGCCGTTTAGCGAGTGAATCCGAACTTCCTAAAGAAATGAATGAGGAGGATATTAAAAAATTAATTAATGACTTTACTCATGCTGCTATTCGTGCGAAAGAAGCGGGATTTGATGGCGTTGAAATTCACTCGGCTCATGGCTATCTACTAAATCAATTTTACTCTCCACTCACTAATCAAAGAACGGATTGATATAGTGGAAATACGTTATTAGGAAGAATACAATTACATCTAGACATCATCAAAGAAGTCCGTCAAGCGGTTGGAGAGGACTATTTAATAGGGTTAAGACTCGGTGCTTGTGATTATACAGAAGGGGGATCAACTGTGAAAGATAGCGTATTAGCCGCTATTGAGTTTGAAAAAGCAGGCATCGATTTACTAGATATATCGGGTGGATTATGTGGGTATCGAAATCCAACGAATGAAGAACAAGGATATTTTAGTGAGATAACAGAGGCTATCAAGCAAAATATTTCTATTCCTGTCATTTTAACGGGTGGAATTAAAGATATTCATGTCGCTGAGAAGCTGATTGAAGAAAATAAAGCAGACTTAATTGGAGTCGGGCGAGCCATTTTAAAGGACTCTAATTGGGCTAAAGATGCATTAAACTCACTGTAAAAAAGAGCACTAGAAATAGCAAAAAGGCGAACGATACTGAGTTATCGTTCGCCTTTTATTATAGGGAATTATAGATCTTTTTTGTTTAATAGCCAAAAATCAAATGATAGTTTGGAGTGGAAGTCGATCGTTCAGGATTGGTAGCAGGTTACATCGGACAGACAGCTCTTAAAGTGACAGAAGTTGTTGAGAAATCATTAGGTGGTATTCTTTTTATTGATGAGGCCTACTCACTAACGGTCAATAAATCGGATAATGATTTTGGATTTGAAGCGGTTGACACGCTTTTAAAAGCGATGGAAGATCACCGAGATGATTTCATTTTTATTGTAGCAGGATATCCTGAACCGATGGATGAATTTTAAAATTCAAATCCAGGATTACGTTCACGATTTAATAAACATATTAATTTTTCAGATTATACTTCAGAGGAATTAGTTTCTATCTTTGAAGGAATGTGTCGTCATGCGGGATATAGCGTGAGTGAGGATTGTACGACTTACGTTAGAGACTATTTTTAAAAACGTTGTTTAGCGCGAAATATCAATTTTGCGAATGGGCGAGAGGTAAGGAATTTCTTTGAAAAGGCGATGATGAATCAAGCTAATAGACTTTCGATGACTCAAAATATTACGGATCAAAAATTGATTGAACTAATCGGACTTTAGATCGAGAAATGATTTTTTGTTAACTAAAATTACCATGAATGAAGATGACACCTTTTATGCAATCGTTTTTGAAATGAAAAAAGCCCTAATGATCACAGGGGGAGTGCGATCATTAGGACTTGATTATAAGGAGAGAGAAAAATTAAAAAGATTTCAAAGAGAGTTATACATAAATACTAGGGGGAGTAGTACATCAATGTTATGGGAATAACTCTCTCAAATTATTCAAGTTCTCAGAAAAAAATTCATTTTTTGAAAATTAATAACTAATGACAGCACCAAGAAAAGATAAATAGCGTAACGTAGCATTTCTCTTTTCTAAAAAATATTTGTTTATTGATAATTACTAAGCAACATTTCTCTCATTTTCTTACCTTACGTCAATTGGAGATTTGGTTGCTTAGTTTTTTATTTATATCGGCAAATAATAAATCAGCAAGACATCCCGCTACTAGATTGTTGTCGTTTGTTGTATAATGAATAGGAGATAAGATTAAATTTTTACTAGTTATAAAAGGAGTTTAGTATGAAAATTAATTATCATAAATTAATGTTAGATGAAATTGAAAGAATGACAAGCGAAGAGAAACGCCCGAAGCTGTTATTACATAGTTGCTGTGCACCGTGTAGTTCATTTGTCATTGAGTATTTATCGACTTATTTTGAAATGGAGGTTTATTTCTTTAATCCAAATATTCACCCTAAGAAGGAGTATCTTCGTCGATTAGATGAACAAATCCGTATGGTTGAGGAGATGGGATTAAATTATCAAGTCATTGGTCCTGAGCATCAAAGTGAGTTGTTTTATGAAGCGGTTAAAGGCTGTGAGCGTTTAGGAGAAGGTAGTGAACGCTGCGTGAGATGTTTTGACCTTCGCTTAGAAAAAGCCGCTGAGTATGCAGCAGCACATGGGTTTGAATACTTTACAACCAGTTTAACGATTAGTCCGATGAAAAATGCAGCCAAGTTAAATGAGTTAGGAGAAGCAGCGGGACTAAAATATGGGGTGAAGTTTTTAAATTCAGACTTTAAAAAGAATAATGGGTATAAACGTTCGATTGAGTTATCGAAACAATATGATCTTTATCGTCAACATTATTGCGGATGTGCCTTCTCAATTAAAGAACAACAAGAACGAGAAGCTAGAAAACGTGAACAATTAAGTTCGGGAGAGTAAGTTAAAAATTCTCTCAAAGGAATATAAAATCTATTGAATATAACTATCAAAAAAGTGGACATGTCAGCCATGTCCACTTTTTATATTAACAGAAGCTCGAGCTTTATTTTTTTCGATCTTTATTTGATGAATGAAAAAAATCGTTCCATGCTTTTGCTCGCATCAATACGACAGCTACTAGTAATACAAGAAGGCCGATTAACCAAAGATAGCCTACATCCACCGATATTCCCCCTAAAAACTAATGATAATTATAATTTAACATAAATTTCAATTTCATACTATCTAAAAATCTGGATTCCACGGTACAAAAAACATAATCAAAATACTTTTTTATCTAAGTCACACCACTCATTTCAAAGAAAATATCATCTTCTTGTGAGTGGGTTAACGACATTGAATTTCTAACGTTATAACAACTTCTAATATGAAATGAAACCAATTAATCATGTCTTAGTTATTCAGTGAAATCATCTGATTGCTTAATCATTGAGCGAATATCAGAAGTGAGTTGATTTTATATAATTAGGGATAGAAAAAATAAATGTATAAAGGTTCATAAAAAAAACATAAGATGTTAGTATGGATTTAAAGTTAATTTATGATGACTTTTATTTAATCTAAAAAGGGGGATATCATTTTGGATATTTTTTATGCTTTTTTATTAACGCTCATTGCGGGATTATGTACCGGTATCGGGAGCTGTATTGCTTTTTTTACTAAACATACTAATCGAAAGTTTCTTTCAATCAGCTTAGGATTTTCTGCGGGTGTGATGATTTATGTATCGATGATCGAAATTTTTGTTAAAGCTCAAAACTCGTTAGTAGCAGAGTTAGGAGAACGATTAGGTAGCTGGGTAACGGTGATTGCTTTTTTTGGAGGAATGCTTTTAATTGCCATCATTGATAAATTAGTGCCCTCTGAAAAAAATCCGCACGAACCTAAAGTATTAGAAGGTAGTGTAGCTGATAAAAACACAAAATTAATGCGTATGGGCATTTTTACAGCAGTGGCGATCTCAATTCATAACTTTCCAGAAGGTTTAGCAACGTTTGTTTCTGCTTTAGATGACACAAGTATTGCGATTCCAATTGTCGTTGCCATTGCCCTTCATAATATTCCAGAAGGTATTGCGGTCTCGGTTCCTATTTATCAAGCTACGGGGTCAAAAACTAAGGCATTTAAGTACTCGTTTTTATCAGGACTATCTGAACCAGTCGGTGCATTAGTGGGATGGTTAATTCTGATGCCCATTATGAGTGAGGTGGTGTTTGGCATTATTTTTGCTAGTGTTGCTGGAATTATGGTATTCATTTCATTTGATGAATTGCTGCCTGCGGCAAGAGAATATGGTGAGCATCATCTTTCCATTTATGGGTTGATTGGTGGAATGATTATGATGGCGATCAGTTTATTAGCCTTTATTTAACTGTCATCTGAAGGTAAAGTTCATCTTCGATAAGTAATCATCTGATTAGAAAGATGTTAATCAAAAACTTGTTATTCATTAAAAGAATGTATTCATCGAAACAGTGAGGCATCACAAACAATTAATGATCAAGCTTCAGATTTTTTAATAAGTATAAGCAAATGAAAAGACGAATCATGTTCATACATCATTCGTCTTTTTTTTATTGGAATTGAACAAAACATTGAACATTTGTTCGCTTTTGGTTATAATAAGAAATAAAGAAGGGAGGAACTGGTATGGATGATCGGATTTATATCGCCATCGACTTAAAGAGTTTTTATGCATCGGTCGAGTGCCACGAGCGAGGGTTAGATCCAATGACGACGAATCTTGTGGTAGCAGACGAAGGGCGAACAGAAAAGACTATCTGTCTAGCTGTTTCTCCCTCCCTAAAGGTGTTTGGGATTTCTGGTCGCCCTCGTTTGTTTGAGGTGGAACAAAAGATAAAAGAGGTGAATGCTAATCGTCAACGCAACACGAAATATCAACGATTGACGGGAACATCCTCTGATTATACGGAGTTGATGAATGATCCTAACTTAGCGGTTTCTTATCTCGTTGCTACGCCAAGAATGGCACATTATATCGAGTACAGCGCTCGAATTTATGAGGTGTATTTAAAATACATAGCACCTGAAGATATTCATGTTTACAGTATTGATGAAGTATTTATTGATGCAACGACTTATTTGAAGATGTATCGAATGACGGCGTATGATTTAGCGACACGCCTCATTCATGATGTGTTAAAAACAACAGGGATTACCGCCACAGCTGGAATTGGAACAAATTTATATTTATCCAAGGTCGCAATGGATATTGTAGCAAAGAAATGTCCGGCGGATTCGTTTGGCGTTCGAATTGCGGAGCTGAATGAGCAAACGTATCGAAGACTGCTTTGGAATCACCAACCGCTCACTTCCTTTTGGCGCATCGGTAAAGGGTATGCAAAAAAGCTGGAAGCACATGGGATGTACACGATGGGGGATGTCGCTCGCATGTCTTTATCAAAGTCAGGAGAGCATTTATTGTATCAGTTATTTGGGGTGAATGCTGAGTTAGTAATTGATCACGCGTGGGGCTATGAGTCTTGTACGATGGAAGCTATTAAAGCTTATCAACCTGAAAATAGTTCCATGAGTTCAGGACAAGTATTACCATACGGCTATTCGGTAGATCAAGCGAGATTAGTCGTTCGTGAAATGACAGATTCACTCGTTCTTGAACTCGTTGAAAAAAAATTAGTGACGAGTCAAATCGTCTTAACGATTGATTATGATCGAGCGTGTCTAGTAAATTCTAAACACTCTAAAGAAGCCATCAACGACATCACGACGGATGCGTATGGTCGAACCATTCCAAAGCCTAGTCGTGGATCGAAACGTCTTGAAAGTCATACCTCTTCAACAACCGCGCTGATGCAGGCAATCACAGCGTTATATGATGACATTGTTCAACCTAAACGTTTAGTGAGACGTTTAACGATTGCCTTTCATCAGTTAAAAGAAGAAACGATGATTAAAAATACACCAACGATCAAGCAACTCGATTTGTTTACAGATTATAAGGTCGTTGAAAAGAAAAAACAACAAGAAACGGTTGCCCGAAAAAAAGAACGTCAAAAACAAGAAGCCTTGCTTCAAATCCGAAAAAAGTTTGGAAAAAATTCAATCTTAAAAGGAATGAATTTAGAAGAAGGAGCCACGACAAGAGAAAGAAATAATCAAATTGGGGGTCATAAAGCTTAAATCATAAGGGAGGTGCATCATTATGAGCCATCCGTATGCAGACATCATTCATTTACCATATCAAAAGTCCAGTCAACGACCGAGGATGTCTCTTCATCATCGCGCTGCACAGTTTGCGCCCTTTGCTGCGTTAACGAGTCATGAAGGAGCTATTAAAGAGGTCGCTAGGCAAACGACCGATCAACTAGAGCTAGGGGAGTCAACGATTGAGCAACTAAATGAAAAATTAAACGTATTAAAGCGACAGTTAAAGCATCAACCTAGTGTGACAATCACCTATTTTCAATCGGATGAATCCAAATCAGGAGGAGCCTATGTCGCGTTAACTGCAAATGTGAGAAGAATTGATGAAGTCCATCAATGCCTTGTGATGAGTCAGGGTCTCACGATCACGCTTTCGAGTCTCTTAGACATTGAGTGGGACGGATTATTTTAGTGAATCTATCAAACGTTATTTATTAGGAGAGAACTTAATGAAAAGATACACGACACAAAAAGTGGTATATAAAAGAATATCATGTAAATAAATGGTATAAAACGACGAAAACTCTTGTATAAATATGTAAAATTTGATACGATGAATTCTTGTATTTTAAAGAGAGAATCTTTAGTTGTATTTAAAATACAGGTAAAACCATTTAAAATATACACGAGTATAAGAGGATAGTTATGGATAAGAAAGGGATTTTTTTAATTTGCGACATCGCCTTTTGGGGATTACTAATTGAATTAGTCATTTGCGTCATTTTTTATGTGGTTTATTTGATTCAATATTATTTTTATATGATGGATGGGATGCAACAGTAAAAAAGCAATCGAAAGTAATTTCGATTGCTTTTTTACATTGATTAAGAATGGTTTTAGCGAAAAGGCTTTCTTTTTAGAGAAAACATAAGTAACTATATAAGTCCAGATAAGTTTTTCATATCGGAAAACTTTTATGCCCTACTAACGGTAGATACATGCTACGCATGGTAGGTGACCCCTGGACGATAGTCTGCCTCAGTATTAAAGTAATTGTTCAACTAAGACTGACATACAATGATGAAATACATTTCTGTTTTTATATAGATTAGGTTGGCGAAGATGTTTTTCCGACAGATTTTAAAGGATGGCATCATGATTAAGGCGTTTTAAGGAGGAATCTGACGTGTTGTTTGTGAGCATCGTTAATAAATGAACTGGAATGAATAGAAGTCATCATTTTTTACTTTAAATGGACATACAGTTAAATAGCAAATTAGATGAAAGGGATGAGGTGTAACGTACATGCCGATGATTGATGTAACAGAAATACTAAGATTTGCAGGAGTGGCATTTTTACTCGGATTTATTGGGATGGTTTCTAAAAAAATTGAAATTGGGAAAGAGATTAGTGAGTTAATCATGTTAGCGGGTTATGTCTATCTCTTAGTTTTTATTGTCCAATTAATTGAAGTCTTAATGACCAGTTTACGAACTATTTTTATGCTGTAAGGGAGGGGGACATCATTGATATTGTAAGAATACTGACACTAGCTATAGGGTTTACCATCATCTACTTATTACTAGAGGAAGTCAATTCAAAGTTTGCCAAAGGATTTAGTTTTATTTTGCTGACGTATTTTTTCATGATGGCCTTACAACTGTTATCCGGTATGATTGGAGAGATTACAGCGGTTTTCTTAAACTTCAATGTGGAACAGCAGTATGTGACGATTATTATTCGCTTGATCGGAATTGTTTATTATGCTGAATTCGTTAGCTTTTTATTATCCGAGGCGAAGCTTGGAACGGTTGGGAAAATGTTTGAGTACATTGTAAAGCTATATTTAATAGGATATAGCTTACCGATGATTATCACACTCTTTGAACTTATCTTATCAATTGTTTAATAAGAACTAATCCAACGTACTAGGAGGGGGAGTAATGGATGGAACAAGTGTGGATCTTTCGTCTTTTGAAAATATATGGGCTGAAATTTATAATCAGTACGACTGGATTGTTGAAGCTGATTTCTTAGATAAAACAAATTTATTAAAGGTTGAAAATTTTAATATCATTCATTTTTTTCAGTCACTCGGTGACTATGCCCTACATGAGTTATCGATTGGCTTTTCTCAGTTTAAAAGTATTTTAATCTTTTTACTCATTATTGCGCTTTTTCAAAATATTCAATCGTCTTTTTCAACGAAATACGAAAAGGTGACCAATACTGTTTTGAAATTAGTGTTGATTGTGCAACTCTTTCAGTTATTTATTTTTTATCATGATTATACGTTAGAGGTTTTAACTCGCTACATGAATATTGTCGTTGCAATCTTTCCAATTCTGCTGTCTTTGATTACGATTACAGGAGCACTTTGGAATCAAGCGTTATTTAAGCCAGCTGTTATCTTTTTAATTAATGCGTCTTATTTTTTTATTAATACGATTAGTTTACCTTTAACAGTCATTGGAACTGTTTTTGGATTTATCAATCAGATCAATGTGGAGGACTTATACAGTCGATTGATCGATTTTATTAATAAAATCGCACTTTGGACGCTTGGTGGTTATTTTGCGTTTTTCTTAACGCTGATGTCCATTCAAAATATAACGCTTAGTTTTGCAGACGGTTTATTTTTTCGAACGACGCAAAATCTATTAAATCATGTTCCAGTAATCGGAAGTCGTTTTACAGATACGGTTGTGTCCGTCGTTTCAACGCTATCGATATTGCGAAATAGTATTGGATTGCTTGGAATTATTACACTGGTTGTCGTCGTTGCTTTTCCAGTTGTTAAAGTAGGGGTGAGTCTCATTTTATTTCGCTTATTAAGTGCCGTCATTCAACCCGTTATTAGCAAAGATTATATTAAGATTTTAGATGTATTTAATACGGGCGTGATGAATTTGTTAGTCATTATGATGATTATTGCCGTGATGTTTATTTTTACATTCTTCATTATTTTATACAGCTCAAATATGATGCTATTAACGAACTAAAAACAGGTGACAAGATCCGAGGAGATGTGAAAAGATATGCTATATGAGTATGCTAGGCAAATGATTGCGATGTTTTTTTTGATAGCTGTTGTCAATTTATTGGTCATTCCGGCTTCGTATAAAAAAATTATAACATTTTATCTTCACTTTTTTATCATTGTTATCATTTTAAAGCCGTTGATTAGTATAATGAATAATGAAGTTAGTTCCTTCATTGATTCAGTCTCGTTTGTTAATGAAGATGAATTTGATCAATCGATTGAATATTATCAAGGCTTGGTTGAAAATGATTTATCAAAGATGACGATGACAGAGATTGAATCATTAATTCGAAAAGCTGAAGACGATTGCCAAGTTCAATTGACAGACTTTGAATTGGGTGAAGTACTAACAGTAAAAATGGTTGAGACTGATGCGAAGCAAAAAACATGTCTGCTTCATCAGCTAGGTCTTGAGCAGAGTGATGTGATCTTTGAGAGAGGGGGATGATGACACAAGCAACTTGATACGTTAATATGAGTGGGATAGGAGGTAGATGATGTGGAAAAAGAACAAGTAGAACAGTCGGAGTCCATCGGTAAAAAGATACGCCAGATGTTAAGCGATTTAGGACCATCTGGAATGTTAATGATCGTTGCCGCCATCTTTTGTATCACGTTATTGTTAAAAGATGATTTTGGCTCTTTGTCTGGGAAGAATGTCTCTTCGGCACACTCATCTGTCGAGGTAAAGCACAGAGAACAGATCACAGCTATATTTGAAGCAATAGAAGGAGTAACAGTTGATAGTATTAACATCTCATATAAAACGGTTGCTGATTCCTCAACGACGCTCTTTGCTTCAAGTCAAACAGACACGGTTTCAAATGGTGTTGTGATCGTCTATCATGGAACGTTAAAAGCATCTTATGATGTGACAGAAGCGATTAGTTTATTGCTTGATGTTCCAATTCATCAAATTTCATTATTAAATGCATCTGAACTAGGGGGAAATTAAAATGAACAAAAATTCGTATGTAACAGCCGCATTATTCGTAGTTTTCGTATTATTAACTGTTTTTTATTATAGTCTTGATGATACAGCTAATCAAACAGTAGCAGGAACAGCTGTTGGAACAACAACAACCGTACCACAAGCAAACTTAGAGTTTGAAGAAGTGGATGATCCAAATGGAAGTGAATTAGTATCTAGCGAAGGTTCTGAAGATGAAGAAACAACAGAAACAGCTGGACAATCAACTTCAATTCAAGCATTACGTGCAACACTTGCAAAAGAAAAAAGTCAACGTGAAGCAGATTTAACAGCCATCATTGCAAGCAAAGATTACGATGCTGAAGAAAAAAGCGAAGCGAAAGATAATTTAGAAAAAATTAATAGCGATGCTCAACACCAAAGTGCATTAGAAACAATGATTAAATCAAAAGGATATTCTGACGTTTTAGTTCGTGTGAATGATGATGCCGTACAAGTTCACTTAGAATTATCAGAATCTCAAAGTAAATTATCAGTAGAAGAGTTAAATGAAATCATCATGATGGCTAAAACAGAATTTACAAATAATCCTGATGTAAATATCGTATACACACCAATTAACTAAAAATAAAAAAATGAGCTAAACTAGTTTTAGCTCATTTTTTATGCGAGAGAAAAGAAGATAATAAAAAAGGACCTTACTTGAGACAAATAAGATCCTTTTTTATCATGTTTAAGAGATAAAAAACACCGACAAAGTGTCGGTATTCGATTATCCTAAAGCGTTGATTTTTTTGCTTAAACGTGATTTTTGACGAGCTGCGAAGTTTTTGTGGCAAATTCCTTTTGCAACAGCTTTGTCTAATTTTTTGTTAGCTGTATTGTAAGCTTCTTTTGCAGCTTCAACGTTTTGGTTTTCGATAGCAACTTCAACGTTTTTGATAGCTGTGCGCATAGATGCTTTGTAAGAAGCATTGAATTGACGACGTTTTTCGTTTGTTTTCACACGTTTAACTTGTGATTTGATATTTGGCATTCTATTCACCTCCATTGAAAATACAACAAACTCATTCTATCAGACGAATGTTCAAAATGCAAGAAGAATTTACAATATTTCATGAAATGGTAAAAATTCCATTAAAATCATCTTGCTACTCATTCATTTTAGCTTAAAAAACAGTGATTATTTCGAATGTTTTTCTAATAATTCTGTTTTTAACGTCCATAACTCTTCTGATAAATCAACATAATAGCGATGAGGTTTTTCAAAACGTAAAACTTCTTCCCATAACGTTTCGATTTGTTCTTTTGAGTAAGTAACGATGTCTTCAAGTGAAGGTGATTCATACACGCATTCACCGTTTAAGAAGATAGGAGTTAATAATGGGCGTGCCATAAAGTTTGTAATTTCTTTACGCTTCCAAGTGTGCTCAGGATCAAAAATCGTATACGGTTTTGTATCGTCAATCGTTTCATGAGCTAAAGAAATAACGTCTGCAATCGCTTTGTTTGTGTCACGATCGTATAAACGGAACACTTGTTTCGCACCAGGGTTTGTAATTTTTTCAATGTTATTACTAATCTTGATTTTTGGAATCATTTGACCATTTTTTTCAACGGCGACAATTTTGTAAACGCCACCAAAGACAGGTTCTGTTTTTGACGTAATCAGACGTTCACCCACTCCAAATGAATCAATCGGAGCGTTTTGAATTAATAAATCTTTAATGATGTATTCATCCAATGAGTTTGAAATCACGATTTTTGTTTCTGTTAATCCTGCTTCATCTAATAATTTACGAGCTTTTTTGGATAAATAAGCGGCATCTCCACTGTCAATACGAATCGCACCTGGTTGATGTCCATTAGCAATTAAAACTTCTTTAAATACTTTAATCGCGTTTGGAACCCCTTGTTTTAACGTATTATACGTATCAACTAATAGCGTACAATTGTCTGGATATAACTCTGCATAACGTTTAAACGCTTCGTACTCAGAATCAAACGTTTGAACCCAGCTATGTGCCATTGTTCCAAGAGCAGGAACATTAAAGTCACGATCAGAAATCGTACATGCTGTTCCTTTACATCCTCCAATATAAGCGGCACGTGCCCCTAAAATCGCTCCGTCTGCTCCTTGAGCACGACGTGCCCCTAATTCAAGAACGGGACGTCCCTGAGCCGCACGAACGATACGATTTGATTTGGTTGCAATTAATGATTGATGGTTAATGCTTAATAAAATCATCGTTTCAATGAATTGCGCTTGGATGATTGGCCCACGAACCGTTAAGATGGGTTCATTAGGAAAAATTGGTGTTCCTTCTGGAATCGCATAAATATCACAAGCAAACTTGAAGTTTTTTAAATAGTTTAAAAAGTTTTCAGAAAATAGTTCTTTTGAGCGAAGATACTCGATATCTTCTTCTGTAAATGTTAAGTTTTTTAAATATTCAATCAGTTGTTCAAGTCCAGCCATAATCGCGAATCCTCCTTCATCGGGAACGCGACGGAAGAACATATCAAAATAGGCAATTTGATTTTCCATGCCACTTTCAAAGTAGCCATTTGCCATTGTTAATTCATAGAAGTCTACGAGTAGGGTTAAGTTGATTGATTTTAAATTCATAATAAATGCCTCTTTCTAGTTTGTAATTTCACGAACGATCTCAATTCCATTCATTTGCATCTTATATAAGGCAATGGCATTCATGAAGTCACCGACGTGGGCTTCGCTATCGTACGTTTCAACCGCCTGAATAGGCACGATGATTCGACTGAACGAATTGAGTGTTGTAAAGTAAGTTTTTAAGGTAATGACAAATTGCTCAATGCAAATGTCTGTACAATCCCCAACGACAATAAATTGGTTAATCTGAGGATGTTTAGCTAGCCACTCATGAAAAGCAGGTTCTAAAAAACCATTGGTTGAGCGTTTTAAGACTAATTCATAGTCACCAACTTCTTTGAGTTCATCAATGATTTCACTTTCTGTACTTCCTACTAAGCAGTGAGGAGGGTAAGCATCAAATTCGATGGATGTCGGTTCATGACAATCTGCAAACGCAAGCATCTCAATGTTTTGTACTTTGGCGCGTTTCATTAAGTCAGAAATCGTAGGGATAATGGTTTGAATGCGAGAAGAAGACATGGGTCCTTCTTTTACAAAACCATTGACCATATCGACAATAATGAGTGCTGTTTGATCGGCTTCAAGTGATTGAAGCGATAACGACGGAGCCTTTTGAAGCGTTTCAACAATTTGAATCAAAGATGCTTCACTTGATTTTAAAAATGGCGATAAGTCATTCTTCATTCCAAAACCTCCTAATGGTTTTATTTTTTATCTATCCACAAGATATAGAACTATTATAGTATATTTAACCTTTATCACCAACTCTTTCATGATGACAATTGAAAATAACCGACAAAAAAGTTGTCATTGTTTTTTAAACTAAGCTATAATAAATGAGGTATTCGTCTGATGAAAGGAAGGATTAAGATGTCAGGTAAACGTTTATATCGTGTAAAACAAGGTGCTATGTTAGCAGGTGTTTGTCAAGGGATTGCGGATTATTTGAAGATAGATGCAACGATCATTCGATTAGGATGGGTCATGCTAAGTATTTTTTCATTCGCCTTTCCGATGATTATCTTATATATTGCGTGTCTTTTTATCATCCCCTTAGAAGAAAAAACAACCTACTTTAACCAACAAAATAACTCAAAACGTTCAGTCTTTGATTCAACTGACTATACCGTTAAAGATGAAGATAAATCTCATTAAAACGCGATCAATGTATATACTAAAATCATCGTCATTGACGAAGTTTTTTTCTTATATACTTTATAGTATCTCTTAACTGAAAAACTATTTAAACAAAGACAATAAAAGTAGAGAAATGTTATCATTTTCTAAAAGATATGATAGAATGGTAATAAAAAGGAGGTCAATTTATGTCAGAAATTTTAGGTCATTTAAAACCACAAGCCGTTTTTCATTATTTTGAGCAAATGACAAAAATTCCACGTGAATCAGGAAATGAAGCTGCCATCAGTGATTATTTAGTTAACTTTGCCAAAGAGCATCAATTAGAATACGTCCAAGAACCATGTAAAAATGTTATTATTAAAAAACCTGCGACACCAGGTTATGAAAATGCCCCTCGTGTTATTTTACAAGGACACATGGACATGGTTTGTGTTAAAGATGATGAATTAGATTTTAACTTTGCAACAGATGCGTTACCGATCTATGTTGATGGCGATTGGTTACGTACAAAAGGAACAACACTAGGAGCAGATAACGGAATTGCGGTGGCGATGTCGTTAGCTATTTTAGCGGATAACACGTTAAGTCATCCTGCGTTAACTGTTTTAGTGACAACGGAAGAAGAAACAGGAATGGACGGAGTGATGGCGTTAAATCCTGAAAATGTTTCTGGAGATATTTTAATTAATATTGACTCAGAAGAAGAGGGGGTTGCCTTAGCTTCATGTGCAGGTGGTGTGCGTAATTCATTAAAATTACCAATCGAATGGACGGAAGTTGAAGCGACAAATATGGTTTCTTATGAACTTATTATTAGTGGTTTAAAAGGTGGTCACTCAGGAATTGAAATTAACAAATGCCGTGCCAATGCGAATAAATTGATGGGGCGTTTATTACATGAAATCGCTGATTTAGATCTTTTGGTGGCATCAGTAGCAGGTGGAGAAAAAATGAATGCCATCTCAAAACGTGCTAGTTTAAAAGTGACACTTCCAAGTGAACAAGTTGCTTCGTTAGAGTCAAAAGTAAAAGCATTTGAACAAATGGTTCGTGCTGAATTTGAAACGTCGGATCCAGGTGTGTCAGTCGTTTTACAACAAACAGAGGTGACAACTAAAGTTTTCACGAAACAAACGGCACAACGTTTAATGTATATTTTACAATTAATTCCTTATGGACCACAAACGATGAGTGCGAACATTTCAGGATTAGTTGAAAGTTCAAGTAATATCGGTGTAGTTGAAATGAATGAGTCAGAAATTGAATTTAGTAGCGCGATTCGTAGTTCGGTGAGTTCGTTAAAAGGTGAGATTAATCATCGCATTCAAGCCATTGCTGATTTAACAGGAGCAAGCATGGAATTAATTGCAGATTATCCTGAATGGCAATTTGAAACAGAATCAAAAGTTCGTGACGTGATGAAAGATGTTTATCAACAAATGTATGGAAAAGAATTAGAAGTCTCAGCCATTCATGCTGGACTCGAGTGTGGATTCTTATCTCAAAAATTAGGTAAAATTGATATGATCTCAATTGGACCAGACATTACAGGTGCTCATACACCAAAAGAATCGTTATCTATTCCATCAACGGAACGTGTTTATGACTTCTTATGCGAAGTTTTAAAAGCGATTAAAGCATAATTTGATAAAAAGTACGTTTGATCCGTCAAACGTACTTTTTTTATTGAGCAGATGAATATAAGAAGAGGATTCGCTTCTTTTAATAAATTTCAAATAACTTTTCATGAAAAGAGATAATCTAGCTCACACTAACGTTGAGGTGATTACTTATGAATGAAAAGGAAATGAAAAAGTGGCAATGCCGTTCAGACTTAGCGCTAGAAGCGGTGGAGCAAATGGTTGGTCAAGTCGATCAATCACAAGAAGAAGGCGTGAAATATGAAGAAGATGACATTCGTGGCCTAAAGGTCACATGTATTGATGTCGCACCTGAAGCGGTAGAACGTGTCGGTAAAAAGGCGGGTCGTTACATGACATTAGACACGTCAGCTATTATGACGCATGATCATGATCAGTTAACGGTGGCGATGGAAGTGTTTGCTGAACAATTTGGAAAACTTTTAAAACATCGAGGAATTAAGGAGACGGATACGTGTTTAGTCATTGGTCTTGGAAATGATCATGTCACGCCAGATGCCTTAGGACCGCTAGTCGTTGATGAAGTGATTGTGACACGTCATTTATATGAGTTAAGTCCAAATGACGTCGATCGTAATTACCGTGAAGTGAGTGCGTTAGCACCCGGAGTCATGGGAATGACAGGAATTGAGACGTCAGATATTATTGAATCGCTTGTGAAAAAAATAAAACCAAACTTTTTAGTGGTGGTCGATGCGTTAGCTTCACGTTCTATTTCTCGCGTCAATAAAATGATTCAAATGACGGATACTGGAATCGCACCTGGAAGCGGGGTTGGAAATAAACGAAAAGCTGTTGATGAAGAGACATTAGGAATTCCAGTGTTTGCTGTAGGTGTTCCAACCGTCGTTGATGCGGTTTCAATTACGAGTGATACCATTGATTTATTACTTAAACATATTGGAAAATCGTTAAAAGAAGAAAATCGCTCATATAAAAAGTTAGTCCCTTTTTCTGCTGCGCGTCAAACGTATACAGAGGACGATCTTCCATCACCTGAACTTCGTGAACAATTTTTAGGGCAAATCGGAAATTTAGAAGAAGAAGAAAAAAGACAACTTATTTCTGAGGTTTTAACACCCAATGGATTTAACTTAATTGTGACGCCAAAAGGGATTGATAGTGACATGGAAAACTTAGCAACGCTCATCTCGAATGGAATTAATCGCGTGTTGCATCCAAATGTACAATTTAGCTAATTCTTGACCATAAAACAACAATAATTAACACCGCTGACTTTGTATAATAGCTTATATGATCCTAAATGATTTGGACATAAAGCGATAGGGGAAACCTTCTCGATGAAATACATTAGTCAGGGGGCGGGGAAGCGTGAATCGAAACAGACAACAGCGGATCAGAAGAAAAAAAATCAAGAAAATGCTGAACAAACTAACACCCTATGTCATCGTTCTTGGTTTTGTTTTAACTCTTTGTTTTACTCAGTTTTTCCAGTTATTTTATGTAAATCAAAAAGAAGCGTATGATAAACACGTCGATGAACAAACCATTCTTTCGGGAATCTTTGATTTTTCAACGGCAGGCGATGTGGTTGATGTCATGACGAATTTACAAAAATATTTCACAGAAATTATGACGTCACTTGATTTAAATCAACTCTACTCGTTTATTAACGATGGCTTTGCGTTTATTAATATGACTGCACCAAGCCAAAATGCAACGGCAGCAACGTCGCCACAAGATTATAAATATACCTATGTCAGTGGAGAATTAAACGTGGAAGAGCGTCAAGAAGAAGTGACCACGGATCCACTCGTTTATATTTTCAACTCTCATGATGGAGAGTTATATGAAGAAGGCTTGATTAATACGTCATTTGGGCGAACGCTAAGTGTGGTGGACTTATCTTATATGGTGGCTAGTCATTTACAAGAACAAAATATTAATACGTTAGTCGAATCACGATCAGCTGGATCGGTCGTTAGTAAAAATGGTTGGGGCTATTCATTATCTTATAAAGCGTCACGCATGCATCTAGAAGATACAGCGAGTCAATATGGAAGTTTACGTTATTTTATTGATTTTCATCGCGATTCAGGAAGTTATGAAAAAAATGTGATTAGTATTGGCGGAAAGTCGTATGCTAAGGTGATGTTTGTTTTAGGAACAGATAATGAACGATACAAAGAGAACGAGGTCATTTTAAATGAGTTGAATGCGATGTTAAATGAGAAGTATCCTGGTTTATCAAAAGGCATTAGACCAAATGGTGGATACGGCTATAATGGGGTTTATAATCAAGATTTTGCTACAACCATGATTTTAATCGAAGTAGGGGTAGAGAAAAATACGTATGAAGAGGTTTCAAATTCAGCTAAGGCGGTCGCAGAAATATTAGCAGAATATATTAAATCACATTAATGGGGAGTGAGTGGGAGTGAAAAAGAGATGGGTGATTTTAGGAATGATGACTTGCTTAATCACCGGATTAAATCGTCATATCACAATGAACACGTCAATGAATCAAGCAACCGCGTATGCCTCAAGCTCTTTAGAGGAGCAAATTAAACAGTACGAAGAAAGTTTAACAAACGAAGAAAATACATTTATTCCGTATAGTCAAACGTCTCAAAACAACTCAAGTCCTTCATCCTCTGTCGTTTCTCAAACGACAGAAACAACCATTAAAAAGCAAGTCAATGGAGTGGCGCATAATAATATTTCAAGGCTTGGGCAAGATGTGGGAGATGCATTAAAAACGGTCGTACGCGAAGTTTTACGAAGTTTGATTAAGATGATTGATCAATTAATTAGTGAGTCATAAAATGGGGGAAACGGTTTATTAAGCTAAAAAGACTATGAACTAATGGAGTTGAGTTCATAGTCTTTTTTTTTGTGTCGTCGTCATTTACAAATGACTGAAAAATGAGTTCAGCAGGGATAAAAACAAGAGATTCCACAAATTTTTCTTGTGAGAAAGTTAAATTTAAAGTAAAATAAAGGGGATATTATTTTACCGAAATGGAGTGAGCTTTGTGAGTGCGATTAATAGCGAGCAAATTAAAGAGCGACAAAAACGAATTCGCAACTTTTCAATTATAGCCCACATCGATCATGGAAAAACAACACTTTCGGATCGTATTTTAGAGCGAACGAATGCGTTGGAACAACGTGAGATGAAAAATCAGCTGTTAGACTCAATGGAACTTGAGCGTGAGCGCGGAATTACCATTAAATTAAATGCCGTGCAGTTGACATATAAAGCTAAAGATGGAAATGAATATATTTTACATTTAATTGATACCCCAGGACACGTGGATTTCACGTACGAGGTATCACGTTCATTAGCGGCATGTGAAGGGGCAGTTTTAGTCGTTGATGCGGCGCAAGGAATTGAAGCTCAAACATTAGCAAATGTTTATTTAGCTTTAGATAATGATTTAGAAATTTTACCTTTAATTAATAAAATCGATTTACCAAGTGCTGAACCTGATCGTGTGAAGCAAGAAGTCGAAGATATTATTGGATTACCAGCCGATGATGCAGTTTTAGCTTCAGCAAAAGCTGGAATCGGGATTGAAGAAATTTTAGAACAAATCGTTGAAAAAGTACCTGCACCAGAAGGAGATCCTGATGCACCGCTTCAAGCATTAATTTTCGACTCAGTTTATGATCAGTATCGTGGAATTATTGCCTCAATTCGAGTAGTTAATGGAACGATTAAAAAAGGTCAAATCATTCGAATGATGGCAACAGGTGCTGAATATGAAGTGGTTGAAGTAGGAGTTCACACGCCACATGAAAAAATCGTGGATTATTTAAGTGTTGGAGATGTAGGGTTTGTAACGGCTTCAATTAAAGATGTGAAAACAGTAAGTGTTGGGGATACGATTACATCAGTTGATCACCCAGCAGAGGAGCCATTACCAGGTTACCGTAAATTAAATCCAATGGTATTCTGTGGATTATATCCAATTGATGCGGCACGTTACAACGATTTACGCGAGGCGTTAGAAAAATTAGTATTAAATGACTCATCATTACAATTTGAACCTGAAACATCACAAGCGTTAGGATTTGGATTCCGTACCGGATTTTTAGGTTTATTACACATGGATGTTATTCAAGAACGTATTGAACGTGAGTTTAACATTGATTTAATTGCGACAGCACCGTCAGTAATTTATCATGTTTATTTAACAGATGGAACAATGGTCATTGTCGATAACCCATCACAAATGCCAGAACCACAAACAATTAAGGCGATTGAAGAACCTTATGTTAAGGCTTCAATTATGACACCAAATGATTACGTGGGTCCAATCATGGAATTATGTCAGAAAAAACGTGGAACATTCATTGACATGCAATACTTAGATGAAACACGTGTTCATGTTAACTATGAAATTCCATTAGGAGAAATCGTTTATGATTTCTTTGATCAATTAAAATCATCAACAAAGGGATATGCTTCTTTTGATTATGAATTAATTGGATATAAACCATCTAAACTTGTGAAGATGGATATCTTATTAAACGGTGAGATTGTCGATGCCTTAAGCTTAATCGTTCATAAAGATTTTGCTTATGCACGCGGAAAAGTGATTACTGAAAAATTAAAAGAAATTATTCCAAGACAACAATTCGAGGTTCCGATCCAAGCTGCCATTGGTGGGAAAATTATCGCCCGTTCAACAATTAAGGCCTTACGTAAAAATGTCTTAGCTAAATGTTATGGAGGAGACATTTCACGTAAACGTAAATTACTTGAAAAACAAAAAGAAGGTAAGAAACGTATGAAGTCAGTTGGATCAGTTGAGGTTCCACAAGAGGCATTCATGGCAGTTTTATCAATGGACGAAGACTAAGAGAGGGCAAAGACCTCTCTTTTTCTATTAAGGGGAATAAAAAAGAGTAAGTTTATTTATTGTTTTGATCATTTAAGATAAACTAACAAAAGAGGTGAGAAACATGTTGTTAACGAATTACCATACTCATCATAACCGTTGCAAACATGCGAAAGGGAATGTTGAGGATTACGTCAAAGAAGCAGTTAAACATCAGTATGCTGAAATCGGAATGAGTTGTCACACTCCCCATCAAAACTTCCCGCAAATGGGAGTTCGTCGAATGGATTATTCTGATTTAGCGACTTATTTTAATGATATTGAACAAGCTCAAAAAAAATATCCACAAATCAAAGTGTTAAAAGCGTTAGAATGTGAGTATTTCCCACATCTTTACGATTATATGGTGGAGTTAAGAAAGCAAACGGATTACTTAATTTTAGCCCAGCATTACATTGAAATTGATGGGAAGTTTCAAGATGCGTTTCATTTTACGAAACCTAAACAACTTGAAGTGTATGCGGCCTGTATTGAAGAGGCGATGGCTACTAAGTTATTTGCTATTTTAGCTCATCCTGATGTGTTCATGACCCTTTATCCACGTTTTGATGAAGCGTGTGAAGCAGCTGCTCGTCGCATCGGTAAGGCTGCATTAGAAAACGATGTGATTTTAGAAGTGAATGCAAATGGATTACGACGTCAAAAACAAACGTATGAAGATGGTGTGCGTTATCCGTATCCATCAGAAAAATTTTGGTCAATCATTGCCACTGAATTCCCAAGTGTTAAAGTTGTTGTCAATTCCGACTGTCACGATCCCGCTTACTTAAATGATGAATATATGCAAATGGCGCGTGACATGGCAAAACGTTTAAATTTAAATGTCATCGAACGCTTGTAGAGGTGACTGATGGCCAAAGGATTATATATACATATTCCGTTTTGTGATCATATTTGCACGTATTGTGACTTTCCTAAATTAGTCACTCAAGGTCAACGACATTCGGAATATATTCAAGCACTTTTAACAGAATTAAAAGCCTATGAAAAGCAAGTTGGGTTTCATGATTTACAATCGATTTATATCGGTGGTGGCACGCCAACGGCTTTAAGTGTGGAACAAATTCAACCGTTATTTGATTATTTGCACAAAGCTATCCATATGCCACAAATTAAAGAGTTTACGATTGAAGCGAACCCTGAAAATTTAACAAAAGAGAAAGTGAGCTACTTACTTTCACAACAAGTCTCTCGCTTTAGTTTAGGCGTTCAAACGTTTCAAGAGGAACTTTTAAAGCGAATTGGTCGAAAACATCAGTGTCATCAAGTCAAAGAAGCGGTCTCATTATTAAAATCACAGGGAATGACTAACATTAACTTAGATTTAATTTATGCGATTCCGGGTCAAACCCTGAGTCAGTTAGAGGCTGATTTAGCGGAGGCGCTGGCACTTGATGTTGAACATATTTCAGCCTATTCACTGATTGTTGAAGAACATACTCAACTTTATCTAGCTTATATGAAAGATAAACTAACGCTGACTGATAATGAAGTTGAAGCGATGATGTATGAGAAGGTGATTCAAACCTTATCACAGCATGGGTATCAGCATTATGAAATTAGTAATTTTGCAAAGTCATTCCCAAGTCTTCATAATCAATGGTATTGGAAAAATGAAGAATATATTGGCGTTGGACTTGGTGCACATGGTTACATTAATGGTGTTCGTTATCAAAACACACGTTCTATTAATGCGTATATCGATGCATTAAATGAACAAAAGTTACCGATCGTTGAATCAAATGTCCTCTCTCAAGAAGAAAAAATTGAAGAAGAGATGTTTTTAGGATTACGATTAATGAATGGAATTAATTTGAAGCAGATTTCAACTAAATATCGTGTCGATGTCGACGCGTTATATCATGAAGCCCTCTCTAAATTAATCGAAGCGGGCGATTTAAAACGAATAGATGATCGGATTTGTTTAACGAGTCAAGGGTTATTAATGGCAAATGATGTATTTGAACAGTTTTTATTATCGATTTAAAGAAAGTAATGAGGTGAACTATGGACGGGGTATTATTGCTAGATAAACCAGCAGGAATGACGTCACATGATTGTGTCAATATAGTCCGTAAAGTATTAAAAACAAAAAAAGTAGGGCATACAGGAACATTAGATCCAAGTGTCACAGGTGTTTTACCTATTTGTGTCGGACGCGCGACTAAGATTTCACAATTTTTAACAGCCAACGAAAAAGAGTATTTAGGTGAAGTAACCATCGGATTTTCTACAACGACTGAAGATGCAGATGGTGACGTGGTTGAGAAAAAAGTAGTCGATCGTGTGATGACAAAAGAAGAAGTATTAGATGTTTTAAAAAGTATGTTAGGAACTAGTATCCAAGTGCCACCGATGTATTCAGCGGTTAAAGTAAACGGTAAAAAGTTATATGAATATGCGCGCGCAGGAATTGAGGTCGAGCGTCCTCAACGTGAAGTAACGATTTATGAACTGGAACTGTTAGGTGATCTTCATCAAACAGAGGATGGATGTGTTAAATTTAGTTTCCGTGTCAAAGGAAGTAAAGGATTATTTGTTCGTACGGTTGCAGTAACGATTGGTGAAAAGTTAGGTTATCCGGCACATATGTCTCATTTACGACGCATTGCCTCAGGTGTATTTAAAATTTCGGATTGTTTAACCATTGATGCATTTAAAGAAAAAGTGGAACAGGAAACCTTAACATTATTAACACTTGAAGAGGCAATGGCAGACTTTCCATCCGTTATAGTGGATTCATGGGTTGAAAAATTAGTACGTAATGGCGTACAATTATATCCAAAGCAAGTGAATCATACGAAACATTCGCCAGTCGCACTGTTTAATCAAAATGGCCAATGTTTAGCAGTATACGAAAAGCACCCAACCAATGATATCTATCGATCAATGAGGGGCTTCTTTTAGGAAGTGAGTTAGATGGAAGTGATACGTTTAAATTTAACAAAGAAATTAACAACACCAATCTCTGTTGCCTTAGGATATTTTGATGGATTGCATCTTGGCCATCAAGCAGTTATTGAAGAAGCGGTCAGTTATGCGAAGACGCATCAAATACGAAGTGCTGTCATGACGTTTTCACCAAGTCCGAATGTCTTTTTAAAAAAGTTAACGAGTAATCGTCTATTGACGCCTTATCAAGAGAAGGTTCGCCTGTTAACAAAACTTGGGGTGGATGAATTAATTATTTTACCGTTTGATGAAGTGTTAGCTAATATGGAAGCGACGGATTTTATTGAACAGTATTTAATTAACCAAGGCGTGGCTCATGTCTCAACTGGTTTTGACTTTCGATTTGGCCGAAAAGGTGAAGGTGATGTTGCGTTATTAGCCACTTACGCTGAATCTTTTACCTTAAATGTCACTGCTAAATGTGAGTTAGAGGGTGAGAAGATCGGGGCAACAGAGATTAAACGCTATTTATCAGATGGTCATATTGAGAAAGTGACTCAAATGCTTGGTCGTCCTTATCAATTACATGGAACGGTAGTGACGGGACAACAACGTGGGCGTGAAATTGGCTTTCCAACCGCGAATCTTAAGCTAAGTGAAGCATATGTCATTCCTAAAAATGGTGTTTATGCGGTGAAGGTTGAAGTTGAAGGAAAGCATTATTTTGGAATGTGTAACATTGGTCATAACCCAACCTTTAATTTTAATGATCAAATTTGCATTGAAACGAATATTTTCAACTTTGAAGATGACATTTATGGAAAAGACATCACTCTTTCGTTTGATCACTATTTACGTGAAGAGAAAAAATTTGCTTCTATCGAAGAATTGATGACACAATTAGATCATGATCGACATTATGTCAGAAGTTATTTTAAATTAAACTTGAATTAATTAAAAATTATGATACAATTAAACATGTCCTTATTCTATGCTTTTAGCTCCTCCAGCGATTGGCTTGGATTAAGGCGTATCTATAAGAATTACAGGAGGTAATAGTAATGGCTATTTCTAAAGTAGAAAAACAAGAAATCATCAAAGCTTACGCAGTACACGAAGGAGATACAGGTTCTCCAGAAGTACAAATCGCAGTTTTAACTGCTGAAATCAATCGTTTAAACGATCACTTAAAACAACACAAACATGACCATCATTCACGTCGTGGATTATTACGTATGGTTGGTAAACGTCGTAACTTATTAACTTACTTACGTAACAAAGACATCAACCGTTACGCTACATTAATCGAGCGTTTAGGATTACGTCGCTAATTGAAAGGAACCTTCATCTGAAGGTTCCTTTTTTTATCATAGGATGAGATAGACACTGATAAATCAAGCAAAGAATGTCTATAATAAAAAGGTCATTAAGTAAGAAAACAAGAGAAAAGGGTATTTTTAAGCAGAATTTTATTTAAGTTGCCAAATTAGGGATGAATATGAAAAAAATTATTTCTTTAAATTATTTGCTTATGGTATGATAGAAAAGAATAAATATAAATGTAGAAAATGAAGGAGTAATATATATGTCAGATAAACACGTTTATTCGTTTGAATTAGCTGGCCGCCCGTTAACATTTGAAATTGGTGAACTAGCAAAACAAGCGAATGCTTCGGTTTTAGTACGTTATGGTGATACAGTTGTTTTATCAACATGTGTTGCTTCAAAAGAACCTAAAGATATAGATTTTTTCCCATTAACCATTGGATATGAAGAACGTCTTTACGCGGTTGGTAAAGTTCCAGGTGGATTTATTAAACGTGAAGGTCGTCCAAGCGAGCATGCCATTTTAGCGGGACGCTTAATTGACCGTCCAATTCGTCCGTTATTCCCAGATGGATTCCGTAACGATGTTCAAGTAATCAACTACGTTATGAGTGTGGATCATGATAACTCACCTGAAGTATCAGCGATGATTGGTTCATCTTTATCGTTATCAATTTCAGACATTCCTTTTGAAGGACCGATTGCTGGAGTGATTGTTGGACGTGTCAATGGAGAGTTCGTTTTAAACCCAACGGTTGAACAGTTAGAGCAATCAGATATCGACTTAACGGTGGCAGGAACAAAAGATGCAGTTAACATGGTTGAAGCTGGTGCAAAAGAAGTGACAGAAGAAGACATGTTAGAAGCAATTATGTTTGGTCATGAGGCGATTAAACAAATCATTTCATTCCAAGAACAAATTGTAGCTGAAATCGGAAAAGAAAAAATGGAGTTAAACTTATATGAAGTTGATCCAACGATTAATGCTCGTGTTCGTGAAATGGCAGAGGCAGATATGTTAGCCGCGATTCAAGTCGTTGAAAAACATGCGCGTCAAGAAGCAATTGATGCAGTTAATACTCGTGTATTAGAAGTATTTGAAGCCGAAGAAGCAACAGATAAAGAATTAAAACAAGTGAAAGAAGTTTTAAATAAAATCGTTAAAGAAGAAGTCCGTCGTCTAATTACAGATGAAAAAGTTCGTCCTGATGGTCGAAAAATTGATGAAATTCGTCCACTTTCTTCTCGTGTTGATTTATTACCTCGTACACACGGATCGGCTTTATTCACACGTGGGCAAACACAAGCGTTATCAATTTGTACATTAGGTGCCTTAAATGAACACCAAATGTTAGATGGATTAGAAGTTGAAGAAACAAAACGCTTCATGCACCACTACAACTTCCCACCATTCTCAGTTGGAGAAACAGGACGTTATGGAGCACCAGGTCGTCGTGAAATCGGTCACGGAGCTTTAGGTGAGCGTGCCTTAAAACAAGTCATGCCATCAGAAAAAGAATTCCCATATACGGTTCGTTTAGTATCTGAGGTATTAGAATCAAATGGTTCAACGTCACAAGCCTCAATTTGTGCGTCAACGATGGCGTTAATGGCTGCAGGTGTACCAATCAAAGCACCGGTTGCTGGAATCGCGATGGGACTTGTTAAAAAAGGTGAAAACTATACAGTCTTAACGGACATTCAAGGAATGGAAGATCACTTAGGTGATATGGACTTTAAAGTAGCGGGAACTTCAAAAGGTGTAACAGCTTTACAAATGGACATTAAGATTGAAGGATTAAGCCGTGAAATTTTAGAAGAAGCACTTCAACAAGCTAAAGTTGGACGTATGCAAATTTTAAACCATATGTTAGGAACGATTGCTGAAACGCGTCAAGACTTATCAGCTCATGCGCCAAAAATCAGAGTGATGACGATTAAAGTTGATAAAATTCGCGATGTCATTGGCCCAGGTGGAAAACAAATCAATGAAATCATCGATAAAACAGGGGTTAAAATTGATATCGAACAAGATGGAACAGTTTATATCTTACATGATACAACTGAAAATATTAATCAAGCCGTTGCAATGATTGAAGACATCGTTCGTGAAGTTGAAGTTGGTAAAATTTATTTAGGAAAAGTTGTTCGTATCGAGAAGTTTGGTGCGTTCGTAGAAATTTTCCCTGGACAAGATGGATTAGTTCACATTTCTCAATTAGCCGAAGAACGTGTCGCTAAAACAGAAGACGTTGTTGCGGTTGGTGATCAAATTTATGTTAAAGTAACAGAAGTTGATGATCGTGGACGTGTGAATTTATCACGTAAAGAAGCAATGAAAGAACAAGGACAAGAAACAAAAGCAGCAGAATAGTTAAAATCTCGCCTATGGCGAGATTTTTTTGTTAAGCATTTAATCAAGGCGTTAACTTTAAAATTATAAAACGTTTTCTGATGGTGATTATACTAACAGTAAGCAGAAAATGTGTTAAAAATGAATAAATTCAGGCGAAAAGTGGCACAATAATAATAAGTAAACCGCGTGTAGAACTAGAGGTGAAAGTTGTGAAACAAAAAATAGGAGCAATCTTAGGAATTGCGACTTATATGACACTCGTCATCGGTGTTAATTTTTATCATAAAGCTTATCCTGTTTCTAATATAAAGACTGATCTTCATGTTCAGTTAACAGACTATATGGAAACTCATCGATTTGAGCCCGTTGAACCCCGACTTGATGATGTGTGGAAGTTTATCCCTGGATTAGAAGGTGCGGAAGTCGATTACGAACTGTCTTATAATAATATGTTATTAAATGGAGGATTTGATCCCTCTCTTGTAGTGTGCAAACGAATCCCATTAAAAGAAGAAGCAGAGCAGTATCGTGCTGAACCGATTTATAAAGGAAATGAACAAGGTGCTTACGTCTCTTTACTCATCAATGTAGCATGGGGTGAAGAAGAACTGGATAAGATGATAACGATTTTAGATCGTCTAGGTGTTCGAGCGAACTTTTTTATGGAAGGACGTTATGCTGAAAATCATAAAAACCAAGTGTTGAAGTTATATAATGATGGACATGTCATTGGAAATCACTCGTATTCACACCCGTCACGTTGGGGTGGTTTTACTTATGAACAATATGTTGATGAAATTAAAAAAACGAATGATGTTTTAAGTTCAATTATCAATGAACCTATCATTTACTTTGCGCCACCAGCAGGAGAGTTTAATGATCGTACGTTAAAAGCTGCTTATGATGAAGGAATGTATACCATTATGTGGACGGCCGATACGATTGACTGGAAAGGTGATAGCGCTGATGTATTAGTCAATCGAGTGCTAAAAAAACTAGAACCTGGAATGTTAGTTTTAATGCATCCAAAACCAGAAACTGTATTAGCCCTTGAGTCAATGATTACTCAACTTAAAGAAAAGGGTTATCAATTTAAAACGATTGATGAGATGGTTAAGGGCACAAGACCTGAATGTAGTTAATAAAAAAAGCAACGCTTCGTTAGAAGGGTTGCTTTTTTGCATTCTTGAACAATGAGCGGATAAATGTCACCACTACCTTTGTAGTTTCATAAAATACAACGTAAGAAGATAGGAGGTAGGTGGTTATTATGATATTGCTCATAAACAACGACAAACGGATGAATTATTTATCTGAGTATATTCGAGACGGTGGTTTAGATTTGGTTCAGTATCATCGTGATTCGGTGAGCTTTGATTTTCATATTTTAAAAGAAACTCATTATTTTATTTTACCCTTTGGTGGAATTAGTGAAAGCGGGCAAATTGCTAACACACACTTACGATTAACAGAAGAAGTGTTGTTAAGTTTACCTGAAGATTGTGTGATTTTAACACCAATTCGATATCCAAAATTAATGGAATTATTAACAAAAGTTCCAAGAAAATGTGAAGTTATTTTTGATTACGATGAAGTTGCGATTTATAATTCAATTCCAACCGCAGAAGGCGTGATTTACAACATTATTAAAAATACAGATATTACAATTCATCAAGCCGAAATTTTAGTCATTGGTTCCGGTCGAACTTCATTAACAATTGCTCGTGATTTAAAAGCATTAGGAGCCTATGTAAGTGTAACATTTAGAAAAAAAAGAGACGAAGCGCGTTTATTCGAAATGGGATTACAACCTATTCATGTCGATCTAATGGTGGAAGACTTACAACATTACGATGTCATTGTTAATACAGTTCCTGCATTAGTTCTTGATGAAAAAGCATTAGATCACGTCAATAAAAATTGTTATATTATGGATGTTAGTAGTAAACCTGGTGGAGTAGACTTTGATTATGCGAAACAACTAGGCATTCAAGCAGAATTAGCAGGAGCACTCCCAAGTATAGTAGCACCAAAAACGGCTGCTTATTACTTATTCCGTTTTGTGAGAGATTACATCGCTTTAAATGGGAAAAAGGAGTGATGGATGTGGATCAAAAAGGATATAAAGTCGCTATTGTTGGAGCTAGTGGTGAAGTAGGGAGAAGTCTGATTCAGACATTAGAACGTTATCCCATTCCTGTTGCGTCGTTACGATTGCTTGCATCTAAACGTTCAGCTGGAAAAACGTTAATGTTTAAAGGACAATCACTTGTGATCGAAGAATTAAATAAAGACTCTTTTGAAGGAATTGACTTAGCTTTTTTTAGTGCGGGAGGAGATGTTTCATTAGAGTATGCTCCCATTGCGGTTAACAGTGGAGCCGTTGTAATTGATAATACGAGTGCTTTTCGAATGGATCCTAATATCCCATTAGTTGTTCCCGAAGTGAATGCCCATGTGTTATCAAAAGACACTCGATTAATTGCAAATCCAAACTGTTCAACCATTCAGTTGGTGGTTGCCTTAAAACCGTTAGTTGAAGTGTATGGAATTGAATCTGTTAATGTTTCGACTTACCAAGCCATTTCAGGAGCTGGAGCAAAAGCCTTGTATGAGTATGACCAGGAATTAATCGATCCGTCATATGAACCACAAATCTTACCTGCACGTTCGGATCAACGTTATTATCAGATGGCTCATAATGTCATTCCACAAATTGATGTCTTTATGCCAAATGGCTATACAAAAGAAGAACTAAAAATGATTAACGAAACGCATAAAATATTAGATGATGATACGATTAAAGTAAATGCGACGTGTGTTCGTGTGCCTGTGCGTTATGGTCATAGTGTCGCTACAACTGTTAAACTAAAAAAAGCGGTTGAGAATAAAGATCAAGTGATTCAATTATTTAAAGAGAGTGAAGGTGTTATCGTACGCGATGATATTCATCATCAAGAATATCCGATGCCTGCTTATATTGCCCATTGTGATGAGGTCTTTGTTGGAAGAATTAGAAAAGACTTAGACGAAGAAAATGTTATTCACTTTTGGGTTGTCGCAGATAACATCTTAAAAGGAGCCGCCTTAAACAGTGTACAAATTGCTTATTATATGCATCGTCAGGGATTGTTAGGTGATTAAAATGGATATTGTCGTTATGAAATTTGGTGGAACCTCGGTACGTGATCAAGCAACAAAATATCAAGCATTTAAACATATTCGACGTGAAGTAGATGCTAATTATAAAGTGTTAGTTGTTGTATCAGCTATGGGAAGAGGCGGAGAACCCTATGCAACCGATACACTAAAAGAGTTGCTCACATACCATGTCTCTAAACAAGAACATGATCGTTTGCTTGCTTGTGGTGAAATTATCTCAAGTATCGTCATGTCTGATTTTTTACAACAACAAGGACTAAATGTAACGTCATTAGCCCCAGCAGAAGTGGGAATAAAAACAGATAATAACTACAGTAATGCAAATATCATGACCGTAGAAACAAATAAAATTATGTCGATGTTTAATCAGCACGATGTGTTAGTCGTTCCAGGTTTCGTTGGTACAACGGTAGAGGGATATATTACAACGCTCGGTAGAGGTGGAAGTGATACATCCGCTGTTGCGCTAGGGGGAGCTCTTAACGCAGTTTATGTTGATATTTATTCAGATGTTGAGGGGGTCATGACGGCTGATCCTAAATTGGTGAAAAATGCACGAGTTCTTGAAAAGATTAGTTACGATAACTTAATTGCTTTAGCTGCAAGAGGTGCAAAAGTGATTCACTTAAAAGCCATTGAACTAGCTAAGAAAAAACATGTAACGTTACGCTTACGATCGACAAGCAGTGATCATATTGGAACTTATGTCGTGGATGAAGAGGTTAGTACATTAGGGTTAGCTTATAAAACGGGGTATACTCGTTATGAACTGATGGAATTACATCATCCGGTAACGTGCGAATTATTAAAAAAACATGGGGCTTATTGGTATGCTAAGGCTCGTGATGAAGAGGCCGTTGAACAGTATCTTAAAGAAGAAAAACTGGACTATACGAAAAACGAGAACTACGTTCGAGTGAGTTGGATGAATCAACAACAAACACCGATTGAGTTAACGTTTTATGTTAGTGAATCAAATCTTAAAGAGACATTAAACTTTTTACATTATAATTTAATTTAAATAAAAGGATGTGAGAGTCATGAATAGTTTTGGTCCGGTTATTACAGCGATGGTAACCCCCTTTGATGAATACAATCAATTAAATATCGGCAGCTTAAGAAAATTGATTATTCATTTATTAAAACACGGATCAACCAGTTTGGTGATAACAGGAACAACTGGTGAGGCACCGACGTTAACAGCGATTGAACGATTACGTGTTTGGGAAACAGCGGTAGACTTTGCGGGTGGAACAGTTCCCATTATTGCTGGAGTAGGAACGAATAATACGAAAACAACGATTCACAATGTGAAGTTAGCAGAAGAAGTGGGCGTTGATGGTGTTTTAGTGGTTACTCCTTATTATAATAAACCTAATCAACTTGGGTTGATTACGCATTATAAAGAAATTGCGAATTCAACAAATTTACCTATCTTACTATATAATATTCCATCACGAACAGGCGTAAGTTTAACAGAAGAAACGATTTTAGAACTAGCAGAGGTTAAAAATATTGTCGGTATTAAAGATTCGAGTGGAGATTTATCATTACTCAAATCTTTAAAAGAACATGCACCCGCTAACTTTTCACTCTATAGTGGAGATGACGCGAGTTATTTAGATACTTTAAAATTAGGTGGAGACGGTATTATTTCCGTTGCCTCTCATCTCGTTGGAAATCAAATGAATCAAATGTACCGTCTGTTTACAGAAGGTAAGTTAGAAGAAGCTGAGGCATTAAATGAAAAATTAAGCCCACTATATCAAGGTTTATTTTGTACAACCAATCCAATTCCTGTTAAGTCTCTTTTAAATCAACTAGGAATGGAAGTGGGTGGATTAAGACTGCCACTGGTTGAAATGGATCAATTTGAAAGCCTTGACTTGTTCAATGAATTAAGAGGCTTATTTGATGAGTAATAATGTTAAAACATCTGTTTAAGTTTATAACAGATGTTTTTTTGTTTGACTTTCCTGAAAAAAAAGACGGTAACACTTGTCAGTTCCTTACTAGATGTACTATAATGAATATAGAGCATAAACATTTTCCTTTTTTGTAACTAAAGATGAAATTCTCTATTTTTTTAAGCTTTATGAATGAGAATGCGTCTTTAATTTAATGATGAAACAGATTAAATAGAATCTTTTGTGGATGATTTAAACTTAAATTTAACCAAGTTAGAAACGTTTTGATGGATGAATAAAGATTGTTTTTTTAAAAAGTAGACGTGAAAGATGTATGTTATATCTAATGGAGTGAAATGATAATAAAGAAGCTATCATTTACTATTAATAAAAATGAATTAAGACTCACGTCTTTTTTTGAATTAAATCGCTATAAAAAAGTCTATTTCATACAGAAGCTAATGACTATGCAATAAGAATTAAAGTTTAAAAAGAAAAGCTGTTCAAAAAAAGGAAACAACAAGTGATAGAAACAATAACCATTCGTTTCTTTTAAATAAGTGATCTTTAAACTAATATAAGGTTAAAATTTGATAGATTAGGGTTACAGTGAGGAATTTTTTAGTAAGATTAAAAAGGAGGTGAGTCGTTGTCAACTGACGTAACCGATGAAGTAAGCGATTGTTTCATACGGTTGGCAACGATAAGAATGTGGCATCAGTAGTAGAACAAAAAATTAAAGTGTTCGCCTTAGGTGGACTAGATGAAAATGGAAAGAATTTATATGTTGTAGAAGTTAATGGTAAAATTTTTATTTTAGATGCAGGATTAAAGTATCCAACTGAAGATTTATTAGGGGTAGACGCTGTTATTCCTGATTTTAATTACTTAAAAGAGAATGCGTCACGTATTCAAGGGGTATTTTTATCTCATGGACATGAAGATCATATCGGGGCAATTCCACAATTATTAAGCATTATCAATGTTCCGGTTTATGGAATGCGTTTAACGATGGCGTTAGTCGAAGACTCTTTAACAGAAAATGGATTAGATATTAAGAAATATAAACTTTATAAAGTTCGTGAAAATAATGAATTATTCTTTGGTGATGTAAAAGTCACATTCTTTAAAACAACACACAGTATTCCTGATTCAGTGGCTATTTGTATTCATACGACAGACGGAGTTATTGTTTATACATCAGATTTTACATTTGATCAAAATGCTAAAGGACGTTATCAAACGAATTACGGACGCATGTCAGAAATTGCAAAAGAAGGTGTTCTTTGCTTACTTTCAGAAAGTTTAAATGCCGAAAAACCTGGGTTTACAAGCACAGGAAACTCGTTACAATGTGAGTTAGATGAAGCTTTTTCACGCGCAAATGGACGTATTATCTGTTCGCTATACTCATCAGACTTACATCGTATTCAATTAGTCATTGACTTAGCGATTCAATATAAGCGTAAAATTGCGATTATTGGGCGTAAAATGCAACGAGTGGTTGATATCGCGGTTAAGCTAGGGTACTTACGTATTCCAAAATCAATGTTAATGAATTTATTATACATTGACGAAAAAAATGATAATAATTTTTCAAACTTAGTCGTTTTAGCAACAGGAAATCGTTACGAACCGTTTAATTCATTAATTCGTATGGCTAAGCATCAAGATCGCTTAATTCATATTGAAAAATCAGATACGGTTATTGTCGCAACTCCACCAATTCCAGGGAATGAGGTTAAAGCGGCACGTACGATCGATATGTTATATCGTACAGGAGCAAAAGTTTGTGTCATTAATAAAAACTTATTACCATCTTCTCATGCAAGTAGTGAAGATTTAAAATTAATGATGAATTTATTAAAACCACAATATGTGATGCCGGTTATCGGTGAATACCGTAACTTAGTCGCTCATGCCAAAGTGGCTGAACAAATTGGTTATCGTTCAGAAAACATCATTTTACTTGATAATGGTGATGTCGTTGAATTCCAACAAGGAGAACTGGTTAATCACACCGAACACATTCAAATTGATCAAGTGTTAGTAGATGGACTTGGCGTAGGTGACATCGGAAGTGTGGTTCTTCGTGATCGTCAGTTAATGGCAAATGACGGAATCATTGTTGTCATTGCTAACTTAAATAAAAATACAAAAGAAATTGTAGCGGGTCCACAAATTGTGAGTAAAGGATTTGTTTACGAAAAAGGAAACGAAGAGCTTTATCAATTACTTGATGAACTCGTTCGTGAAATTATTGGAAAGTTTGTCACAGAACAATATGTGAACTGGCAAGGATTACGCCAAGAGTTACGTGATAAAGTTGGAAAATTATTATTTAATAAAACAAAGCGTAAGCCAATTATTATTCCAATCGTAGAAGAATTTAATTTATAAGATATTAAAGACTATCTTTCGTTCTGAAAGGTAGTTTTTTTATGTAGAGAATCAGATTAATAATGGAAAAAATAGAATTTTATGAGATAATATTTACATTAGATTTCAAATGATAGAGGTAACAGTATGGCAAGTAAGAAGAAAGTGAAGCAAAAGAAGCAAAAAATATTAAATGATTTATATTTAGAGTTATTGGGGATTGGGTTAGTTGTATTAGCTATCTTAATGATTGGACAGCTTGGATTAATTGGGACTTTTTTCAAGCAACTGAGTTTGTTAGTGTTTGGTGAGTTTTTTTGGTTGATCGCCATTGCAATGATGATTTATGGAAGTCGAATGATTGTCAAACGAGAAGTTCCTACCTTTTTTAGTTCAAAGCAAATGGGTTGGTATTTAGTATTTATATCGCTAATTATTTTTAGTCATTTACCGGTGTATCGTGAATTTCATACCCACAGTATTCCATTACTTGGTGGACTTTGGAATTACTACTGGACGAATGATTTATTGAATTCATCGTTTACAGTCGGGGGAGGAATTGTTGGGGCCATTATTTATGGCTTGCTAGTTCCGTTAATTACGGCAAATGGGTTATATGGACTTTCGCTTTTACTGCTTTGTTATGGAACATTACTCATCTGTGATATGACGTTTAAAGATTTATATGATGGATTTAAGGAGTATCAGTCTAAACAACAAAAACAAGCAACGATGAAAAGAAAACCAGTTAAAGCTAAAAAGCAGCGTCATCATGAAGTAGAAGAAGAGGAACTTGAACATCATGAAGCGGTTGTGACAATACTTAATGAAACGGTTGAAGAAGATGAGACCGAGTTAGAGGAATTAGAAGTTGACGAAATGACTGAGCCAGAGGAAGATTTTGAAATTAAGGAGTTTGACAAACAACCCTATGTGGAGCCAAATGAGCCCGTTTTTGAAGAAGAGATCTCGGTGTTTAATGATTTTGATTATGTGTTACCGCCACTTGATTTATTAGTTGATTATCAGCAATCGAATAATTCTCAACGTTTATTAGTGAGTGCTAAATCACAAGCGAGAAAGCTAGAGGATACATTTAAAAATTTCGATGTGAAAGCTAAAGTTCAAGAAGTTCATATTGGTCCTTCAGTGACAAGATTTGAAATTTTACCAAACGTCGGGGTCAAAGTGAGTAAAATTTTAAATTTAACGGATGATATTGCGTTAGCGTTAGCGGCTAAGGGAATTCGAATTGAAGCACCGATTCCAGGAAAGTCGGCTATTGGAATTGAGGTTCCAAATCCTAAACAAACGTTAGTAACGTTTAAAGAAATCGTCAAAGAAGTTCCGCAAAAGCAACAAAAAGAAAAGTTACTCATGGTACTTGGACGTGATATTTCAGGAAAAACGGTGTATTCACCTTTAAATAAAATGCCGCATTTATTAGTAGCGGGAGCGACTGGTTCAGGAAAATCAGTTTGTATTAATACCATCATTTGTAGTATTTTAATGCGATCGACACCAAATGAAGTAAAAATGTTAATGATTGAC
The DNA here is from genome assembly GCF_021497505.1 of Turicibacter sp. TJ11. NCBI lineage: Bacteria > Bacillati > Bacillota > Erysipelotrichia > Erysipelotrichales > Turicibacteraceae > Turicibacter > Turicibacter sp. TJ11. The sequence continues at coordinate 917,286 of NZ_CP069349.1, read as the reverse complement.
CCGAAAAAAGTTGAATTAAATGGGTATAATGGAATTCCTCATTTATTAGCTCCTGTTGTAACCGATCCAAGACTTGCTTCATTAGCCTTAAAGAAAGTTGTATCTGAGATGGAGTATCGTTACGAACTGTTTAGTCAAAGTGGAACACGAAATATCGAGGGGTATAATGAATATGTCAAACAATACAATGAAACGCAAGAGACACCAAAACCGTTTCTTCCATTTATCGTTGTCATTATTGATGAGTTAGCTGATTTAATGATGGTCGCTTCAAAAGAAGTTGAGGAATGCATTATGCGTTTAACTCAGATGGCGCGTGCCGCTGGAATTCATTTAATTATTGCCACTCAGCGTCCATCAGTCGATGTTATCACTGGGGTTATTAAAGCGAATATTCCATCACGTATTGCGTTTGGGGTTTCTTCGGCTGTCGATTCAAGAACGATTATCGATATGCCAGGAGCGGAGAAGTTACTTGGAAAAGGTGACATGTTATTTTTACCGATGGGGGCTTCAAATCCAACTCGTGTGCAAGGAGCTTTCATTTCTGATGAAGAAGTCGTGCGCATTGTTGAATTTATTAAGTCACAAGTAGAACATGAAGAAATTAAGCAAGACTTCTTAGAAAATATTGAGCAAGCTCAAAATGAAAGTCAGGCCATGGATGATCCACTGATGAAAGAAGTGTTAGGGTATATTGTTGAAACTAAAAAAGTGTCCGCTTCCTTATTACAACGACGTTTTAGAATTGGTTATAATCGTGCCGCTCGTATTGTTGATGATTTAGAGGCAAGTGGTTTAATTGGACCAAGTGAAGGAAGTAAGCCGCGAGAAGTGTTAATGACAGAGTCTCAATATCATGAACTGATCTCTAATCTATAAACGAGACAGGTTTTTGATAAATGATTAAGAAGGTGATTTTATGAATCACCTTTTTTTCATCAATAAAAGATAAAAAATGGATGATAAAAGTGACAAAAAAATTCATATCTTCATTAAAAGTTCAAATACTATAAGTAGTAATTAATTGAATAGTCAGCGTAAAAATGTAAATTAATCTACATATTTACAAAAAAATGTCTTTCTGATAAACTATTCAAGGCATTATAATTAAAGGAGGACAACTATGAGAAAACTTTTATCAATGTGCATGATTGTAATGTTAACAATGGTAGCATTAGTTGCATGTAGTAGTGACAAAGAAAATCAAAGTACGGCGACAGACGTCAAATTTAAAGTGGGAATGATGATTGATTCAGGAACAATTGATGATAAATCATTTAACCAAGGAACGTGGGAAGCTATTTTACGCTATACAGATGATCATAAAGGTGTTAAAGGACAATATGTTCAACCAAGTGGAGAAACAACATCTGATTACTTAAGTGCAGCAGATAATTTAATGATGGCAGGTAATGAAATTATTATCGCACCAGGATTTAAATTTGAAGAAGCGATTACTGAGCTTCAAACCGCAAATCCTGAAACATCATTTGTCATTTTAGATGGACAACCTTCAACGATGGCAGATAATACATTATCTATTTATTTTGCAGAAGAACAAGGTGGATTTTTAGCAGGTATGGCAGCTGCTTTACAATCAAAAACTGGTAAAGTTGGATTTATCGGTGGAATGAAAATTCCTGCAGTTGAACGATTTGGATGGGGGTTTGTAGCAGGTGTTGCTTATGCAAACGAAGTTTATGAAACAAACGTAGAAGTCGTTGATTATCAATACCAAGGAACATTCAATGATGTTCAAGGTGGACAAATGATGGCTGGTGGAATGTACGATAAAGGGATCGATATTATTTTCTCAGCAGCGGCTGCAGTTGGAAATGGTGTCATCAATGAAGCAAAAGCACGTACGGAATCAGGAGAGCATGTTTATGTCATTGGTGTAGACGTTGATCAATATGAAGAAGGATTAATGAACGATGGAAAATCTGTTATCTTAACTTCAGCGATTAAACGTATTGATAATGCCGTTTATGATGCATTAAAAGCTTATGGAGAAGGTAAATTCCCTGGAGGACAAATTATTTCAATGGATGCTTCAATGGATGGAGTAGGTTTACCAGAAAATAATCCTAACTTAACAGTGGAAACACAAGAAAAAGTGGACGAAGCATTAGCAAAAATTAAAGATGGTCACATCGTTGTGCCAACATCAGCAGACGAATTAGAGACGTTCTTATCTAATACTGGATACGATGCAACAATGATTAATTATAAATAATCACCAAAAAACTCATTACTTTTGTAATGAGTTTTTTTATTAAACGAGTTAAGTCACAAAAAAACTAGTTAAAAAAGGATTTACAGAAGAAAAAGTTTTTGCTAGAATAAAAAATTACAACTTATGAGGAGGCCATACAACTATGAAAAGAAAACTATTTATGTTAACGACGGTTCTAACGGCAAGTCTAGGACTAGTCGCATGTGAATCAAAAGGTGAATCACAAGATTTAGTGAAGATTGGGATGATGACGGATTCAGGAACGATTGATGATCGTTCATTTAATCAAGCCACTTGGGAAGGGATTGAACGTTACAAATCAGAACACCAAACCATTACAACTCAGTATATTCAACCATTAGGTCAAACAACAGCCGATTATATGCAAGCGGCGGATTGTATATTGCAAGTGAAAAGTTAACTTAATTGAAATTTAAATTTTAACTTTCTTGATTTTCTAAGAATTTTTTTGATTGTTGTAAACGATAGCTTGTTCCATTCATGTTAATCACATATGATTGATGGGTAATGCGATCAACAATTGCCGCTGTAATAATCGGATCATGGAAGATTTCATTCCATCTTGAAAAGGGTAAGTTAGTCGTAAACATTGTGGATGCTTTTTCGCATCGAGTCGAGATAAAGTTAAATAGCAGCTCTGCGCCTTCTTTATCAAACGAGATATAGCCAAGCTCATCTAAAATAATGAGATGATATTTGTCAAATTTCTTTTTTAAACGTTGAAGGACACGTTCATTCTTTGCTTCTTTTAACTCAATAATTAAAGTTGGAACATGTGCAAAATACACATGATACCCAGCTTGACAGGCCTTAATTCCGAGTCCAATGACCGTGTGACTTTTACCCGTTCCAGGGTTACCTGCCAATATGACAGTTTGCTTCTTCTCAATAAATTCTAAGCTTCTTAACGTTTGATAATGTTTTTGAGCTTCTAATGGTAAAGCAGCAACATCTAATTCCTCTAAATGTTTCAAATATGGAAATTTAGCTGCTCTTATACGAGTATTAATACCATTCTGTTGTCTAAGCTCAACCTCATATTGAAAAAGATTCAGTAAGAACTCTTCATAGGATTGATTTTCTAACCGAGCCTGTTCTAAATGAAAAGATAAATTTTGATGAATATAAGGTAAGCGTAAATGTTTAGTGTAAGTTTTAATTAATTGATCCATGAGTTTTCTCCTTGACTATACATTGAACTAATTTCAGATAATTGATGATAACAAGCCTGTTCAATAGGGGCTTGAATTAAATCTTGAGTATCAGCCTGACTAGGGGTTAAATTCAATAAGTAATTGATGACTTGATCATTTTGAATGGGTAACCCTTGTCGCTTTAAAGATTCAATCGCGAATTGAACCGTTTCAAGAGAGTTCTGCTCAATGATTGTTAATAGGTAGATAAAATCTCGTGGATTTGTGCTATAATAATTTTGGAATATGTTTTGAAGCCAGGGAGTAGGCAAGTTTTTGAGCCAAGCTATGCGCAATTGCCCCGGGCTTCTTTTTTAATGTCGCTAGATAGTGGTGAATATCTATATGATATTGGTGACGTCCGATTAAGCGTTTAGCCTTAAATAAAAATCGATCATCAAAATAAACTTTAATCTGGTCAATGTTTTTACGGACAGTCACCTCTTTTCCGACTAAGTAATCGGGAACAGAATAAAAATTTGAATCGACATGAATGAGGCTATATTTATTCACTTTATAGGTAGCAGTTAAGTAAGTATCTAACGGTAATCGATAGGGAAGTAAATCCTTCTGTTCTTGTGCAAATACAGTCTCTGCAGATTGGTTGGTTCGTTGTTTTATTTTTTGATTTTCACGACTAGTAGCTTCTAAAAGTGCAGTTACCGCATCTGCAATGGTTTTGAAATGATGGGACTTACTATACGCTTTTCGTCGAATTAATTCAACAGAACGCTCCACATGACCTTTTTCATGACCGCTGTAAGGATTCGTGTATCGCGGCGTATAACCATAATAATTCATTAATTTTTTAACCGCCTCAGTGGGGTGTTTTTCTCTCCCAGCTAGATGTTTAACTTGAACACGTGCATTATCATAGACGATTTCAGTTGGAACCCCTTTGATTTCTTCAAAGAAGCGAGTGTGAATATCGAGAAAAGCCTCCGTGTTTTCGTGTGAATAAAGATAAGCAAATCTCTTATCACTATATTTCAAGTCAAACACTCCAATTTTAAAGCGGCGTTCAGTCCCCAATTCGTCAATATAAAGAGTGACATCTCCCCAATCAAACTCAGCCACTTGTCCTGGCTCATAAGCTTGTCTAATAAAGGCCTCTTTTGAACGTTGTGTTTGTTTAGAAACATAAGCACAAACTGAACGGTAGCTAATATCAATATTTTTCGAAATCAGCCATTCATAAATATCTGTATTTTTCATCACGAGTTTACGTTTACCCTGTTGAATCTTTTGTTTATTTTCTTCTAAGCAAGAATCAATTATTGACTCAACATCAGGTGTTAATTTAATCCGTTGACGTTTACTACTATCATACTTAGGCTTAGCAGATGAACGGATAATAATCTGTTCTTTTTCTTCAGGAGTCGTAGCCAATTCTAACGCCTTCTGATCCTTCTCATATTGCTTGATATATTTACTAACCGTTTGTCGAGTCATTCCTATCTCTTTAGCAATGTCTGTATAAGATAGACCTTTTAGATATAAACGAATCATTTTTTCTTTCTTCTCCAAAGTTAGCACTCCTATCTCCTCCATATCTCTAGTTGATATGGATCATTTTATAAAAGAGATGTTAACTTTTCAAATGCATCCCTGTTAATTATTAGAATACTATAAACACGGATGATTTAATTTTAGCAGGAAACCAAATGATTGTTGCCTCAGGATTTATGTTTGAAGAAGCAATCACTGAGTTACAAGAACAGTATCCAGAGATTAAGTTTGTTATGATTGACGGAGCACCAACAACAGTTTCTGAAAATTCAGTTGGGATTTGTTTTGCTGAACAGGAAGCAGGCTTTTTAGCAGGTATTGTTGCCGCATTACAGACACAAAGTGGTAAAGTAGGATTTATTGGTGGAATGAAAAGTAGTTCAATTGAGAGATTTGGTTATGGATATGTAGCCGGTGTTGCTTATGCGAATCAACATCTAGGAACAGATGCTGAAGTTGCGGATTATGTTTATAATGGAACATTTGATGATGTAGCTGGCGGACAAGCACAAGCGGGAAGTATGTATGATAAAGGCATCGATATTATTTTTACAGCAGCAGGACGCGTGGGGAATGGTGTCATTACAGAAGCAAAAACTCGTTCAGAGGATTCAGAAAATGTTTATGTTATTGGTGTAGATATTGATCAATATGAACTTGGAAAAATGCCAAATGGAGAGTCAGTTATTTTAACATCAGCCATTAAACGTGTCGATAACGCGTCTTATGATAAAGTGAAGGAATTTATGAATGGAACGTTCCAAGGTGGAGAAGTGATCACCATGAATGCTCAAAATAATGGAGTAGGGTTGCCAGAAAACAATCCGAATCTAACAGAAGAAACGCAAGCGTTAGCAGAGGAAATATTAGAAAACATTAAACTTGGAAATTTAAGTGTTCCATCGACGGAAGAAGAAATAAATGTATTTTTAAGTGAAATGGAATATGAGGGACCAACTATTGATTTTTAAAATTTAACCAAAAGAGTGCGCTTTTAAAAGTGCACTCTTTTTCTATCATGAAAAACTTAGAAAGATTAAGTAAGAATTTTAAAAATAGATCATTCATATGAAAATTAATGAAACTAGCGATAGATGTTTACAAAATTCAACAGAAATTTCAAACAAGTAATTTACATGAATTAAAAATTTTGTTAAACTATAGTTGTAGTAATTATGAGGAGGCCATACAGATTATGAAAAAGAAACTTTCGATGTTAACGGTTGCTGTTGCAGCAACATTCGGATTAGTTGCTTGTGGAACAAGTGAGAATAATGATTCAACAAAAGTTAAAGTTGGGATGATGACAGACTCTGGAACAATCGACGATAAGTCATTTAACCAAGGGACTTGGAACGGGATTAAACGTTATGAATCAGAAAAGGGAACAATTGTTTCTCAATATATTCAACCAACAGGTGAATCAACACAAGATTATTTAGAAGCGGCGAACAATTTAATTGCAGCAGGAAATGAAATGATCGTTGCTCCAGGATTCAAGTTTGAGGAAGCGATTGGTCAATTACAATCTGAAAATCCAGATTTAAAATTCGTTATTATTGATGGTCAACCAATTGTTGGTTATGAGGGAACTGGAGATAATAAAATTGCTATTTACGAAGAAGCTGAGAATACAGTATCTATTTACTTTGCTGAGCAAGAAGCAGGATTTTTAGCGGGAGTTGCGGCAGCACTTGAAACAAAAACAGGAAAAGTTGGATTTATTGGTGGGGTGATTCTTCCGGCCGTACAAAAATTTGGATATGGTTTCGTTATGGGAGTTGCCTATGCAAATGAAAAATTAGGAACAACAGTTGAAGTTGCTGATTACTTATACAACGGAACATTCAACGATGTAGCAGGTGGACAAGCACAAGCTGGTGGAATGTACGATAAAGGAATCGACGTTATTTTCGTTGCTGCAGGTGGAGTAGGAAATGGTGTTATTTCTGAAGCTAAACAACGCGCTGAAGCAGGTGAAGAGGTTTACGTAATCGGAGTTGACGTCGATCAATACGATGAGGGAATTATTTCTGATGGAAGCTCAGTTATTTTAACATCAGCAATTAAACGTATTGATAATGCAGCTTACGATAAAATTGATGAGTTAGTAAATGGTGAGTTTGTTGGTGGACAAGTTATTACAATGGATTCAAAAAATGACGGAGTTGGATTACCAGAAGAAAACCCTAACCTTTCTGAAGATACACAAAAAGAAGTAGATAACGTTTTTGCATTAATTAAAGAAGGAACGCTTGTCATTCCAACGGAATTAGCAGATGTTGAAAAAATGTTAGAAGAGTTAAACTTTGACGCAAGTCATTTAAATTTAGAAGGAAAATAATTGTTTCTTTCACAGAAAATACGCGAGTAAAACTTGCGTATTTTTTTTATTCTTTCTGATCAAGTGCTACTGTCGTTGAGAATGCGTCCTCATTTAATCACAACGTTAAAATTCAAGTATTAATCTTAATTCCTGAGAAACAAGGGGAAATCGCTCATTTATAAAAATTTAAAAATTTCATCACACGTCATTAAAAGATAGTTTTGTATATTTTTTGAAAAAATAGATATCTTTTTACAAAATTCGCTATTTATAGTTGATAATCGCGTTTAAATTATCCTATAATAGATAAGAATGGGGATAAAATAATGATTTCCCTATACTCTAAAAAAGAATACTCTAATATAAAACGATTCAAACATCCCGAAATGACACAAGAATCAAAAGGTAAAGAGGACATTACATTAATTGCAGAAAGGGGTAAAACTATGGAATATGTTATTGAGATGCTCAATATTACAAAAGAATTTCCAGGGATTAAAGCTAACGATGATATTACCTTACAAGTTGAACCAGGAGAAATTCATGCCCTTTTAGGAGAAAACGGTGCTGGAAAGTCGACGCTAATGAGTGTCTTATTCGGACTTTATCAACCAGATGGAGGATGCATTAAAGTACGAGGAAAAGAAGTGAAAATAACGGATCCCAACGTCGCAACAGATTTAAAAATTGGGATGGTTCATCAGCACTTTAAGCTAGTTCATAACTTTACAGTAACGGAAAATATTATTTTAGGAAATGAACCTAAACTATTTGGTGGACGTATTAATATTAAGCAAGCAGCTAAGCGTGTCGCTGAATTATCAGAACGTTATAATTTACACGTTGATCCATATGCGAAAATTGAAGATATTTCAGTTGGGATGCAACAACGTGTCGAAATTTTAAAGATGTTATATCGTGATGCTGATATCTTAATTTTCGATGAGCCAACAGCCGTATTAACACCACAAGAAATTGAACATTTAATGAAAATTATGAAGCAATTAACGGCTGAAGGAAAATCAATCATTATTATTACTCATAAATTAAAAGAAATTAAAGCGGTGGCTAAACACTGTACGATCATTCGCAAAGGAAAAGGAATCGGAACGGTTGTCGTTGACGAGGTAACGGAGCAGGATTTAGCGGATTTAATGGTTGGACGTAAAGTTACGTTTAAATTAGACAAAGAAGAAGCTAAAACGGGGGCACCAGTTTTAGAAGTTGAAAATTTATGTGTTAAAAATAATCGTGGGGTTGACGCCTTAAAACAACTCTCATTAACTGTACGTGAAGGTGAAATTTTAGGGGTTGCTGGAATTGAAGGAAATGGACAAACAGAATTAATTGAAGCCATTACCGGATTAAAACCAGCAGATAGTGGAACGGTTAAGCTTGCGGGTGTTGATATTAGCAAAATGTCAGTTCGTAAACGAACAGAAGAAGGAATTGGCCATATTCCTGAAGACCGTCATAAGCACGGATTAGTTTTAGAGTATTCATTAGAAGACAATTTTATTTTACAAACGTATTATCAAAAACCATTTAGCCAACACGGTATTTTAAATCGTAAAGCCATTCGTGAACAATCAGAAACGTTAATTGAACGTTTTGATGTTCGTAGTGGTCAAGGAAGTATCACAACGACGCGCAGCATGTCTGGAGGTAATCAACAAAAGGCTATTATTGCTCGTGAAGTGGTACGCTCACCTAAATTATTAATTGCTGCTCAACCAACGCGTGGATTAGACGTTGGAGCCATTGAGTATGTTCATCGTGAATTAATTGCTGAACGTGATAAAGGTCGCGGTGTATTATTAATTTCATTAGAATTAGATGAAATCTTAAATGTCTCGGATCGTATCGCCGTTATTTATGAAGGAGAAATTGTTGGAATTGTCGAAACAGCTAAGACAAATGAACAAGAGATCGGATTATTAATGGCAGGTGCCGGACGTGAAAGAGGTGAGCAGTAATGAAAAAAATTAATTTTAATTTATCAGATGATGCTGTTCAAAAGAAGTTATCGCCTTTTGCATCAGTTATTTTAGGATTTATGGTTGGGTTTGTTGTTTTATTTTTATTAGGATATAACCCAATTGAAGGATTTAGCTACTTATTCCAAGGTGGATTTAAAGGAATTTTATCAGGTAACTTTAAACAGTTTGGAAATGGTTTATTACAAATGACACCACTGATTTTAACAGGTCTGTCTGTTGCCTTTGCATTTAGAACAGGACTTTTTAACATCGGTGTTCCGGGACAAATGTTAGTGGGTGGATTTGCCGCTGTTTATTTAGGGGTTACGTTAGATTTACCACGTATCGCTCATTTAGTTGTTGTTGTGATCGGAGCCATGATTGCTGGTGGAGTTTGGGCCGTTGTACCAGGGCTTTTAAAAGCGAAATTTAAAATTCATGAAGTTGTAACATCAATTATGATGAATTATATTGCGCTTTGGGGTGTACAATATGCTGTTAAAGTGTTAATCCCAGGAAAATATTCAACAGAATCGGCAACAATTTTAGAAACTGCTTCTTTAAAAACAGAATGGATGACGTCATTCTTTAGTGGATCAGCGGTTAACTTAGGATTAATTTTAGCGATTTTAGCTTGTTTTGCCATCTGGTTCGTTTTAGAAAAAACGACGTTTGGTTATGAGTTGAAAGCGGTTGGATATAATCAAGATGCTGCTCACTATGCCGGAATGAAGGTGACTCGAAATATTATCCTTTCAATGATTATTGCTGGGGTATTAGCAGGGCTAGCCGGAGCAACATTTTATGTAGGATACACAAATCACATTAAAGTTGGCGTGTTGCCAACGCAAGGTTATGATGGAATTGCCGTGGCGTTACTTGGGTTAAACACACCAATTGGTGTTTTCTTATCAGCTGCTTTATTTGGATTTATGAAAGTTGGTGGGGCATTTATGCAAGCCATGAGTAATATTCCAAGTGAGTTAATTGATATCATTATTTCAACGATTATCTATTTCTCAGCGATTTCTTTATTAATCCAAAGCTTCTTTAAAAAAGTAGCTTCTAAGAAAAAAGATGGAGGTGTGAAATAATGTGGGATTTTTTAGTTTCAATGATGCCATATGCCTTAGCCTTCACAGCTCCAATGTTAGTGACGGCATTAGGTGGATTATTTAGTGAACGCAGTGGAGTTGTCAACATTGGTTTAGAAGGATTAATGATTGTCGGAAGCTTCACGACAGCGTTCTTTATTAATCAATTTTATGCAGGACAAGATTCAATTATTTGGATTGGAATTTTACTAGGTGGTCTTGCGGGATGTGCTTTCTCATTACTACATGCATATGCAAGTATTAATTTAAAAGCGGATCAAGTTATTTCAGGAACAGCGTTAAACTTATTAGCACCTGCTTTAACCATTTTCTTAGCACGTACGTTAACAGGATCACAAAACATTAGTATCATTAAAGGTGTGTCTCGATTTGATGCTCCTGTTTTATCAGACATTCCAGTGATCGGTCCACTATTTTTTAGTAAGATGTATTTAACGACGTTTATTGTGTTAGGATTAGTCGTTTTAACATGGTATATTATTTTTAAAACATCATTTGGATTACGTTTACGCGCGTGTGGAGAACATCCTCAAGCAGCGGATTCAATGGGAATTAATGTTTATAAAATGCGTTATTTTGGTGTGTTAGCTTCAGGATTTTTAGCGGGTCTTGGAGGAGCGATTATCATTGTTACGACATCGAATGAATTTAATGGTTCAGTAGCGGGACTTGGATTCTTAGCTTTAGCGGCATTAATTTTTGGAAAATGGAATCCTTGGTCAGTGTTATTTGCTTCATTTTTCTTTGGATTTATGAAAACATTAGGACAATTAGCATTAATCAACGATACATTAAAATCGTTTGAAATTCCGATGGAGTTTTATAATGCCTTACCATACATCATGACAATTATTGCCTTAATGATTTTCAGTCGTAATATTGTCGGTCCAAAAGCGGCTGGAGAACCTTACGATAAAGGAAAACGTTAATTAAAAGAAGACAGTTTAGCTGTCTTCTTTTTTTACCTGATAAGCGCGGTGTCGAAAATCCTCAAGCATTGCTTATCTTGAACTTTTTGCTTATAATAAAGAATAGAACATCATGTTCATGCACGATACTATATTAAACTTGCTTGTCAATGATGCGGTCTGTTAGACGTTAAAGAGATATAAAGTAATATTGGAGGTTCAATGAATGAATTTAAATAAAGGAAAAAAAGTGATTGTTGGGATGTCAGGTGGTGTCGATTCATCGGTTGCTGCTTATTTATTAAAAGAACAAGGCTATGAAGTCGAAGGGGTGTTCATGAGAAACTGGGATAGTGCGGCTAACTCAGATATTTTAGGAAATCCAACGGTCAATGACGATGTTTGCCCTCAAGAAGTGGATTATATGGATGCAAAAGCGGTAGCGGATCAGTTAGGAATCCCACTTCACCGAGTGGACTTTGTACAAGAATATTGGGATCGCGTGTTTATGTATTTCTTAGATGAATACAAAGCAGGACGTACGCCAAACCCGGATATTATGTGTAATAAAGAAGTTAAGTTCAAAGCCTTTTTAGATTATGCGATGAATTTAGGTTGTGATTATATTGCGATGGGGCACTATGCACGCGTTGAACACGGTGAAGAAGTAAAAATGTTACGTGGTGTGGATAACAATAAAGATCAAACGTATTTCTTAAGTCAATTAACTCAAGCTCAATTAAGTAAAACGTTATTCCCAGTCGGTGAATTACAAAAATCAGAAGTTCGTGAGATTGCACAGAAAATGGACTTAGCCACAGCGAAAAAGAAAGATTCAACAGGTGTATGTTTCATTGGGGAACGTAACTTCACGCAATTTTTACAAAACTACTTACCCGCTCAACCCGGGAAAATGCAAACGTTAGATGGCGAAGTAATGGGTGAGCATATCGGATTAATGTATTATACGATTGGTCAACGAAAAGGATTAGGAATTGGTGGTCAAGGAGACGCTTGGTTTGTGATCGGAAAAAATCTAAAAGAAAACATTTTATATGTTGGACAAGGATTTGATCATGACTATGTGTATGCCGATGAAGCGCACGTTTCAAATGTGAACTGGATTCCAACCGATAAATTTACAGGAACCATGACATGTACCGCGAAATTCCGTTATCGTCAACCAGATGTTAACGTCGAGTTAGAATGGATGGATGATGAGACGTTAAACGTTCGCATGTTAGAACCTGTTCGTGCGGTGACACCAGGACAAGCGGCTGTCTTTTATTTAGGTGATGTTTGTTTAGGTGGAGGTCGTATTGAAGCAGCCTTCAAAGATGGAGAGCGTCGAATGTATTAAGAGAGGATGAAAAGTGAATGGGAGAAGCCAGTTATATTCAAGGGATATTTTTAGATCATATATTTTTTAATGAGGACAACGGCTTCTCTATTGGAACAGTCTTAGTGACCGAACATCAATGCAACGAAGAACAGTTTAAAAAAGCCTATAAAACGGTGGATGAAAAAGTCGTTGATCAGTTAGGATTAGATTCAAGTGAGACGCATTATAAAATGACCGTTTCTGGATATTTTCCGAAGTTAGTTCCTCAAAAAAATTATCGTTTTACCGGTCAGCTCATTGAGCATCCGAAGTATGGGTGGCAATTTCAAGCGAACGCTTATGATAGTGTGAGTGTTCGTGGAAAGTCTTCGCTCGTCCATTATTTAAGCAGTGATATTTTTGAAGGCATTGGACAAAAAACAGCGGAACGAATTGTTGAGACATTAGGTGAAAATGCAGTTGATGTCATTTTGCGAAATCGACAATCGTTAGACGAAGTGCCGAAGTTATCAAAAAAGCTCGCGGATAAATTGTATGCCACGCTGGTTGATCAGCAAGGAACGGAGCAAGTGTTAGCTCCTCTTTATGGATACGATTTAAGTCCGCGCCTTGTCATGAAAATTTTCAAAAAATATCAATATCAAGCCCTTGAAATGATTCAAGAAAATCCGTATCGACTCATTGATGATATTGAAGGCATTGGTTTTATTAAAGCAGATGAACTGGCTAAACGATTAGGTGTTTCAAATGATGATCCTCGTCGAATTCGTGCGGCTTTGCTTTATGTTATTGACCAAATTGCCATTCAAAAAGGACACACCTATGTTTATCATAAGCAACTCTTACAAAGTGCCTTACAGTACTTAAATCAAAAATCAAATCAACTTTTAGATTATTCTCAAATTGAAGGACAGATTGAAGAATTAATCAAAAAGAAAAAGATTTATATAGAGGGAGACTTTTTGTTTATCCCGCTTCTTGTTAATAGTGAAAAAGGAATTGCACAGTCCATTCTTAGACTTCAAGAAGAAGTATCTAAAAGTGAGACAGACATTCAAGATTCACTCAATCATCTAAAAGAAGAACTTGCGATTAACTACTCACCCGAACAAGAAGAGGCGATTAAAATGGCCTTGACCCAACCGGTAAGTATTATTACAGGTGGACCAGGAACGGGGAAAACAACGGTTGTTCAAGGGATTTTAAAAGCTTATGCGCATCTTCATAACGTCACACTAGACCCTAACAAATACGCCACGTCAGAAAAACCATTTCCAATTGCATTAGCGGCTCCGACGGGTCGAGCGGCTAAACGAATGACTGAAACGACAGGTCTTAAAGCATCAACCATCCATCGATTGCTTGGATATGGTGTGGATGGTGTGTTTCAACATGATGAGTTTTCTCAGTTAGAGTATGATTTGATTATCATTGATGAAAGTTCAATGCTTGATACGTTACTTGCGTATCAGTTGTTTCAAAGTATTAAAACAGGGGCTCAAGTCATTTTAGTTGGTGATGATAATCAGCTTCCATCGGTGGGTCCCGGGCAAGTGCTAAAAGATTTAATTGAAAGTCACGCCATCCCACTCACTCGATTGTTAACCGTTCATCGTCAAGCGCAAGATTCATCGATTATTTCTTTAGCTCATGCCGTTAAAAATCATCAGTTACCACCGGATCTGCGAGAGAAAAAGCCCGATCGTTTATATGTCGAGTCTTCACATCAAAAAATTCCGGCGTATTTAAAACAAATTGTAAGCAACGCTATTTCAAAAGGATATACCGCGAATGATGTGCAAGTTCTTGTACCAATGTATCGTGGTGATTGTGGAATTGATAGCTTAAACTTAATGCTTCAAGAGATTTTTAATCCGCCTGATGAGGAAAATAAGCGTGAAATGGTCTTTGGCCAACGTGTCTTTCGGATTGGAGATAAAGTGTTACAGCTGGCTAATCAACCTGAAACAGGTGTCATGAACGGTGATGTAGGAGAAGTCATTGGGATTTCTTATAAGAATGAAAATGAGGATAAGGAAGAAAAACTGATTGCTTGTTTTGACACGAAAGAAGTCACGTATAAAAAAGGTGACCTTCAAAATTTGACCCATGCTTATTGTGTATCGGTTCATAAATCACAAGGGTCTGAATATCCAATTGTTATTTTACCAATGACCCATGCTTATCATGTCATGCTTCAAAAAAAATTAATTTATACGGCGATTACACGCGCTAAAAAATCACTCATTATTATTGGCGAGTATTCGGCGTTTGATAAAGGCGTGAAAAATGAAGGAGAAGAACGTCAAACAACGTTAAGGCTTCGTTTTGATCTTCAAAAAGAACAAACGTTAAAAGAAAATCCATTTGCCGATTACTTTAAAGAACATGACATTCCTTTTGATTACTTAGATGAAGAGCAATTAGAAGGCATCACACCGTATGATTTTATGGATTAAAAAGGATGTTTAACTTTGCTGTCATTTAGTCATAAAAAAATCAAAATCACCCAAACTAAAACTATCATGTTTAAGTGAGGTGAATGAGATGAAAAAGATGATGTTATTAGTGTTATTTTTAGTGGCACTAGTCGTTACTTTAATGTATTACGATGATCCACATTATTATCAAAAAGGAATGCATCGACAAATGAAAAAATATCGCAAACAAATGTGCCATTGGCAAGATTACATTCATGATATGATGCCGTTTTAATAAAAACTCTCTCGAAAGAGAGAGTTTTTATTATTTGATTTAGCATTTTGTCTAAATCTTTCATCAAATCCAAAAAAAAGCTTGAAACTAGCCGTTAAAATAGATAAAATAGAGTCGAATAGTAAAATGTTGATAGAAGAAAGTAGAGATTTGAAGTTTCACAGAGAGGGATTTCTAGGCTGAGATAAATCCTAACGAAAAATACTCGAAAGCTACTTCTTGAGTGTAGGTAAAACCTATCGGTGAGCGCCGTTATTGCTGTTGAGTGTTATTTTTTCATCATGAAAAAATAAAATTAAGGTGGTACCGCGTTCAATTCGTCCTTATTTCGTAAGGGCTTTTTTTATACTCAAAGAGACTTAATCTTAAAAAGAGGTGACAAAAGATGAAATACATGACAGGTTCAGAAATTCGATCAATGTATTTAAACTTCTTTAAATCAAAAGGGCATATGATCGAACCAGGTGCACCATTAGTTCCTGTAAATGATCCAACGTTATTATGGATTAATAGTGGAGTTGCGGCCTTAAAAAAATATTTCGATGGACGTGAAATTCCGAAAAACCCACGTATTACAAATGCTCAAAAATCGATTCGTACGAATGACATTGAAAATGTAGGGAAAACAGCCCGCCACCATACATTCTTTGAAATGTTAGGAAACTTCTCAATTGGAGATTACTTCCGTGAAGAAGCGGTTACTTGGGGATGGGAATTATTAACTTCACCTGAGTGGTTTGGATTTGATAAAGAGTTATTATATGTAACCATTTATCCAAATGACCAAGAAACATATGATTTATGGATTAAATTAGGTGTTAAACCAGATCATATCGTTAAACTGGAATATAACTTCTGGGAAATTGGAGAAGGACCATGTGGACCTAACACAGAAATCTTCTTTGACCGTGGAACAAAATACGATCCTGAAAACATTGGAATCCGCTTATTAGAAGAAGATATTGAAAATGATCGCTACATTGAAATTTGGAATATCGTTTTCTCTCAATTTAATTCAAAAGAAGGATTAGATCGCAGTGAATATCCATTACTTCCAAATAAAAATATAGATACTGGAATGGGTCTTGAGCGTATGGCTTGTGTGTTACAAGGAGTAGAAACAAACTTCGATACAGACTTATTTATGCCAATCATTAAAAAGACAGAAGAAATTTCAGGTGTTCGCTATACAGAGGAAACAGGTGTTGCCTTTAAAGTGATTGCAGACCACGTTCGTACAGTAACATTTGCAGTAGCAGATGGGGCTTTATTATCAAACGAAGGTCGTGGATACGTGTTACGTCGTTTACTACGTCGTGCGGTTCGCTATGGTAAAAACTTAGGAATTGATCGTGCGTTTATGTATGAATTAGTTCCAGTCGTTGCAGATATCATGAAAGATTACTATCCATATGTTTGCGATAAAGTTGAATTAGTTCAAAAAGTCATTAAGTCAGAAGAAGATCGTTTCCGTCAAACATTAACGGATGGAGAAAAAATCTTAACAGAATTAATGGCTAAGAGTGAAACAAAAACAATCAACGGAAAAGATGCGTTCATGTTATACGATACTTATGGATTCCCATATGAGTTAACATTAGAATATGCTGAAGAATCTGGATTTACAGTGGATAAAGAAGGATTCGATGCTGAAATGGAAGCACAACGTGAACGTGCGCGTAATGCACGTGAAGACGTGGCTAGTATGCAATCACAAAACGAAGCTTTAATGAACTTTAAAGACGCATCAACGTTTGTTGGATACAATGAGTTAACAGCAACTGGAAAAGCCATTTTCTTATTAAAAGATGGAGAAATGGTTGAGTCATTAACAGGTGAAGGTCAAGTTATTTTAGATGTCACACCATTTTATGCAGAAAGTGGAGGACAAGTAGCTGATACAGGATCAATGACAACTCCTCATGCAACGATTGAAGTATTAGATGTCATTAAAGCACCTAATGGACAACATTTACATACGGTAAACGTTCATGGAACATTATCGTTAAATGATGAAGTTACATCATCAGTGACAGTCAATAGTCGTTTAGCGTTAACGAAAAATCATACGGCTACGCATTTATTACACCAAGCGTTAAAAGATGTGATTGGTGAGCATGCAAACCAAGCAGGATCATTAGTTTCAGCTGAACGTTTACGTTTTGACTTTACAAATATGCAAGGATTAACGCACGAAGAGTTACAACGTATCGAAACAATCGTGAATGAAAAAATTTGGGCATCACTTGCAGTTGAAACGTTTGAAAAAACAATTGACGAAGCTAAAGAAATGGGAGCCATGGCTTTATTTAGCGAAAAGTATGGAGATACGGTTCGCGTCGTTAAGGCAGGTGAGTATAGCATCGAGTTATGTGGAGGATGCCACGTTTCAAATACATCTGAAATTGGATTATTCAAAATCGTGTCTGAATCAGGAATTGGAGCTGGAACACGCCGTATCGAGGCTGTAACAGGACAAGCCGCTTATGAATACATGAATACGTTTATTAATCGTTTCGCGGCTGTAGCTGAGACATTAAAAACAAAGCCAGCTTTACTAGAAGAGCGTGTGGAAGGTGTCTTAGACGAGTTAAAAGAAGCACATCGTGAAAATGAATCATTAAAATCTAAATTATCGCATTTAAAAATGAAGGAAATTGTCAATAATACACATGAAGTGAATGGGTTCACTGTATTAACGGCAAACTTAGTAGATGTGGATATGAATCATTTACGTCAAATGGTAGATGAATTCAAACAACAATTAACATCTGCAGTGATTGTTTTAGCAAGTGCAGTTGATGGCAAAGTCGCAATCTCTTGTGGTGTGACAAGTGATTATGTGAAACAAGGTGTTCATGCCGGTAAGATTGTTAAAGAAGTAGCAAGCATTTGTGGCGGAGGCGGAGGCGGACGTCCAGATATGGCGCAAGCCGGAGCTAAAGATGCAAGCAAAATCAATGAAGCTCTTCAAAACGTTGATGAATGGTTAAAAAATAATTTATAGTTCTTTTCATCCTTTTAACAATATTGTAAAATAGAGTTAATGACTATTTATGGGTGGTGAGTTGCATGATGTCAAATCATACTATGATGCTAGACGACGCGCTGCAAAGCAAGTTAAGTCCAAATGAAACTGTTGAAGTCATTTTAACAGATGTGTTTGATGCATTAGAAACAAAAGGATATAACCCAATTAATCAAGTCGTTGGATACTTGATTTCAGGAGATCCCGCTTATATTTCAAGCTATCAAGGGGCAAGAAATAAAATCCAACAAATTGAACGTGATGAAATTATTGAAGTCTTATTAGAAAAGTTTGTTGAAACTAAAAAATGAAAACACTTGGATTAGACTTAGGAACACGTACACTAGGGATTGCGATTAGCGATGCCCTAGGTATGATGGCTCACGGAGTCGAAACGTTCCGCTTTGAAGAGAATCATTATAAAAAAGCAATTCAACACGTTCAGCAACTAGTCAAAACACAACACGTTTCAAAAATTGTTTTAGGATTACCTAAAAATATGAATGGATCAATCGGAGAACGTGGACAAGTGACACAAGATTTTGCCAAAAAATTAGAAGAAGCGACGAATGTTCCTATAATTTTATGGGATGAGCGCCTAACAACCATGCAGGTTGAGCGCGTTTTAATTCAAGCTGATGTTAGCCGTAATAAAAGAAAAAAAGTTGTCGATAAAATGGCAGCAACAATCATTTTACAAAGCTACTTAGATTCAAATCAAGCACGTTCATTCGTGTAAAATAAAACAAGAGGTGTTAATCATGTTAGACGAAAATCAATTAACAGTTATCGACGAAAATGGAAATGAATTATTATGTGAAATCTTATTCACATTCGATTCAGATGATTACAATAAATCATATGTTGTTTATTATCCAGCTGGAGCAGAGCACGAAGATGAAGATGGAAACGTAGATTTACACGTTTCAGCTTACGTTCCGACTGAAAACAACGAAGGTGGAGAATTATTACCAGTTGAAACAGATGCAGAGTGGGATATGATCGAAGAAGTCATTAACACATTCTTAGCTGACGAAGAAGCTGAAGGTGAAGAATAATTCATAAGTAACAGTGCAAGAGTGAACCTTTAAGGTGCATTTTTGCACTGTTTATTTTAGAGGTGAAGTTCATGAAGAAAATGATGAAAAACATAATGATCATCATCTTAGTCGGAATCTTGGCCGCTGGTGGTTACGGATATTATCTTTATCAAGAGACGATGAATCCGATAAATCCTCAAGATGAAACAGTGATCAATTATAAAATCGAGCTTGGTTCTACAACTAAAAAAGTGAATCAACAATTAGCTGAATTAGGACTCATTGATCATCCTAAAGTCGCGGATTTAATTGTTCGATTTAAGGGGTGGTCACATATTCAAGCCGGTGAATATGCCTTATCTCCTTCCTTAAGTTTAGAACAAATCTATGAAAAGTTTGAAACGGGCGATGTTATTGAACCTAATATGGTTAAAGTGACCATTCCTGAAGGTTATGACTTAGAATATATTGCAGCCGCGATGTCACCTTTAGTCAACTTAACTGCTGAAGATTTGTTAGCAGAGTGGAGTCGCAAAGACTACTTAGAGCAGTTAATTGATGAGTATTGGTTTTTAACGGATGATATTTTACAAGAAGGCATTAAATACCCACTTGAAGGATATATTTATCCGATTACTTATGCATTTGCTGAAGGCGTGTACACGGTTGATGAGTTAACGCATCAATTATTAGATTTAACAGAAAGTAAGCTGAATCAAGTCCGTGAGTTATTTGATCAAAGCGAGTTAAGCATTCATGAAGTCATGGCATTAGCTTCTGTTATTGAAGGAGAAACACAGCGCATAGAAGAGATGCCGACTGTGGCGGGTGTCTTTTTAAATCGAATTCATTCAGGAATGTATTTACAAAGTGATATGACGGTTTTATATGCTTTAGGGGAACATGCGGTTCGTGTGACGGAAGCGATGACGAAAGTGGAGTCGCCTTATAATACATACGTGACACAAGGAATTCCAATTGGCCCTGTCAGCAGCCCAACATTAGATGCCGTTAAAGCTGTGTTACAACCAGAGCAGCATGAGTATGTGTACTTTATTGCAGACATGTTTAGTTGTGTGGATGGAAAAACACATTTTTTCAAAACATACGAAGAACACATGGCATTTTATCGCGAGCACTTGCTTCCATCTTATGAGGCAGGAACGAGCGTTTGTAAGTAACAATAAGGTGGTAAAGAAATGAACGAACAATTATTAGAGTTAATGAGTCGTTTTAAGACGATCATTCATGATGATCTTTCATTAGAAATGAAGCAATACGCAGAAGAATTTGATGTGCCAATTATTCAAGATCAAGGACTTGAATTAATGCTTCAATTATTACGCATTAAACAACCCAAAGCGATTTTAGAAATAGGAACAGCCATTGGCTATTCTTCACTTATGATGGCTAGACATTTACCTCATGCACAAATTGTGAGTATTGAACGTGATACTAAACGTTATCAAGAAGCAGTCGCGTATCATGAACGTTCATCGATTCAAGATCAAGTAACGTTAATTGAGGCAGATGCACTCGAAATCGCAAATGAAGAGTTACCCATTCAAAAATATGATGTTATTTTCATTGACGCTGCAAAGGCTCAATATCAAAAGTTTTTTGAAAAATATGAGTCGTTATTAAATGAAGATGGAATGATTATTAGTGACAACTTAATTTTCCATGGTCATATTTTTGATAATAATCAAAAGCAAAGTCGTAATTTAAAGCAATTAGTTCGTAAAATTAACCGATATAATGACTGGTTAGCGAATCATCCAGACTACGACACACTATTACTTCCAATTGGTGATGGGGTAGCGATTAGCTTAAAGAAAACAATTAAATAAAAATGAAACCATCGTTAGTTCGCTAACGATGGTTTTTGTCGTTTGAGGACAAATGACGACCTTTAAAAAGGACATTATTTGACAAAAATCGATAATTTTGTTATATGTGGAATCTAAGCGAGTGGTCATCACTCGTGATAAAAAATTAACAAGTCTAGTTGACTAAAAGATTTGAGTGAATGTCAGAATGTTTTGATGATGAATTGAGGTAAGATTATCAATAAAAAAGATCGATTGATTTTGAAAAATAGAGACCCCTGGGTGATAGGCTGTTAAGTTATCATTGTTTTGATAGAATAACTTAAAGTTCAAGTAAGTATTAAAGAGTGATGAAAAGTCAAATAGACTTTGTCATACACCTTATTAAGTTAAAGTCTTATCGTTATGACATTTAAATGAATTGAAAAGTTTTATAATAAAGGAGATGCGATTAAGCAGATGAAAGTAGAAAATAACATGTTTAAGACTATTTTAGAGTCTTCTCAAACAGGATTCGTCGTTTTTGATGAACAGCTAAATGTTCTTTATGTTAATCCATATATGGAAAGTTTAAGTCATGAATCGTGTCCACTGTTAACTCATTTATGGACATCTCAGACTAATTTTTGTTTAGATGTTACGTGTTGTCAATGCTGTGATGAGCAGATGTGTGATGTGTTACACGTGCTAAAAGAAGTAGCTTGTGATAAAAAACGTCGATCATTAAATCATTTTTTAGTTGATACTAAAACAAGTCAGCGTCGCTTAAATGGCTCAGTTCAGTGGCTAGATGGCCATGTGGTGATGGAACTTCAAGACATAACTTGTAATCATCAGTCATCGAATTTAATTGAAAATCTTTTAGATAGTATCGATGAATTACTGTGCTATAAAGATGAACAGTTAAAATATCAATATATTAATAAAGCTTATGCTCAATTTTTAGGCAAAAGTAAGGAAGAGGTCTTAAATCTAACCGATCACGAGCTACTATCACCTGAATTAGCGATGCACTGTATCAATAGTGATTTATTAACGTTACAAAATGGAGAGGTGATTACTTACGAAGAGGCAGGGGATGTCGTTTATAAAGTGAGAAAGTTAAAATATAAAAAAGGCATATTCTTTGTCGGTAAAGATGTGACGAAGGAGCATTATTATGGAAAACTAGCCTACGTCGATCAGTTGACAGGTGTGTATAATCGCCATAAATTCATGGAAGACATTTCATCAATCTATCGTTTGGAAAATAAAAACTGTTATCTTGGAATTATTGATTTAGATGGACTTAGAGACTTGAATAACACGTATGGACATCATAAGGGAGATTCTTATCTAGCAACATTAGGACGACTTTTGCAACGTATTTTTAAAGAGGTTAGTTATCGAATCGGTGGAGATGAATTTGCAATATTACTGACAGAAGAAGAATCGAAGTTGCAAAATCAAATTAATCAGTTATTTGATGAACTCAAACAGTTAAATTTACAGCCACAACTCACGATTAGTATGGGGGTTCGAACATTTGACTGCTCATTAAGTTATGAAGAAAATTATGAAAAAACGGATCAATTATTATATCGTGTGAAACAAGCGGGTAAAAATCATGTGATTTATGACATTTAATCAACATTAAATACTAAAAGTAATGAATAAAAACCCTAGTATATAATAAAAAAACAGTGATTGACCTGAGTTTAATGAAAAAAAGAATAAAGAAATGGTTTTTTGATAAAAAAGCACTTCTCTTATCCATAATAAATAAGAAAAGAAGCATCTCATTTAAACGTTTCATAGGTGTTAACATAAAAAATTAAAATAAATTAATCATCATCTTGATTAGGGTGAAAAAATAATTTCATTCATTTAAAATATGTTGAATGATTGAGGATTATCAGAGATTTTAGATAAAAATAAATCAAAATCAGTGCAATTATCTTTCAAGTAGTTTATAATCTTATATTGTCATTATTATAAAGTGAGTTGATAAAATGAAAAAACCAGAATTAGTTGTTACACCTCATGGATTACATGAGATTGAAGCATTAATTGAAGCAGGTGCCGATGCCTTTATTATCGGTGAGGAAAAATTCGGCTTACGCTTGGCTGGTCACTTTAAAATGGACGAGTTACGTCAAGCCGTTGAATTGATTAAAAGACATAATAAAAAAGTATATGTAGCCATTAATGCAATTATGCCAAATGGATTACTAGACGATTTAAAAACATATATTGAAATGCTTAAAGAATTACCGATCGATGCGCTTCGCTTTTCAGACCCAGGGGCTTACATGATTGCAAAAGAAGTCGCACCTGAGATGACGCTTCATTGGAGTAGTGAAACATTAGGAACGAACTATTTTACAGTGAATTATTGGTATGATCGCGGCGTGGTTCGTACGGTATTAGCGCCAGAAATGATGAAAGAGCCTGTAATTGAAACGAAAGAACACTCAAAAGGTGAAGTAGAAATTTTAATTCATGGCGCGATTTGTATGTTCCAATCACGTCGTCATTTAGTGGGGAACTATTTAAAATTCCAAGGACAAGTCGTTGAAACGGTGCAATCACGTGAAGAGGGATTAATGTTATTTGATCCAGAACGAAGCTTATATTATCCAGTTTATGAAGATGAACAAGGAACACATATCTTCAATGGATCAGATGTGTGCATGATTGATGACTTAGCTGATTTTATTGATGCAGGCATTGATAGTTTACGAATCGATGGTGTTTTAAAATCAAGTGATTATTTAATTAATGTCACAAAAGCTTATCGTTTCGCGATCGATTTATGTCTGAATGATCGTGAGAAATATCATCAAGTCGGACGTGCCTTATATAAAAAATTAGAGGAAATTCAACCAACCTCTCGTGGATTAGATCGAGGATTTTTCTATAAACCATCCATTTATAAAAATAAGTAGAGTAGAAGGGAGTACTAGGACATGGCAAGAAAACCAGTATCAGCAATCGTTGATGGCAAACGCATCATCGTAAAAAAACCAGAATTGTTAGCTCCAGCCGGTTCACTTGAAAAATTAAAGATTGCCGTTATGTATGGTGCTGATGCAGTCTTTATTGGTGGACGCGAGTTTGGTTTACGCTCAAATGCCCAAAACTTTTCATTAGATGAAATCCGTGAAGGGGTCGAATTTGCAAAACAATACGGATCAAAAATTTATATTACGACTAACATCATTGCTCACAATGAGAATATGGAAGGGTTAGAAGCGTATTTAAAAGCATTAGGTGAAATTGATGTAGCGGGAATTATTGTTGCAGACCCATTAATCATTGAAACATGTAAACGTGTCGCTCCAAATGTTGAAGTTCATTTAAGTACGCAGCAATCAACAATGAATCATATGGCGGTTAAGTTTTGGCAACAGGAAGGACTTCACCGTGTCGTTTTAGCCCGTGAAACAACAAAAGAAGAAATCAAAGAGATCATGGAAAAAACGGATGTTGAAATTGAGGCCTTCGTTCATGGAGCGATGTGTATTGCGTATTCAGGACGCTGCACGTTATCAAATCATATGACAGCCCGTGACTCAAACCGTGGAGGGTGCTGTCAATCATGTCGTTGGGAATATGATTTAGTTAAAGGTCAAAACGACGAAATGACGTCATTATTTAAAGAAGATGACATTAAGTTTGCCATGAGTCCAAAAGACTTAAACTTATTACGTTCAGTTCCAGAAATGATTGAACTTGGAATTGATAGTTTAAAAATCGAAGGACGAATGAAATCTATTCATTATGTAGCGACAGTTGTTAGCACGTATCGTAAATTAATTGATTTATATTGTGAAGATCCTGATCATTTTGTGTTCAATGAAGACTTATTAGTTGAGTTATCAAAATGTGCAAATCGTGAAACAGCGCCCGCTTTCTTTGAAGGGATTCCATCACATGAAGAGCAAATGTTTAATAATCGTGATGAGCATCCAACACAAGAGTTCATTGGATTAGTTTTAGATTATAATGATGAAACACAAGAAGTGACGTTACAACAACGAAATCATTTCCGTCTGGGAGAACGTGTGGAATTTTTCGGACCAAAGATTGAGACACAAATCATGACGATTAATGAATTGTATGATGAACGAGGAGAAGCACTGGATGTGGCTCGTCATCCAAAACAAATTTTAAAATTCAAAGTTCCGTTTAAGTTATATCCAAATGATATGATGCGTAAACACGTTAAATAAGCAACCATAGCGTTTATTCGCTATGGTTTTTCTTATGAAGAAAAGGAAAAGTGGCAAGCTAATGAGAAGGGTGATTTCTTACTGAATTATTGTTGAATTTTGTAGAAAGATAGTGTATACTTCTTATTTGGAAATCAGACCACTTTAGATGGTATGAGATAAAAGTTTAAATAGCTGTAAACGAGCTATGAAATCATCCCGAAATCTTTTTAGAAAAATTTTTAAAAATGAGGTAGAGAAATATGAATAAACCATTAATTATCGGTGTTGCTGGTGGAACAGCCTCTGGAAAAACAAGTGTATCACGTATTTTATATGATGCCTTCTCAGATCGTACCATTACCTTACTAAGACAAGATGATTACTATAATGATCAAAGTCACATGACAATGGAAGAACGTGTCAAAACGAATTACGATCATCCACTATCAATGGATAATGAATTATTAGTTAAACATTTAAAAAAATTAATGTTAGGTTACTCAATCGAGAAGCCAATTTATGATTATACGCAACATACGCGTAGTGAAGAAACAGAAAAAATAGAGCCAACAAAAATTATTATTGTTGAAGGTTTATTCGTTTTAGAAGATGTAAAAATTCGTGAATTATTAGATATTAAGATCTTTGTTGAGAGTGATGATGATATTCGCTTTATTCGTCGTTTATTACGCGATACAACAGAACGTGGCCGTACGATTGATTCAGTGATTTCACAATACATTGAATCGGTTAAACCGATGCATGAACAATTCGTTGAACCCACTAAAAAATATGCGGACATCATTGTTCCGGATGGAAAAACAAACACGGTAGCTATTGACTTATTAATCACAAAAATTAATAGTATTTTAAATGCTTAATCGATAAAACTATAATCATGCAAGTAAGGCAAACGCCTTACTTTTTATCTCTAATACCTTATTTTTTGTAATTTTTTCGGAAAAATGAATAAATTATGCTAAAAGTGGAAAACTAAATGAAGAGATGTAAAAGAACACCTTAACACTTTTGGTGGATTAATGGCATAATGTTTACTAAATGAATAAGTTCATGTATAATATATAGTTGAAATTATCAATCTTATTGGTTTCAATTGATTCGGAGGAATTTTTGATGAAAGAAAAACAACAACATTTAACCCTTGAAGGGATTAAAAAGTTTCAAGATGAATTAGATCACTTAACGCAAGTGCGTATGGAAGAAATTAAAGTTAAATTACAAGAAGCTCGTGCACAAGGGGACCTTTCAGAAAATGCTGAGTATGATGCAGCACGTGAAGAACAAGCAATGGTCTATGAGCGTATTCAAGAATTACAATACATTTTAAAAAATGCAGTTGTTATTGAATCAGATGAAGATAGCGACGTGATTACTATCGGATCAACAGTAACATTCCGTGAGGAATCAACATCAGAAGACGTAACATATAAAATTGTAGGTAGCGCTGAGGCAAATCCATTTGATGCAAAAATCTCAAATGAATCTCCTATTGCTCAAGCTTTAATGGGTAAACGTCAGGGTGATACAGCAATGGTTTCAACGCCAAAAGGTGTTATTACAGTTGCTATTGTTAATGTTCAATAATTTTGAGCTGCCCATAAGCAGCTCTTTTTCTTTCAAACGAAATAGAAATAAAGGTGGTTAAAACATGACGATTGCAATTATTGGTGCCATGGAAGAAGAAGTCACGTTATTACGTGAAGCAATGACTGTTGAAGAAGTTAAAACCATTGCACATGTTGAATTTACAAAAGGAACATTAAATGATAAAGAAGTTGTTCTATTAAAAAGCGGAATCGGAAAAGTCAATGTTGCGATTGCAACAACGTTATTATTTGAACATTACGATATCGATTATGTGATCAATACAGGATCAGCGGGAGGATTACACCCTCAAGCAAATATCGGAGATGTTGTCGTTTCTAATGGGACGTTATATCATGATGTCGATGTCACAGGATTTAACTATGCTTACGGACAAGTTCCGGGAATGCCTGCTGTTTATGAATCAGACGCTGATTTAATGAAAAAAACAGAAGAAGTATTACAAAAAGCAAATAAAACATATTGGCTAGGGCAAATTGGGACAGGGGATTCATTCATTAATCGTCCTGATCAAATGGAATTCATTAAAACGAACTGTCCATCAGTTGTAGCGACTGAAATGGAAGCAGCTGCGGTGGCACAAGTTTGTCATCATTATGAAAAACCATTTATTATTGTCCGCGCGTTATCAGATATCGCTGGAAAAGAATCACACATTTCCTTTAATGAATTTTTAGCGGTTGCAGCAAAAGAATCTTCACAAATGGTCACAGAATTAGTGGCAATGATCTAATAAGCAAAAACAATCGCAAATTATTTTTGCGATTGTTTTCTTTTTTATGTCAAAACTAAATGAAGAGAGTACATCACTTAGTTTTGATTGGGAGTTAGTAAAAATTCAATAGCTCACTTGATTTAAGACTAAAGATTATCGAGCTAGCTCATACTAAAGGTGATAGAAATGGAGTGATATAGACATGATCGTTGTCTTTGGTGGTTCCTTTAATCCCCCAACGATTGCACATGATCAGATTGCTAAACATATTTTAAAGCAAACAGATTGTGAACAGTTTTTCTTTTTACCTGTTGGGGACCAATATCCTAAGAAAGGTTTAATTTCATCACATCATCGAGTGAATATGTTAAACCTTGTTTGTAAACAGCTACCACATGCATCCGTTTCAATGATTGAAGTCGAAGCAGATCGCGTCTTAACAAGTTTTGAGACATTAAGCATCATGAAAAAACAGTATCCAACTCAAGACATTGCATTTGTGATTGGGGCCGATAATTTAAAAGATTTACCTAACTGGGTTCAATACGAGCAATTAATTCAACAGTTTAAAATCATCGTCTTTAGACGAGATGATATTGACGTTGATCAGATTATAAAAACACAATTTGGGCTTTATTACGATCAATTCATTGTCTTAAATTCATTTGGAAAAATGGACGTGTCATCAACGATGTATCGTGAAAATTTAAATCGATCAGACCTTGTTTTAGCGTGTGTCGATCAGTATGTTAAAGAACATCAATTGTATGGAAGAGGTGAGTAATTCATGTATCATAACGGATTTTTAAAAGTGGCGACCTCATCACCTAAAGTGACGGTTGGCGACCCAATGGCTAATGTAGAAGTCATGTTAAAAGCTTTACAAGTAGCACAAGATCATGAAGCAGGAATTTTAGTTTTCCCAGAACTTTCGATTTGTGGTTATACGTGTGGTGATTTATTATTTCAAACGTATTTATTACAAGATGTAAATGAAGCCATTAAAACATTACTAGAAAATAACCCATTTGATGGTGTTTTAACAGTTGGAGCACCTATTTCTATTCAAAGAAATTTATATAACTGTGCCATTGTCATTCAGAAAAATCAAATCTTAGGGATTATTCCAAAACGCTACTTACCTAATGATATGGAGTTTTATGAAGAACGTTGGTTCACACGTGGTTATGAGATTGTTAAACATTATGATGAAATTGAATTTTTAGGACGTAAAGTTCCATTTGGTGATTTAATTTTTGAAAACAATGAACATAATGTTTCATTTGGAGTGGAAATTTGTCAAGATTTATGGGTCCCATCTTCACCTAGTCAACGATTAGCCTTAAATGGGGCAGATATTATCTTAAATTTATCAACAAGTAATGAAGTTTATCAAAAAAATCACTTAAGACGTGATTTAGTTCGTATTCAAAGCTTGAAATTAGTAGCGGGTTATATCTACTGTTCATCAGGTGTTTATGAATCAACAACAGATGGTGTCTTTGGTGGTCATAGTATGGTTTCCCAAAATGGAACCTTACTTGCGGAGTCGAATATTTTTTCTCGTGAAGAGTTAAATGTGATGTTTGCTGATTTAGATATTTCAAAAATTCAATTTGATCGTCGTCGTTCCTCATCGTTTAGACAAAGTGCTGAAGATAATATGACGTATCTTAAACATGTAACGTTTGAGTTAGTTAACTGTCCAACTTACAAGTTTGAGCAATCGATTGATCCAACGCCATTTGTTCCTAAAAAAGAGGAAAAAGAAGCATTTGAAGAAATGATGAATATTCAAATGGCAGGTCTTGCTAAACGAATGGAACACACGAAGGCTCAAACCCTTTTAATTGGGGTTTCAGGTGGATTAGATTCAACATTAGCTTTATTGTTAGCGGCTAAAACGTTTGATTTAATCCATATGCCTCGTCAAAATATTATTGCTTATACAATTCGCGGATTTGGAACGTCTAATCGTACGAATACAAATGCCAATCAATTAATGAAAACATTAGGAGTAACTCATCATGATATTGACTTACGTGAATCCGTATTAGCTCATTTTGAAACGATTGGTCATGATCCAAATGTCGTTGATATTACGTATGAAAATGCTCAAGCTCGTGAACGTACGAATATTTTAATGAACTTAGCCAATAAGATGAATGGTCTAGTATTAGGAACGGGGAATATGTCTGAGTTAGCACTTGGATGGTGTACGTATAATGGCGATCAAATGTCAAATTATGCAATTAACGCAGGAATTCCTAAAACATTAGTTAAATTTATGGTGAAACAATTCATGTTACGTGAAACGAAAAATTTAACAACTAATGAGGAAGATGCTCAATTACTTCAATATACATTAGGTGATATTTTAGATACCCCTATTTCACCAGAATTAATTAATACGGAACAACATACAGAAGAGATCATTGGAAAATACGAAGTGCACGATTTTATTTTATATCACATGTTAAACAACGGTGATACAGAAGATCGTATCTATGCGTTAATGAAAGAAGCGTTTAAGGGAGAGTTTGAAGAAGAAAAATTATTAGAGTATTTACAAATCTTTTTCCGTCGTTTTTACTCCCAGCAATTTAAACGTTCAGCGATGCCAGATGGACCAAAAGTGTTGGATGTTTCACTCTCACCACGAACAGACTGGCGTATGCCGTCTGATGCAAGCTATCGCAATCGTTTATAACATGACAAAAAGGGGATTAAGATCCCCTTTTTGGTTAGTTTTTAAGAAACTCTCGATACAATTTCATCAACGCACGTTTTTCAATGCGTGACACATAACTACGAGAAATTCCATAAGACTTAGCAATTTCTTGTTGTGTTTCTTCTTCTTGATTATTAAGTCCAAATCGACGAACAATAATGTCGCGTTCTCGTTGAGTCAGTGAATCTAAGTTGCGTTCAACTTTTTCAATAGCAAGCTGTTGAATAATCACATCATTTAAATCCTTCTCTTCATCTTTAACCACATCAATTAAACAAATCTCATTTCCCTCTTTATCGTATCCAATAGGATCGTATAATGAAACATCATTTCTCATTTTTTTAGTGGATCTAAATAGCATTAAAATTTCGTTATCAATGCAGCGAGCAGCATAGGTGGCTAGCTTTGTTCCTTTGTCAGGTGAAAAAGAGTCAATGGCTTTAATGAGTCCGATGGTTCCGATAGAAATTAAATCTTCTTTGTCGTCATTTTGACCTTGATATTTTTTTACAATATGAGCTACTAGTCTTAAGTTATGTTCAATTAACTTTTCGCGAGCCTCTTTATCGCCTTCTGCCATTTTGTTGAAGTAGTATTCTTCTTCCTCTGCGGTTAGTGGATTAGGAAATGCTTGATTATTAATTGCCCCCACAAGTGGAATGAGATTAGAGAAGAGTGAGGCAATAAATTGAAATAAAAACATAGAATAAAATCCTCCCTCATAAATCGACTTAGTAGATTATATGCACAACTTCTTGTCGATAGACTTAAAACTATAGTGAATTTATGTTAAAATTAAATGAATGCGTAGAAAAATGAAGGTTTACTATGAAACCGAAAGCATCGATAGGAAAGGAGAGATTCAGTTGCTTCATCATTTTATTGCCGATGAATATGTGAAAGATGTTTTCCAAATTGATTTAATGGCATTAAAAAACAATGGAAAGCGTGTGATTCTGACGGATCTTGATAATACATTAGTTGGTGCATCTGTAAAAAAACCAACTCAAGAAATTATTGATTTTTTAACAAATGCACAAAGTTTAGGATTTGAAGTGATTATCGTTTCAAATAATAAGAAAGAACGCGTTCTTCATTTTGCCGAAGATTTATCGATTAAAGCGGCACATCATAAAGCGTTAAAACCGTTAAAATTAAAATTACGTAAAATTTTAAAACAGTATGATCGCAATCAAGTCGTTATGATTGGAGATCAATTAATGACAGATGTGTTAGTCGCTAAGCGTTTAGGGTTATATACGATTTTAGTTGAACCGATTCATTTAGATTCAGATGAAAATTCAACAAAGTTTAATCGTCGTTTAGAGCGTTTTGTCGTGAAACAATTAAAGAAACGTCAGTTACCGACACCACCTTATTTAGATTAATCATCAAAATCATTTTTTCAAACAAATGGTTCAAGATCTTTGCATGATAGAAAGCTATTTGTTTGAACTGATTCAAACTAAGATTCATCTTACAGGGAAAACTTCACTCCCTTAGATCAATCATCTTTATTTAGTTTCTGATAAGTAGTGAAAAGATTAAGCTTTGAAAAGTGCATTGTAAGTAAAATTAAAAATCAGCTTTTCGTGCTTTCCCCTTTACATGATAAAAGCTTATGAAAATAAATCACGACGTATGA
The DNA here is from genome assembly GCF_021497505.1 of Turicibacter sp. TJ11. NCBI lineage: Bacteria > Bacillati > Bacillota > Erysipelotrichia > Erysipelotrichales > Turicibacteraceae > Turicibacter > Turicibacter sp. TJ11. The sequence goes on along the minus strand of NZ_CP069349.1, from coordinate 885,129 downwards.
AGAAACGAGTTGTAGGAGGCCTTTAATGGAACAGTTAAAATGTATCGGTTGCGGAGCAACTATTCAAACCGAAAATCCAAAAGAAGTTGGATATACTCCGAAATCAAGTATTGAAAAAATGGAAAATCAAATTATTTATTGTCAACGTTGTTTTAAGTTAAAACACTATAATGAAATTCAAGATGTTTCGTTAACAAGTGATGATTTCTTAAAAATTTTACAACGTGTTGGAGATACAGATGCTTTAGTCATTAATATCGTTGATATTTTTGATTTTTCTGGAAGTATGGTGACGGGAATTTCACGTCATATTAACGGAAATGATATTTTATTAGTAGGAAATAAAGTGGACTTGTTACCGAAGTCAGTTAATAAAACAAAATTAAATCATTGGATGCGTCGTTCATTAAAAGAGATGGGGCTTAAACCATTAGATGTTGCTTTAGTAAGTGCTGCTAAAGGAATTGGAATCGATGAACTGATGGAAATGATTGAAAAATACCGCAAAGGTCGTGACGTTTATATTGTTGGATGTACGAATGTTGGAAAATCAACATTAGTTAACCGTATTATTAAACGCTTTACAGAAGAACGTGAAGACATTATTACGACATCACATTTCCCTGGAACGACTCTCGATATTATTGAAATTCCATTAGATGATCACACCTCAATCATCGATACACCAGGGATTATTAATGAGCATCAGTTAGCACACTATGTCTCTCCTAAAGTTTTAAAAGAAATTACACCGAAAAAAGAAATTAAAGCGGGAGTTTATCAATTAAATGATCAGCAAACACTATTTGTTGGTGGATTAGCACGTATGGACTTTGTTAAAGGAGAACGTACATCATTTATCACGCATTTTTCTAATTCATTACATATCCATCGTACAAAATTAGAAAAAGCAGATCAATTATGGGCTAATCAAGCAGGACAAGTGTTAAAGCCAATCGTTGAAGAAAACGGAACGCCAATGCCGTTAGAAAAACATGTGTATCGAATTGGAAATGAAAAAACAGACATTGTGATTTCTGGATTAGGATGGATTACGGTAGCGGGAACAGGTCAAGAAATTACAGTTCATGCACCTAAAGGAGTTGGCGTTATCTTACGTCCATCGTTAATTTAAGTCATTTTTTAAGATAAACTTGACAAAAGATACTAAATATGTAACAATTCGAGTTTGACGATATACTAAATGTTAAAAAGTAATTAAAACAAAAGATCAACTGGTCACAAAGAAGACATGCCAACCAAGCGCTCTGAGTTAGAAGCGCTAAATTATAAATACCAGTTAGAGGTGAAGTAATAATGTTAACAGGAAAACAAAAAAGTTATTTAAAAGGATTAGCACATACGATGCAACCGATTATTCAAGTTGGAAAAAACGGTGTGAACGATGCGTTAATCAAAACGGTTTATGATGCATTAGAAGCGCGCGAATTAATTAAAATCTCAGTATTACAAAACTGCTTTGAAGAACCAAAAGCGATTGCAGCAGAAATTGCTGAAGTCATTAATGCTGAGATCATTCAAGTCATTGGGAAAACGATTGTTTTCTACAAAGAATCAAGTAAGAAAAAACAAATCGTCTTACCAAAATAGTGATGATTGATTTAAACACATTAAAATTAAAAGTAAAAGAACAGCTGCCAACCAAGCGCTATGATCATACGTTAGGAGTTGTTACAACAAGTATCGAACTTGCTAATCGTTATCAAGCACCGGTGGAGTCCGTTCAAATCGCCGCTTTATTGCATGATATTGCAAAATATGTACCAAATGACCGTTTAAAAGAATTATTAGAACAGGCAAATGAGACACAGTATCTCACTTATAGCCCATTAGTTTGGCATGCACCAGCAGGTGCTATTGTCGCAAAAAAAGATTATCAAATTGAAGATTTAGAGATTTTGAATGCGATTAAATATCACACAACAGGTAAAGCAGCGATGACGACTCTTGAGAAAATTGTGTTTTTAGCCGATTATATAGAACCAGGTCGAAGTCAACCAGGTGTTGAAAGAATTCGTCAGTTAGCGACCGAGGATTTAAATGTCGCTGTCGCTCAGACACTTTCAGATACGGTTGCTTACTTAGGGGCTAAAGGAAATGGCGATATTCACCCAGACACATTAGCAGCGTATGAATACTATCGTCAATATTTATAATGGAGTTGATTTAATTGGAAAACTTATCAAAATTCGTAAAAGCATTAGATGAAAAACATGCAGAAGATATCGTTGTTTTAGATATGCAAAATCATTCACCAATTTATGATTACATGGTGATTACAACGGCTAAAAATGATCGTTTAGCACAAGGGATCATTCGTGAATTAAAAGATTTAGAAGGAACAACAGACTTAACATTAAAGCACATTGAAGGTGCACATCAAGCACAATGGGTACTTGCTGATTTTGGACGTATCATTGTTCATGTCTTTACACCAGAAACTCGTCTTGAGTATAATTTAGAAAAATTATGGGCCGATGTGCCTCGTGTTAATGTTGAAGGGATGTTAGCATAATGGCTTATGAAGCATTTTCATATTACTATGATATTTTAATGCAAGATGTTCCATATCATAAATGGATTGCTAAAACAAAGCAATATCTTCCGATCGGAAGTTCTATTTTAGACGTTGGATGTGGAACAGGAACCATTTCAATTCTTTTAGCTAAAGAAGGATATAATGTAACCGGAATTGACTTATCGGAGGATATGTTATCATTAGCGTATGAAAAAACATTATCTGAAGGATTAGGGATTCATTATGTCCAACAAGATATGTGTCGCTTAGAAGGATTTAGTGGATTTGATGGAGCGGTCATTTATGTCGATTCATTGAATTACTTGAAAAAAGATAATGAAGTGTTCCAAACCTTTGTTCATCTTTATGAAAGTTTAAAAGAGGGTGGCATTTTAATTTTTGATGTTCACTCACTATTTAAAGTCACTGAAATCTTTCAAGATTACTTATATGCTGATACAAACCCAGATTTAACATATATTTGGCATGTATGTGAAGGAAAATATCCATATAGTATCGAGCATGAACTAACATTCTTCAAACGTGAAGGCGATCGTTATGAGCGTTTCGAAGAAACGCATTACCAACGTACCTTCGCAATCGAAGAATATAAACAATGGTTAGAAGATATCGGATTTAAAATCTTAGAGATCTCAGCTGATTTCTTAGATGAAGCGCCGACAGAAGAAAGTGAGCGTATTATCTTCGTCGCACAAAAGTAAGTAATACTATCAACCTTTCTAGCTAATTTCAATAATAATTACTAGATTTGAAGCGAGATTTTATCGATAAAAAACATATCCAATATCCTTTTGATAAAAAATCAGAGGATATGGGGTGCAAAAATGGTTAAAAAAACTGGTCGAAAACGCATGACTTTGAGTGAAAACACACTTGAAGATATAACACTAAGAGAACTATATGAAGAGCATTTGGCTCATTGTAGAGTTAGAAGATTAAGTGAGTATACGATTGATACGTACATCTCAAACTATCGACTACTTGAGCAATGCTTAGGAGCAGATTATATCGTTAGTGAAACTGATGATTTAACAGTACAACGATATATAGATTTTCTAAGTGAGAATTACAGTGGCAAAACCACAACTATTAATTCGAGACTAAAATACGTAAGAACTCTATTCTACTTTGCCATTGAACGAGGGTATTGTAGACGAATGACGATTCACTTACTCAAAAGCAATCAAGAGAATAAGACCCCTTTAACTAAAGAGGAAGTACAGAAACTCATTGCTAGACCTGAGAAGGAAACCTTTAATGAGGTGAGAATGTGGACAATTACTAATCTTGTCTTATCGACTGGGATTCGCTCTCGTAATGTGCGTGAGGTGAAAGTCAGTGATTTGAATTTACAAAATAGGACTTTATATCTGCGAGATACTAAAAATCACAAACCACAAACTATTTATCTATCTCAAAGAATAACCAATATCCTCACTGACTGGTTAAAGCTAACAGGATTTAAGGGTGAAGTACCATTGTTTCCAACTGTTTACGGGGATCAAATGGAGCTACACATTTTAAAACAAGCCTTTACCAAGTATGCAGAAAAGAGAGGAGTAAAGACCTCGTTGCATATCCTTCGGCATACTTACGCAAGAGATTTGGTCAAAGCTGATGTCAATCCAGTAATTATAAAGGAGCTACTTAATCATTCGTCATTAGAGGTAACTAATCGCTACATTAAACTTTTTGGAGAAGAGATTCAGAAAGCAACTGATGGATTAGATACACTAGCTCAGTATCAAAAGAATCGTATCAAACTAAAATAAGGCACTCAATTACGAGTGTCTTTTATTTTTTTCGCATAAAACGACTAATTCCCACATATAATAGTCACACAAAGTCTAATCAAACTGAGGTGACTATGACAACAAAAATACAATCAGTTCAAAAATTAAAAGTTACAATCGTTGCAGAAACAGAAGAAGAGCGTAATGCTAAATACCAAATGATACGTGACGAAATGTATAATCAGTGGAGAGGATTAAATCTCTGCATGAGCCTACTAGCTACTCACCACACCTTAAACCAATACAATAGTGGTGCAGAGTATCGACTAAAATCTCAACTGAAAAAGATTGATACTCAAATTGGTAAGCAACAGAAAGTCATTGATGATCCTAAATCAAAAGAAAGTAAAGTTGAAGAAGCTCATCAAAAGATTGAAACCCTCAAAGAACAAGCAGAACAATTAAAGCAAGACTTTGAGGATAAGAAAGAGTATCGCACTGATATTGATGTTAAATTCAATGAGATGTACTTAAAAGACATTCATCAAATTCTAGTTAATCAAATTAATTTCATATCAACTGAAACTGCATCTTGCGTGGTGAATAGAGCAAACAAAGATTTCAAAAATTCTCTTTCTGATTATATGAAAGGGAATGCAAGTCTAATTAGCTATAAGCGTAGTTTCCCTTTAATGCTAAAAGGTCGTTCCGATGCTAAGTATGAAAAAGAAGATTATCGTGGTGGTCTCCACATTTACTACGAAGGTGATGAAGTCCACATTCGTTGGGTTAAGGGAATTGTATTCAAAGTCATTACTGGCAATAATCCAACTCGTAATATTGATTTAAAATACACATTGAACAACCTAGTCAATGGTCAATATCGTATCAGTCAATCTCAATTAAAGTTTGACAAAAACAACCACTTGATTCTTATGTTGAATTATCGTTACAATAAAGAAGTAGAGCCAAGCTATGTCGAAAATCGTACTCTAGGTGTTGACTTGGGAATCGCCATTCCTGCTTATGCTTGTCTATCAGATGATACCTATATACGCAGAGGATTTGGTAGCTACACAGATTTTAAGCGTGTGCGAGATCAATTTGCCAAACGTAGAAGTCAACTGCAAAAATCATTAGTCATGGTTAAAGGTGGAAAAGGTCGTACTAAGAAGTTAAAAGCTATGCAACAATTCAGAGATAAAGAGCGCAACTTCGCTAGAACTTACAATCACCAACTTTCTCATAAGATTGTTAAATTTGCTAAAGACAACAAATGTCAATTTATCAATCTTGAGCATTTGACTAAGGAAGGTTTTGACAATCGTCTACTTGCTAGTTGGTCATACTATGAGCTACAAACGATGATTAAGTACAAAGCTGATAGAGAAGGTATTGAAGTTAGATTTGTTGATCCTGCTTATACAAGTCAAACGTGTAGTCACTGCGGTCATGTTGATAAGGAAAATCGTAAGTCTCAAGCTAAGTTTGAGTGTACTGAATGTAAACTCACACTTAATGCCGATCATAATGCAGCTATAAATATTGCTAGAAGTACAAATTTTGTTAAAGAAGATAAAAACGACGATTAATTTCGTCAGGGCTGATTTTACCGCCTTAAGCTGAGGGCAGATAGCCACTCGGTAAACTCCTTAGAATTGAATTTGAGGGTAGATACCCACTGAAATTGTAAGGGGTATAAAACTACCATCTTTGGTGAATGTTTCATGTTTAAGGTAGATACCCACTGAAATTGTAAGGGGTATAAAACACACATTTGATGAAGTTGACAATCATCTCGCGGTAGATACCCACTGACTTCCAAATCATATAAACACATAATAGAAAATAACCTAAAAATTAGCACTCCATCGTGAGTGTTTTCTTTTTGTACTCAACCCCAGTTTGGAGTTAGTTTTGGGTTGAGTTTACACTCAATCATACCAACGTCAAACAAACTAACGATTTTTAATTAATTATTTTTACCTACAATGTCAAATGAAATGGGTAAAAATGGGTAAAAAATTTTACATAAATAAATAGTAGAATAATAATAAGTAATAGAATAATATGAGTGTCGCTACTGCGTAGCTCCCCTTTGTGACCTAACTGCAATAGTTGAATTAAACTCAATTACACCACGTAAACGACTTTACACACTCTCTCAGACCTACGTAATGGGCGATTACAGCGTTGTAAGGCTTAGGGGTAAAATTATACCAACCACACTGTAAAGGCTCTCAGATTGGCGATTAGATAGGGCATTCTAGCAAATAACAGTGAGATATGATGCAAACTCCACAACGGACATTTTTGTCCATAACTCAACTACCACAAAGCACTATAACTAATAGTTATATTGGTGTAACTGCGAGCTATTTCAATGGCTACCACTCTAACATTAATTCTACGCTCAGTATCTCCTAGTTTATGGCACTTCTGAGAGTTTGTAGCATCTACCCTACAAATTATACTAGGCAAGTCCTATCGCTCCTCAAATGGGCGAAAAACGGGCAAATACGAGGTGTTAAACTGACCCTAGCTCTAAGAGTAACTTCCTCTTTAAAAGGGTCGTTAAAATATTCTACCCCAAAGCAGGGTATCGTGTTCACTGACTACCTTATGTAAGGGTATCGGCATAGATTAGCTTATACGCTCTTTCAGACCGTCAGAAACCCACCTATTTGCTCTTGTAAGCGTTTCCCAGTGTTATTTATAGGGTAAAGGTTAAAGGCTCTTAAATCGCCTAAAAACGTGGTATAAACGAGCGTATAATTCAAATTGCGATTGAGATTCGAGTCACAAAAAAAATTTTTTTCAATTTAAAATTTTGAAAAATGAATCAAAACCGAAAAATTGGTTATCTATTTCTAATAATCTTTAGATTATTAGAAAGTAGATAATTATAAAAAAGTTTTTGGAAAGTGTCACATTTTGAATATGGGTAGCATATGCTATTGCATAAGCAACTATGCAAGTGCATAGCACAAGCAAGGTGCAAAGCAAAAGCCTACCTGCCACCACTATACCCTTGTGTATTCTGCAATTAATTAAATAAAATTACCTACTCAATTAGATTAAGTTACCTACATGGTAGCTTATTTTTTTTGCTAAAGTTACTAACTTCAAATTGCTATTGCAATCTACATACATATTGCAGTAGTGAGGGTTATTGCAATTACAATAGGCTCTATTGCAAATTGAATAAGATTTATTGGAATCATCATACTATTTATTGGTAATGCAACATGGAATACTGTGTTGTGATGGCAATAGATTTTACTGCATTTTATTTGATCTGCAATAAATCCTAATCTCGCAAAATGGAGAAGTTGTAAATAAAATTATACAATTAATTCAATTTGACGCTTACTTATGTGAGTAATTTATTTACAAGTGTAAGTCATTTTGGTAAAAGAAGAAAAAATGCTCGACTCTCGTAAACGTTGATATTACAACATTTTTTGAAAATAATTTGAGAAAAAGTTTAAATTAATTTACATGAGTATAATAACGAAATTGAGAGGTGCATAAATATCTTTTTTTTTGAAGAATGTGATAACACCAGTGCTTGTAGGGTGTTTTTACCAAAGTAATCATAATAATTTACAACGGATATATATACGAAATTGAAGTTTTCACAATTTACCACCATAAAACATAATTGCAAAACATGATAACCTCAATGTTTATGAGCATTTTTCTTCTTAAATCCCCTTTTTATTTACAACGGATATATATAGCAACTTGCAAATACATAACTACACATTATTTCACCTCATTAAAAACATGATAAAATCAATGCTTTGAGCTACATGGATTAGACACTTTTAAGTTTTGTCTGTAAGGGTAGAGAGTGCATAGAAATTACTTTTCTCGATTGTCGTAAAAGTGCCTCAACCCCAAGAAGTACTTGGGGTTTTGGCGTACTTTTGGCGTACTCACCCTAATGCTTTACATGATAGATATAACAACGCAATTTTGCACTATATGTTTTTTGAGCAATATTGCAAAGGTGGAAAACTCAAATATTGTGAAGTATGTGGCAAGTTGATTTTAGCTACAAACAATAAAGCTAAATATTGTAAACCTTGTGCAAAAAAGGTAAATATTGAAAAAACAAACTCAAAAATAGATTGCAAAATGGAAAATTATTGAAATAGAAAAACCGCTAGACCCCAAGTACTTCTTGGGGTTTTGGGCATTTTTAACCAAGTCTTTAGGTTACACCAATTTGAGGTAGAGAAGAAGAGGAAGTAGCCTTCTATCTACCTAACCTCATAACTCCATACCTATTCATACTGATTTCGTGGAAAAAATTGGGGAACGGAATAGGATAGAGAGTAACACAACTAAGGACACAAGATTGACACACTTTATGACAACCCCCAATGGTCTATCAATAGGTAGAGACAACTAGCACTATTTATGAGTGCTTTTTTTGTTGTTGTCTTAAAAAAAATAACGTTTGTGTAATCAACAATAACACAATCAAATAACGAGAAAGGAATGATTAAAATGATAACTTATAGCAAAGTAAAAGAATTAAAAGTAGGAGAGAAATATAAATATTGGGAATTGTGTGGCAAGTTTAATGAAGAAGAAGTACGTGGTAGGTCTCGTATGATTCAGCTTGATAAATGGCGAAGATTCTTCTCTTGGCATAGCGAGGGTAAGACTAAGGCTTGTTACTTTGTAATTGATAAGATTTACAAGGAAGTTGAAACCCGCTACGAGGTTGAAGGAAAGCTATTTAATAACAGATCAGAAGCAGAAGAATATGCTAAGTCGTTGTAAATACGTTTAGTTTATTAGAAATGAAAAATGAAAGGAATGATGTTGATGAAAACAATCAAATTAGACAAATCAAAATTTTTAAGTGAGCAAATTACACATGAGGATGTGAAAGGTTGGATTGATACATACAAACAAGGTGAGCAAGTTATTGTTAAGATTGGCTGTGCAACAGGAATGGGAAAAACTCACTTCATTAACAATACAATTACCAGCTTCTTAGAGTCGGAAGATTTATATATGCTATATCTATCACCACGCAGTAACTTAAACGCACAACAAATCGCAGACACAGAAGGATTAGAATGTGTGAATCGTTACGGGATTACAACAACTCAAAGTTTACAACAAATGCTAGTTGAATCAGAAGATTATGTCAGAGAGCAGGAAGATGAGAATGTTGTTAAGAAAAGTGACTTGCCTACTTTTGACATTATCGTGGTAGATGAATCTCACTTATTAGTAAATGATTCACTATTTAATCAAGAGTCACTATTAGTGTTGAATTGGCTAAAAGAACAAAATAAAATTGTCATCTTCCTAAGTGGTACAGGTCACAATCTATTTAGCCAAGAACTGTCACCGAATGAAATTAGCTACACTTCTGATGATGATTACTCAATGGTTAAAGAGGTTGTTATTGCAAATTCAGATGAGCAATTAATCGAAAAGACAAATGAAATTTACACTAATCTTAAAGAAAATGAGAAGATCTTAATCATCACAGAGAAACTACTAACTGGTAAAGGTGAAGATACTCAATTGTCAAAATGGAGCAGAACACTACCAAGCGACCAAGTTTCATTCGTTTATTCTAAAGGTAGTGACAACAAATTCAAAATGTTTAAAGCACAACAAGGTGAAATCAAAGATGGAACATTCTCAACACCTGTATTGGTAGGAACTAAAACTATTGCAGAGGGGATTAACGTAACAGACACAAATTGCAAGTATCTCATTCAAAACTTCTCTGATGAAGATACACACCTACAAGCAAATGGTCGATTACGCAATCGTGAAGGAATTACTTTAGTTGTACGTGCTTACAACAATATGGAACTGAATGGGAAAGTTAGAGCGTTGAATGAGAAGTACGGTGTAGCGATTGACGCTTATGGTAATGACGAAAAGATTAAAGTTGTTCAAATGAGATTTAAAAATAAAATTCATGGACTACCAAATGGATTTTATCGAGATTCAAATGGAGTAATCAAAATCAACAAGTCAGAGATGATTGCAGTATTGGATACAATTAATCAATATAAATATGCAATTGCTCACAAAGAAGGTCATGCAGGTGTGTTGAAAGAATTGTATACCAATCTACAAGTAGCTGGTGACAAAATCATTGATATGGATGATGTTGAGAACATGATGGCAGATAAAGAACTGATTGCTTACTTTGAGAAGTCTATTGAGATTGGTGAAAAGTTTGTTACAGACGAACAAAAAGATACTTTAGTTAGATTCTGCAACTGTCGAGATAAGCAAGGTCGATTAGTTAAAACTCCTAAAGCTATCAACAAGATTCTAACTGCTTGTGGGATTGATTACGAAATTAAAACCAAAAGAACTAATAAAAGAGTTGAGGGGAAAGTTGTAGCTGTGAATTATTGGATCATTGAAAAATAAATTAATTTGTGTACCAAATTTTGTAAAAGTCTTATAAATATTATAAGAGTATTACAAGTTTTAGTACACATTGAGTTTTTGGCATAAAAAAATGAAAGGATGATTAAGATGATGAATAAAGAAATGAAAGAAATGAATGAAGTAATTAATAAGGTGAATAGACGAGTATACGGTGTAGGTTACCTAGGTGACACATTAACAGTTGACGAAAATGGAAATCGCAAGAAATCATATGTAGCGTGGAAGGAAATGGTTCGCCGTTGTTATTCGAATAAAAAAGAAGCGAAGAAACATCAAGCATATGAAAACTGTACTGTGTGTGAACGTTGGTTATGTTTTGCTAACTTTGAGAAAGACATTGTGAATCTACCTGGTTATGAGGAATGGCTAAAAGGTGAAGTCCGAATGTCACTTGATAAAGATATTTTGCAGTACGGAGCTGAACACAAAGTGTACTCGCGTGAGACGTGTATGTTTGTTCCGCAGTCCATCAATTCGCAAGTAGCAAAGAGAGAGACGAGAGAGGTCGTGTGTGTCAATGCAGAGACAGGTGAGCTTCGAGTCATTAATAATCTGCACGAAGAGTGGGGAGCTAAGAGTGGAAATATCATCAACGTTTGCAAAGGAATTGGTGGAAATCAAGCATATGGACATTACTGGTGGTATGATGACTTTTTATTCGATGTAATGGATAAATTCGATAAAGTTAAGGATGGCTTAACCCAAGAGCAAATGAAGAAAATGAATAAGATGATTGATGAGTGTAACATTCAGAAATTGAATAAATATTTAGATAAAATTTTACTTTCTACATACCAAAAAGTATAAAACGTAATCTAATTTATGTATAATACTCTCAAAAATAACAAAAATAATTTTTTACATTTTTTACATAAGGTGGTTGGAAGCCAAGTACTTCTTGGGGTTTATTTTTAAAATGTTTCGGTTTACAATGTTGCAATTTATTAAAAAAATCAAAAACACGCTATAATATAAATGAAGGGAAAAATAAAAAAGATACACGAAAAGCAGTTGACTTCAGCAACAGTTCGTGTATAATGTATTCACAATTTTGGAAGTTGATGTTGGTAAGCTGTATGTGGATATAAACTCTGGTTTCCACAATTTAAAAGAAATCCCCCAAGAAATCTACTAGGTCTTTAGCCTAGTAGCAGTTGACTTACAGATTCATTCTATATCATATTGTATGCAACGTCAATAGAAATATGCAAAAAACGTAAAAAAATTTTACATTGGAAATGAAAGGGAAGATGAAAACATGGCAAGAAAGAGTAAATATGATGAGTTAGTGAATCAAACTTTTAAGGTTGAATATAACAATGAAACCTTTGAGATAGACGTACTCGGTACTGAGATGGTTGAGAAGGTATCAAAGAAAACTGGTCGTAAGTACAAAGTAAGACGATTATGGGTTGGCTTAACTGGAAGTGCAACTGAGTTAGAGATTGGGACACAGTCATGGAATAAAAAGTCATTCATGAAGAGATTGTTAAAGGAAAGCGAAGTTGAAGAAGTTAAGCAAAGCACTATTCGTATTGTTGATGGAGTTGCATATGGCGATGTTGAAGATTTAGTCGAACTTGGAATGAAGAGTGGAATGTACAAATACTACCGCACTAAATATTCATACAAATCTTATAAGGAGCGACTTGATAACCTATACGATTTACATATGAGTGGTGATTCTAATGGTGCTGTTGAAAAAATGAAAGAATTGTCTGCCGAGGTTAAACGATTCAAAGGAATTTATGAAGCAATCAACATGTGTGAAGCAAAAGGAACATTAAGACTAATCGACTTAAACCTAGAGCAATATTGTAGAGGGTTATTTTACGAGGTCTATGGTGAAAAATTAATTCAACTAATTGACTCATATAAAAGCAAAGTAATGCTTGAGTGGTGGAAGGGGATTGGCAATAGTGGATTTGGTAGTAGTCTTGCTTTCTGTAAATTTGGATTCAACAAATGCAAAGATGAGCGAGAAGTGAAACGATTATATCGAAAATTGAGCAAGGAGCTACACCCAGATTTAGGGGGCGACCAAGCTAAATTCATCGAGATGAAGAAAGAGTACGATAAAACATTAGAAAGATTAAGTGCATAGGCGTAATCGTGCGAGAATCAACGTGTGAGAGGTTTTGGAAGTTGAGTAGACAAATTATAAGGGTAAATGCTGAAACCTCTTACACGCAAGAAAATCAATGAAAAATGAAAAATGAAAGGATGATGAAAATATGGCAAACGTGAATTTATACAAATTAACAGGTGAAGTATTTAAAGTACAAGTAGAAGGGAAAAAGGAAAAAGCAATTACGAATGAAGTAAATATTACGTATCGTGAAGCAGAGCGATTAGGGTGTGTAATTGCATTTGGAGAGTCTCAATTAATGGAATGGATTTATGCTAATCGTGGTATTGAGCTAGATCAACTAGGTAAAATCGCAGGAGAGTTGAAAACTAAAATTCGTAACAGTCAAGGTGATGAGAAAGAGCAATACAAAAAGGAATTGCATGAATCGTTGTTCGTAGACGAGATTGTGCAAGTCGAAATCAAAAGCAAAAAGTTATTCAACAAGATTTCAAAAGGATTCACTCTCAATGGGCAACCTTATACATATCTCGTTTCAAAAGGGAAACAGACTCTGACTTTTATTAAACAAGAATTATACCAAAAATTTGCAGAAAAATTAAACGGTGGTCGTAATGTTAATACACCAATCAATGCGAGTAAATTGTCTGCATACAAATCATTAGCAATGACTGACTCAAAGAAAGTATCAGCTCCTAATAAAGTAATCGTAGTGCCTGAGCAAGAAGTACAATTCCAAGCTGAATACACATGGGTAGGGGAGTATGAGATTGAGAATAGAAATGAGATTGTAAGTCGAACTGTTAATGACGGGGCATCGCTAATCTCAATTGACTTGGGTATGCGTTGGTCACAAGAACTGGGTAAAGATGAGATGATTAGTGCATTTCAGGTACGTCAGATGTTTACCAAAGGTGTGCAATATGTCGTAGATTTTCAAAGATATTTTCAAGAGCAAGGAATTACTCATATCACTGATGCGTGGGGGCATGAACAATCTGTTCAAAATGTGGAATGTATTCTCAACGCTAGTCAGGTGAAGCTATGGTCAGCTTATGACTCATGTGAAGATTGGTTAGCAAATGCAGATAAATTCGGGTATGGTTGGCGAATTGGAAAGTATAGCAAAAAGAGTAGTTCACATAAATCAAATTACCAACAATTAATTACATACGAGGACTTAACAGATAATGACATTAAGGAATTAATCACACCAAGTGTTTCGCACATTAACAAGGTACAGTCGAGTTGGGAACATCAGGTGTTATATCTAAATGGTCGAGATATGGATGAGGATTTTGAAATTGGAGATGCCAATATCGCAACTGCTTTAATGATTGAGCCTCGACTAGCTAAAGATAGATTTGTTCGTGCTAAAATTATGAGAAATTTGAGAAGAACTAAGAAGGATATGGGAACAGGAAGCTTGTTACTGGAGAAAGAATCATATTTCAGAATTGGACTGCCTGATCCTTTACAGCTACTACAAGGAATGATTGGGATTGAAAATGCACAAGGAAGTTTACAATCAAATGAAATCTTCTGTCGTGCGTTTAACAGTGGAGAAGAAATGTTAGTTTTCCGCAGTCCTATGCTCGTTCATGAGAATATTGCAAAAGTAAAAAATGCCCACCTTAACAGTGAGCATGAGTTTTTATATGAATATTTAGATGATACAGTTATTGTATTTAATGGTTTGGATATGCTCCCTGAGACACTGTGCGGCAGCGATTGGGACGGCGACTCATTCCAAATCACTCAACCAGTCTTAATGAGTAAACACAAAAAGTCCCTACCTATCTGTTGTTCTAACCTAGGTGGAGGAACAAAAGAGATTATTGTTGATGAAGTACCACTTCTAAAAGCAGCGAGTATCATGTGTAGTTCAAGTATTCCGTCAATCGGATCGGTAATCAATGATGCCACCGCAATGTTCTCGGTTTTATCTACACTTGAAAAAGACAGTGAAGATTATCTTGAAATGCGTAATCGCTTAAAGCACATGGTTCGCATATCACAGAGCGTAATTGATTGTGCCAAAAACGGAAAGTATTACCATACTCCTATTGAATGGTTAAAAGGTGATGACCACTTAGCTACTCAAAAGAGAAAACCAATGTTCCAAATGGACAAGTATGATAATAAAAAAGCTGACTTAAACAGATTAAAAGATAAAATCAACTTCTTGTCACTTGCTAACTTCGGGATGCTATTTGCAGATTTATTAAAAGTTGAAGAAGATAAATTGACTGCCAATCAAATCGAGCTTATTCAACTTTATAATGATAACTGCAATGTATTCGTACACGATAACAATACCATGAATCGCATTCACGAGCAAGTGCATACTCAACTAAAAGAAGATAGTTCTTCAATTAAAGTTGATAAATCAACAAAAGAACTTCTACAAACAAGTTTAACATATGAAATGCGAATAGTCAATGAGCTAAAACAAATTTTAACAACATATAGCGAAGACGTAAAAGAGTTTAAAGTGAATACTAAAAATACGATTATTGACGCTGAGGAAAGAAAACAACTCAACAAAACTTACATCACTAATCGTCAAGATAAACTCATCGAAGATATTCAAGCACTAGGCAATACTGAGGTAGTAACTAATGCCTTTGTTGATATTGTGTATTCAACAAGTAGATTCTCTGAAATTATGTGGTCTTGTGTTGGTGAGCAAATCATCGAGAATCTGTTAGCAAAAAACAATAACATTATGAAAGTTATCGTTAAAGATGATAATGGTAGTATCGACTACTTAGGTGAAAAATATACAGTAATTGAAAAGGAAATGAAGTAACAATAAACATTGAAAGGGATGATGAAGATATGGCAATTGAAATGCACAAATTGGTGATGAATGAATATGAGTTGGTTGATGGGTTGGTGAATAACCCACTCGACTCTCAACTGAAAGGAATTATTGATTACTATTGCGGTAAGATCAACTCACGATTAATCGACCGAGTTAATAGATACTTGTTGATGAATGGAGTTACAAATGAAGAAGAGAGAATCAAATTAATTAGTGAGCAACTTGATAAATACAATATGCTTTACAATCGACAAGTAATCGAGAAACAGTTGCAACACGATTTTGTACCACTACGTAAAAGCGATGAAAGAATTAAATACTACCAAAGTGAAATTGACATAATTAATTCGTTAGGAAGTTGGAAATTAAAGAAGTTTGCATTTGCTATCTTAACTTTTGCCAAATATGAGTTAATTGTGCGTGGTGAAGCTAAGTTACTTAATGATTATGACCACATGGCTGATTTATACAACTTGTGTGAGCCAGGTGGAATATCAAGAGAAAAGATGTACTTGTTATTGCATGAATTAGTTAAGAGAGATTTAATTCGTATTCCAATCTCATTAGATAAATATGAAAAGATTGAGGTTAAGTACGTGAGCATTGGTGATGAAGATGTTGTGTATGAGTTAGGTAATACTGATGTATTCAAAATGGGAGAAGTATTTGAGCGAATTTTTGGGGAGTTTCGTCATGAAGTGCAAAAAACTATTTTAGAGATTTCACTTGTTGAGGATTTTCATGCGGTTCATAGCTCGATTGGTGAAGCAGTTAGACATCATAACAATAGATGTGGGAATAAGTTAGAGAAAGGTCATGTAAGTAGATGTATAGCATTTAGCTCAATAAGTGCAGGAAATAGTGCTTTCATTGAGATTGATTTCGATGATAAAGATGACGTAGAATACATCAAACGTATTTGCAACTTTGTAAGATTTCAAATCAAACCAAATTACACTAAGGCTAAAAAGTTAAAATGGAATTGGATCATTAGTCGTGACCTTATTTGTGCTAAATGTGGTGATGAGATTGTAGTGCGTGAGGGAGAGTTATGCCGAAGAGGAAGAAAGTTGTGTCTAAATGTAGCCTAAAAAGGACACGAAAAGGACACATTTCATGATAACCTCCGAGGGCATAACCAATGGTAATAACAATTACTAATATTTTATATAAGAATTAGAAAGCGAGGTGATTCGTATGGGATATGAACCGAATAAAATGTGCAAACGATTTGTCGATGTGAATAAATTGCGTGAAGTTGAAGGACAGTTGTTTGGAAGTGTTAAGGCATTAGAACGAGCAATTGGCTGGGACGCTTACACAAGTGGAAATATGAAACATTGTGATTTGAAACGACTACAACATTATTGTGAACTTAAATTTGAACAAGACTCCCAGCGAGTCACAGTCGTAAAAGTATATTAACAATTAAATAGAAGAGGTGGTCAAAGTGACTGATGATATATGCAATATAGTACAAGTCGGTCACAAGGGAATCACCAAAACTGGTGAGCGATTTGTCATACTTGAATACGTAAAGAAAAAAGGCTATAAAATTAAATTTTTAGATGAATATGGTGCAGAGATAATTCGCAATCAAGATATGGTGAAAAAAGGTGGAGTAAGAAATCCATATGAAATTTCTGTTTGTGGTGTTGGTAGAATCGGAGTTTGTACCTACTCATACAAAGAACGTGATTTTTGGCGAAGAGTGATTGAGAAGTATTCAAAAGGTAAGTTGCCACGTTTGAATCCAAGATGGCTAGTGTTTGAATATTGGCTTGAAGATACTCGTAAGTTACGAGACTATGATATTTTTCTAACTCGAAAAGGTCATACGCTATTTGATCCTTTTATGCGTTACGATAATATTGACCACATTATTGTCAGTGAAAATGCAACTTATACTCGTGGAGTAGTTGTTAAAGACCTATTCTCAGGCGATTATGAAGTTTACTCAAGTCGATTTGAATGTGCCTATGAGACAGGTTATAACCATGACACTATTTTTGAATTTTGTCGAGATAAAGCAATTCGTGATGGATACCAGTATCATTGGGCATCTGACTATGCTGAATTGTATTTCGATTGAGGGGATTATACCTCTCATTAGCTACTTTAGTATTTTTGTATCTTCCTCGACTAGAGTAGCTAATGAGGTGCATAATGTACCTCACTTTTCTTTTTCATTTTTTTCATTTTTCAATCATCCCTTTCAATTTTCATTTGGGAGTAGTTAATGCTACTCCTCTTTTTTATTTGTAAGCGTTAATGCGGATAGTAATTAGTAGTCAAGATGAGTAAAAAAATATCATCTCCTTTCAATCAGCCATAAAGTATCTTCCTTCCCTTTCTTTCATATAAAATGGCTCACTTGACTACTAATTAGTGTCTGTATTGATTTGATTATGGCTGACACGAGATTAATCAGAAGGGAATGATCTTAATGGAATTTATTAAAGAAATGCAACAGTTACAAAAGGAATTTAACGCAGAAGTTGAAAAGGTTTCAGAGAAAGTTGAATTGTTAGTTAAGGGTAGTGAGTAATTCACTACCTTTTTTGTATTAAATAACTCCGAGAGTCGCATACGAGTATAAACTAACTCCCATGCGTGGGTGTGACAAATTTTTAATGAAGTCCTATGGTATTGGCTTCACAATGAAGAGATGGTGGTTTACACTTTCTCCACCATTTACTTATCGGGACATTGTGAAGTGAATAGCATAGTTGGTCAACCCGATGACTATGACTTTAAACAGAAAGAAGTGATTCTATTTATGAAATTAACCAAAGCAAACATGAAGAAAAAATTAGGAATGAGTGACGAAGAAATTCAATTAGTATTGGATTATCAAGAAGCATTTCCTAGTCTACAAGACACAAGTAAAGATGCAGTAGTTGATGGTAGAACTTTGTGGGAAGAATTGAAAGTACAACAAGACTTTACCCACTGGATTAAAAAACAACTGGAGAAAGTGGATGCAGTTGAAGGTGAAGATTTTAGCGTTGTTTTTGAAAACTTCGCTCAGTTTACACAAGACGAACTAAAAGAAATGTCAAGTCAACAACGTTCTGCATATGGTGTGACTGTTGAATATGTGTTAAACATTGATATTGCAAAAGAGATTGCTATGGTGACTGGTGTTGCTCAAAAGATGAATGAAGAAACTAAACGATTGTCAAAGCTAGTTCGTAAATATTTCATCGCTATCGAGAAAGCAATTAGATTAGCTCACGATTGGGAAGATACTCGTTTAGAGAGTAGAAAGTTACAAAAGCATATGATGAGAGCCTATGAAGAAGCATATGTGTCTGAGTATAATCGCAAACCACGTAACTACGGTACGATTCAAGATGATGTTTACTATGTGTGTTTTGACATGAGTGCTAAACAATTGAAAAAAGAATTGGAGCTAAAATACTATCAAGCTGTGCCTGAGTGGGTAGAAGAGGAAATTGAAAAAGCATTATGTTATACATATGAGAAAATGATTACTTTCTTTGAGATGGGTATGTTAGATGACAAAGAAAGATTCAATATGGCGGTTAAATTGTTTGATAAGAAATTCGGTGGAGTAATCGAGATTTAGAGCGTACTAACAGCACCTATGTATTCAAGGTACATGGGTGTTTTATTTATATAGAAAGGAAGATGAAGAATGAATGAGAAAGAACAGCAATTGATAGAAGAATTTGAAGAAACGAAAAAAGAAGTTGCAGAATTTGAGAAGTTGTGCAAAGAGTTTCAGGTTAAGGCTATGGAACTGAAAGCCATGAAGAAGAGAATTGAGCAAGAGAAAACTAGAATTTTGAATAAGATTGAGCAACAAAAGATTAAAGAAGATCAGCTTGCTGAGTTAAAGCAAATGATGAAAGGAATGAAATAGCATGGCAAGTGTGATGAGTTTTAAACGTGAGGAAATGGAAACGGTAGCGATATTTGAATATCAGACAAATAGCTGGACAATTTGTAGCAATGTTCCAAATCACATGACTCAAATGAAAAAGAAGATTGATGAAGACAAGATTGAAGTTATGTGTGTAGATAAGAATGGTAGACCAACTCAATTAATGGCTAAAGGAATTAAGAAGTTAGTTACATTCAGAAATACAAAGGAAGGTGAGTAAAGATGCTAACAACAGTAATTTTGTGGATTTGTATTGTATTTTCTTTTCTCTGTGCATTTCAGAGTTTCTACCAAGCATTTACAGGAGAATTAGTACAAACGAGAGTAGTTAGTTTTGTCGCTATGATGTATTACGTAGCTACATTTTGGCTATTAATGATGTTGATTTAATTTGATTTTAATTTATATAGGAAGGTGGTGAGCAGAGTGGCTTGTTCAGATATTAAAAAGAAAAAATTAACACCAAAAATGAAACGATTTGCAGAATTATATGTGACTAATGGAAATGCTACAAGAAGTTATATTGAAGCATACAACAAAGAAGTAGGAGATATAAATAGTGCTTCTTACAAGTTATGTAAGAACGAGGGATATTTACTATTAAAGAACGAGGTAGTTAAAGAGTACATCGAAGAGCTAACCAGTCAACGCTCACCACTTGCAAAGAAAGAGTGGATTATTGATAAGTTACTTCAAATAGTGAATGATCCTGACTCTAAAGACTCAGACAAAATCAAAGCAATGGACTCAATCTTAAAATGCTTAGGAGCATATACAACTAACCAAAACATTAATGCTAAGGTTGAGGGAACTACTGAAACTATCATCAGAGTATCGATTGAAGATGATGAAGATGAGTAAGGTAGGTGATGCACAATGAACCATATAAATTTACAGATTAGCAAGAAGTTGTTTAGTCCACATTTCTATCCATATTTATTTGACTACTCACATCGCTGGAATATTTATATGGGTGGTTAGCTTGGAGCAGGTTCAGGCAAAAGCCACTTTGTAGTTCAGAAGTTAATTATTAAAGCCTGTCAATCCAAACGTAAGATTTGTATGTGTAGACGTTATGGAACAACTATTAACAATTCCATTTGGGATTTAACTAAGCAAATGCTAAGACAGTTAAAGTTATTAGATAAGTGTGCAATCAATAAGACAGAAAGGACTATCACACTTCCTAATGGCTCAATGATAATCATGTTACCTTTAGATGAGGAAGAGAAGTTATTGAGTATTAATGGTATTACTGACTTCTTTATTGAGGAGATATTTGAAGTACCACAAGAGATAGTAGACCAAATAGACTTACGTTTAAGGGCGAAAGCTCCTAATCTACAAATTTATGGTTGCTTTAACCCGATTAGTCCTCATCATTGGTTGTATGAGTTCTGTGAAGGGGATAGAAAACCAGCTGACTTATTCTACGATAGAAGTAGCTATAAGGATAATCCATTTCTACCTCAATCATACGTAGATTCATTAGAGAGTTTAAAAACTCGTAACCCTAATAAATATCGAATATTCGCTGAGGGAAATTGGGGAACAGACCTAGATGGCTTAGTCTTCAAACATATTAACTTTATCAATAGCCATGAGGTAGATATCAATGCTATGTTGAAAGATAAAGCATGGCAAGTTAGATGTGGTATGGACATTGGAGAACTAGATCCAACGGCTATTGCGGTTAGTTTATTTAACGAAAAGACACAAGAGTTATACCTCATTAAAGAGTTCTACCAACGTGGAGCAACTTTAGATGAAATGTATGAAGCAATTATCAATCTAGGAATAGAGAAACAGAGAATCTATGTCGATAGTGCCTCACCACAGGTCATTAGTTATTTAAAGTCTAAAGGTATCAATGCTCAACCATGTATCAAAGGTAGTGGAAGTGTTGAAGCTAGAATTTCATACTTACAGAACCTAGACATATACGTACTAGTTGATAGTTGCCCTAATGCACAAATCGAGTTTGAAAATTTCGTTTATCTGAAAGATAAGAAAACAAATGCTTATACAAATAAGACAGACCATACCTTTAGTCACTTATGCTGCGATGCACTAGGGTATTCAATTTGTGATATATACAGTAAGAACAAAGCAAGAGTCCATTCAGGATTTGGACTTGGAATTTAACAAGAAAGGAAGTGAGAGTTATGTTAAAAACACATTCAATCAAGCAAGAGCTATCTCGTACAGAGATTATCAATTTAGTCAATAAGCACAATATGATGTTGCCTAAATACATAAAACTTAAAGAGATGTACGAAAATAAAAATGCAATTAAACATAGAGTACAGAAAGATCCTAGCAAACCTAATAATAAAGTTTCCCATCCGTATGCTGATTATATTGTAAGCTCTATCGTTGGCTACTTTATGGGGAAACCAATCTCATATTCATTTGGTGACAATGAAGAAGTTACAACATTATTTGATGACTTATTTAGTTTCAATGATGAAAGTGCCGAAAACACTCAACTGGCAACAGATGCTTCTATTTATGGGGTAGCTTGTGAGTTAATGTATGTTGATAAAGACTTAAACCCACGCTTTAAAGCAATAAGTCCATTGGAAAGCATTGCTATCTATGATACAAGTATCGAGGAAAATCTAATTGGTTTCGTTCGCCATTGGAAGATTAAAGTAGATGATGAAGATGTAGATTACATTGAATACTACACAGCAAATAAGATTCTCAAATTCACTAGCAATGGTGGAGCAACAGAAGAGCTAGAACACTACTTTGGTGATGTACCAGTTGTTGTGGTTGAGAATAATAGAGACTTATGCTCAGACTTTGAGAAAGTTGTAGATTTAATTGATGCGTTAGATAAAGTCGTATCAGATACAGCTAATGATTTTGAAACATTTACTAATGCTATCTTAATGATTACTGGTACAAGTCTTGATGATGAATTAATTCAGACATTAAAGGATTCTCGATTATTAAATATTGATGACTCAAGTGGTAAGGCAGAATATTTATTTAAAGATATTCCTGATACAGCTTTAGAGAACTATAAGAACAGATTAGTTGATGATATTCATAAGTTTAGTGCAGTACCTAATATGAGTGATGAAAACTTTGCTAATAACCTAAGTGGAGTATCTATGCAGTTTAAATTATCATCATTAGAGTTCAAGTGTGCGACTAAGGAAAGTTACTTCCGTAAGGCACTATTGAGACGTATTGAATTGATTTGTAATTTATTATCACTGTTAGGTAAATTATCATTAGCTACTGAGGAAATTGTTAAGAATGTAGACATTCGATTTACACGTAATACAATCAACAATAATGAAGAATTAGTAACTCGTGCAATTCAATTAAGCACTATGTTATCAAAAGAAACAATCTTAGAGAACTTATTACCATTTATTCCATCTGTTGAAGCAGAGCTTGAGAGACTTGCAACTGAACGTGAAGAAAGCATCTCATTTATGGAAGATAACTTTGACTCACATGAACCAGTAACAGATGAAGAAGATGTTGAAGTAGGTGAGTAATCATGCCTAGCTATTGGGAACGCAGAGATGCTCAAGCAGAGAAAACCTACAACAAGACAGTTAAAGAGTATATGGATTTCTTGAAGAAAGAATATAGAATCGCATTAAAAGAGATACAAGATGAAGTAGCTAAATGGATTGCTAGAAAAGAAGAAATCGAAAGTATTAATCCTAATTTCAAGTTCTCAGAATTGAAGATGGCTCAAGACTTAGAGAAGCAAGTATCAATCATTCTATCTCAACTTGCCGACAAAGAGATAGATAGATTAGGTAACACGCTCATGAAGTTCTATGAGGAAGATTTCTTGAATTTTGATGAGATGTTGAAAGAATACAAGAAAGAGAAGATTAATGGTATCCATGATTTCAACAACCTAAGTAGTTATGAGACATTGACTGCACTAGAGCAGACAGGACTACATACTAGCAATCAAGTAGCTAACTTTTTATCTAAAAATATATGGAATGAAAAGCTACCTTGGTATAAGCCTATTGCAGATGGTCTATGGTTCAATGATAGAGTTTATAGACGTGCAGAAAAGGTAGCACAAGTAATTAGCAAAGAACTAAAGATGGCAACTATTCGTGGAGATGGGTACTCTAAAGTAGCGGGAACAATCGCTAAACAGTTAGATGTATCATTCTCATCTGCTAAGACTTTAGTTCATAACGAATTACGTATAGCAGAAAATCAAGCACATATTGATTCTGCTAAGAAGAATGGATTCACACATTTTAAAGCAGATACTATTCATGACGATAGAGTGTGTGCAATTTGCCAAGAGAATGAAGGCAAGATTTATCGCATTGACCAGTACGAGCCTAAGCAACTACATCCTCATGTGAATTGTAGATGTGTGTTCGTACCTATCGTAGTTGATGAAAACAATCAACCAGTCAAATCACAATACTATGATGAAGCACAAGAGTATGTGAAACAACGTGCTAAAGAGAATGCAGAACGTACTAAGAAGATACGTGCAGAATATGAATTAAGCAAGAAGAAGTGAGGTGATAGCTAGTGATTGCATTAACAAAAGAGAATCAAGATACAGATGTGTGTTCATTCGTTGTTAATCGTGAAGATGAGCTAACTACACTCACTCACACATTTAACGGTAACAAAATTGGGCATGGTAGTGATTGCCTATGCTTAGAGAATAAAAGTGTTTATATTTACGATGAAGAATCACACACATGGATTCAACTTGCTTAAGAGTTACTGGTGACTACATTAAAGATACCAGGTTTTTAAACAATATCGCTTTACTTGTTGAGCATATCAACAAGGAATTTAATTACTCAATGGAGGTTATATATTATGGAAGAAAATCAAGTATTAAATAATACAGAAGTAACATCAGAACAAACAGAGGTGACAGTGGAAACTCAACCACAAGATGTTAAGACATTCACTCAAGAGGACTTAGACCGTATCGTGACTAAGCGACTTGAACGTGAAGCTAAGAAATGGGAAGCTAAGTTTAATGCTTTAGAAGAAGCTCAAAAGCTATCTCAGATGAATGAGGAACAAAAAGCAGAATATGACTACAATAAGAAGTTAGAAGAATTAACTCAACGTGAACAAGAGTTAGAAGCTAAGATTAATCAATACAACCAACAACAATATAAGGCGACAATCCAAGCTCAATTACAAGAAGCGGGATTACCTGTAACAATGGCAGATATGCTAGTTAATATGGATGCAGAAGCAGTAGCTACACAAATCAATGCTATGAAAGAAATGTTTAGCACACAGATTAACGCACAGGTGCAATCTAAGGTACAAGCGTCTGCTAATGTACCTACACAACCAGTAGAACAAGTCAAGTTATTATCACTAGATGAAATTAAAGCTATGAGTTCTAGTGAATATATTGCAAATAAAGAATTAGTAGAGAAATCGTTAAAGGCACTAAGTAAATAGTGCTTTTTATTATGCCTTTGAGTGTGGGAGGTTAAACACTTCACCAACTATCGGTGGGTAGATAGATACTATATTAGACAACGAAAGAGGTAATGCAAATGGCAATTACGAATTTTATTCCAACTATGTGGCAAGCAGAATTATTAGAATCTTTTAAAGGACAAGCAATCATCAATCAAATTACTTATCCAGTTCCAACTCAAGGTGGTAAATTAATCATCAACAAAATGGGTTCAGTAGCAGTTAAAGAATATAACGGAACTGTAACTTATGATGATTTATCAACTGATAAAGTGGAAATTCCATTCGATCAAAAACGTTTCTTTGGAATTAAAATCTCTGATATTGATGCAGTTCAAGTAGCAGGTGAATTACGTGCACCAGCAGTTCGTGAAGGAGCTTATCAATTAGCTAAAGCAGTAGATGATTATGCAGTAACTAAAATCTTAGCTTCAGGAGCTAATGCAACAACTGTAACTTTAAACAAATCTAACGTGTATGATTCAATCGTGGATGCTAATCGTGCATTAGACCGTAAAGATATTCCTCAAGATGGTCGTATCATCGTATGTGGATGGGATGTTATCGCATTATTAGAAAAATCTTCAATGAAAGAATCTTTCCACCAAGATGTTCAAGCTAATGGTGTAGCTTATCGTTTAAATGGAGTAACAGTATTACCAACAAATCGTGTAGCTGATGGAACAGTTATTGTGTTACATAAATCAGCAGTAGCTTACGGTATGCAATTAGAAGAAATGGAAGCATTACGTTTACAAGATTCATTCTCTGATGCTATTCGTGCGTTAGAAGTATTCGCAGTTGAAGTAGTACGTGAAGAAGCAATCGAAATCGTAAAACCTGCTTAATCAACCAAACAATAAAGGAGTGTGATGTAGATGCTTGAACTAATCAAAAAGCTAACTAACACTAAGGTAGATGATGAAGTAATCAACTTCTACATCGCCAATTCTATTAGTGCTATTAAGTCATATCTAAATGACTACACAATCAACGTGAGTGAACTCTATCCTAATGAAGTGGTAGAGTTGACTTGTTATTATTTAAACAAAGCTACCATGTCACAAGGATCAGTAGAGAATGGAGCTGTTAAATCCATTTCATCAGCAGGTCGTAGTGTGACATTCATGAGCTTTGATGAGTTGAATGAGATTGGTATTCCTAAGTCTATTCTAGCTAGATTACCTAAGCCTAAAATCACTGTGAAAGTATGGTGATAGTATTATGAGTATTAATGATTTATTCTATACAGATAAAGCAACACTCATGGTAGGAGTAGCGGGAAAGCCTAATGAATGGGGAATAGTTGAGAAGAATTATGAGTTCATCGCAGAAGATATTCCCGCTTCACTCACACCAATTAGCACTTACCATTCACAACAGAAGTACGGTATCGAATCTAAAGTAACATTTGAAGTATCTATGGACTACATTGAGAATTGTGAATTAGCTAATGAGATTATAGTTGATAATCAACCTTACAAAGTAGTCAGCTACATAGTCTATCCTGCTTTCATGTGCTTACCTAAATCTATTACCTATGGTGTTAAGCGATGATTATTAAGATTGATGTATCTGATTTAATCAAAGGCTTAGAGAAGGACATTGAGAACATTCAACAAGGTATCGAAGATGGTATGAGACAAGTAGGCTCAGAGATTGCTCAAATGCAACATGACATCATTGATAACAATGTTGGTGGTGATGGAAGTTACGTTAGAACTGGATTACTCAAAAGTGGTGTGACAATCATGCCTTTAGAGTGGTCTCCTAGTGGTGTATCAATGACTATCACTAACACTACTAGCTATGCGATTTACAACTCATATGGTACGGGAATTTACGCAGAGAATGGACAAGGTAGGCAAGGTGGTTGGTACTATCCAGTAGGTGATGGGACTTATCGTTTTACACTTGGTATGCCACCTAAACGCTTTGTTCAAGACTCTTATGAGTTCTACAAGGATAAAGCACCAAGTATCATTCAACAATCAATATTCAACAAGTTATAGGAGGGATTGACTCATGTTATCCATTCGCAAAGAGATTAAACAGGGATTAACAGATGCAACTGGATTGGAAGTCTATTTTGTGCAACCACCAGTGGATGTAGATGTAGCAATCCCTCTTTTAATATTAGAAGAGAAAGGCAATAGCCAATACTACCGAGATAGAAATTCAAACATTGAGGTAGTCAATTTATCATACGACATTAGCATCTACACTAATGATCCAAGTCAGTTATTCGACTTAATGGAGAGTGTAGATGACTATATGTTTGGTGTAGGACTCAAAAGGTCTTATACTAGCTCAGACATGAGTATTGATAACAAGCTATGGTGTAAAACAATGACTTATAACTGCAAAGCCACTCAATTAGAAGATGGCACAATTCAAATTTCACAATAGAAAGGAACGTGACAAATATGGCATTATTAACTAAAGGTGCAACATTAAAATTAGATTCAACATTAGTAAATGGTGTTAAATCAATGGGAGAAATCACTGAGAGCTGTAGCAAAATTGAAATTACGACATTAGCAGATGAAGCTCAAAAATTCATCAATGGTATTAAATCTTATGGTGATGCAATCTCATTTACATGTGTTTATGACAAAGCACAATACTTAAAAGTACGTGCTATGCAAAATAATGCAGAACACGCAGTAGAAATCAAATATGCAGATGGATTAACTATCACATTCCAAGCATATGTTTCAACTACTTTATCAGGAGTAGAAGTTGACTCTGCTCATGAATATACAATCGAATTAACACCTGCATCAGCTATCTCAATCGCAGACGGTGCATTATCAGCAAAAGCTACTAAGTAATAACCAACCGAGTCCTCTTTATGGGGACTCTTTCTATATTATATATACCTAAAGAAAGGATGATTATACATGATTAAGACAGTAGAATTTATGAACCTAACATTAACATTAGCAGGTACAAAAGAGAAAATGGCATTAGAGAAAGCATTAGGAGGTTCACCGTTAAACCACATCTTACCAATGATGGCAGGTGCAACAGAAGGTGAAATGGATTTCTCAAAAATGCAAATTCCGTCATTGCCTTTTATGGTTACTGTTTTACACGCATCAGCACAGAAATTAAATGCAGGTGTGACGATGGACAAGATGATGGATTTAGTAGACGTTTACTTAGAAGGTGAAGATGCTTCTGTATTCGGATTATTTGCTATCGTTATGGAAGTATTACAAACTGGAAAATATTTACCATCTGAAGGCTAGTAATTTGTTAGGTGGATTTGAAGTCGGCTCAAATTCATCAATACAGATTATTAGCATTGATGTAAGTAAAGTAGTTTTACTTACAAGGTTTTGACCTTACTAATTAATGTTAAAAGGTTTTGAGTAATGGATTTTACTTAAAACATATGACAAGGCAACTGGTGAAAGGAAGTGATTGAATGATAGTGCTACGGAATGGTCATAAGGTCTACTACCCAAAGCTATCCATTAGAGGTTGTTTGACACTAGATAAGATCTATGGTGATGTAACTGCACCTTTGCTTTCCTACATGAGCTTAGAAACTCAAATCCTAATCGTATCTCTATCACTTCAGCACTACCATCTAACAGAAGATGAATTATACGACTTGATAGACACTGTAGATGACCTAAATAGCTTGATTCTGAGCTTATATCAAGAGAGTGGATTAATTAGTCTAGGAGAGCAAGAAAGCCCGTCAGACGTTGATTCTGTGGGGGATTCTGAGCAATCTAGCGAGGTTATAACCTTTGAGTCACAGATGATGGAGTTGTTAGAGCAATGTATGTCTATTGGCATGAGAGAGGAAGATTTCTACAATAGCACGATTAAGCAAATCACTAGATATGTAGAGTCATACAACAAGCAACAAGAGAATCAGTTACAAGAGAAAGCATTCTTTGATTATCAACTAGCTAATCTCATTGGAATGTCAGTAGCTAGACTTTTATCGAAAGATGCCAAGTTCCCATCATTTGAAAAGGCATATCCATTCCTTGATAAAGATGCTAAGACATTAGTTGATGAAGAGTGGGAGATGGAAGTACAACATAATCGCCTACGAGAATGGGCAGAACAAATCAATAAAAAATTTAAAGCAGATGAGGTGGAGTAGGTTATCTACTTTGTCTTGTCTGCTTTCTTTTTTGCCTCGCCTTTAAGGGGCATAAAAATATATAGAAAGGAAGTGTTCGCATGGATGAACAAAAAGTCATAGACATTAAAGTGCAAGTCGATAAGTCAGATGTTGATAAATCCTTTAAAGATATTCAGAAACAATCACAACAAACTTCTGACAAGGTGAGTAAATCATCTAAGAAGATGAATGATAATATGGTCAAAGACAGTAAGAAAGCTACTGATAAATTGTCCAAGCAGTTTGAATCACTAAGCAAACAAATGACTAAAGCACTAGACAGCACTAAGCTAGGCAAACAGTTGAATACTACCCTAAGCAAGTTGAAAACACAAATCTCTGACACTCTAGGGAACATTAACATTACTGCCAATGTGAAAGCTAATAGTCAACAAGCTAATGCACAACAGGATTCTCAGATTGACTTAGGTAATGCAGTTAATATGATAGGATTAGAACAAATGGGTAATCTAATCTCAAAAGAACTTGCACTAATTGGTGGTGATTTAGGCGAGGTATTTAATAAACTGCCTGACCAACTAGAAGTTGATATGAAAGATACTGTATCAGCAGTACAACCTCATGTAGAAAACATGAAACAATTAATTCAAGACTTATCAAATACAGACTTTGATTTAGGTATTGATCCTAACGATACCAAGTCTATCCTCACTGGAATGTTAGAAGATGAGAAGGATGCGCTTGAGAATTTCAAGAAAATGCCTGAGCATATTAAAACAGTTATTGAAAATACTAAAAAACAAATGGAAGGGTTAAGTGGCGAGGAATTAGAACAAGGCTTCCAACGTCTCGATAGTCTTGGAAAAGAATACCTTAATTCTGTTAAACAATCGGAAGCTCTTGTATCACAAGCTGAGAAGAATATCTCTGACTTGAAGAAAGCTCTAGTATTCGAGAACTTAGACTCAATGATTGGTGACTTAGATAAAGTATTCTCTGTGTGGGAACAATCATCTACAAAGGCTAATGCCAAACCAGTTATTGACCAATTAACTGCTATGAAACAAGCATTTAGAGAAGCGGGTATTTCTACTGAAATGTTCGATAATGCTTTATATCAATGGGCATTAATGAATGAGAAAGGTACTAAATCCACTGTTGGATTAAAGAACGCTTTAAATCAAAGTAGAGATGCCATTAAGCTAACCAACATAGCTTATAGAGATAGTGTTAATGTAGCTTCACAAACTATATCAACTAACTCTCGAATGGCTCAATCAACTAATACAGTAACTCAATCTCAATCTAAGATGCAAAGAGCTGTGCAAGGTTTATCACAATCATATCAAACTTATGCTCCTAAGATTCAATCGTACATTGATAAGATTAAAAATAAAACCTCTCAGTGGTTGAGTAGTCATAACAAGGCTAGTAAAGGTATTCAATCTGCTAATAAGAAGATGGCAAGTAGTTTTAAATCGTTACTAAATGCTATGATGCCATTCTTGTCTATCTACGCAGTATTCAATGGTATCAAGACTTCAATTAATAACGCTATGGACAGCATCGAAACAGATGATAAGTTTGGTGCAGTGTTCGGTAGTCAAGCTAGTGAGATGAGTAAATGGATTGATGAACTCAATAAAAAATTAGGTGTTAGTGCCACTCAGATGAAAGATTGGACTTCAACTCTGTATAGTATGGGAACTAACTTAGGTTTCACTTCGCAAGAAGCTATTGGTTTCTCTAAAGACTTATCTAAGTTAGCTCAAGATATGTCATCGTTCTATAACATTGACCCTGCTACTGCTTTTGAAAAATTACGTGGTTATATGGCTGGATCAACCGAAGTGTTATATGACTACGGTGTAGTAGCAACAGAAGCAAACTTATCTGCTTTTGCTTTATCACAAGGTATTACTAAACAATACAGTGCCATGAGCCAAGCAGAGAAGTCTATGATTAGATACCAATTTGCTATGCAAGGCTTATCACAAGCTAATGACAATCTTGAAATCACATTAAAATCTCCTGCTAATCAAACTAGAATTTTAAAGCAAAGACTTGAAGAATTATCAGTAGCACTAGGTAGATGCTTCATGCCTATCTTGACTGTGGTTCTACCTATCTTAAATACATTCGTATCTGCATTAACAACTACAATCAATGCAGTAGCTAATTTCATCTCACAAGTCTTTGCACTATTTGGTGTTCAAGTTGACTTTGGTGGTGTAGGTGGAGCAGTTAGTGATATGGCTACTGCTATTGAGGGAGCAGATGTAGGTAGTGGAGGACTAGCAGATAACCTCGGCAGTGGTGCAGAATCAGCAAAAGAGATTAATAAATATTTATCAGGAATTGATGAGTTAAACATCGTATCAACTAAACAAGACAGTGGTTCAAGTAGTGGCTCAGGAAGTGGAGGAAGTGGCTCAGGAAGTGGAGTTGGTACTGGTGGTATCGACACAGGAGCTATGGATAGCGCCTTATCACAGACAGAAACTAAGTTCTCTCAATGGGTAGAGAAAGTGGCTAATGCTATGAAGTCAGTTTGGGGAGCTTTAAAAGATGGATGGAACAGTGTAGGTGACTACATTGATACTTCATTAGCTAATCTTAAACAATCATTTGCTAATTTAGGTTCTTCTATTGAATCATTCTTAATTGGAGCATGGAACAATGGTGGAGAAGAATTAATCTATAACATAGGTCGCTTAGGTGGAGCGTTCACTGGATTAGCATTAGATATTAGTGGACAAGTGATTAATGCAGTAGCTAATCTATTTGAATACATGAATCCTGAAAGAAATGATTATACTAAGAAATTCATTGAAGCTATGAACAATGCCTTAGAAGCAGTAACTAACTTTGCTCTTTCAGCAGGTGGTTGGCTACAAACATTCATGAGTTCAGGTGGTCAAGCCTTCTTAAATGTGATGGGCGACATTGCCATGCTAATTGGCTCTACTGTGGTTAAAGCATTTGCTAACTGTGTTGATTGGATTACTAAGTTCATGAACAGTTGGGCAGGTCAAACTATCCTTAAAATAGTGGCACTTAGCTTAAACGTAGTAGCGGGAGCTATCAAATTAGTAATGATATCTGTTGAAAAGCTAACACCAGTATGGTCGGCTTTATTGTTATTGATTGGTGCTAAGAAAGCATATACTGTTGCTGTTACATCATTAACATTACTTGGTAAAAAATTAGTTGATTTTGGATTGACAATCGCATCTAGTATTGAATCTTTAGTTGTATGGATAAAGAATATCCTAACCGCTTCTATCAGTCTGACTAAGAACTTGGTTGCTGGATTAGTTAGTGCAACTAAGAATGTATTAAGTTTTGCTACTTCTATGCTTGTAAATGCAGGTAAAGCATTAGCTTCATTTATTATATCAATTGCTTCTACCGTAGCAGGATTACTTGGATTGGATGGGGCTTTAATCGCTTCAACTCTGTCTGCAGGTGCATTAAAGGTAGCATTAGACTTAATGGGTATTGGATTAATTGTTACTGCGGTAATTGCTTTAGTAACTGCTGTTATTAAAATTGGTGAGAAGTTCAACTGGTGGGCTAATATCTCTGACTGGCTAGGTGAGAAACTAGGTTGGGTATGGGATAAAATCAAAGGCTTCTTTGGATGGACAGGTGACAATAATGTAGAAGAAGAGTTTGATAACACTTCTGATTCTATCGAAGGTATGGGAACAACTTTTGAAGAAACAACTAATGAAATCGAAACAACATCTGATAGATTTGGTACTATTGCTTCTAAAGTAAATCAACACTTTGCTTCTATTGGATTTGATGCAGGTAAGCTATCACAAGACTTAGATGAAGCTCAAGCTATGATGGAAGAGAAATTTGGCATGATGTCAGCAAATGCTCAAGAGTATCTAAATGCACTAGCTACTGGTAATCAAGAAGTCTTAACTCAAATGAGTGCAGATAGTGAAACTTACACAGCAGAGATTCTATACTCATATCAGAAGTTATCAGAGAATGAGAAAAATACATTCTATGAAACTTATGGTTACATCAAAGGGGTTAATGATGATTGGCTAGATTACTCTAACTTAACGTATAGTCAGTTGATGGCTAAACACGCTAGTTACAGTGCCAATATCATGAAACGTGAAGATTTAACTGCTCAAGAGAAAGATAAGTTAATTGATGAACATTTAACTAAAGTTGAATTAGCATATGAAGAAGAATTAACTACCCTCAAAAAGCAGAAGAAAGAAATCTTAAATAACTCTAAGCTATCTGATACTGAACGTCAAAGATTGCTAGAAGAAGTTAATGCTAAGATCATCTCTAAGGAGCAAGAGAAAACTGGTAAAGTAATTGATGAAATTGAGTCTGTAACTGATGCTCAAGAGAAAGCCACTAAAGAACAACAGAAAGCGGTAGAAACTGCAACAGATGCTCAAGTAGATGGATTGAAAGATGTAGATAAAGCATTAAGCAATACTAAGAAAACTTTATCTTCATTCAAATCTGAATCAGATAAAATTGCTAATGCTATTCCTAAAGCATGGAGTGGAATTGGTAAGAAGATTAGTCAAGAGTTCACATCTGCTAAAACTAGCATCTCTACGACAATGACTTCTTTACTTAATACTATTCAGACCAACATCAATAAAATTAAATCTAGTATGTCGGGTATGACTACTGGTATTTCAACTGATTTCACTAAATCATTGAATACTCTATCAAATAACATTAATAACAAGTTCAAGACTATGGTAAGTAACATCAAGTCATTTGCCACTCAGATGAAAAATGCTATGAACTTTAACTTCCCAACTCCTTACCTTAAAATGCCACACCTATCGGTAACAGGAAAATGGGACTTCGAGAAACAACAAGTACCTAAATTTAAAGTAAACTGGTACTCAAGTGGAGGTATCTTCACCAATAGAACATTAATTGGTGTAGGAGATGCTAACAATGGTGTAGGTAACAATGCAGAGGCAGTCTTACCTTTAGACGTGTTATGGGATAAGTTAAACAATAACTTTGCCAACCAAAATAAACAATTAATCTCTGCATTAGGCAATAACAATCAACCAATCAGTTTAGCATTATATCTTGATGGAGATACATTAGCAAAGAAACAATTTAAAAACTTCAAAGAACTAAGTCGCTTAGGTGTCTTAGACTTTGCAGAATTAGTATAGAGAGTCATATCCGATGGCTCTCTTTTTATATATGAGCCAAATTTAATAGAAAGGATATGATAATTTATGGCAACAAGTTTTATTACAATCAATGGGAAAGAATTTAATCCCGCTTCATGTAAGTTTGAATACGAAACATTTGATGGAGAGAACGCAGGTCGTACTTTAAGTGGACTGATGTATCGAGATGTGATTGCCACT
Source organism: Turicibacter sp. TJ11 (assembly GCF_021497505.1). NCBI lineage: Bacteria > Bacillati > Bacillota > Erysipelotrichia > Erysipelotrichales > Turicibacteraceae > Turicibacter > Turicibacter sp. TJ11. Next base: position 850,599 of record NZ_CP069349.1, on the reverse strand, counting down.
AAAATCTCAATTCAATTAGAGTGGAACTCAATTAGCGTACAAGAAATGTCACGATTACTAACTGCATTGGATTCACCATTCTTCACTGTAAAATACTTCAATCCACAACAAGGTAAGTTTGTAGAAGATACATTCTACTGTGGTAATCGTTCAGTACCAATCTATTCATTCGTCAATGGACAAATCAAATATGACAGTGGGTTCTCAGTTAATCTAATTCAACGCTAGGAGGTGAAATCATGTATCAAATTCAAGAAGATAAGTTACTCTATTTTCAACGACAAATAGATAATCCAAACCGTAAGATTACCTACAAATTTACTTTAAATAACGAACCACTACAAGTTAATCAAATCATGGATAATCCTACAATCACTTATGACTGTGGACTAGATCAGTATGGTGTTGGTTGTGCGTTAGTCACTCAATTACAAATGTCAGTTAAATCAGATGTGTTAATCATTCCAAATGATAAGATTGCGATTGAGATTGGATTAGACATTTACAATGAAGTAACACAACAATGGGAAACTATTTACACTCCATTAGGTGTATTCTATGTCGATACCATTGAAGAAAAAGGTATTAAGAAATCTATCAAAGCCTATGATGGAATGTTCAAACTTAATAAAGGATACTTCCCAACAACTAAACACACAACTACACAAGCTATTGCTAACGATATTGCAACTTCTAATGGATATAAGATTAAAGGTATCTCTAACGTCACTATCAATAACGAACAACTAGATGGTAAGACTTGCCTAGAGATGTTATCACTTGTAGCTAGTGCTATTGGTGGTCATGTACGTATTAGTCGTGATGGTTCTACTATTGAGTTCATTGAGCCTACCAACTACGGTGAAACTTATGATGAATCAGATTATACAACACCTACCATTGACGATACGACTTCATACAACATCACTAAATTACGTGTTAATTATTCTGACCAAGTAACCAATGATGAAGGTACGGTAACTGATGAGGGTTATTATGAAGTTGGAAGTGGAACAGATGCTAACACACTAGCTATCTCAAACCCACTACTTAAAGGTCAGAAATCACAAGCTCAAATTATCTTAGATAAAGTCAAAAGATTAAATGGCTATAAGAGATTCGATACCTCTATGCCACTAGCAGATTTCCGATTAGACCCAATGGATTTTATCACCTACATTAAAGGGGAAAAAGAGTGCATTGTGCCTATTCTCTATATGAAGATGACTCTAAGCTACAAAGGTATCTCTATCGAAACTCACTCTCCAACAGTAGCTGAAACTAAAACTGAGTTCTCGTTCAAAGGTACATTGAGCCAAAAGGTAGAGAACATCTACACAGACATTATCCAAGTGAAGCAATTAACCGCTAATAAAGTTACAACTGATGAATTAGAAGCAACAGTAGCTAAGATTGAACAACTTTACGTTTCTAAAGTGGATGCTGATGAAATCTATGCAAATAAAGCCGAGATCGGTGACTTAGTAGCGGGTACTATTGTTGTTGAAGAATTAAAGGCTCAAATCGCAGAGATTGATAAAGCTATTATCAACAAGGCAGACATTGAAGACTTAAACGCAACTAATGCTACTATTAATAGTCTTAAAGCTACTGTGGCAGAAATCGATAATTTAATTGCAGATAGTATCTTATCTGAAATCATTCAATCAGGTAGCGTATCATCTGACCTATTAAATGTTAAAGATGGTTTCATCAAAGACGCTATGATTAGCTCATTAAGTGCTAGTAAGATTGAAACTGGAGTAATCAACACTAACAATGTAACTATCCAGTCAGACAATGGGAATATGTTATTGCAAGGTAACTTGTTACAATTCAAGGATAAGAACAATAAAGTACGAATTCAAATTGGACAAGACACAAGTGGTAACTATACATTCACATTGTATGATGCTACTGGTCAAGGTGTATTAATCAATCAAGATGGAGTTCAATCATCTAATGCTATTAAAGATGGTTTAATTGTAGACAGTAAAGTGTCAGACAACGCTAATATTAGTGGCTCTAAACTTAATATTTCTAGCGTATACGATGAGATGAACGCAGATGGAAGTAAGACACTCAAGGCTTCTAAAGTCATGTTAGACGAGCAAAATCAAACCCTAGATGTATCATTCAAAGAGATGACGACTAAACAAGATGAACTTGAAGAAAGTATGTCTACTGCTATCACAGATATTAGTGTGGCTCAAGGTCAAATCTCTCAGTTAATCCAAAATACGACCATTACTACATCAGAGGGTACGACTACAATTAAAGATGCTTTTAACTCGATTAAATCAACAGTAGATAGTCATACTACTCAGATTGGTAAGGTAGAATCTACGATTGATGATGTTGAGACACGTGTTTCTACTGCAGAATCTAAAATCACCGATACTGCCATTACTAATGTTGTTAAACAAAACTTTTATACTAAAACCGAAACCGAAAATGCTATCACTTCAAAAGGGTATGCAACTCAATCTCAAGTTCAACAAACAGCAGACAATATTCAGTTTAAGTTTACACAAAGTGGAGGATACAACCTTGTTAGAAATGGTAACCCTAAACCGCACAACTACCGTAACTGGTGGGTAAGCGGTAATGCTAACTGGTATTCGGGAAGAGCGGCAGATATTGGTGTTCAAACTACTGATACCAACGAAGCCTATGCAGGAAGTGCCACTTTCAAAGTTCAACCAGGGAAAGCTTACTCGTTCAACTGTTGGTTAATGGCAGAATCTAACACTAAAGGAACAGATGTTTATTTTATTGGTAGTGCAAACGATGATGGAGCTTATACAGAAGTTCATCACTTATTTACTAGCGGTGCTTGTGGATGGACTCACGTAAAGAAAACATTTACAACTGGCTCTAATATTAACTATGGGTTTATTCGTATTGATAATAATGGTCGAAAAGATACGTCTACTGGAAATAATACCGTTGTTTTCTTTAGCGAGGTTTTACTAGTGCAAGGTTCGGAGTATTACCCACAGTGGAGTCCCAACCCTAACGAAGTATATGACGGAATTATCGAAATGGATAAAGACGGTATCAAGGTTTCTACATCTAACGGTGGATGGACGGACTTTACCTCAGCTGGTATGAATGTATACAATAAATCAAGCATGTTATCGTTAGGAACTCGAAATGGCGGATTAACATATCACAATAGTAAAGGGTATTTAGGGTTCACGTCTGAATCAAATATTAGTTCATATAATGTTAGTGGTGTGACTCTTTCTACTGCCAATAATGGGTCGTATATTGCTTTAGGTACATCTACAGCAACAGATCCTTTTGGAGGATTTAGTTCTACACCAGCTCTATCTATCGCAAAAGCAGATTTAGGTGACTCTAGCTCTTTCTATCGTCAAGGAGTCAATCTACATACATCATTAAACGTTAATACTAAACCGATCAATCGAATCGGGACAATGTATTACGGTGTTAACGGTACAACTAGAACGTTTGAATCCACAACCGGTAATCTATGTTTATTTGGTGATAACGGTATCCGAATGGGTTATTATGAAGGTACTACTCTCGTTAGTAAATTCGAACTCACAGAGGGTAGCGATAAAAGCACGAGTTATATCGATACGTACGCGCATTGGAGATTTCATGGGTGGAATTTAACGGATGTCGCGAACCTTAGTATCAAGAATAATCTCAAAATGGAAACAACAGCGACAATCCAATTTAACTCAACCGCCACATATCCTTCACTCATATGGGAAGCTTCGAATCGACTCAAGTTATATGGGAATGATGGTATAGATTTTGGTTATAGAGAGGGAGCTACGAATAAGCCAGTATTCAAAATCACAGAGGCTGCTAGCTCATCATATAAATTCGAATCTTATGGTCATTGGAATTTTAACAACTGGAATCTTGATAACGTAAACATTTTAAAACCTCGAAGACTTCAGTTACCTAGTAATTACGGGTCTAACTGGATCGAATTAGGTACTGGTGATGGTAACGATTACACCACTTATAATGTTAAATTCCGCACCCACAACGGTTTAGTCTTTACCGATAATAGTGACAGTGCAACCGTAATCGTCCAAGGTCGTCAAGGTCGTATCATGGGTAAAAACGCTTATTATGTCAATTGTTCGAGAAGTCTAAAATCAGATATTAGAAGTGTAATCTCTGAAGACGATGTGACCACTTTTGTAGCAAAAGAAGGAGAATCTCTAGATACAAACATTAGTGCAGAGACCGTATGTGATTTCTTAGACACCATTGATGTTAAAACATACGTAACAGACTTTAAACAAGAAGGAGCCACACAAGAATGTTTCGATGTCGAAAAAGGGAATAGTCTGACACTAGGGTATGTGGCAGATGATATTGCAGACCACCCAATGTTTAAATATGTTGGTGAAAAAACTAACGATGGATTATATGCTATCAATAGCAACTCGTTAACAACAACTTTAATTGTGGGATACCAACAAGAAAAGCGAAAAAGAGAACAACTGGAAGAACGTTTAGTAAGATTGGAACAGTTGCTAAAAGGAGATGAATAGAATGTCAAAAGCAGTAGAATATATACGAGAGTTACTTAAGAAAAAACAAGAAAACCTAGGTATTAGTACACTTGACCATCAGGACTTCTCCCTAGAACTAGCGAAATTTAGTTCCGAAGATATTGTATACGAAAATGATATCACGGTCTTACAAGAGGAGAAATTAGTCTCATACGACGATTATTTAATGTATGGAGGGCGAGTTAGTGCCGATCTACAAGAAACACCTGATCTAGACACCGCATTACCATCGCATTGTACAACGCAGGAAATTCAACCAACACCTAGAGAGGAGACGATTCAGTATGAATTATAGTGAAGAAGTGTTATATAAAACTATTGACAATTTATCACGACAAGTGGGGCAACTTTCGGTAGACAAGGCTTTACTTGTCGCACAATGCGAAGAGTTACTCACAAAACTACAGCAGTACGAAGGTGACTCGGAAGCGAATAAAACAGCATAATATAAAAACAAGAATAGGAAGTGATACGATGGAATTAACACAAGACGAGTTACAATTAATGGTACACCACTTAACACAACAAGTGGCTCAATTAACTGCCGATAAATCTATGTTAATGGCTAAGTTAGAATTGGCTACTGTTCAATTAAATCAAGCACAAGGGCAAGAGTAATATCTTGTCCTTTTAATATATGCAAGGAGGTGGAAAGGAGGTAGATTCAGTGGAGTATTTGAATCTCTTGATATTAACTGTAATGTTGATAATTTTGGGATTGCTACTCAGAAATTGGCAACCACCAATTAAACATCAATATATTGTTATCCTACTACTGAGTATCGGAAGTCTACTAGGTAACTACATGATTGATTCATGGACATGGGGATTCTGCATCGGTGGACTGACTTATTATAAAGACTTACTTGTAACAGACTTCAATCTAGTTGCAAGTTCATTTAAACAATTACTATCTATTGGAAAGGAGATTGATCCAAATGATTAAAAATGCAACACTTACAATCGATGCTGATAATACATCTGCAACATTAAGCAATCAGATTAATGTGTATCGTGGAGATGGAAATATCACTTTAAAATTAACAGTGGCACAACAAGTCTATCAATTTGGGAAACCAATGGTTAAGACTATGGCATTATCTGATTCTGATGTGTGCTTTGTTAATGTTGATGTAGTTGTGCCACAAGCAAACTCATACTTCACGTTAGATACTGTTGAGTTAGTTGATAATCAATTTACAATCACATTGGCTAAAGAGTGGTGTGATGAAGTGCAAGAAGTAGGAACATACAAGCTCCAAATTAATATGTTCGATTCTGAAAACAATAAGGCTTCATTGCCACCATTTAGCATTAATGTGCTTCCACGACTAATTGACACTGTTCAAACTTCTAAAGTTGGAGATACTATCAACACTGGAATTGTGCGTAGTGATTCTGATTACGTTCAAGTAGAAACTGCTGAAGAATTAGCATATTGGAAAGATGGAGATGTAGTGTCACCTGAGAGAATGAACAATCAATTAGATGTGATTAAAAATTCAGAAGCTAAGATTAATACTGCTATTGCTAAAGCTGATAGTGCATTAAGTGAAACTAAAGCAATTCAAACTGAAATGATTGAGAATAACAAGCAAATGGTACAAGAATCAACTTCTCGTGTAGATGAAGCAATTGATTTATGCGAACAGGTATTTTCCACAACTTTACGCTATCATATTGTTGAGTAACATGACCTTTGAATTTAGGGCATCTTGACAACTACATAGAAGTAGACGTGGTGACGATTCCTTTAAAGGAAACGTGGGCTATAAGCGTTCTGAAAAAAGAGAATGCAGTGAGTCCACCGATGTACCGACCTAACAATTAACTAGGACTATTCATTAAGTTGAGTAGTCCTTTTTTACTTTCTATATTATAAGGAGATGAATAACGAATGATTAATGAAAAAGAGATTTGGAGAAATGTTCCTATTGAGGGATATGAAAGATATTTAGTAAGTAACTATGGTCGAGTGATGAATGGAGATACAGGCAGAATTTTAAAAGGTAATGTGAAAGAAAATGGCTATATAAAAGTTGATTTGTATAATAATTATAAATTAAAAACAGCATATATTCACAGATTGGTCGGACTAGCTTTCATTGAGAATGATGATCCTATTAATAAGACTCAAATCAATCACAAAGATGAGGACAAAACAAATAATCATGTCTCAAATTTAGTGTTTGTCACACCAAAAGAAAACTCTAATTATGGAACTAGAAATGAAAGAATTTCTAAAGCTCGAAGAGGAAATAACTACGGTAAACTTGGAGGAAATCATCACAATGCTAAGAAAGTAGTTCAATTAACTCTTGATGGTGAGCTACTTAAGGTTTGGGATTCAACTACGGAAGCAGAGCGTAGTGGAGAATTTACAAATTCAGGTATTTCTAAATGTTGTAATGGAAAACTAAAAACTCATAAAAACTTCCAGTGGATGTATTACGAAGATTACCTAGCCAACAGTAAACAAGAGGAAACTATACACTAATATTAGGACTATTCAATCAATTTGAGTAGTCTTATTTTTTTTGCATTTTCAGTTGTATATCTAATTGAAATCCGTACATAATAAATTTCGTAGGATATTGGATATGTTTCCGAAAAGGATATTGGATATCTAGCTGAGAATGTGGTAATATCAATGGTTTCACGTATCACTACCATCTCTAACTTTTGTCAATGGTTAGAAGATATCGGATTTAAAATCTTAGAGATCTCAGCTGATTTCTTAGATGAAGCGCCGACAGAAGAAAGTGAACGTATTATCTTCGTCGCACAAAAGTAAATATTTAAGATATTAATAACCATTGATGTTATCATAAAAAAAAGACTTGAAATTTTTGTTTCTCAAGTCTTTTTTATGTATTAGCCTATTAAAGGAATGCTTAGAAAATATTGATTACCATAATACTCTTTTCTGAGAAGTTGAGACCATCTGTACTCTTTTAATCCACGAATAAAGATAGGAGTTAGAACACATCCGGAATATATAAAAAATGTAGAAATAGTAACTTAAATGCTAAAAATGATGATTAGAGTGTATTGAGGAAAATTGAATCCGTAGCAAGTCTATTTAAGACGAATATGTTTTTTATTTTGGAATAGATCGTCAAAAGATTCAAATAAGTAACTTGTATGTATCTTTTGAACCTTAAAACTGCTAGACAAATTAAACTTTATGATGATGTTTTAGACGTTGCTATTTATTCAGAAGGCATTAGACTTAAAAATTAAGGTAAAGAGTAGGGTCAAATTAGGACTTGGAATTTTTTATTTAATAATATAAAATTAAATTTATATTAAAGGGGAGATTTTGTGTTTGTAGAGCAAATTATTTATATGCCTGAGCCGAAAACATGGTGGGAAATATGGTTGAGTCCTGCTGTGACAGTAGTCGGTCTAGGAGTAACATGGTATTTAACGACTAAAACTATTAAAAAAGAGGTTGAACATAAAAAGGTAAATATAGCTTTAGATAAATTAGTGGATGTACCAAGTGAACTGTTACATCTATTTGAATCCATGGGAAAAAAAACAAAAGAGAAAGATACAAAAGATTACACAGAAGATTTTATGAAATTAGTGGTGAAAATATTTACTTATGGTAAAGAGGATGCTATAAAGATTGCAGCCAGTATGCAAGAATATAATTATTTAAATAGTGAGCAAGAAAGTTTTAGTCCATACATAGTAATGGCATATTATATATTATTGATATGCCAAATTAAGTATGATTTAACAGGAATAGAGATTAATCCCGAGTATTGGTATAAAATTAAGCTGAAAGATTATGAGAAAGTGAGACTAGACCTTAAAGATGCAACTAATAAGATTGTAAAAGATTTAAATTTAAATAAGTTTTTAAAAGTAAAATAGATTAGGGGCTCTTTGAGTTCTTTTTTATTTTTTTTACATAAAGCTTTATAACCTTCTGTGTTTCGTGTATGTGTAATGGTTGAGATTATACTTTTTGATCCTACAATTAATAGATTACATATCTTTGTTCCAGCTCCATCTTTAGTAACAAGTGGAAATTTAAAAATCTCATTTTAATTGTTTTGTTTGACTCGATAAACTCTCTTTTCATCCATGTATCTGAGTATTTTATTGTATAAAGTAAATCCCTATCTTTATAACTTAATACTTGTCATAACAGTAATTCTAAAAATTTAATCGCGTTTATTTAAATATTCTTTAGTATGTTTGGTGTGTTATAATTTTGATTACTTTTTAAAAATTAAAAGACATATCAAATTCAAATATCGAAAGAAAAAGTTATATAAATGGTGTGTCAAGAAAAATCAAAGGTTTAAAACGGATGCTAGTATGTTTCATTCGTTGTATGCTGCTTATAATAATTGTATAATATTGGATATACGTTTTAGGGAGAGGAAGTGTAGGGATAAATGACAAGATTAGTTATGTTATTGGTTTTTATGATGGTGATATCAGGATGTCAAAATACTGACGAACAACTACAAGAAATTGATCAGTTAAAGGCAGAAGTTGAGGATTTAAAAACAGAAGTTGAAGAGTCAAAAAAGGTATATCATGAACTTACAGATGAAGAAAAATTTGGAAAAGAAATGGCAATTAAGCGAATAGAGGAAAAATTAGAGAAATTTATGAGTTTAGGAAAAGATCAATCCACTTGCGAGAGAATGATAAAAGTCATTGAAGAAAAAATCAAATTATTTAAAGAGAAGTATAATTATGAAGTAGATTCTCCGTATAGTGGTTTATCATATGATGAGGCATATGAATACTTTCAACAAAATCGAAGTGAATAAATGAAGTAAGAGTCAATCGAACCTACACATTAGCAGGATTGATTATTTTTATTACATTTAAAAGCAATTGAGGGATATATTTAACAGATTGATTAAAAGAGTCAGTATATAATCATGAATTAATGATTGAAGATATATATTGAATCTGCAAATTAAAAGTACAAATAACAAAAATAAGACAAAAAAGACACTCACCAGTTACTGGGAGTGTCCTTTTTTTACGACAAATGAAGTAATTGTTAAGATAACAAATGAAACATTATTCATCATGACGTTGTGCTTCTTCTTCCCAGCGGGATTTGATGAGTGCGTTGATTAAAAAGATACTTAAAAATTCACCGTATAAGATAAAACCAAATTTACTTTTTAAAAATAAAACGATTTTACCGATATAGGGGATATGAAATAGATAAGTTCCGATTAAGTCTTCTCTTGTTGTCTGATAGATATCTAATTGATCTTTTCCTTCGGCATTTGTTCGGTAGATGGTAATGCCCTCATCAGTTATCTCTGTTTTATTAAAATGATGGGTAATAATAATTTTTTGACCAAAGCGATCAGCATGAAACGTAATAATTTGCTGAGGTTGTAACTGAATATTTTCATCTATTTGGAATTTTTTCACCAAAACAAGAGAGTAGGTTGGAATTTTGGGTTCCATACTGTCTGTTAATACCGTATAGAATTGATAATTAAGATGAGATGTTATTTTTTCGGGTTTTATTATCATGATGGTGATGTAAAGTATTAAAACTAAAATAAGCACTGAAATAAATGTTTGAATCATTTTCTTTAGCAGTTTCATTAGTATCACCTATTGTGATCAAACGTTAAAAATAGAAATAGTCACCAAATACATGGTGACTAAGTTGATCTCATGAAAGTTATTCTGATTTAGATAAGGTAGCAGTTAAGCTAATTTTAACTTCTTGACCCGCTACTTTAGCAGCACTTCCATCTTTTGGAGTCACTTTCACAGTATAATTGGTTGAAGTTAATGTTTTATCAACAAATCCATCTGTGGCATCTCCAACAAGCGTTGGGGTGTTGCCTTCTGATGAATCGACAATGACAAAATCAAAATCATCGACCGTTGCAGAGCTTCCACCGCTTACGCTTGGAACAATGGTTAAGGTATTAGCTAAATCTCCATCATTTTCGATGGTGAAGTTGACAGTCCCTTCTGCTACTGGAAGGGTATCTAATGTAGATGGCGTTTCTGCTAATGTATAACTCTCTTCAACGGTCACAGTGACTGGATTTCGGAATGTAATAGTAGCTGATGTATCATCAACTAAAGAGTCCCATGCAGCGTAAGTTCCTGCTGATGTAGCGATGATAGCTCCTGCTGTGGCAAAAGATAATATTGTATTTTTTTTCATGAATTTAGGCCTCCGTTAATATATATATAAATTCCATTATTAGTATATTTAAAGCGAAAGAGAAGGTGATTCTTTTCATAAAAAAGATAGAAACATAATTCTTAATCCCCTAAAAATGAGAGACGTTAAGAAAAAAGTATGCATTTAGGAAAAGATGATCCATTCATCATCAAAAACACTCGCTCATGGCGAGTGTTTTTTCATTTCGTCTAAAAAGTGAATAATTTAATAAATCTTTAAAAGAAATCATCAGAATTTAACGTAAGTTAATATGAGGTGATACGTTTGAAAAGACAATTAAAAATGATAGCAATAGCCATCTTGGTTATGGTGTTTGTTTATTACTTGAGCCAGTTCAAAACACCTGATGAATCTGTGTTATTAGATGAATATTTAGAACAAGAAACAAAAGAAGTAGATGAAATCGTCCCTGAAGAGATTCAAGAGCCGATTTATTATTTAGTGGATGTGAAGGGGCAGGTCACTCAACCGGGTGTTTATGAAGTAGAAAGTACCCTTCGAATTCATGAGGTCATTCGTTTAGCGGGCGGATTTTTAGAAACGGCAAATGTTGAAGCCATGAATTTAGCTCAAAAAATTAAAGATGAAATGGTCATTTATGTACCCCATCTAGATGATGAGATACCTACTGATGTTGAACAAACTTGGTCAGAGACAAACGAAACGAATTCTAAAGTGTCACTTAATGACGCCACAGAAGCTGAGTTGCAAACTTTACCAGGGATTGGTCCTTCTAAAGCAGCGGCTATTGTTAACTATCGTGAAGAGTCCGGATCATTTCAATCCATTGATGAGTTAGTGAATGTGAGTGGAATAGGCGAAAAAACATTGGAGAAATTACGTGAATATATCGAACTTTAAGATACGCCAACATTTAATTTATATTGTTTTGTGTGTTGTTGTCGGTTTACTAGTAAAAGAGGGCGTCTTTTTTGCTATATTCGTTGGATTTGTCTATTTTAAGCGATTTCCTAAGACATACTGGATCTATTTCCTTATTTCCATTGGAGCTGTTGTTTATGTGAATTTCTTAGCAGACTCAATTGAACAAAAAAGCGAGGAAGTGGCTTTCTTAAAAGAAGCAAAAGTAGTTGAGATAAAAACTCAAAATGAGAAGAAACAAACAGCAAAAATAATGACAGAAGCGGGAAATTTCTATTTAACGTTAGCAACTTCTGAGCCACGGTTATCACCAGGAGATGTCATTGAAATTCAAGCCGAACCCAAGCCATTAACTAATCCCACAGTCCCGCATGCGTTTAATTTTAAAAACTATTTACTTTCTAGTGGAATAATTGGAACGGTTTATTTAAATCAAACAAGTATTCTTCGACATGAGTGGTCGATTAGAGAATATCAGTCCCAATTAGCTTACTGGATCAAAGAACGCTATCCAACGTTGACTGCTACCTATCTTCAATCTTGGGTACTAGGTGTCAAACATGATTTAGCAGAGGAAATGAATGATTGTTTTTCAATACTCGGGGTTCTTCATTTATTTGCAGTTAGTGGATTACATGTTGGGCTATTAGTTGGTATCGTTAGCTATTTATTGAAGCGACTTGGCATCATTGAAGAGTTAGCTAATTTTCTTTTGATTTGTTTAATCATCGTATTTGTCATTGTGAGTGGTGGAAGTGCATCCATTATTCGTGCGGGTGGAATGTTTGTTTTAACGAAGCTAAATTCCCAATTTAAATGGAAGTTATCTTCATTAGATAGTTTCTCCATTATGTTTTTAATGAACTTTCTATTCTTTCCACTTCAAGTGTATCAATCGGGTTTTATTTATACTTACTGGCTGACGTTTTGCTTGATACTTTGTCAAAATTTTATGAAACGTTTATCTGGCAAATCAGTCTTTTTTATCATCCCGCTTCTCGCTCAGCTAGCTGTTTTTCCAATTCAACTTTATCAGTCTTATTACATCAATCTCATGGGGTATGTTGCTAATTTAGTCTTAGTTCCACTAGTCACGACGCTTTTAATGCCACTTTTATTGATAGCATTAATCTTTCCTATTCTTTCATTTGTCACAGAACCACTTTTATCTAGTTTTGAACAACTTGTCACCTTGATGAGTCAATACTTGGAATTTCCTTGGATTGTTGGGTCGTTATCACTATCTGTCGTCTCAGTAATTATCTTTGTTTTATGTTTAACAGGGTGGCTAGTTGAACGCCAAGCTCACTGGAAGATCTGGTCGATTCCGCTTCTCGCTATTATTTTTTTGATTGAGATAACACGAGTTTGTCAAATGAGTAGTCAAGTCACTTTCTTGGATGTGGGACAAGGGGATAGTGCCATCATTCAATCACCTTATCAAGACTGCACGATTGTCATTGATACAGGAGGAAAGATTTCGTATCAAAATGAAACAATCTCTATTTTTAATCAAACGCTAAAACCTTATTTACTAGGAGAAGGCGTTCGAACAATTGATTATTTAATTCTTTCACATGGGGATCAGGATCATCTTGGAGAAGCACTACCACTCATTAATTCCTTTAAGGTTAAAAATTTGGTCATTTCTAAGTATTCAAAAAGTGACAAACTTAAAGAAATTCTCTCAGTCGCTAAACAAAAAGGCATTCATATTTTAACACCAAGCACTCATGAGATCATGACATGTTCGAATCAGACGCTCACGTTTTTACAGCCCGATATCAATGCAAGTAACGAAAATGATCGATCATTGGTAATAAGGCTTGAGATTGATGAATTCTCCATTCTTTTTACTGGAGATATTAGCACAGCTGTGGAGAATGCTATTTTATCAGCCTATGATGGAGCGAACTTAGATGTCTATAAAGCAGCGCATCATGGCTCTAAGACATCGAACTCTTTATCTTTTTTGAAACAATTAGCGCCATCGATGAGTGTTGTATCTGTTGGAAAGAACAATCGTTATGGTCATCCAAGTGAAGAGTTTTTACAAGTAATGACTGAACTAAACATCCCACTTCTTAGTACGTTAACCGATGGAACGATTCAATTTAAAATAAGCCATAATCAAGTAACGCTTCATCGATTCAATAATTAATATATTAAAAAATTAGACAATACTCTAAATATTTAATGTATAAAAATCGGTATCTCATTGATTACTAAACAAAGCAACCCATAAGCGTCCAAATGAAAAAGAAACTAGGGGAGTCTTGTTTGTCGAATTTGCTTTGTGTTAAAATAGCAATGAGGTGAAGCCATGGCGATTTATACAATCCTCGGCGAACAGTCAGTTTTGTGCGAGAAAAAAATTAATGATTTATTAAGCAAGCATCAAATTGAACCCTTTGATGTTATTTCTTACGATATGAAAGAGTCAACGATTCAACAGGCATTATTTGATTTACAAACCGTTGCCTTTTTAAGCAATAAAAAAGCAGTCATTGTTCGTCATCCGTCTTTTTTAACCGCAAAAGAGACTAAAGGTGATCTTGATCATGATTTGAATAGTTTAATTAAGTTTTTAGAACATCCAGTGACGGAGAATGTTTTAATTATTTATGCTCCTTATGAAAAGTTAGATGACCGTAAAAAGGTTGTTAAACTGTTAAAGAAACAATCAGAAGTGTTTACGTTTGAAGTTTATTCAGAACAATCACTAAAGCAGTGGGCAGAAAAAAAGCTTAAGGATGAAGGGATTGAGAGTCATCCGAAAGCAACTGAATTATTAATTAAGCTAACCCATGCTAAAATTGATGTTCTTTATCATGAAATTGAAAAAATCTATCTGTACTTTTTAGATCAAACGTCAAAAGTTTTAACCGTCGAAGTGGTTGAACTATTAGTGGCTAGACAATTAGAAGATAACGTCTTTTTACTAACGGATGCGCTTGTTCAGCGAAAAGTGAAAGAAGCGTACTTGATTTATCAAGATTTGATGACCCAAAATGAAGAACCCTTTAAGTTATTAATTTTAATTGCAAATCAGTTCCGATTAATGTCTCAGATCATTGGATTAGCAAAACAAGGATATCGAGAAGCAGATATAGCTAAGACACTTAATGTTCATCCCTATCGTGTTAAACTGATTCATGGCCAATCGCATCGATTTGAACAGGAAACGATTACAAGATATTTAGATTCCTTAGCAGATATTGACTATAAGATTAAGTCGGGGACTCTTCAAAAAGAATTAGCGTTAGAAATGTTTATTTTAAATTTATAGGATGATGAAGCTTCATCGATTTCAATCCATCATTTTTGCTTCCTTTTTAAGCTGAGCTTATTTTTTATGGATAGTCTAAACAATAGGTGTTAACTTAATAATCGAGCGCCAAATCAGGTAAAAATTGAATTTGAAAAGGCTTTTGAAAAATTTTCATAAATTTAAGTCAAAATTCGATACAGGAACTCTTATTTTGTTGTATAATATTTCAGTATGAAATTTTAAATTTGCCAGACAGAGGTGCCGATATGAATATTAAAAATATTGCAATTATTGCCCACGTCGATCACGGTAAAACGACTTTAGTCGATCAGTTATTACGTCAAGCGGGAACTTTCCGTGAAAATGAGGCTGTAGCTGACCGTGTCATGGACTCGAATGATATTGAGCGTGAACGTGGAATTACGATTTTAGCTAAAAATACTGCGATTGATTATAAAGATTACCGTATTAACATTTTAGATACACCAGGACATGCTGACTTCGCTGGAGAAGTTGAGCGTATCATGAACATGGTTGATGGGGTATTATTAGTTGTTGATGCTTACGAAGGAACAATGCCGCAAACTCGTTTCGTATTAAAAAAAGCATTAGAACAAAAATTAACACCAATCGTTGTTGTTAATAAAATTGACCGTCCAGCAGCACGTCCAGAAGAAGTAGTCGATGAAGTATTAGAATTATTTATCGAATTAGGGGCAGATGACGATCAATTAGAATTCCCAGTTGTTTATTGTTCAGCGTTAAACGGAACAGCAAGCTTAAGTTCTGATCCAGCTGACCAAGAAGAAAACATGGAATCAATCTTTGAATCAATTTTAGAAAACATTCCAGATCCAGGTATGGATCCAAACGGAACATTACAATTCCAACCAGCATTATTAGACTATAACGAATATGTTGGACGTATTGGGATTGGACGTATTGTACGCGGAACGATCAATGTTAACCAAATGGTTTCAATTTGTCGTTTAGATGGAACAACGCAACAATTCCGTATCACAAAATTATTTGGTTTCTTAGGATTAAAACGTATCGAAATCGAATCAGCACAAGCAGGAGATATCGTTGCGATTGCAGGATTACCAGATATTAACGTTGGAGAAACGGTTTGTGAAGTTGGTAAAGAAGAAGCATTACCTATCTTACACATCGATGAGCCAACATTAAAAATGACGTTCTCAACAAACTCTTCTCCATTCGCTGGACAAGAAGGAAAACACGTCACAGCTTCAAAAATCGATGAGCGTTTATACAAAGAAATTCAACGTGACGTTTCATTATTAGTTGAACGTGTAGGAACAAAAGAAGAGTGGGTTGTTTCAGGACGTGGAGAGCTTCACTTATCAATCTTACTTGAAAACATGCGTCGTGAAGGATTCGAGTTAGAAGTTTCTAAACCAGAAGTTATCATTCGTGAAATTGATGGTGTATTATGTGAACCATACGAGTATGTTCAAATTGAAACACCTGAAGAACATGTTGGAAGTGTCATTGAAGCGATGGGATATCGTAAAGGGCAATTACAAAATATGATTCACAATGAAAATGGACAAGTTCGTTTAATTTACGATGTACCATCTCGTGCTTTAATCGGATTTATGACAGAATTCTTAACATTAACAAAAGGTTACGGAATCATTAACCATACGTTCTCTGAATATCGTCCAATGGAAAAAGGATCAGTAGGAGAGCGTAAAAATGGTGCCTTAGTTTCAATGGAAAATGGTAAGGCAACAAACTACGGATTAATGGGATTAGAAGACCGTGGAGTTATGTTCATCGAACCAGGAGCTCCAGTTTATGAAGGAATGGTTGTTGGTGAAAACAACAAAGACTTAGACTTAGCTGTTAACGTCACACGTGCAAAACAATTAACCAACTGTCGTTCAGCTGGTAAAGATAACACAGTTGTCTTAAAGAAACCACGTTTAATCACATTAGAGTATGCCTTAGAGTACATTAATGAAGATGAATTAGTTGAAATCACACCAACATCAGTTCGTTTACGTAAGAAAATTTTAGACACAAATGAGCGTAAAAAATACGACAAACGTAAACGTAATGCTGAATAATTAGACATGAACTCAATCAAAGAAGTAACTTTCTTTGGTTGAGTTTTTTTATTTGTTTAACATGGTTTACAATTCATAAGATCCATTCACGTCGATGCAAATAGTGTAAATGCTTTTAAAGCAAAGATTAAAAAAATTAATTCGTTTGTTTAATTTCACTAAATAAAATCTATCAAGAGAAAGTGTCGAATAAAATGTCGAACACTTCAAATAATAAAAAGAGTGTTAAAATATTTTCTCCTTTTATCCGATAATTATCTCTCATTTCTTTTAGATAAGGGTGTCTAAGTAACTCAGTAAACACCATAAATAAGAAAGGTTGTTGTGAAAGCTATCTAATCTGCCTTCTTCTATTGAAAAAAGTCTTTTTTTGGCCGATAAATTATTGACAAAATCATGAATCATATTATAATAGAAGAGGTTTATTATTAGTAAACAAAAGGTTTATTTATTAGTGAATGAAAATTTGAGGTGTAACCATGATCATAGGAGAAAAAATTAGGCGTTTAAGGATGGAACTTCAATTAACGCAAGAAGAATTAGCAGATCGAACCGAATTGACAAAGGGATATATTTCTCAAGTTGAACGCGATCTCGCTTCACCATCGATTGCAACGCTTGTTGATATATTAGAAGCTTTAGGAACAACGCTAGGAGAATTTTTTTCAGATGAAAAAGCAGATGAAAAAATCGTGTTTCAACGTGAGGACGTTTTTATAAAAGAAGAACCAGATTATAATATGACCATTCGCTGGATTATTCCAAACGCACAAAAGAACGAAATGGAACCCATTATTATTGATTTAGAACCCGGTGGGATGTCATATGATGATGAACCCCATCATGGAGAAGAGTTCGGATATGTATTAAAGGGTGAAGTAGAACTGGTTTTAGGTGCTAAGCGATATAAAGTGAAAAAAGGCGAAAGCTTTTATTATAAAGCTGATGTGGATCATAAATTAAAAAATAATTCAAAAGTTTCGGCCTCTGTTCTTTGGGTTGCAACACCACCAACATTCTAAGGATTATATAAGGAGGGTCAAGTATGACTAAAGTACCAATTATTGAGATTAAAAATTTAACAAAAGAATACGATGGGGATATCGTTTTAAAAGGGATTGACTTAACCATTCATGAGAATGAATTTGTGACCTTACTTGGACCATCTGGATGTGGGAAAACAACTTTATTACGTATCATTGGTGGTTTTGATACACCAACTTCGGGTGAAGTTGAATTTAACGGAAAAGATTTAATTCAAATCCCATCGTATAAACGTGAGATTAATACGGTATTTCAAAAGTATGCACTTTTTCCTCATTTAAATGTATTTGATAATATTG
This sequence comes from Turicibacter sp. TJ11, assembly GCF_021497505.1. Classification (NCBI taxonomy): domain Bacteria; kingdom Bacillati; phylum Bacillota; class Erysipelotrichia; order Erysipelotrichales; family Turicibacteraceae; genus Turicibacter; species Turicibacter sp. TJ11. The sequence continues at coordinate 832,243 of NZ_CP069349.1, read as the reverse complement.
CGTTTGGTTTACGTATGAAAAAAGTACCAGAATCAGAAGTAACAGAACGTGTAAACCGTATGTTAAAAATGATTAAACTAACAGATTTCGCTAAACGTGGAATCGATTCATTATCTGGAGGACAACAACAACGTATTGCGATCGCTCGTGCCTTAGTTAATCGTCCTAAAGTTTTATTACTTGATGAACCATTAGGAGCATTAGACTTAAAATTACGCCAAGATATGCAATATGAATTAAAAGAGATTCAACGTGAAATGGGAATTACATTTATTTTTGTTACACACGATCAAGAAGAAGCGTTAACGATGTCAGATACGATTGTCGTTTTAAATGATGGATTAATTCAACAAATTGGAACACCAGTTGATATTTACAACGAACCACGTAATCGATTTGTAGCAAACTTCATCGGAGAAAGTAATATTGTCAATGCAACGATGATTGAAGATTATAAAGTTGAATTTGAAGGACATGTTTTTGAGTGTGTCGATCGCGGATATAATCCAAATGAAGCGGTTGAAGTTGTTATTCGTCCAGAAGATTTACAAATCGTATCAAAAGAACAAGGGGCTTTCACAGGAATTGTAGATAGTGTTATTTTCAAGGGTGTTCATTATGAAATTATTGTAATGGTCGAAGGACGCGAGTACATTGTCCATAGCACACAAAGTGCTGAAGTCGGAACAGAAGTAGGAATGACGGTTTCACCGGCAGATATTCATGTTATGGAAGTTGGTGTTTAGTGATGCATGAATCAACAAAACGTTTAAGTTATCCGTACATCGTATGGATTTCGATTATGATAATCGTTCCAATGATCTTAATTTTCTTATACAGTATCATCGATCCAGGGGATGGAAATCCAATGGCCTTTCGCTTTACGCTTGATAATTATATGAAATTTTTTAATTCCATTTATATCTCGACGTTAGCTCGCTCATTATGGATTGCGTTTATTTCAACTATTTTTTGTTTGTTACTAGGATATCCACTTGCATGGATCATTGCTCAATGTTCACCCAAACGTCAGTCATCAATTCTTTTATTATTCATTATGCCGATGTGGATCAATATGCTACTTCGTACCTATGCATGGATTTCAATCTTAGGTAAAAATGGGATTTTAAATAATATTTTAGAGTTTTTCCATCTTGCACCAATTGATATTATGTATAGCGATTTTGCGATTATTTTAGGAATGGTTTATAACTTTTTACCATTCATGGTCTTACCAATTCACACGGCTATTACGAAAGTAGATAAAAATTTAATTTATGCTGCTCGTGATTTAGGGGCAAATAGTCGTCAAGTGTTTACTCGTGTTGTTTTTCCGTTAACGTTACCTGGAATTATTACGGGAGTTATTATGGTATTCTTACCTGCCGTTAGTACATTTGTGATCCCACAATTATTAGGGGGAGGACAGTACATGATGATTGGTAACTTAATCGAAAAACAATTCTTATTAACAGGGAACTGGTACTTTGGTTCAGCATTATCAATGATTTTAATGATCTTTATCTTGCTGTCAATTTGGTTAATGAAAAAATTTGATACCGATAAACAAGCAGGAGGTGCACTACCTTGGTAAATAAATGGCTTTCTCGATTATATTTAGCAATTATGTTCTTATTTTTATATGCACCGATTGCTGTATTAATTGTATTTTCATTTAATGAATCAAAATCAAGTGGAAAATGGACAGGGTTCTCACTACAGTGGTATGAAGAATTATTCAAAGATAGTCAAATGCAAACGGCTGTTTTTTATACCGTGATTGTCGCTGTGATAGCGACAGTTATTTCAACTTTCATTGGAACTTTTACATCAATTGGGATTTATAAATTAACAAAAAAGACAAAAGCTTTTGTTTTAAATATTAACTACTTACCTGTTATTAGTCCAGACATTGTGTTAGCAGTTGCCTTAATGATGTTATTTAAGACAGTTAGATTAGAGTTTGGATTTACGACGATGTTATTAGCTCATATTATGTTCTGTATTCCATATGTCGTTTTATCTGTTTTACCTCGTTTATATGCGATGAATCAAAATATGGCTGAAGCAGCGATGGACTTAGGGGCAACACCGATGCAAGCCATTCGAAAAGTCGTTATTCCAGAAATTATGCCTGGAATCATGGCGGGTGCGTTAATGGCATTTACGATGTCAATTGATGATTTTGTTATTAGTTACTTTACGGCAGGAAACGGTGTAACTAACTTATCGATTGAAGTTTACTCAATGGCGAAACGTGGAATTCGACCAACGGTTAATGCATTAGCTACGATTATGGTGAGTTTAATCTTAGTTTCGGTTTTAGTTGCAAATAATTTATCAATTAGAAAGAAAAGGGAGGTCTAACCATCTAATGAAAAAATTAATGATGATGTTTATTGCCTCATTTATCTTACTGTTAACAGCTTGCTCGGGAGATACTCGAGAACGATTATATGTTTATAATGTGGGTGAATATATTGATCGAGAAGTTTTAACACTTTTTGAAGAAGAATTCAACTGTGAAGTTGTTTATGAATTATATGATTCAAATGAGACGATGTATCAAAAAATCAAGGCTGGAGGAACGCATTATGACGTAGCGTTTCCTTCAGATTATATGGTTGAGAAAATGATTAAAGAAGATTTAGTTCTTCCCTTAGATTATAGTAAAATTCCTAACTTTAAGTATATTAGTGATCAGTATAAAAACTTACCTTACGATCCTGAGAACTTATATACTGTGCCATACTTTTGGGGAACGGTTGGAATTTTATATGATAAAACAGTCGTAAATGAACCTGTTGATTCATGGTCTATCTTATGGGACGAAACATATAAAGGAAATATTTTTATGTATGATAGTCAGCGTGATTCATTAATGGTTGCCTTAAAGTTATTAGGTTATTCGATGAATACGCAAAATGTTGACGAATTAGAAGAGGCAAAACAACTTTTAATTGAACAACGTCCATTAGTTTATGCTTATGTAACCGATCAAGTCATTGATAATATGATTGCGGGGAATGCAGCGTTAGCCGTTGTTTACTCAGGTGATGCGACTTATATTATGGATGAAAACGAAAATATGGAGTATGCGATCCCTAAAGAAGGATCAAACATTTGGGTCGATTCAATGGTCATTCCATCAACAGCTCAAAATGTTGAGTTAGCACATGAATTTATTAACTTCATGCAACGTCCAGAGATTGCCTTAATGAATACAGAGTATGTCATGTATTCAAGTCCCAATACTGAAGTTTTAGCGATGGTATCGGAAGATGAATGGACACAAAATGAAGCGTATAGTCCATCTCAAGAGTTATTAGATTCTTTACCAATGGAAACGTTCCGAGATCCAGGAGAATTTATCAAACAGTATGATGATATTTGGACACAAGTATTAGCTGCTCCTAATCGATAACGTCTATGGCTTTTTTAGGATGATGAGTGGTCCATTGACACTTTTTAGTTGCTATGTTAAAAAACTCAAAAAGGAGCCTATAATTAAAAGGATAGGCTCGTTTTTTGTAGATTAAAGTGTCAAATTAACTGTTTTATTACTTTAAATGATGGCTCTTTGTCAAATAGTGTTGCTGATTAATTTTTAACCTATTACAATGAGTGACTTAAATCGAAATCCTAGTGGCTAAGCTGCTAGGATTTTTACTTTGGGTTTGGTTAGGTTTTGAGTGATAAGAATTCTTGATTTAAAATGGTAGAAACTACGATAGCCAAAAGCGATTCGTTTAATGACTTTAATTTTATTGTTAATCCCTTCAATGGGACCATTGGTATACGAAGTGGTCAGTGTGTTTTCAATATAAGACTGGTACGTTTTAAACGTTTGAAAAGCGGTTTGGAATTCAGGAGAAATCAGAGGATATTTAGCTTGAAGTAAGTGATGGAATCGCTCTAAGTTTTTGGTTTGAAGAGCGAAGAGTAAGTCTTGATAAAGATCATAGGTTGCTTTTAATTCAGGAGATAAATCAAGTAAAAAGTTTAGGATATCAATTTCTCGCATCGGTTGTTTGAAACAGTAAACGGAGCGATAAGTGGTGGTATTAATTAACGTGTGGGACTTTAAGAATAAGCGCCAGTAACGTTTAAATTTACGACTGTGTTTTTTGAATTGTTTCATGAATCGAATCCTTGTTTTATTTAACGCACGAGAAATATGTTGAACGAGATGGAATGGATCGAGGACAATTTTGGCCTGAGGAAAAAGCTCCTTAATTAAGCTGATATAAGGGGCGTACATATCAATGACAATATGTTTGACACGAGAACGTGCTTCTTGGGTATATCGTTTAAAATAGGTTTGAAGGGAACTTAAACGTCGATCTTCAATGATATCAATGATTTGTTTCGTATCGGCATCGCAAAAGATAAAGGACATATGCCCCTGGGCAGATTTAACGGATTTAAACTCATCAAAACAAAGGTTTTCAGGCAAAAAATTAAAGTTTAAGTTTTGTGACTCATAAAAGCTATGGATGATGCGATTCACAGTTGAATGAGAGACTTGATGACGACGGGCAATATCTGACTCCGAGATTTTATTTTGTGCTTCTAACGCAATGGCATGTTTGGTGTTGTAAGAAATGAAGCAGTTCTTTTCAACAATCGATGTTTTTAGAGTGAAGGTAGATTGGCAATGCCCACAGTAGTAACGTTGTTTCTTTAAATCTAAATAAGTATCATGGAGTGAAACTTTAGGAATGACAATTCGAGAGGTTTTAAACCCATGTTTTTTGAACTTTGAATCAAATAGTGTCCCACAGTGTTCGCAATGAGTGGGTTGATAAGATAAAATGCCTTTAAAAATGAAGCTAGTCACACCATGAATCTTCACCTCTTCAAAATAATCTTCTTCAAAGGTGATCTGTTTGTCTTTAATATTTAAGAGTTTTCTAGTAAAATAGGAGTGAGACATCCAATCCATCCTTTCTATTGTTTTTTAGCCGATAACATTGTAACAGGACGGAGACGGGATGTCTCTTTTTTTATGCCATAAAAAGAGGCGTTGCTTCATCAGCAACACCAAATATTATAGAACCATCTTTATAACAGGTTATCATGCTCAATGGTTTAAATCACAAATACAGATTACTTTTAGAACGACTTTATTGACTGATGATTAAAATGAAGAATACGTTCGTTTCTATGTTTGATCTGTTTTTTGACGATAACGGTGTACAATTTAATTTATAAATAGATCTTTAGAATGTGTCATTTATTATTAGGATATTTTATGATAAAATACAAATACAATGATTTACAGGGGGATTGGCTTCATGCAAGAACAAAAAATGTCCGTCATTTTTGAGCCATCTTATACATTAGATGTGCTTCATTTTTTAGATCACTTATTTACACCACGTGCCTTACCGAATGAAGAGATGGTTTGTTATTTTGAAGAGTTTTTAGGTGATGATCACGAAAAAACATTACAACATATTCGTAAACGTTTAATGAAATTTGAAACGATAGCTGAAGTTTTAATTCCTTTATTAACAGCCGATCCTGAATTTAATGATTTACAATTTTCTGAGCTATTAGCAAGCCCTAAATACTTAATTCATCAGTATAAAAGGACTGCTTCTTATCAAGATGCTTCAAAAGAATATAAAAAGTTTTTAAAAAGTGAGGCAGAATCGATTTTACTTAAAGTAGGACCACTCATTCAAAGATTAGAAAAGGCGAAATTTAAAACGTATTGGTTACATTCTTGCCTACCGTTAGTTAATCAAAAAATAAAAGAGTATTCAAAGGACATCCATTCATTAAATCTTTCGAAGCGATTTGGACCTCAAGATCAAATCATTTATATTTTAAGTTGCATCGATACTGATCGAGTCGACTGGGTTCATCAAAAATTAATGGTTTCACAGACGTGTTCTTTTCAAACATTCATGTACGATTGGGTGGAAACTTATCTTAAATCTGACTGCCCACTCACGAAACCAAGAGGTTATGAACGAAAGGTCAAACGAAATAAGGAATTGATGATAATTTATAAAAAGGTGAAAGAGAATCATGCCTCTATTTTTGATTATATTGAAACGACCATTAAATTAGCGATGACTGTGCATATTAGTCAAGAATGGGGAATACTTGAGAACCCTCAGGATTATTTAAAGGACTATCAATCGGGGCATTATCAAGTGGCGTTGTTATTTTATCAAGAACTAGAAAAAGGCCAGTATCGTCACCTGACGCTACAACAATGTGCGCATCATTTGCTTGAACATGTTGATATTCAATGGTATGATGCTCATCTAGGTCTTATGAATTAGACATTTTGTTGACGCTATGTCACCCTCTAGGGGTGAATGCCTTGATTTTAGAGGTCAGAGACTGGGTTACTTAGAAGAGCTAAATGACTTTGAGATGAGATAGATTCAATCATTAATCAGTGGAGACTTTGATCGATTAATCCAGATGGTGGAAGAGGTGGAAAAACTAGCAAGTATGCTAGTTTTTCTTTATCTTGACTTAAAAAGAAAATGTATAATACAATGATGAAAATAATCAACGAATCGGAGGATTAACGAGTGAATAAATATGATGTGATCATTATTGGTGGTGGACCGGCAGGTTTATTTGCTGCGATCATGTGTGCGGCAAATAAAAATAAAAAGGTCGCCCTTTTAGAAAAAAATAAATCATGTGGTCGTAAATTACTCATGGCGGGTGCAGGAAAATGTAATATCACTCAAGCCGGAGATATCGAGCATTTTTTAACGTGCTATGGCCCAAATGCTAAGTTTTTAAAGCACGCACTTTTAACGTTTCAAAATGAAGATTTATTAAACTTCTTTAGAAAACGTGGGCTTGAATTTAGAACGACAGAAAAAGGAAAAGTATTTCCTAAATCAGACAAATCACAGGATGTGTTAAATGTTTTATTACAAGAGTGCCAAAAACGTCACGTTCAAATGTGTTATGAAACGAAAGTCGAATCATTAGAAAAAGTTGACGATTTATTTCATCTTAAAACGTCACAAGGCGATTATGAAAGTCCGGTTGTGATCGTCGCAACAGGGGGATTAAGTTATCCTCATACCGGTTCAACGGGAGAAGGGTATGTTTGGGCGAAGTCATTAGGACATAAAATTATTCCAACAAAACCGGCATTAACGCCATTAAAAATTAAAAATTATGAACTAAGCGATATGTCAGGAACATCGTTTGAAGACTTATCCTATACGTTATGGCGTCAAGGTAAAAAGATTGGATCTTATCAAGGGGATTTTCTTTTAACGCATACGGGTGTTTCAGGGCCTGGAATTATTAATAATTCTCGATTTATGCAATCAGGAGATGTCATTAAGTGTAACTTTGTTGGTGCAGCGTCTATTGACGAATTTAGAAGTGATTTAACTAAGAAGTTAAATCAAGGGGGGAAAGCGCTAGTTAAATCCGTTGTTCGTGAGTTAAATTTAACGAAACGATTTGCTGATAAAATTCTAGAATTATGTGAGATTTCTGATGATTTAAAATGTGCTGAACTAACAAAGGCAACCCGTCAAAATCTTTTAAAACATTTAACGGAATATGAAATGGAAGTTAAAGAATTAGGTGGTTATCACGTTGCGATGGTAACAACAGGTGGCGTTTCGATCAAAGAGATTTCTCCAAAGACGATGGAGTCTAAAAAGGTGAGTCAGCTTTATTTTATCGGTGAAGTGTTAGATATCGATGGTGATACGGGTGGTTATAATATCCAAGCTGCCATGTCGATGGCATATATCGCCGCACAAGCGATTAATAAATCATGAGACATAGGATAGCCTATGTCTTTTTCTGATCGTTTCGCTACAGCAAGTATTCGTTTGTTTATTGACAGTATAAACATCTCCTTATATACTAAAGAATAGATAAAAATGTCGATTATTGAATGAGAATTAAGGAGATAGTTTAATGAATAAAAAATTACCAATTAAAACCGTTGTGGCGATCGGGATTGGATCTGCCATTTTTGTGGTGTTATCACGATTTGCTTCGATTCCAACAGGGATTCCGAATACGAGTTTAGAGACGTCATATGCGATTTTAGCGTTAATTGCCCTTTTATATGGACCTTTAGCTGGATTTGCCACGGGACTCATCGGGCACTTTTTAAAAGATGTTTTAATTTTTGGTTCTCCATGGATGAGTTGGATTCTTGCTTCAGCTATGATTGGCTTAGTGATTGGACTTGCTTCTAAGCAAATTAGCATTGAAGATGGAATTTTTGGAGTTAAAGAATTAATTAAGTTCAATTTAACACAAATTGTGGCTAATATTATCGGATGGTTCATCATTGCTCCAACACTCGATGTTTTGATTTATGCAGAACCAGCGGATAAAGTGTATTTACAAGGAATCGTTGCTGGATGTGTGAATATGGTGAGCATTGGTATCTTAGGATCGTTACTTGTCACGACGTATGCAAAAACACGTATACCAAAAGGAAGTTTAATGATGGAAGACTAAAATTGAGGGAGGGATCCCTCAATTTTTATTTTGGAAATAGTTGTAAGCTTTTTCAATCGTTATTCGACAAAAAAGTATGTTATAATATAAAAGTTGACCATTTTTAAGATGAGTTAACATGAGTTTTATCACAGATATAAAGTTGATTTTAACTCATCTTACGAGTAAGAAGAGAAAGGATGAAGCGTATGCGAAAGCCAGTCATTGAATTCGAAAATTTTAGCTTTCAATATCGAGTTCAGTCAAGCCCAACGCTTAAAAATATTAATCTAAAAATTTATGAGGGCGAGAAGGTTGTGATTGTTGGACCTTCTGGATCAGGAAAAAGTACGATTGCGCACTGTATTAATGGATTAATTCCAAATATTTATAAAGGAACAACAAGTGGAGCCTTTAAAATTAAAGGGCAAAATGCTTTAAATCATAATATTTTTGAACGTTCAAATGAAGTAGGAACGGTGTTACAAAATCCAGATGATCAATTTATTGGATTAACCGTCGAAGAGGATATTGCCTTTAAGTTAGAAAACTTAGTCGTTCCTCAACAAGAGATGATTGAAACAGTTCATAAAGTGGCACAATTAGTTGATGTGGATGGCCATCTTTCATCCTCACCGCATGATTTATCAGGTGGGCAAAAACAACGTGTGACGTTAGCAGGTGTTTTAGTCGATGATATCGATATTTTATTATTTGATGAACCGTTAGCAAATTTAGATCCTGCAGCGGGACTTCATACGATGACGTTAATTGATGAGATTCATAAACAAACGAATAAAACGATTATCATGATTGAACATCGTTTAGAAGATGTGTTATATAAACCCGTTGACCGAGTGATTGTGGTGAATCAAGGTGAACTTGTGGCTGATCTAACGCCGAATCAATTACTCGCTTCCTCTTTACTTCAAGACGTTGGAATTCGAGAACCCCTTTATGTCACTGCGTTAAAATATGCAGGATGCACCATTACAGAGGAAATGAATCCACAATGTCTAGAGCAGATGGATTTAACGTCATGTACGGACGTGGTTAAAAATTGGTTTTTAACGACGGATGTTCATTTACCAAAGACCGATCAACCGATAATTTTAGAATTTAAAGAGGTTAGTTTTGGTTATCAGCCGAATCAACAAACGTTAAAAGGCGTTTCCTTTAAAATTCATGAAGGCGAAATGATTAGTATTGTTGGAAAAAATGGGGCTGGAAAATCAACGATTTCAAAATTAATTAGTGGATTTTATTCACCAACCAGTGGAACGATTGAGTTTAAAGGTGAAGATTTACGTCAACAAACGATTAAAGAACGTGCTGAAAAGATTGGATTAGTGATGCAAAATCCAAATCAAATGATTTCAAAAACGATGATTTTTGATGAAGTTGCCTTTGGTCTACGTATTCGTGGGGTGAATGAGGAAGAAGTCAAACGTCGTGTGTATGAAACGTTAAAAATTTGTGGCTTATATCCTTATCGTAATTGGCCGATTTCTGCTTTAAGTTTTGGGCAGAAAAAACGAGTAACGATTGCCTCAATTTTAGTTTTAAATCCAGAAATTTTAATTTTAGATGAGCCAACAGCAGGTCAAGATCTAAAGCACTATACGGAAATTATGGAGTTTTTAAAAGAACTCAATGAACGAGGAATTACGATTATCATGATTACTCACGACATGCATTTAATGCTTGAGTATACGACACGTGCTCTTGTGATTACTCATGGTGAGTTAGTCGGTGATGATCGGACGTGGCATGTGTTAACGAATGATGAGTTAATTAAAACGGCTCATTTAAAGAGAACGTCATTATATGAATTAGCGAATCGAATTGGAGATTTACCTCCAGTTGAATTTATCTGTAAGTTTATTTCAAGTGATAAGGCGGTGAGAACGTAATGAATGCTAAATTATTAGCTTATATTGACATTGATTCTCCCATTCATCGCTTAACAGGAAGTACAAAACTCATTTGTTTTTTATTGTGGTCGATCACAGCGATGTTAAGTTATGATACACGTGTCTTAGTCAGTATGTTAATTTTAAGCTTTGTCATCTTTAAAATTTCAAAAGTAGATTTTAAAGATATCGCATTTGTTTTTTATTTTATTTTAGTGTTCTTACTTTTTAATAATCTAGCGGTCTTTTTCTTTTCACCACTAGAAGGAGTCGCCATCTATGGAACACAGCACAATCTAGTTAAACTGATCGGTCCTTATGTCATTACGACGGAACAATTATTCTATCAGTTTAATATGACGATTAAATACTTAACCATTATTCCGATCGGGCTCATTTTCTTAGCAACGACGAATCCAAGTGAATTTGCTGCCTCATTAAATAAGTTAGGAATTAGTTATCGAATTGCTTATTCGGTTTCAATAGCCATGCGTTATATTCCAGATATTCAGCGTGATTTTATTGAAATCGCCCAAGCACAACAAGCAAGAGGAATCGATTTATCCTCTAAAGAAAAGCTAAGTAAGCGCGTGAAAAATATGGGAGCTATTTTATTTCCGCTTATTTTAACAAGCTTAGAACGTATTGAAACGATTAGTTATGCCATGGAATTACGTGCGTTTGGAAAACATAAAAAACGAACGTTTTATAACGCTCGTCCTCTTCAAAAATCGGATGTCATTGTTTTAATTGGTATGATTGTCTTAATGGCTGTCTTTTTATGGGTGACCTTTAGTAATGGCACACGTTTTTATAATCCATTTATCTAAAAAGCTGTATCGCAATCGATACAGCTTTTTAATAGTTTAAAATTTTTGGGAAAACACCGTTTTTTTTCCAAGCATAAAACACGCTAGGTTGAAAGACGAGTGTTGATTTAACTGTCTCTAAAAAGGTTGCTGCTTCTTCATCAGCTGTAAAGATTGCTTTAATAGCAGGGCACTTTTCAAGTGCTTGTTCAGTAAGCACGTAATAATAACACGGGTACAAAAAAAGCTACCAATCCTGTAAACTAAAGGTACAGAGTTGGTAGCTGTTATTTTATATCGCTATCCACAATTCTCTTGAACGTTTTTTGCCCATGGCAAAAAGCCCACCAACAAGTCTGGATTTCGTATGAAATCTACATTTGGCAGTTTTTCAAAAAGATAAGTGAGATATTTAGACGGATTTAGACTGTTTGCTTTGGCTGTCTCAATGATCGTGTATGCCATCGCATTAGCAGTCGCGCCTTTCATACTGGTTGAAAAGAGGTAGTTTTTACGACCAATCGCGATAGGGCGAATCGCTTGTTCAGCTAGATTATTCGAGGCTTCAAGATTTCCATCGTCTAAAAAGCGCAAAAGTTCTACCTTTTGATTTAAGGCATACATCACCGCTGTTTGAAGTTTTCCTTTCATGGCATAGAACGATTCTAGCCAGTCAAAAAATTCTTCCACAACAGGTTTGATGATCAGTTGGCGCTGCTTTTGACGTTGCTCAGGAGATAAATCTTTAATAGTCTTTTCGAAGCTAAAGATTTGATCGCAGTACTCCACTGCTTTTTTCGCTTTTCCGTTGTTTCCTGGTATCTCGAAAAATTTTCTTCTGACATGGGCCCAACACCCAACTAATGAAATGTTCGGGATATTTTTATATCCTGAATAACCATCACAATGAAGATATCCTTTGAATCCTTCTAAGATGGTGGTTGCCACCGCACGTTCACGTGTCAGATCGGCATGGTAATACGCCACAGGATGTTCGGTATTTTTGATGGTACGGAATAACCAAATCCGTGCTTGAGAGGTCGCTGATTTACCATCTGTTCGATTTAAGATTTGATAAGGTGTTTCATCCGCATGTAAAACCTTATTTTGGACTAACGCTTTTCTAAGTAAATCATAAATGGGGCGTAACCAATCATGACTAGCGATAATAATCCAATTAGAGAGGGTTTTATCACTCACACTCAATCCATAGCGTGCCCATTCTGATACCTGGCGATAACAAGGAATACTTAAGATGTATTTATGATGAAAAACTTCAGCTAAAACACTGGCTCCGGCAAAGCTTCTTTGAATCGGAGCTTTTGGTGTTTCGGCACAACGAATCGGTTTAGCTTCGATAGATTCGTCATGACAATCACAAGCATAAGTATAAGCAATGTAACGCTTTTTATATAATCGGGCTGGAACGAAACAGACTTCGTCACGAATGATCCTTTTCCCCATTCGTTTCATTTCATTTCCACAATTCATACATCGGCAGTCTTCCCCATGTAATTGGCAATGAACTTCTTCAATGGGTAAGTCTTTGATTAATTCTGCTTTTCTTCCTTTTTGTTTTTTACGTCGATACGTGATTTCTTCGACGGTTTGGTCTTCAGTTGTCTCTGTCTCTTCAAAAAATCATCTGGATCAAATAATGAAATTTGGCCTTCGGCTACTTTAGTCTTTTCACTCGAAGATCCAAATAGCTTTTTATTTAGATACTGAATTTGTTCAGTTAATTGGCGAACTTGTTCTAGAAGTGCCTTATTTTGTTCCATTAAGTGTTGTTCAAGTTCTGTCATCCAAGTCGCCTACTTTCAAAATGTCTATATCTTAACCCTAGTATACCTAATCTCACAACAGATGAAAATAGAAATAAGGGATTTTGTCGAAAATCCCTTATTTCTATTAATATAGGTCACCAGTTTTAGCTGGTTTGATGGCTTTAGGTTGTTGAATAGAGAGACCTTCTAATAACCAGCGTAATTCCTGGGACGTTAATTTCTTAACCTCATCTTGATCTTTTGGCCATTGTAGATGACCGTTCTCAATTCGTTTATAAAATAACATAAATCCGTCATGATCCCAGTATAAAGCTTTGTAGCGATCTTTTTTTCTTCCACAAAACAAGAAGATGGCATCGTCAAATAAGTCTAGATTATATTTATCTGAAACTAAATTCGCTAAGCCATCAATTCCACAACGCATATCGGTGTGACCGCAAACAATGAAGATGTTTTGAACTTCTGTAAAATTAACGAGCATACTTTGACATCTCCGCTAAAACAGCATGTAAGATATGTTTATCAACGCCATTGTAAAACAGCACTTCAGCATCTTTGATTTTAAACTGACAAGTAGGTATATCCTTATTAGTCGCAGATTTTGAGTGAGACTTTAAATGAGAGTCACTCAATGCGACTGGAATTATCATAGGCTTTTCTTTCATAGAAAATTGACCTCCTTTTCTTTGATAGCTACAGTATAGCCCAAAGTTGGAGGTCAAAATAGACATGTTTATATTACGTGCTTACCTTGTTCATAACGATACGGATGCTCACACGGTGTTTGAGGTCCGGTGTGCCACCGAATTAATAACATTTCATCAATGGTTAATTTAATATATTGTTGAGCAAGAATAACACTTTTTTCACCATGTCCGAGTGGAAGATCATCCACACAGTCATAAGTAAAGTAACATTCTTTTTCATTTTTTTGATTATAGCGTAGTTTAAGCGTCGGATAAAAGATATTCGTTTTACATAAATCATGTAAGTAACCAGCCAAGTAGATCGTTTCAGTTGATAAACCTAGATGAAATTGTTTATTCTTTTGAATCAGTAATTCAACGACGTTATGGCTATGAACGGCTAATCCGTGCGGATAGTTACAATGCCCTTTAATGCTAGCTGGTGCTGTAAAGTAGTCACTCTCTGATGTTAAAAAATGAATTAAATCACTCATTCCTTCACGCTCGATACTATGAAGTCGGCTCAATATAATTTGCTTTATACTCATTTTAATGTAACCCCTTTTAGTACGCTTTTCTTTACTTCATTATTATAAAAATAGTTTTCATTCATTTAAATTTATCTCATGCATGATTTAAAGACTCGTTTTCTTAACGCTAAAAGTTTCTGATTGGTAAACCCCTGATCACTTCTTATATATAGCGTAAATGAATTAGTTATTCTTAGTTTATTTTGTCGATTTGCTTAAGTTTTTAAAAAAATGCAAAAGAGATGATCTTTTTAGTGGATTTAGATCGATACATTTGATGTAAAAATGCAGAGTCCAAACATTGACAAGTATCGACAGAGTCAGTAAACTTGATACTGTAGCTTTGTAGGGATAGTCTCATGAAAGGGACTTAGAAGGAGGAGAAACATGAACCTTAAACAGAAGAAGGGAAATCCATGGGCATTATTGCCACTGGGTGTATTTTTAGTTTTATTTGTAGGAAGCGGGATCTTAACAGGTGATTTTTATGCGATGCCTGTCTTAGTTGCCTTTGGCCTAGCAGCGGTGGTCGCATTTATGTTTAATCGAAAAGAACCTTTTAACGATAAAGTGATGGTTTTTTGTAAAGGGGCAGGAAATGAAAATATCATCATGATGGTGATCATTTTCTTATTAGCTGGTGCCTTTTCTAGCGTTGCTAAAGCAATGGGTGGTGTGGATGCCACAGTCAATTTAAGTTTATCGGTTTTGCCAGCTAACTTAGTTGTCGTTGGATTATTTGTCATTGCTAGTTTTATTTCTGTTTCAATGGGGACTTCTGTTGGAACGATTACGGCTTTAACGCCGGTTGGATTAGGAATTGCACAGGCCACATCCATTCCAGTTCCACTGGTTATTGGAGCGATTGTCGGTGGTGGAATGTTTGGTGATAATTTATCGATGATTTCTGATACGACGATTGCAGCGGTTCGTACGCAAGGGTGTGAACTGAAAGATAAATTTAAAGTGAATTTTTTAATTGTATTACCCGCTGCGCTTCTTTCACTTGTTATTTTGTTTTTATTAACGTCAAGCTATCAAGTACATTTAACAGAAATTGAGGCCATTGAATGGGTGAAAGTCATTCCTTACTTGGCGATTTTAGTCGGGGCTTTACTTGGTGTCAATGTGTTTATTTTACTTGGAAGCGGGATTGTATTAGCTGGATTGATTGGCTTTATGACACAATCTTTTCAGTTACTTGAATGTATCACGGCTATTTCAGAGGGAATGGCAGGAATGCAAGAATTAGCGATTCTTTGTTTAATTGTCGGTGGTGTCTTAGAATTAATTAAACATAATGGTGGAATTGATTATTTACTACATTTAATTAAATCACGCATCCGATCTAAAAAAGGGGCTGAACTAGGAATTGCGACGTTAGTGAGTGCCATCGATTTATGTACGGCTAATAATACGATCGCCATTGTGATGGCTGGACCATTAGCCAAAGAAATTGCAGAAGAATTTGACATTGATCCACGTCGTTCAGCCAGTCTTTTAGATATTTTTTCATCGTGTTGGCAAGGGTTAATCCCATATGGAGCGCAAGTGTTAGGAGCCGCAGGTTTAGCTGCCATCTCACCCGTTGAAATTATTAAATATGTTCATTATCCGATGTTAATGGGTGTTTGTGGGTTAATTGCTATTATCATGGGATTCCCTAAATTAAAAAAATAAAAAAATGCTTTATAAGCTAAAAGAATTGAAATCATTACTCAGTAAAGAGGTCTTTCCTGTTAAGGATGACTTCTTTTTTTATGCCAAACATAAAAAGCTCACCTATGAGGTGAGCTTTTTTAGTAGAAGAGACCCGGAAAGAAGATCTCGTTTTGAAAATTGTTTGGAATTCGGAATAGATGAAGACGATTAGGGATGACTTCATCTGATTAGGTGGTCTATGTCTGCTGACTCTTATATTATGACAAATAACGAGATGTTTTTCAATAGTTTTTCGATAAAAAAGCAAACTTTTGTTCGTTTTTAGTTAGTGAAAGAGATTATCTTATCATCAGCGAAAAAAAAGTGGATGATTTCACATGTCTTAACGATCATTATCTTTTAACCATTTTCTTTTTATCAGGAAATCAACTTGACTAAGTAGAGTTAGTCATTCTTATTCAAAATCAACGCTAAACTGAGAGGAACTCTGAATTCATGAGTTTGAAGATTGAAATGTTATGAGAGATTTCGTTCTTTTATGTTGAGATAAAGTATAAAATTTGATAGAGATTGATGAATTAAGATAGTGAGGTGTTGTCATGAAAGTGGTCATTTTAGCAGGGGGATTTGGAACCCGATTAAGTGAAGAAACTGATATTCGTCCTAAGCCAATGGTGGAAATCGGTGGGAAGCCAATTCTTTGGCATATTATGAATATGTACTCCACTCATGGATTTAATGAATTTATTGTTTGTTGTGGATATAAAGGGCAGGTGATTAAAGAATATTTTATTAATTACTATGAAAATACGAGTGACTTTACCATTGACTTATCGAGTGGGGAGTTGGTGATTCATCAACCTATTTCAGAGCCTTGGAAAGTAACACTTGTCGATACAGGCTTAAAAACCTTAACGGGTGGACGAATTAAACGTGTGAAAGATTATATCGGAAACGAACCTTTCATGCTGACATATGGGGATGGGGTATCGGATATCGATATTAAAGCGTTAGTTGAATTTCATCAAAAACATCAAAAGCTAGCAACAGTCACCGCTGTTCAACCAATCGGACGTTTTGGAGCGCTTTCTTTATAGAAAAATCAAGACGTCTTAAAATTTTATGAGAAACCATCAGGAGATGGCATGTGGGTCAATGGCGGATTTTTCGTTTTAGAACCTGAGGTCATGGATTATATTGAAGATGATTTGACAATTTGGGAAGAAGAACCGTTGCAACAATTAGCAAATGATCAACAACTGATGGCTTATAAACATTATGGATTTTGGAAACCGATGGATACCTTACGAGATAAAGTGGAGTTAGAACGCATGATTAACGAGAAAAAAGCGCCGTGGATCACTTGGTAAAAGGAGAGGGATGGATGGAACAGCTAAATGATGATTTGCCGCTTGTGAGTATTTTAATTCCAACGTATAACCGCTTAAATTATTTAAAACGTGCTTTAGATAGTGCCTTAAGTCAAACGTATCCGAATCTTGAGATTATTATTTGTGACAATAGTGAGCATGACGAAACAAAGGAGTATATCGAAGCGTTAATGAAAACAACTTCGAATATCTTTTATTATAAAAATAAGGCTCTGTTTTAAAATAGTGTTGATATTTCACACAGAATTTGCATAACTAACTCTTAAATTATCCATTATAATATTATTAGAACATATGTTTGAGGAGTTTTATCTATGCCAAAAGCAGTTATTTTAGCACTTTTAAAGCGAGTAGCATCCAATGATTTACCAGAAATCTTAGTTTAAGTTGAAAAAGGAATCTTTAAATCCGATTTGTCTAAACTTCAAAATGAGATTCAAGAAACCAGGTACTCATCAGGGCAGTATAAATGCCCTTTTTGTCATGACGACCATATCGTAAAGAATGGTAAAGCAAAAGGAAATCAACGTTATCTCTGTCGCAACTGCGGAAAATCATTTAGCCAACAAACTCAAACACCAACTGCTTATTCAAAGAAAGAAACAAAAGTATGGATTGACTATATTGAATGTATGATTAAGGGATATAGCTTACGCCGTTGTGCATGGGAATGTAATATCAATCTCGCCACAGCCTTTTTTTGGCGACACAAAATTTTAGACGCTCTTAGCTCATTCATGGGAGCAGGAGAAGTTGATGGATTGGTTGAAGCGGACGAATGCTATCTCCGTTATAGCTACAAAGGAAATCATTCTAAAAGCAAACGGTTTACAATGCCAAGACCACCCCGTAAACGAGGTGGAGAGTCTGTTGGCAAGCGTGGATTATCAAGTGAACAGGTCTGTATTGGAACGGCATTAGATAGAACAGGTAATATTTTAATTGGAATGATAGGAACAGGACGAGTGAAATATGATAACCTAAAACGTTTCTTTGAAGGTCGTATTGCATCCCATTCTATTTTGTGTACGGATAGCGCTCATGGATATGGAAAATTAGCTAAAGAATTAGATTTAGAACATAAGGCAGTTCCATCAGGAAAATATATGAAAGGTATTTATCATATTCAACACATCAATGCTTTTCATAGTAATTTTAAAGCTTTCCTACAAAAGTTTAGAGGAGTATCAACTAAGCATCTATATAGTTATTTAATGTGGTTCAAGTGGATTGAGCTTTTTAAGGATGAAAAAGAACTTCTAAAAATTCAGAAAGCTTATGTGCAATCACAAGCAAGTTATTGTGTAGTATCTAATGAAATGATTCGAGAAAGAAGAGCTAATTTTATTATGTAAAGACTAATACATTAGTTTGTTGTTAAAAAATGGAATAAGATATATAATAGAAAACAGGAGGTGATTGGAATGAAGAAGTTACTTATGCTTTCAATGTTGTTATCATTCGTTCTTGTCGGTTGTGGTAAACCAACTAATATGACTGAATTGTTAAATTACAAGGGGTCTTTCGTTGGTGATAATTCTGCTGTTGGTCATATTATAGAGCTATTGCCAGCTCATGAGTATTTAGATGGATTTGAATTACAAACAAGTCAAGAACCATATGAGGTGACGATTAATTACAAATCATTTGACGAGGCTACTGTTGAGTTAGAAGATGGTTCAACGTCAAAAGTTGCATTAAACGAGGTATTACAAGGAAACTCAATGATTATCTTATCTCTCGTTACAAATGCAGAAATTGTAAATTTTAATATCGGAGACCAAGAAACGATAACCTTTGATAGAACGACATTATCTGAAAATTATGGAAATGATTTAGAAAGTATTTCAGAAGATGTATCATCTTTACAAAATTTTATAAACACTTATACCGTTAAGTAATAAAAAGCTGTTCAACTATTTGAACAGCTTTTTATTATTGTTAAAATCAACATTTACTTAAAACACAGCGAAAAATAAAGAAAATATTAAATACATTGGTAATATGCGACGCTGTTTAGAGTTAGCGAAGGGTGAGTATATTAATTTTTTAATGGATGATGATTTATTCGCACCTCAAAAAATTGAAATAATGATGGCTTATTGTCTAAAAGATTCTGACATTCATCTGGTGACGTCACCCAGATATGTCATTAATGATGATGATCAAGGAATTGCTCCTTATCTCATGGGATTGCAGTTAGAGCAAGACTGGATGGGAGAAGGTCAAGAGTTATTAAAGTTATCTATTCAAACCATTGATAATTTTATCGGAGAGCCAACAACCGTTTTATTTAAAAAATCGGCTTTAAAATTTCCTTTTGGGCAGTACTATCATCACGAGTTTATTGTTTATTCCGATCTAGTGACGTGGTATTCACTTTTAGAATCAGGGAAGTGTGTTTATCTGAAAGAAGCGTTAAGTTATTTTAGACGGCATCAAAGTCAAACAACAGCTGAATCAGAAAAAGATTGGGGAGATGAATTGCGAGGATTTGACGAAGCGGCTAAATTAGCGGATGTTGCTTCACTCAATCATGTCTTTGAAACTAAAGTTGAATATACCCAATTTATCACAAAGCTTTTAGAGATTTATAGCGTTGCCTTTAAGCGTTTGATCGCTGAAAAAGGAGAAGGATTACAGATTCCTTCGACTTATCCGAGATTAATGTATGACTTACTATCAAGAATTTAATTCGTTTTTAAATTTAGGAGGGAGCAAATGAGTCGAGTAGAGGAGTTAAAGAATCAAATTTTAGAGCAAGTGAAGGAATATTATGATGAAAAGTTTAAGACGTCACCTTTTATTGAAGGAGAAACCTACATTAATTATGGAGGACGTTATTTTGATGAACATGAATTAATAAATCTCGTCGATGCTAGTTTAGACTTTTGGTTAACTTCAGGTAAATGGGTGAAACAATTTGAAAAAGACTTTGCGAAGTATTTAGGGGTTCGTTATTGTTCGTTATGTAATTCTGGATCATCGGCTAATTTATTAGCTTTTATGGCCTTAACCTCACCCCTTTTAGGTAATAGACAAGTTCAGCGGGGAGATGAAGTCATTACTGTGGCAGCTGGATTTCCAACGACCATTTCGCCGATTATTCAATACGGAGCCGTTCCCGTTTTTGTTGATGTTGAGCTACCATCGTATAACATTAATATTGAGGAAATGAAAAAAGCTTTATCTTCTAAGACAAAAGCTGTGATGATTGCGCATAGCTTAGGAAATCCATTTGATTTAGAACGTGTGAAAGCTTTTTGTGAAGAACATCAATTATGGTTAATTGAAGATAACTGTGATGCGTTAGGATCAGAGTATTTCATTGATGGAACGTGGAAAAAAACAGGAACGATTGGGCATATTGGAACGTCAAGCTTTTATCCCCCTCATCATATGACGATGGGAGAAGGAGGCGCTGTTTATACGAATCATCCGAAACTTCATCAAATTATTCAATCGCTTCGAGATTGGGGACGCGATTGTTGGTGTGATAGCGGTCGAGATAATACATGTGGCTATCGATTCACAAAACAATTTGGAGAACTTCCGGTGGGATACGATCATAAATATGTTTACTCGCACTTTGGATATAACTTAAAACTGACGGATATGCAGGCAGCGATTGGGTGTGCTCAGCTTGAAAAGTTAACGGAGATTGTAAAGATGAGACAAAAAAATTGGGACTATTTACGTGAGCATTTAAGTGAGCTCGAACCTTATCTCATTTTACCGGAACCCACTTTAAATAGTCGTCCAAGTTGGTTTGGATTTATCATGACCGTGAAAGAAAGTAGTGGGAAGCGTCGTGTTGATTTGGCGAAGTATTTAGAAGAGAATCACATTCAAACACGAAATTTATTTGCCGGAAATATTTTGAAACACCCTGTCTTTCATGAATTAAAACAAACACCCGATCGTTTTAGAGTGGTAGGAGAGTTAGAAAAAACAGATATGATTATGAATAACTCCTTATGTATTGGGGTTTATCCAGGTATGACGAGAGAAATGTTAGATTACATGATAAAGACAATTAAAGATTTTTTCTTAATGGAACAATAAACGATCAGCGATGGTGATGATATGAAAAAGTTTAATGGGATTTATGAAGGAAAGACCGTCTTAGTCACGGGACATACTGGTTTTAAAGGATCTTGGCTTTGTATTTGGTTACTTGAATTAGGAGCAACTGTCATTGGATATTCACTCGATCCATACACAAAAAACGATAACTTTGTGTTAGCTAAGTTATCGAATCGATTAGTCGATATTCGCGGAGATATTTGTGACAAACATAAATTAGAAGAGGTTTTTTCAACGTATAAGCCAGATATTGTTTTTCATTTAGCGGCTCAACCCCTCGTTTTAGAATCTTATCGCGATCCGGTTCACACGTATGACGTAAATGTCATGGGAACGATTAACGTGTTAGAAAGTATAAGAAAAACGAATGAAACTCGAGTGGGAATTTTTATTACAACCGATAAATGTTATGAAAACAAAGAGTCACTTTGGCCATATCGAGAAAGTGATGCGATGGGAGGATATGATCCGTATTCTTCTTCTAAAGGAGCTTGTGAACTCGTCATCAATTCTTGGCGACAATCTTATTTTCATCCAAAATCGTATGAGACGCATCAAACAAGCATCGCGTCCGTTCGAGCGGGAAATGTCATTGGAGGAGGCGATTGGTCCATGCATCGAATTGTTCCAGATTGTATCAAATCTATCGAAGCCAATGACCCCATCATCCTCAGACATCCACAGGCGATTAGACCTTGGCAACATGTGTTAGAACCGTTAAGTGGGTATTTATTATTAGGTGAAAAATTACTCACTCATCCAAAAGATTACTGCGAGGGATGGAATTTTGGACCGAACGTAAAGGATGTCAAAACCGTGAGAGAGTTAACCGACTTATTAGTGAAAAGCTATGGAAAAGGAACGATTGTTGAACAAGTAGATGAGACGTGGCATGAAGCTAATCTTTTATTACTTGACATTACGAAGGCCCAGTTAAAACTAGGATGGACACCAACGTTAGATGTTTCTCAATGTATCGACTTGACGTGTGAGTGGTATCAACAGTATCAATCAGCGGATATTTATACTTTATGTGTTCAACAAATCGAAAAATTTTCGTTGTTGGGAGTTTAAGTTATGGAAAAAATATTAATTACCGGAGCTAGTGGTTTTTTTGGCTCAAACTTAGTTCATCGATTGGTTCAGGAAAACTATGATGTGCATATTTTAACGCGTGAAAGCTCGAATCTTTGGCGACTTCATGAGGTTTATGAACAAGTGACTGATTGGAAGTGTGAATTAACAAATGCCACGAAGTTAAAAGAGATCATCGAGTTTATTCAACCGCAGCATATCATTCATAGTGCGACTTATGGTGGGCGACCTTTTGAAAATGAAGAGCAGGCGATTGTTCAGACGAATTTAATGGGGATCATGAATTTATTAAGTGCTTGTCAAGATATTGATTTTGAAACGTTTATTAATACGGGGAGCTCCTCAGAATATGGACTGAAAGAAACGGCCATGAAAGAGTCGGATGCTTGTTTTCCATCCAGTGTTTACGGCATTAGCAAGTTATCAAGCACCCTTTATTGTGATTACTGTGCCAAGCAGTGGAATAAAAATATCGGAACCATTCGTTTATTTTCACCATTTGGTGACTTTGAAGATCAAGGTCGATTGTTTCCTGATCTCATTTTAAATGCCATCCATAATGAACCGATTTATCTTTCTAATCCTAATGCCGTTCGAGATTTTATCTATGTTCAAAAAGCAGTCGACTTATACGTGGAGATGATTAAAGAAAAGAAATCGATCCAAGGTGAAATTTATAATTGTGGCAGTGGCACTCAAACCTCAGTACTTGAGGTTGCGTTACAAATTAAAGACATCACTCGCTCAACAAGTGAAATCTTAATTCATCCCAATCCAAGAAAAGAACAGTTGGTGTCTACTTGGGTTGCTGATGTTAGTAAAACAACGGCTCATTTTAACTGGAAACCAACCGCTTCACTGCATGATGAGTTGATTCAGGCGTGTACTTGGTTTAAGCAACATCAAAACTTATATAAAGGAGAGAAAATGTGAAGGTCTCAGATTTTATCGCTTCTTTTTTAGAAAGTAAACAGATTGAATACATTTTTGGATATATGGGGGGGATGATCACTCATTTAGCAGATTCGATTGACAAAAATCCGTACACCAAGTTTATTCAGGTGTATCATGAACAAAGTGCAGCGTTTGCAGCTGAAGGGTATGCTCGTGAAACCAATCGAGTAGGAGTGGCTATTTCAACGAGTGGGCCAGGCGCCACGAATATGGTGACTGGAATTGCGAATGCTTATTTTGATTCCATTCCCGTGATTTATATGACGGGACAAGTGAATACGCAAGACTATAAATATGAGTTGCCAATTCGCCAACAAGGATTTCAAGAAACAGATATTGTGTCGATCGTCTCACCGATTACGAAGTATGCCGTCTTAGTGGATGAGGCGAAAAACATTAAATATGAGTTAGAAAAAGCTTATTATTTAGCAACGACGCATAAAAAAGGACCTGTTTTGTTAGATATTCCATTAAATATTCAAAGAGAAGAAATAGAGATTGATGAGTTAATCGGATTTGAGCCAACTGCTCAGGTCATGAGTGATTCTTCATTTGATCTTGAAAGTATCGTGTCGATGATTCATCAGGCTAAAAGGCCCCTCATACTAGCAGGTGCTGGGGTGATGGAACCAGATACGAAAGAAGTATTTCGCACCTTCATTCATCAAACAAAACTTCCAGTCGTTTATTCGTTAATGGCTAAAGGCTGTTTAGATGATGATTTACCTGAAACAGTTGGGATGATTGGGAGTTACGGCAATCGGTGTGCCAATTTATTAGTTCCAGAATCTGATTTATTAATTGTTTTAGGATCAAGACTTGATAATCGTCAAACGGGAAATTTACTTGCTCATTTTCATCCAAATGGGCCTATCATTCATGTGAATATCGATCAAAATGATTTAGACTATCACCGTCTCAATAACCGAGTTAAAGTTCATCAATCTGTTGAGGAGTTTTTAACTTCAATTCAGCCGTTTGTTGCTGATTTTTCTATTTCAAATGAATGGCAAGAAAAGGTGACTTACTATCAGCAAGCATTTAGTCAAGAACAAGAGATTAAACATTATGTGGAGAATAAACTTCCGTATCAATGGATAGGCGTCTTGAATCAGTATGCGAATCAAAAATCAAGTTTTACTGTTGATATTGGACAAAATCAAATGTGGAGTGCACAGTATTTAACGATGCATACCGATCAAAACTTTTATACAAGTGGTGGATTAGCTCCAATGGGCTATGCGATTCCCGCTGCGCTGGGAGTTGCTTTTGCTAATTTAACTCGTCAAGTCTATGTCATTTGTGGCGATGGTGGATTTCAGATGAGTCTTCAGTCGTTAATGCTAATTTCACAATATGATTTACCGATTTTAGTAATTGTGTTTAACAATCGATCGCTTGGAATGATTACACAATTTCAAAGTCTTTATTTTAATGGTCGTTATACAGGAACGACGGAAGCGGGAGGTTATCAAGTCCCGGATATTGAATCACTCGCCAAGGCTTATTCATTACCGTATTTTAAAGCTTTACCGTCTCAACTTGATGACTCTGAGTATTTAGCCTCTGTCTTTAAAGCTAGAAATGGAATTGTTGAATTGGTCATTGAAGGAGAAACAACGGTTTGTCCAAAATTAGAGTATAATCGTCCGATTAATGAACCAAGTCCATATGTAAAAAAAGGGGAGATTGAATGAAACCATTAGTGAGTATTTTAATGCCAACGCGGAATCGCCCATTATTTTTTAAAAAAGCGTTAGACAGTGCACTTGCACAAACGTATGACAACATTGAAATTATTATTTGTGATAATAGTGACAACGATGAAACAAAGCAAGTCGTTGAAACGTACTTATCGATCTATTCATTTATTCGTTATGAAAAAAATGAGACAGATTTAAAGTATATCGGAAATATGAATCGATGCCTCTCTTTAGCAAAGGGGGAATTTATAAATTATTTATTTGATGATGATTTGTTTGCTCCAACTAAAATCGAAATGATGATGAATTATCTGTTACTACATGAGGACATTCAGTTAGTTAGTTCACCGTTTTACTTCATTAACGAACAGGATGAAGTGTTAGGAATGAATCAGTCCGTGTTTCGAAGTGGTGAGAACTGGCTAGGCTCTGGAAAAGTGATGATTGATCAGATGATTGGTAAAATTAGTAACTTTGTAGGCGTTCCAACGACGGTTTTATTTAGAAAAAGTGCCATGAAACAACCCTTTGGAAAATATCATGAATTTGAATTTATTTTTGCTTCGGATATGGCGTTATGGTTAGATCTTTTATCAACTGGAACGTGCGTTTATTTAGATGAGCCACTTAGTTATTATCGCTTTCATCAAGGACAAACCACGGCAGAAGATGAAAAATCGTGGGGAAAAGTGATGCCAGGGTTTATTGAAGGCGTGCAACTGGTAGTAATTGTTGGACGTGAACGATTAGCACAGTCCAAAGAACATTACGTGTTAATGCTTGCTAATTTACTGAAGCATTATGAGGAAAAATTATTACAACTCACGAGTCAACATCATAATGAGGTTGACATTCCAAACGAGTTAGGGAAGTTGATTCATGAAGCCTTTGATTGTATTCAAAATTATGATAATCAAGGTTAGAAACAGAAGCCTTTTAAATATGAAGTTGATAAAAAGATGTTGTGAAACTATTCATGACATCTTTTTTGTGCATCTAGGACTAGAGAGATTAAAATAGAAAATGATATAATAAAGACGAAATTTAGATAATAGGTGTGATGAATATATCAGGATGATAAGCATCAAAAAGTAATCAAGGATCAATTTTTTAGACAACACAATTATAACCACTAAACATTTAATACAAGAGAAAATACGAGGTGCAGGATGAAAAAATATGAAGTGATTAAAGAAATTTGTGAAACAGGAGTCGTTGCCGTTGTACGTGCAGAAAATGAAACTGAAGGAATTGAAATTTCAAAAGCTTGTTTAGCGGGAGGAATTAAAGCGATTGAATTAACGTTTACGGTTCCGTTTGCGGATGAAGTGATTAAGTCGTTAGTTAAAGAATTCGGATCAAAGATGTTGATTGGGGCTGGAACGGTATTAGATAGTGAAACAGCTCGCATCGCCATTTTAGCAGGAGCAAACTACATCGTTTCACCTGGATTTGACTTAGCGACAGCTAAGCTTTGCAATCGATATCAAGTGCCGTATATGGCAGGATGCATGACGATCACAGAAATGGTGACAGCTATGGAAGCGGGAGTCGATATTGTCAAGTTATTCCCTGGAAGTGCGTTTGGTCCAAGTTTCATTAAAGCCATTAAAGGCCCGCTGCCTCAGGCCAATATTATGCCAACCGGAGGAGTAAATTTAGAGAATGTCAATCAGTGGATTAAAAACGGTTGCGTGGCTGTTGGTGTTGGAGGAGATTTAACGGCACCAGCGAAACATGGAGATTATGCAGGGGTGACTGAACTAGCCAAACAATTTGTTCAAAAGGTAGCTGAGGCTAGAAAGTCATAGCTAAAAATAAACAAGCGGAAGATTGTTTTTAATTAGGCGGATTAGTTTAAAGACTAGTCACTCGTGCAAAGGCTTAGAGAGTTATGTATAATAAAAGTATCAATTTTTAACTGGGGGTAATTAGATGGGTCAATTTACATTTAAAAAGTTGCTAATTCTAGGAATAACAATTCTTTTGACAGGTTGTTCGGCAGCTAATGAATATGTAGAGGAAACTTCAGATGATCATGAAACCGTGCAAGAGATTGAATCAGAAAACGTGGAATTGGGTGAAGTCGAGTCAAACGAAGAAGCAGTTATTCAATCTGAAGAGGAAAGTGAAGCATTAAAAGTAGAAGATGTGACTATAGAAACGGTGAGTGATAGTCAAATTCACTTTATTAATACGGGGAATTCAGATGCGATCCTAATCGAGAACGCGGGACGATTTGCGATGATTGATACAGGAAATACAGATGATGATGCGACAGTGAAAGCTTATTTACAAAATCAGGGCGTTGAAAGGATTGATTATTTAATTTTGACTCATTTTCATGCCGATCACATGGGAAGTGCAGATACGGTCATTGCTGATTTTGATGTGAAGACGACCTTAGTTCCCAATGGTGATGCCACAACACAAGTCTACCAAGACTATATCCAGGCGTTATCTAATAAAGGATTACAACCGAGTGTGCCACTAGAAGGGGCGACGTTTGAGTTAGGAAGTGCGACTTTAACTCTTTATAATACAGCAGGTGGAAATAGTAACGAAAATAATAATTCCTTAATTGTGTTATACGAAAATGGCGATGATCGAGCAATCTTTATGGGCGATGCAGAAGCTGAGGTTGAGTCAAAGTTATCGATTGGGGATGTTGATTTACTGAAAGTCGGACATCATGGATCAAATACGAGTTCGTCAGCCTCATTTATTCATCAAATTCAGCCTGAATATGCCGTCATTTTAGTTGGACAACCGAACCAATACGGGCATCCAAGCCAAGAAACATTAAGTTTATTTGAGTCTAAAGACATTCCAGTGTATCGAACAGATGAACAAGGCGATATTGTGTTTACGTCAACCGGGCATGGATTTAAAACGGAATTAACACCAGCGTCATATACCCCAGGCAAAGATAATTCAAGTACAAGTAGCTCAAACACAGGAACAAGCAGTTCAAGTACAAGCAACTCAAACACAGGAACAAGCAGTTCAAGTACAAGTAGCTCAAACACATCAACAAGCAGTTCGAGTTCAAGTAACTCAAGTACATCAACAAACGGTTCTAGTTCAGGATCAACTAATTATAAAGATGATAATCCCAACGGAATTTATAATCAAGAATCGACTACAACTAAAGAATCCTATAAAAACTGTACGTTATTAAGAGAAGTTTATCCCGATGGAGTTCCACAAGGACATCCAGCCTATGAATCTAAACATGATCGTGACAAAGATGGATGGGCGTGTGAATAATAGTGATGAAAAGAGGCACTAGAAAATCCTAATGCCTCTTTTTATTCAAGTCTAATAATAAAGCGAGATTCTTCCTAATCCCAATCAGGCTTCTACAATATAGGATTTTAATTTCAGTGTTCATCAGTAACAACATAAGATGTTAAAATAGGGTCTATTACTTAAGTATTCCGAGAAGAAGTGTATGCTTTTATAGGTAAACAACCTATTTATATAGAATATTTATTTATATAAATATATAATTAGATTATATAGAAAATGGGAGGGAATCATGAATAATGTAAGAATATTGCATTGTGGTAAGTTGATAGACAACTACTATTTATGTGTAAATGAAAAGGTAGCGGGATTTAGTCAAAAATTTAGAATCGGTGGCACAGGAGATTTAATATATCTTTCCATAAAGATAGGAAAAGAAAGTCTATGTGGAGCAAGAGGGGTTTTGGGAGAGATAACAGATATAAAGCCATGGGAAGATTCAGAAAAGTATATACAGTGTTTTAAAATTAAAGATATCGAATTTTGTGAACCATTTGATATGAGTGTACTAAGAGAAGCAGGTGGACAAGCATGGGGAGCTAAATATCTGCAAGGTTCAAAATTGATAAAAGATAGAGATGCTATAAATATATTAGATAAGAACTTTGTAACTAATAAAAGAGATACGCTATATATTTTTAATGATTTAAGTGAGAATACTTCAAGTGAAGAATCGCAAATAAAATTTCAGTTGAAATTTAAAGAGTCAGAATGTGAAGAATATGATAAATCAGATGAAGAAGAAGAAATTTTAGATATACTAGGTACATTTCAAACAATAAGATTTAGAAATGAAACAGATCCGATTAGAGGATTGGAACCTTTAGTAACAAAGTATTTTTATAATTTATTTCAATTTTTTACAGAAGACAAGAGTATATTGATTTCGAATAATAGATTATTTTCAACAGTGGGTCTAAAAAATGATAAAAATGAAAATATACCAGGAATAAAAGGGATCCCAGATGCTGTATTAATTACTTACGATAGGGATTCTACTAATACACCATTAAGAATAAATTTAATAGAGTACGAATGTTATGGGGAAGGAAAATATAGGAACACGCAGAAACTTAACTATTTAAATGGAACCATACTACCTCAGCTAATAAGATTCGCATCTACGTTTAGCATTGTTACTGATTATAAAATAAGAGAAAAAACAATAAATGAATGGATAGAGAAAATAATTTCATATATTGATAGCAATCAATTTCTTATGGATAAGGTTGATGAATGGATGAAAGATTTAAATCCTAAAATAAGAGATAGAGAAATAAATAGTACTCTTAAGAGTGAACTAAAGAAAGCTTTTGAATCTAATATAAAGATTATACTTATA
Source organism: Turicibacter sp. TJ11 (assembly GCF_021497505.1). Classification (NCBI taxonomy): domain Bacteria; kingdom Bacillati; phylum Bacillota; class Erysipelotrichia; order Erysipelotrichales; family Turicibacteraceae; genus Turicibacter; species Turicibacter sp. TJ11. Next base: position 802,516 of record NZ_CP069349.1, on the reverse strand, counting down.
ATAGATGAATTAACTATAGAACAAAAAGAAACAATTAAAAATGTTATAAATTCGTTTAAATTAAATAATACAAGCATTAAAGAGAGAGAAAATTGTGTAGGATTTAGTTCCTATGTTGTTAGGCTAGAACAAAAAGTAGGAGCATTCAATGAAAAGGCTAATTTTGCCTTATCGTTCCAAGAATAAAGTCTAAAAATGAGTGTTTAATGTTACACTTCCTGTACTTTAAAAATAGCCGTTACAAAAACGGCTATTTTTTCTTTGTGAACATCATGAGATTTAATCTTTCAAATTCATAACTGAATGTGTTATTAATCTGTTGAAATCGTACTGATCAACGGGGATGAATTATGGTGAGACATGAATGAATCAATTGCTTAAGTTAAAGGGGATATAACGGGTGAAGTGAAAGTAATCGTCTGAAATCATTTTGTTATCATTAGGTTGAAGTAAGATAGGGAGAGTTAGATGAAATGAGTTATAGTACCAGTCAATTTACTAAATTATTAGGTGTAAGTGTAGATGCTTTACGGCACTATGAAAAAAATCAAATTTTTTTACCGACTAAAAATCCGTGTAATAATTATCGTGAATATACTAATCGAGATGGCTTCAAGGTTCTAACAGCAAAGTTATATCGAAGTTTCGAGTTACCCGTTTCAAAAGTATCTGAAAAAATGAATGGTGTGACAAATGAAAGTCATCTAGATTTGATTGAACAAAAGAAGTTAGACATTGAATATGAGATTCAACGATTACAGTTATTAAAATCACGTTTAGATGAAATTCATAATTCCTATCAGTGGCAGTGTGAAAAAGTAGGTGAGATTATGGAGGTTGAGTTGCCACCTATTTATCGATTAAGGTGTGATAAAGATTGTAAAAAGAGTACACAGTTAATGAAACAATGGATTGAGCATTTACCTTATACCGTTTTATCGATGACGATTCCACTTGAGTCTATTGAATTAGGAAAGACCTCCCATTCAGTTCAGTTAGGCTTACATGCCAAAAGCAAATATGTTGAGCAGTGTGATCTATGTATAGAGGAGCCAGTTGAATTTTTACCAGGAGGGCTCGGTCTTTGTATGACACTGATTGTTGACGATGTCTGTTCTATTGATCAGTCTTGTTTAATGCCATTACTAAAAAAGGCAAGAGATTATCATTACCGTTTTCTAGAAGACTTTAGCGTAAAGTTAGACGGATTAGAAGTGGAGAACGGATCGGTTAAATATGTCATTTCAGTTCGCGTAGCTGTCGAAAAATATAAATAATATGAGATATTTTCATTATTTTTGTAATTTTTTTAAAAACTTTATTGACTCAGGGGTTACACCGGACCTTACACTTTAAATACTTGTGAATTGATGAACAAGTTTTGATTTAGTTTTAAGGAGGAGAGTCAATGAACAAATTACCGAAAAGTTATTTTGCGGCCTTATTAATGTCTTTAACATTAGTAGGATGTCAAACAAATGAAACAGAAGCACCAACAGAAGCTAAAAACTCGTTTGAAGCGGGAACTTATACGGGAACTGCGATGGGGAACAATGGAGAAATTAAAGTTGAGGTAGAATTCAGCGAAACTGAAATCTTATCAGTTAAAGTTCTTGAACATCATGAAACTGAAGGTCTTGCAGCTCCAGCTATTGAACGTATTCCGAGTGGGATTGTTGAAAATCAAACATTAGCAGTTGATACAGTATCAGGTGCAACAAATGTAAGTAATGGGATTTTAGATGCCGTTGCTGACTGTGTGACACAAGCAGGTGGAGATGTTGAATCTTTAAAAGTGAAACAAGAGTCAACAACAACTGCACAAGTTGAAGAAATTACAACAGATGTTGTCGTTGTAGGAGCAGGAGCTTCTGGTTCAGCGGCAGCTGTAGCAGCTAGTGAAGCTGGAGCAAATGTTATCTTACTTGAAAAAGCACCAGGTGTTTCAGGAGCAGGGTCAATGGCCGGTGTTATTTTCGCCGATCATAGTTCAATGCAAGTTGAAGCAAATGATACAGCAGATTCAGAGTGGTTATATGAAACATACATTAAGGAAAGTGGATACTTTGCTAATTCACGTTTAGTTCGTGCAATTATCAATAAATCAGCTTCAACAATTGATTGGTTACTTGAGCAAGGTGTAAACTTAAATTTATTAGAAGCTGGACACGGAGCACAATATAATCACGTAGGAATGCCAACAACGGCTCATGGATATGCAGACGGTGGAACAGTAGCAATCCAAACGTTACATGATAAAGTTGTTGAAAATGGTGGAACAGTCATGTATGAAACACCAGGAGAATCATTAATTATGGATGATTCAGGAAAAGTAACTGGAGTTGTTGCACGTCGTGCAGATGGAACAGAGTTACGTATCACGGCTGACTCAGTTATTTTATCAACAGGTGGATACGGTGGAAATGCAGAAATGATGAAAGAACATTTCGGTGAAGAAGCTGGAACTGGATTAATCGCTACAGCAACTGGTGACGGATTAGAGATGGCTTGGTCAGCAGGAGCTGCTGAATTAGGAACAGATGTTGCTCAGTGGTTTGGTATGACGTTTGAAGCTGAAGCGAAGAAGAAGATGCAAGATTCATCTGCTTTAACAGATTTAGTTCGTAATCCATTATTATTTGTAAACAATAAAGGATATCGTTTTGGAAATGAAGAAGAAGCTTACGAAAGTGCAGCTTTATCAACGATGATTTATACACAACCAGATGCAGAAATGTACATCATCTTAGATCAAGGGATTGTTGAACAAGTTGCAGAAAAAGGATTAGCTAGTGTATTTGCTGATCGTTGGGGACACTTATATGGTAAAGGTGTATCCTATATTGAAGCTGGACATTTAAAAGATATAGATAAAATGGCTGAAGCAAATCGTGCACCATTTGATTACAGTGCTGTTTTAGCTGATGCTGTTCAAGCAGGTGTTGCATTTACAGCAAATAGCATCGAAGAATTAGCAGAGTTAATTGGAGCGCCTTACTTAGTAGAAGAAGTAGCGAATTATAATCAAATGGCGAATAATGGAGAAGATACTCAATTCTTCAAAGATTCTAAATATATGTATGCGCTAGAAAAGGGTCCATATTACGCGGTAAAAGTTAAAACACGTTGTCTTGGAACGTTAGGTGGCGTTGCAATTAATGAAAACATTCAAGCTGTTGATGAATCTGGAACACCTATCGATAACTTATGGGTAACAGGTGCTGATGCAGGAGGAATGTACGGAAATAACTATGTGACATTTGAAGGTGGAACATTAGGATTTGCTTACAATTCAGGACGCATTGCTGGAGAAAATGCAGCAGCAAATGCTTTAAGTAAATAATAATTGACGGATGGTTTAAAATGTACCCTAGAGAGTAGACAAGTAAAAAAAGTCTACCCTCTAGGGTCTTTTTGCTATCATATAAACTATTAGATTTTAGGAGGATTTCAGATGAGCAAGAAGTTATTTACACCGCAAGAGATTGAACAACTCAAACAAAACGATTATGTTAAGTCAGTGTCTGAAAAAGGGATTACTTATACAAAAGAATTTAAGGAAAACTTTATTGCGATGAGCGAGAAAGGAAAGTTTCCTCGAGAGATATTCGAATACTATGGATTCAATGTTGAGATGCTTGGTATGCAGCGTGTGAATTCTGCAGCTAAACGTTGGAAACAAGCCTTTAAAACTCAGGGGCCATTAGGATTGGATGATAGTCGTACTACCAATTCTGGAAGACCTCTAAAGCGAGAGTTAACGATAGAAGAACAGTTGTTACGTACGCAAGCCGAATTAGAAGTTTTAAGGATTGAGAACGAATTATTAAAAAAGTTGAGACTCGTGAGAAAAATGCTAGAATAGTCTCTAAAGAAGTAAGGTTTCAAATGATTCATCAAGTGGTGAGCCAGACATCAACTAAATTTAACTCTTTAATTTCTCATTTATGCGATAGTCTTGGTGTTTCAAGATCAGGTTATTATCGTTATTTTTCGTCATGCGCTGAAAAAGCACGCTTAAAGCGACTAAAAGACGAACAACAACGTTTAGAAGTGATTCAACAAGCCATTCATTTCAAAGGACGAAAGAACAAAGGAATTCGCCAAGTAGCGATGGTTCTTAAAGGAGAATTCAACATCTCCTTTAACCTAAAATCTATTCATCGCATCATGAAAAAATATGGATTGTTGAGTAAAGTTCGTCGAAGTAATCCCTATCGTAAACTCGCTAAAGCTACGCAAGCACATCGCGTTTGTCCAAATCTTGTTAACCGTAAGTTTAGACCATCAGAACCTTACAAAGTTCTATTAACCGATATCACTTATTTAAAATATGGAAAGGGTCAGACTGCCTATCTCTCTACCATTTTAGATAGTGCAACGAATGAAGTTTTAGCCTTTCAATTAAGTGATCATTTAAAGATAGATTTTGTGCTTCAAACACTGAAAAAACTTCAAGAAAATCCGACTGTCCAATTAATGAAAGAAACGATCATTCACTCCGATCAGGGAGTACACTATACTAGTCCACAATTTTCAAATCAAGTAAAAGAATTAGGAATTCAACAATCCATGTCAAGAAAGGGTAATTGTTGGGATAACGCTCCACAAGAATCATTTTTTGGGCATTTAAAAGATGAAGCAGAGATTACGAATCAAATGTCATTTGATGATTTATTCATCGAAATTAAAGATTATATAGATTACCATAACAACTTTAGATATCAATGGAATTTAAATAAGCTGACTCCTGTAGGATACAGAAATCAGCTTCAAGTTGCTTAGGTTTTTTTTCTTTGTCCTTGACAAAGGGTACAGATTAGTTTTCCATCCGTTTTTTTTTATGAAGAAGTTTATGATAACGAGTTAAAAAGAGGACGTTTGACTTAATCGTAGCTAAAAGTTAATGATCAAAGAAGTCATCTAAGTTCAAGAGGGCTTCTTTTTTATTGAAGTACGATGATTGGAATGTGGGTTTTCAGAGTTTGTCTAGGATATTTGCTTGGTGTAACACTGAAATGAGGATTTTACGGTGTTTTTATCGGAATGTTTGTCGATTGGGGCGTTCGAGGAATCCTTTACTATATATAAACAGAAATGTATTTTATAATGCTACACCAGTCTTAGTTGGTAAGCCGCTTTAATATTAAGGCATCCTATAGTCCAGTTAAAAGTTTTCCGATATGAAAAACATATCTGGACTTATATATATGAGATTGTGTGGGGATGAGTGGTTAACTCATCAATTAGCAGATGAAGAGGATGAATCGTTAGAAGTTGTAACATCTTAATAAAAATGAAAAATAATGAGTTCATGAATAACACTTAAATTCTTTTTATCATAAGATATATTAATTATGGAATTTTCGCCCATTTTAATGAAAAAGAAAGAGGGGATGTTATGGAGATTGAGTTTCAATCCAAATTAGAACTTATTAGTTTTTTAAATTTACATCAGGAGGATTTTATTCTTGAAATATCAGGGGAGTCTCCCTGGATAGCACCTCTTTTAAAAAATATGTATCCCAAATCAACTTATAAAGTCGATGTTTGTCTTGCAGAAGATCAAGCGTTTGAGACAGAGGTGATGAGTTGTTATGAGCGAGTTTTTTTCTTATCCCACTTACAACAATCGTCTACCACTTTTGATCAAATGTATCATACTGCTATTATTCCATCTTTATTTAATCAATTAAGTAAAGAAGAGGGGATTAATCTCATTCATGAGCTTCTTAAGCGAGGAGTTGAAGAGATTTATTTAGTAGTGGATCATGAAAATGGAGCAAACACATGGATTCTTTCTGATTTTAAAGATTTCGATGTTTCGTTTTTTAATTTGAAACACTTACCTAGCAAATTAATTAAAATTTATGCGACTCACTTTTTAGAGACTAAACAGCCACTACCACTTGTCAAAAACGGCCAAAAGCTTTCTATTTTAGTAACTATTCAGCCACCAAGTAAATGAATTCCATTCCTTGGTGTTTTTGTTAATGATATGTAGCTCTCGTGAATAACTTACCTATTTGTAAGATTTACGTTATAATATCCTTACTATTCCAACTTTAGAAGAAGGTGTCATCTCATGTCAGAATCTGAAATCATCAAAGTTTATCAGGAGGGGATTCAATCCGTTATTAGTTTAGTTCAAGGACTTTCCACTCAAATCTCTGAGTTATCTCAGACTGTTTCAGATTTAGATGCTCGCCTTAAGAAACTTGAAAAACAATCAAATCAAACCAGTCAAAATAGTAGCTTACCTCCGTCAACCGATGGTTTTAAAAAGACAAAAAGTTTGCGTCAACCTTCAAATAAAAAACCGGGTGGTCAAGTCGGACATCAAGGTTCAACCTTAAAAATGATAAAAGATCCGGATCATGTCGTCACACATCATCCGAAAACTTGCCAAGGGTGTGGGTGTTGTTTAGAAAACGTTGAACCTCAAAAAACGATTCGACGTCAAGTTTTTGATTTACCGAGCTTAAGGCTTCAAGTGACTGAGCATCAATCCCAAATTAAAGTATGTCCTAACTGTCACTTTAAAAATGAAGGACTATTTCCGAAACATGTCACACAACCGACACAATATGGGCCACATTTAACAAGTGTATTAACTTATTTCAGTCACTATCAATTGATTCCTTTCAACCGTCTGAAACAATTGACTCAAGATATTTTCAAAGCGACCATCAGCCAAGGAACACTGGTGAATATGACGAAACGATGTGATGAGTTATTAGAAACGACTGAAGCCTCAATCAAAGAAAATCTTTTGGCATCAAATCATCTTCATTTAGATGAAACAGGCTGTTATGTCAATGGAAAGAGACACTGGCTTCACGTGACTTCAAATCAAAAATTCACGCATTACTTTGTTCATGAAAAGCGTGGCTCTCAAGCCATTGAAGCCAATGGCATTCTTCCCTCTTTCAAAGGAACCGTCATCCATGACCATTGGACCCCGTATTTTAAATATGATGATTGTACGCATGCTTTATGTAACGTTCATCATTTAAGAGAGTTTAAAGGAATCATCGATTTTGAGAACCAACAGTGGGCAAAAAACATGACGAAATTATTACTTGAAGCTAAAACTTATTCAGAAGAGACGGAATATCCTTTACCCTTATCTAAAATACAGGAGTTTGAGAAACGATACCAACAAATCATCGAAGAGGGTTACCGTGAGAATCCTTTAAAACTGCATGAAAAGAATACGGATTCCGTTCGATTACTCAATCGTTTATCGAAACGACAAGAAGAAGTATTAGAATTTCTGTATCAAGTTGAAGTTCCGTTTGATAATAATTTAGCTGAGCGTGATGTCCGAATGACTAAAACTAAACAAAAAATATCCGGATGTTTCCGAACAGAAAAAGGTGCTCATTGTTTCGCCCGAATCAGAGGTTTCATCTCTACTTGTCAAAAGCAAGGATTAAATATTATCGAAAGTATTGAAACCATTTTAATGGGAAATACGATTCAATTTTCATAACATTCACAAGGAGTACTTCACTAAATGAGCACTCCTTTTTGTGATACTCTTTTCTACTAGGCTGAATAGTTACCTATTTTATATATTTTACCCCATCAAAACGTGACGGGTGGGCTAAAAATGTTATACACTCAAATGAAGGCATTACAGCAACGAGGACATCGTATCACTGTTTTACTTCGAGGGGCCTATGATCGAGTCGTTCCAAATTGGATTACGGATTTTACTCCCGATCAAGAGTTTGTACTTCAAGGACATGAAACGTATACTGACTATTTAAGTGGAGTTGACGTTGTTTTTGCCGGTTTTTATAATCAAATTAAAGAGTTAATGAATGCAAATGTTCCTATTTTATACTGGGAACAAGGTCATGAGTTCTTATATGGGGATGTCGGTGATCAAGAAAAAGAAAAAATCATTCGCGCCTCTTTGCAGGAACAATTTAAAGAAGAGATTTATTATGCGACGGATTCGGTTTATGTTCATGATATTGTAAAAGCGCGATTTAATCAGGAATCTTATGTTTTACCGGTTTTTATTGATACTGAGCGTTATTATCCGGTTGAAAGAGAAGAATCGAAAGAATTAAGAATTTTACTCGTTGGAAATCCAATGTTATCGTTTAAAGGATTTGTCACTGCGTTGCAAGTCTTGGTTCAGGCGTGGCATCAAGGATTTCGTTTTAAAGTCACTTGGGCTTGTCAGGTTCAACCAACAACGAGTGCCTTACCTTTTGAAGTTGAATATGTGGTTAATGCGTCCCAATTAGAGTTAGCTAACCTTTATCGTCAATCGGATATTTTACTAAGTTGTTCGATTTATGAAGGGTGTCCATTACCTCCTCTTGAAGCAATGGCATCTGGGGTGGCAGTTGTTTGTACGAACTGTGGTGGCATTAATCAATACGCTAAACATGAGCAAAATGCACTGATTGCTTCATCTAATACGATTGAAGAATTAACGGAACATTTAAAACGCGTGTTAACAGATTCAACACTAAGAGCGCATTTAGTTGAAAATGGACTAAAAACAGCCGAGCAAATGAGTCCAGTCAACGGAGCTTGTTTGCTAGAAGACATCTTACATAGTACGATTCATCAGTTTAAAGAAGACAAAAAACAAATAAAACAAACGAAAAAAGTGAAAATCTTATTTCTAATTGGAACGTTGCTTGGTGGAGGAGCTGAAAAAGTGCTTTTAAACCTTGTGAAAGGACTCGATCAATCGAAATTTGATATTACCGTTCAAACTCGAATTGACCAAGGAATTTACATTGATGAAATTAAAAAATATGCGACTTATAAAACCATTTATAGAGTAACGGCACAGAGTGAAGAAGAAGCGAATGCTTTAAAAGAATACTATACGTACTTAGAGACATTAACGCCGACACGACTAAGTCAAGAAGTTATTGATCAAGACTATGATATTGAAGTGGCCTTTTTAGAAGATCAATCAACTCGGATCATTGCCTATTCACCGAATAAACATGCTAAAAAAATTGCATGGGTTCATACGGATTTAATGGCTAATCGAGGGGCGGACTTCTGTTTTTCTAGTGAAGAGGAGCATAAATCATGTTACGAAGCCTTCGATGAAATTGTTTGTGTGTCAGAAGGAGCCAAAAAGGCGTTCATTGAAAAATTTGGAATTTATGATCATGTCCATGTCATTTATAATCCAATTGACGAGGTAGAAATTAAAGAAAAAGCTGCGTTACCATGTCAAGCGTCGCTACCTGAAGAATTTAAAATTGTGTCTGTGGGGCGTTTAACGCCAGAAAAAGGATATGATCGATTACTTATCATTCAACAAAAATTAAAAGAATTAGGCGTTAACTGTCAGCTCATTATTATCGGAGAGGGCGTTAAGCGTCAAGAATATGAAGACTATATTCGACAAAATCAGCTAGAAGATTGCGTTACGCTCATGGGGTATCACCCAAATCCTTATCAATTAGTGAACCATTGTCAGTTATTTATCTGTTCTTCATACGTTGAAGGGTTGAGTTCTGCCGTGATTGAAGCGTTGATTTTAGGCATTCCTATTATTGCGACCGACTGTGCGGGAAATCGAGAACTTCTGAAAGATGGAGAGTATGGATTTTTAGTCGAGAATACGCTTCAAGCGTTGTATGACGGCGTGATTAACGTCTTATTTAATACGATGACTTATTTAGAGTTAAAACAAAAAAGTCAAAAAGGTGGCGAACAGTTTTCTTATCACCAACAACTATCCAAAATTCAATCATTTTTATTAATACCGAAAGAGTAACTTAATGTGTTGATTAAACGAAAAGAGAAATTGATTGAAGAAATGAGGGATGGCTTATGAAATCTTATCCAGTTACAGTTTTTACGCCAACATATAATCGGGCTTATACCTTAACTCGGTTATATGAGTCTTTAAAAAGACAAACCGTTCAATCGTTTGAATGGATTATTGTTGATGATGGATCAATGGATGAAACGGCAAATCTGATTTTTCCTTGGATTGAAAGCGAAGCAAACTTTGAAATTATTTATATTCGGGTTAAAAACGGAGGAAAACATCGAGCGATTAATAAAGCAACTGAACTCGCTCGAGGAAAACTATTTTTAATGGTCGATTCAGACGATTATCTTAAAGATGATGCCGTTGAAACGATTATTCGCTGGGAAGAAAGTATTCAAAACTTATCGGGTTATGCGGGTGTCGCCGGAAATAAAGGAACCAGTGAAACGGATCTCATCGGTCAAACCTTTGAGGGAGAGTATTTAGATGCGACTTCACTTGAACGTGAAAAATATCATATTGACGGAGATAAAGCCGAAGTTTTTTATACTGATGTTTTAAAACAGTATAAGTTTCCTGAAATTGAGGGAGAAACCTTTATGACAGAATCAGTTGTCTGGTTTCATATTGCACACGATGGATTAAAGCTTAGATGGTTTAATGACATTATTTATATTGCCAATTATTTAGAAGATGGTCTCACCAAAAATGCACATCAACTATTTCAAAAAAATCCAAAAGGAATAGAGTTAGCAGCCACCTTACATCAACAGTTTTATGAATCATTTTTACAAAAAGAAAAAGAGCAACTCCTAACTCAAATTCAATCATTCGTTACAAGTGGAAACTTATCTTATGCCATGAATCAGTTAAACGAAGCTCTTCCAGCGCTCAAAGAAGATCTTGATATTAAACGAATTCATGCGCAAGTGGCTATTTATGATCATCAGTTTGAATTCGCTCGGAAGCTTTTAAGTGAAATCCTATTAGTCGCTCCGTTTGACTCGCAGACTCATTTGAAATTAGCTGAATTAAGGGAACAAGATCAGCAACTAAACTTAGCCATTCAGTCTTATCAAGATGCCTTGTTATATACAACCGATCCAACAATAGAAAAACAAATCACAGAAAAGTTAGTTCGTCATTATCACTTAAATCCAAATCAGCTGAAACGAGTGGGATATCAAACGTTAAAGCAATTGGTTGAAGGAAATAATTTAGAAGAGGCTAAACAATTTATTTTAACTCAACCATCGTTTGATGAAGTGTTTCAGTTAGAAGTCTGTTACTACTGGAATCAAAATAATTATGTGTCAGCCATTCTTTCATGTATGCTAAATGCACTAGAAGATGAGCAAGATTCTCTTATTCACTCGCATTATTTACAAGGGCATCGTCTATTTAATCAAGGGAAGTATGAACAAAGCTTGAATGAGCTTTTGCAACTTCCGCCTGATGAGATGAGTCCAGTGAGTTTATATCGATTAGCGATTTTATTTAAGTTGGCAGGACAATTAGAGGTTTCACAAATGTATGAAAAACAGTATGAACTCATGGTTCAAACGATGAAAGCGGTGGGTGAGAAGTACTATTTTGATGAGATTAATCCTCAAAACATCGTTGCGTTACAACAACTTGGGTTCAAGTCCTTACAACAACATTTACAATCAGAAGCGAATTCGCTGAATATTATGGATCTCATCTTTTTTGAATATCCTTTAACAAAGAAAGAGGGTCAAGCGCTATTTGAACTGTGTCATTTTCATCAAATTAAAACAATTTTATATATGAGTGCCTCTTGTTTCAAACAACTAATCGACGGTCACGAGTTTGAACAGGAACGCTCGATACTCAATCAAGCCTCTTATTTAATTGCACCAAATGAAAAAATGAAACACTGGTTACTAGATCATGGGGTTTATACATCGATTCATACGTTAGAACTTATGGATGACATCGTTATCGAAAAAGGTGAGTTGACATTGAAAAACCGTGAGCTTTCGAGTTCCATTGTTTTCGTGAACGATTTAGCATCATCTGAAGATTTGCAATTAGTAAAATCATCCGTGATTCATGACTGCAAGCTAAATGTCTATCACTGCGATGTCAAAGAAATGAAGATGAGTGAGTTGAATGAGTTAGACGGAAGTTTTGGTTTGTTATATCAAGATTCATTGACGACATTAAATAACTCCGAGATGGATGCATCGCTTCAAACAGCGTATCAATTAGCCCTTTATCTTGTAGCGGGATTGCCGATTATTTGTTTACAAAACTCAAAAGAGGCGTCGTTTATTTTAAATCATCACTTAGGGATCACGGTTTCTTGTTTAGCTGAAGTAAAAGAAAAGATAAATGAGCTAACGACGGATGACTATGAGAAAATGAAAGCACAAGTGGCTATTTTCTCAAAGAAAATGAATGAAAAAAATTATTTTAAAGCAAGTGTTCAATCGATTTTACAAAAATTAAGGGGAGAAACGTTTGAATAAGGGGGAAGAAAAATGAAAGTAAGTGTCATTATCCCGGCGTATAATTCGGAAAAATACATTGCTCGTTGTATTGATTCTGTTTTAAGACAAAGTCTAGAAGATTTAGAGGTGATTATTGTTAATGATGGATCGACTGATCAAACACAAGCCATCATCGATCAATTTTTAACAGACTCTCGTCTTCGTGTTGTTCAATTGCCAAATAATGAAGGAATCATTAGAACAAAAGAAAAAGGGGTAAAACTTGCAAAGGGAGATTATATTCTTTTTGTTGATAATGATGATTGGATTGCTCTTGATACATTAGAAAAATTATATAATTATGCCATTAAAGAAGACGCGGACATGGTTTATTACAATTTTTATCAGGTCATTGGAAATATCGGATACCCTCAACCAGGGATCAAGGAGCCGTTACAAACGTTTAAAGACCATTTAACTGATGAAAGCATTCGTTCCATTTATCACTGTACCTTATGGAGAAAGTTAATTCGAAGATCACATATTCAAGCCATCGATTTCTCTAAAATGCCAAGTATTAATTATTGGGAAGATTGGGTAGTGGGTGTATTATTAACATTAAATGAACCGAAAATTGCTTATTTAGATGAGTATTTATACTTTTGGAACATGCATCCAGAAAGTACGGTTGGAACCATTCGTGATCGTTGCACGAGTGATATCATTCAGGCATTTGATTTTGTCACAGATACCTTTAAAGAACTTGGACTTTATGAACAGTACAAACATACGTTTAAACAACGATTAGAGGAACATACCGCTTGGATGGAATCTGTTAAAGAGCAAAATTTAAAATGTGCCAATGAAATGATGGCGTATTATCAGAAATGGATTGAAGCGTTTCATTAAATGAAAAAATAAGGTTTGATTTTATTTAAAGGAGCATTTGAGATGGTTGAGGCTTGTGCCAGTTTATCACTGATATTTTTAATTCTAGCAGGATTATTTATCATACTTAAGGATAAAGGAGCTATGTTCATTAGCGGATTTAATACACTCTCAAAAGATGAACGAGAGTTGTATGATAAACATCAGCTTGTTCAAGCGACGAGAAACTCGTTATTCTTATGGAGTATCATATTAGGCATAGGGGGCGTGTTATCTTATATTGTGTCTTCATATGCTGGGGTCATCTCATTCATCATTTGGATCTTCTTATTTTGCAAAGATTTACATTGGGATGCTAGAAAAGCGTTTGAAAAATATAAGAAATAGGTTGGCGAAATCCATTAAACTCCATTATCCCATCAAAAGTAGTGTTAAAAGGAGCGTTAGAAACAGGAACGTCGTGGACGGAAACCTTTGAATACAATGGTCAGACCTACGAAGCAATCAATCAATTAACGGTTCAAACCTCTGAGGCAGGTGTCACCCAATATCGAGTGGATACAACGGTTAAAGATATGCCGGGTTATATTCAACCCGATTATGTAGAAACTCGCATTTATGAAGAAGGAAAAGGATTAGTTTCATTTACGAACTTACAACCCTTAAGCCAATTTGATGAAGATTACCCAAAAGACTATCCAGAGGTTGAATTCTATCAGTTTGGATATAAACAAACAGGGGTTCAACAAGCCTCTGATCAAGAAAGTTCTTGGGAAAACTAAGAGGCAGTTAAGTATGTCAACAAACGATGACGATTTAACGAGACGTCGCTAATTTGAAATAAAATAAGGATTTACCACTCTATTCTTTAGCTAAATCCTGGGTATGGTTGTCTATTATGCTACGGCATTACATAAAAAGAAGGGGAGTTAGTCAATTTGTACTAGCTCCCTTATTTTTATCTTTATCCAATCATAAATAATTTATTTTTAAATTCAACTGTTTTGTCTCCACTGTTCATAGAAGGTTAATAATTGTTGTTGAAGTTGTGTATGATGACCTAACATGGTGTATCCAAATGAAGCGATTGAATAAGCATACGTATTAAATGGAGTCTGATAGGTCGTATATAAATCATTTTTTTTCAGTTCATTTGTCACAAACTCGATCGTATAAATAAAGTCGTTAACTCGTGAGGTCGGTGTATGGCTTGTACTAGCCGAATAATCAAACCAATAATATAAACATTGAGGACAAAAACTGATTTTAGGATGATGCATCAATAAACTGGCTGTCGTTGCCGAATCTTCACAATGATTCAGACCTTCAGGAAATGAAACATGATCTAAGTATGACTTTTTAATGAATTTGCACCATAACGGTGTTCGAATCTGTCCATTAAAATAAACCGTTAATGGATCTTGTTGAATTTGCTTCTCAAGGCCCCTTTCGTACGTCCACATGTTTATGATTTGATTTTCAATGACTTGATAGGCATGATATAACACAATATCAGCATTTGATGCTTTAGCCATTTCATATAACACTTCAAGTGCTTTTAAATCGAGTTGATCATCATTGTCCATGAAAAGGATGTATTCTCCAGTCGCCAATTCAAGACCTCGTTTTTTAGTTGTACTAATTCCGGCATTTTCTTGTTCAATGGCTATAAGATGAGGGTAGTTTAACTTAAATTCATTAATGATACTTTGGGTTTGATCCGTTGAGCCATCGTTGATGACAATGATTTCAATCCCTGGTAACGTTTGATTGACAAGAGACGATAAACAACGGAATAGATGCTGTTGTGCCTGATAAGCAGGAACAATCACACTCACTTTTGGTTGCATACGATGAACCTCCTTTGATTATAAAATATGGATTGTTAACTAAGTACGCTCAGTTCTTAAAAAATGAAACGGTTATCGTCATTTAATAGAAAGCATATGTGAAATGATAATTAAAAAATGAAGTTGAATGATTCAATTAACTTAGTATGATATAGTTTATTCGATTGCTAGGTTAATTTGATAGAAGATAAAACATTTATCAAAAAACAAGCCTCCATCATCAAAGAAGGAGGCTTGTTTTTATTTAATGGCAAGAACAACTAACTCAATAGAATCAACGGTAATGGTTTGAATCGGTTCAGATGAATTAACTCGTCCATATTGATTAGCAAGTAACACATAATCTTGTTCTAACTCTAAAGTCATTGCTTGATGAGTTGGGTTGATTAAAATTTTAAGTGATTCATAATCGCCGTAGGCTTTAACGTTTTTAATTGTATAGTCAATGATTCCGTTTGGAAGAGATTGAACTAAGATATGTGCTTGAATTTCTTCGCTAGTTGATAATCGAAAAGCTTTGATCGATTGGCGAAGAGAAATAAAATCTTTAACAAAATCAACGGTTTCTTGGTACTGATCTTTACGATCCCAATCTAATTGATTGATTTCATCAGATGATTTATAACTGTTGTGATCGCCATTTTTCGTTCGATTAAATTCTTGCCCCGCGTGTAAAAATGGAATTCCTTGAGATACTAAAATAAGAGCGTTAATCAGTTTTTGACGTTTTAATCGCGTTTCTAACGATTCACACTTATTGGCTAACATCATCTTATCAAATAAGGTTAAATTATCATGACATTCAACGTAATTAAGACTCATCGTTGGTTCAACAAATAGTGGGTCCATCCCAATTTTCGTACATGAACCGGCAATGACATTCATAACGCGGTTTAAGTCTTCTGTGTATCCAAGACCGTATCCAATATCAGATAGCTCGGTTTCAAAAGGTGAGCCTTTAATTCCACGGCTAAAACGATCATTAAAGTGAGCCACGTTTGGCATTTGGTCATTATTAAACATCATCGCCTTTTTTTCTTCAGGCATTAATGATGGCATATTCCATCCTTCACCGTAAACCATGACAGACGAATCGATCATTTGACATTCTTTTGCAATGTCATTCATCGTTTCTGTATCTAAAATCCCCATTAAATCAAAGCGGAATCCATCAAATCCATAATCTCTAACCCACATTTTACAAGAATTTATAATAAACTGACGACCCATCGGACGTAAGGAATCAAAGTCATTTCCACAAAATGAACCATTTGAAATTTCACCATTTTCTCCAAGCTTAAAATAATAATTAGGAACGATGTTTTCAAATGAAGAGGTTTGACGATCAAACATATGATTATACACCACATCCATAATCACTCGAAATCCTTTTTCGTGAAGTTTCGCGATCATCTGTTTCATCTCAATAATTCGTGAGTAAGGGTTATGAATGTCAGTGGCATAACTTCCTTCTGGTACATTATATTGAACAGGATCGTATCCCCAGTTATAAGATTCAAATTGATTTAATTCATCGACTGATCCAAAATCATACGTTGGAAGAAGTTGAAGGTGAGTGACTCCTAAATCCATGAGATAATCAAGTCCAGTTAATGTTCCACGATCCGTTCTTGTTCCTTCTTCAATGACGCCTAAAAACTTTCCAACATGCTTAATTCCTGAGTTTTTGTGCATGGAAAAGTCACGAACATGTAGTTCATAGATAATTGCATCCGTATAAGATTCAAGTGGTTTTAATCCATGACGCTGATTGTTCACTTCTACTTTTTGAGGATCAATAATCACTGTTCGTTGATGATTTGGTGTTGAGGCGATAGCATAAGGATCGGTAGCCTGATTCCATGAACCATTGACTTTGACCAGATAAATGTAAGAAGCAAGTTCATAGTCACCCATCAGTGTAAGGCTCCAAACACCTTGATTTCCTTTAGTTAAATCATGCGTTTGAACGTCATTGTTGTGATGAATTTCAACTTTAATTTGTGAGGCAATGGGCGACCATACTTTAAAAGTAGTCGCAAGTTTTGTGTAAGTGACCCCTAAATCATCTCCCTCATAATAAAAGGCCTCATCAAATGCTTTTGTTCTAACCACGTACCCAAATTGTAAAGGTGTGGTGAGTTGACGATCATCGGTTAATCGATAGCTTTCTCCTAACTCTAGTAGCGGTGTTTTTAAAATATATTTGACGTAGTTGTCATCATCTATGATATTAAGAATCTCTAAATTAACACTGTTAGACTGTTCATCTTTTAATCGGAAGCTTTGGTTCTTTCCTTCGTAATAATTTTTACTTAAATAGGCTGTAATGGTTTCAAATGTATCTAAATAGGCTTCAAATGTTTGACGTTTCCTCATCATAAAAATTTCCCCCTCAGTCATATTGAGTTCATTATATCTAACCCCATATATTTTTGAAATAGTTTTCTTGAAGTATTGTTGTGTAACGCTTTTCAGTTTTGAATGTTCTAGTCGATGTTGACGATGAGACGACTGCATTTTAAATCGTGAGATAAATAAGAACGATGAATTATCACATAATAAAACTATCTCATAAAAATGAAGAATATCTTTTCATCTAGCCTAAGCAGTTGAATGATTAAGTTAGTCACTTTAATCTTTTATGAGATCAGTGATTAGAATTTAAATTAAGCTTTTTTATCAGGATGATTTAATCAACGGATAGAAAGGAGTCATGAACATGACATCATTTTTAGAAAAAATGTTTATAGTTGAAGGTTTATTATTTGGAATTATTGGTCTTTTATTTTTCATCTTCCCGCTTCAAACCATTATTAGCTTGAGTGTTTTAATTGCTATCTTATTTATCATCGTCGGTGTTTCGACGATCCTTCGATGCCGACATCGCGAGGGACGTGCCTTTTTTATCTTTAATGGGATCATTAATATCTTATTTGGATTAGTCTTATGGCTTTATCCGATTCCAACCATTGATTTACTCATTGTTGTTTATGGGGTATGGGTACTCGCTCGTGGCGCTTATTTAATGTTCATGTCGTTTAGAAACGGCCATTTTGGATGGAATGCTTATACGGTTTATAATGCGATTCTAGTCGTTTTTGGAATCCTTGTCATTGTTCAACCTCTTTCGGTTTTAGTGACTGCTCCTTACTTTATCGGTGCAGCTTTGATCTTAACAGCGATTAGTGAAATTTATATCGGTGTTAAACTAAAAGATACGTTTTAAGTTAAAGAACCTGTTTAAGCGGGTTCTTTTTCATTTCAATTAAATTTTCACTGACGGTCTCTATCGTTTTATGTTATGATAAGGATACAATAATAAAGATGGTGAAACTAATGGAGATCGTATTAACACAAAATCGAGTACTTGGCGAAGCTAAAAAAGTTCATTTTATTCGTCATTTTTTAAATTTAAAAGCTAGTAGTAGTCAATATACAGCTATTTCATATGAACGAGATATTTTAGATTTTTTTCAAGTCGAACAAATTGAAGACATTAGACTCGAGCAAATTATTGCGGTGAATATGTTTGATGTCGAGCATTATTTATTAGATTTAAAGGGGAAAGGGTGTGCTTCAGCGACGATTAATCGCAAAGTGTCATCTTTAAGCTCGTTATATAAATGGTTACTAAAGTATCAAGATAATCGAACGGGAACGGCGTTATTACATTTTAATCCATTTGGTAATTTGAAAGAGGAAAAGCCAAAGGTCAACTCAAAAGAAACCGAATTTCTGACAGCTGAAGAATGTATACAACTGTTAAAAGTGTTTGATACAACAAAACTTGTGGAGTTGCGTAACAAAACGATTATGTACTTAGCGTTAACCACAGCGCTTCGTAAATCTGAGTTAATTAATATTCGTCTTCAAGATGTGACAAAATACGGAGATTATGACGTGATTCATGTTACTCGAAAAGGACGAAAAAAAGACATGGTTAAAATTCAACCCGGTGTCAAATTACTGATTGAAGAGTACGTGAAGCGAACGAGTCGTAACTTTGAAGAGCATAAAGAGGCTTATTTATTTATCGGCCACTCTCGTAACAAGCGTAATAATGAAAAGCTCGATCCAAGTTCATTAAATTACATGATGAAAGCGGTCTGTAAGCGAGCGGGTATTACGAAGCATCTTAAAGTTCATTCCACTCGTCACACGGCGATTACACTTGCAATTACAAATGGGGCGAGTATTGAAAAAGTTCGTGACTTTGCAGCGCATCAAAATATTGCAACAACCAATCGCTATATTCACTCAATTGAAAAGTTAAAAGATAATGCCGGAGATCTTATTCAGTTTGATTTAATGAATGACGCATCCGCTAATTAAATTTTATGACTCTTAAAAAGTAAAGCATAACGTCTAGCATGGACGTTATGCTTTACTTTTTAAGAGTTTTTTTATACTTAAGCTTAAGTATATCAATGAATGTCATGTTTTGATGAGGTGCAAAAATGAGTTCGTAATCTTGTTCATGACACATACAATGAATTAGATGTCTTGCATATAGGGAGGAAAAAATGAAACAAAAAATTAGGTACACCATCATCAATGTCATTTCTTATTTGTTTTTAATCGTTTTATCATTTACAACGAACGGAGCAAAAGCCTTCACGATTCCTTCAGCTCAGCCACTCATTACACCCGCTCCATATACGTTTTTAATTTGGCTTTTGATTTATGGACTTTGGGGAATTTGGATCATTTGGTTTGGTTTTCGTCAAACAAAAGCAGATGATGCTTATCAAAGAGTCAGTCGATTTTTACCCATCAGTTTTATTTGTTCGGCGTTATCGTTAATCGTTGGTCAGCCGATAGCAGGTCTATTTATTGTTGGAGCACTCATGACGGCTAGCTTTGTCTACTTGTCATCTCAACATGCTAAAGGAGAGCGAGTTCCTTTTTTTCGACTTCCTATTTCTGTTTATTTAGGATGGTTATCGATTGCGACGATTGTTGAAATTTCTATTTTATTAAAAGCTAATGGTTTTAGCGAGTTATTTGGATTGACTGAAACTTTTTGGGCTATTTTTGTTTTAATGATGGGTGGTTTTTTCGCGGTTGTTTTTACAGAGAGTCAGCTTGACTTAGTTTATCCGCTTGTTTTTATTTGGGCGTATATCGGGATTGCTATTAAAAACTTAGATCACATCACTATTTTTCTGACTTGTTGCTTCGCGATTTTATTAATAGGCTGGATGATGGATCAAGTCAAACGAATGTTAGCTCAGTTCTAAATGTTTTACTAATAAGATTTGGCTTCCTTGAATACAGTGTAGTAAACTGCATGCATCGAAAGGGAAGAGAATCATGAAAGTCGGGGAAGAATTACTAAAGGAAGCTTTAAGTAAAATCAAGCAAAACTATCTTACTTATCAATTTATGGTTCATCGTGATGTGGCCTGGACCTTTCAAAAAATTTGTTACCAACTCATTGAAGAACAAGGCTATCTGTTAGATGTCTATCAAGACTATCCCTTAGAAAAGGGGCGAAAGGAATCTAATGATAATGAGTTATTCTTTATTTTACAAGGGATGAATTATAAAGAAATGTTTAAGCCAACCTCTAGTGTTCAATTAGTCGTTCGGATTTTATTTGAACCCTCTAAACATCGGCGTGACATTTGTGAGTATCATTTACCACGTCTTAATTCATCAAAAATTAATGATCATTTATCCGAGTTAAAATCACTTGTTGAGTCAAAGAAAGCTAAAGAAGCTATTTTGATTATTTTTGATGAATATTCTAGACATCAAGCACTTCTTCATGAGACCAAAGACTTGTTTTGTGAAGAGTGGGGAACGTTTGATGATCCAGGGCTAAATGTTTCAATTTTAATGGCTCATTATCATGACTTATCTTTATTAGATTTAAATAACTCTTGTCTTCATGAAACCACCTCTTCTTAAAGGTGGTTTTTATTATGTTTTTCTCTCTTATTTCAATTTTTTTAGACTCAAAAACTCATTTCCATATTTTAACTCGTCTCTTCACTTTTTTCTCCCCCTGTTTTTTACGTATTTTCCCCTTATTTTTATGTCATTTTTAATCATCCCACTTATATTCAATATAATGAAAGTTATATTGAATATAATCAATCACCAACTATGATGTATACATCCGTATACTTACGTAAACTACCTGTAAATTAGCTTATTTTATGTTGTATACAAAAGTATACAATTAATTGATGTATACAAGGAGGGTGTAAAAAGGATAAAAATGTGATATAATAGATAAAAATGTAGTAAAAAGGTGAGAAAATGGCAGATGCAGTATTTAGTGTGCGTATTGATGAAGAATTGAAGAATCGATTTATTGAATTAGCGCAACAAAATGGAATTAATAATAAAGATTTGATGCAACTGATGCTAACGCAATTTGAGTTAGGACAAATAAGTGCAGGATCAAATCAATTTACAAAAGATATCGAGGAGTTGCAACATTTAACGAAACGTATAGCAGATATTTACATTCACTTAGTTGAAGGTGTACAATTAAAAGAGCTAGAATATAAAAATAAAGAAAACCAACAACTTCAAAAGCAACAAGAAGAAATCGAGAAATTAAAAGAGCAACTTTTACAACTTGAACAAAAAGAGCAACAAATTCAACAATTAAAGGATCAAGTTAAAGGATTAAAACAAGAAGTTGGGGTTCAAAAAGAGGAGCAACGTAACTTAAAAGAATTAAATGATTTGTTACGTCAAAAAAATAGTGAACTAGAAAAGAACTTTGTAGCAGCTGAAGTTAAAATTGAAGCGGCGAACGAGGCATTAGAGCAACTGACAAAACTAAAAGCATTAGTGGATGATAAAGAAGATGAAATGAGGCGCTTAAACAGTCAGCTTCACAGGATTGAAGATGAAAAGGAAAAGCAAAAGAATCAGTTTGCTGAAGAACTGAAACAAAAAGAGCACGGGGTAGAACAAGAAGTTGAGTTGTTAAAACGAACGCAACAGCTTGAATTACAAGAATTGCGTCTTTCACTTCAACAAGACTATAATGATAAGATTGAAAAGCTAAGAGATGATTACAACACAAAGAATTCATTATTAGTAGAAGAAAACGAACAATTAAAACAGAGATTAAATAATCAGCTATTAAAAGGAGACGCATTAGAAGCGAAATAGAAAGAGGGAAGAAACCTGATGGCGAAAGAACTAATTCAAGAAGTTCGAGAACGATTAAGCATCTTTATTGATTTATACGATAGTATTCGGATTGTTGATCCGATTAAAAAAGAAATTATTGGGGAAGAAGGAAAAATCAATACACTTGAATTTTTTAAAAATGGAAATAACTGCTATGATTTTTGGCAACGAAATTCAGTTTGTCGAAATTGTGCTTCCTTTGTTGCTTATAAAAATAAGAAATCAACATTTAAAATTGAAAGATATAACGATGAAGTTTACTTGATCTTTGCGTTACCGATTGAACATGACGATCGATTTTATGTTGTTGAATTGTTAAAAAAGATGTCCACAGATGATTTCTTTTCTGATTTATCCTCTAACTTAGCGATCCCACTAGATACGACAACGACAACATTAAATCATTTAGTTAATGTAGATGAATTAACTAAAGTTTATAATCGACGTTATTTTGAAAAACAATTAACAAAAGAACTAATGTATAGCAGCATTTATGAAACGGATTTAGCCGTACTGCTCTTAGATATTGATCACTTTAAACAAATTAATGATGTTCATGGTCATTTAATGGGGGATGAAATCTTAAAACAATTTGTAGAGGTCATTAAGTCTGTACTTCGTCAAGATGTAGATTGGATTAGTCGATATGGTGGAGAAGAGTTTGTCGTTATTTTAAAACATGTTGACTTTAATCATGCGAATGAAGTGGCGGAACGCATTCGACAATCCGTAGAACGCTATGCATTTAAAATCGGTGATAAGATTCAACAAGTAACATGTAGTATCGGCCTTTCAATGTGTTATGCAGGTAATTTGACACTAAAAGAGATACTGCAAGATGCAGATGAAAAGTTATATGAGGCGAAACATAGAGGAAGAAATCGTGTCGTTAGTTAACAAAAAGGGGCTGTCTCAAAATAGATGGCCCTTGAATTAAAAATCTAAAAGATACAAAAAAAGGCAGTCCCATTCGGGACTGCTTTTTTGTATACTTTATTTATGCTGACTAAAGAAAATATACATCAAGATTATACAACTTATTCAGCTGGATATCAACTCTCTTTAACGATGGATATTCAAGTTTATATTCCACCTCATGATCCTGTACGTTTGCTTAATCAATTATTGGAGGGATTAGATGATAAAAAATTATTAAGCACTTACTCTGATAAAGGGAGAAATTCTGTCGTACCACCGGTGATCATGTTTAAGATTTTAATTTACGCGTATATGAATCGCTCTTTTTCTTCACGAGAAATTCAGCGACTTTGTCAACGGGATATTCATTTTATCTGGTTATTAAATGGATATCCAGCGCCTAGCCATCATACGATTAATCGATTTAGAAAACATCATTTAAGCGATGGTGTCATGGAAGATTTATTTGATCAATTCATTGAGCGTCTTCACACCTTAGATGAAATTCATTTTAAAAACCTATTTATTGATGGAACAAAAATTGAAGCCAATGCCAATCGCTATTCGTTTATTTGGTTAAAATCAGTGACTAAAAATGAAGCGAAGCTCCAGGTCAAAATAGAAAAACTCCTTCAACAAGTGAATGACAGCTATCTCACTTCCTATTCATTTGATGTTAAGAATCCATTACCTGTGTTAGAGGCTTGTTTATTGAATTTAAAAGAAAAAGTCATCGAGCAATCTCTTGAATTTGTTTATGGGAAAGGGAAGCGAAAAACAGAGCTTCAACGTCAGATTGAAACACTTGAAGCATTCATAGAGAAACAAATCATTTACTTGGACTATCAAAAAATGATCGGTTCAACCCGCTCAAGTTGTTCAAAAACAGATCCGGATGCCACCTTCATGCGAATGAAAGAAGATCACATGAAAAATGGGCAACTCAAACCTGGGTATAATGTCCAGATTGGAGTTGAGGCCGAGTATATCGTAGGTGTGGGCGTTTTTCAGTCAGCTAACGATGTCCCCACACTCATTCCATTTTTAGATTCCCTGAAAGGTCGGCTTTCCAGAACGTTTAAACAAATCATTGCGGATGCTGGATATGAAAGTGAAGAAAATTATGCTTATTTGAAGGAAAACCATCAAAAAGGTTTCATTAAGCCCCTCAACTATGAAACCTCAAAAACAAGAAAATATAAAGCTCAACTGGGGAAACGAGAAAACATGACGTACGATGAACTCAACGATACCTATACGTGCGCAAATGGCAGAACGTTAAAACCGATCGAAGTTAAAATTCGAGAAAGTCAGACCGGTTATCGAAAAGAAGTCACGATTTATGAATGTGAAACCTGCCAAGATTGTCCTTTGCGTTTAAAATGTACAAAAGCGAAAGAAGGAAACTCAAAACGATTGGAAGTGTCTAAAAAAATGCTTTCGCTAAGAACAGAGTCACTTAAAAATATCCAAAGTGAAGAAGGGATTCTGTTAAGAAAGAATCGTTCGATTCAAGTCGAAGGTGCTTTTGGCGTGTTAAAACAAGATTACGGCTTCAGAAAATTTTTAACCCGTGGAAAAATTCAGGTCACAGTCGAACTATTGCTTCTATGTTTTGGATATAATGTACAAAAATTACATAAAAAAATTCAAAGCCATCGTTGCGGACAACAACTTCATCCAGGGAAAGTGGCTTAAAAAATCAGAATAGACTGTCATTTTGAAGGAAAGAAACGTCCTTCTTTTCGTCGTGCTTAAAATTAAGTCTAACCCATAAAATTAAATTTACAGACTGATTTTTTTACGATGAATAGCCAAAAAAAGGAGCATGTCGCTCCATGACTATAAAATTTTAGTCATTTTGATACAGCCCCTTTTTGTTAGTTTATATAAATTAAACTTCTGGATTGATTAAAGTAAGTTTAGTTTAGTAATACCAAACAAAAGGTTAAAAAAAATTAAATTTTTATATTTTTTGCTAAAAAGGTATTGATAAAGGAGAAAAAGTGTACTATTATAATCGATGTTGTGCTGGCAATCAGCTAACAGGGCGAAAAAAGATGAATTAAAATCCATTTATAGGAAATTAAGGGTTTTATCTTATTTTTTTGTTGTGGATTTTTGTGTGATAAAGCAAAAAATGAAAGAGTTTATTTTATGTTTTTAGCTAAAAAATCTTTTTTTTACCCAAAAAGTTTATAAATACTAAACAAACAGTCTTATATTAGTAACTGGAAGAGGAATGAATCTCTTTGCATAGAAAGGAGGAGAATAAGGTGAGTCATTTAAAATGTATGGATTTAAACGAACCATCTGTCTCAGTCATAGATAGTAATCGATTAGAAAAACATCGTGACCTACCACTTTTAGCGGCGTTAAAAGACTATAGCCTTCAAGATATTGCAGCTTTTGATGTTCCTGGCCATAAACGCGGACAGGGAGTAAAGGTGTTAAATCAATATTTTGGACATGATCTCATGAGAATGGATGTTAATTCCCTTCCATTGCTTGATCATGTTTCAAATGCTAAAGGCGTAATTAAAGAAGCACAGGAATTGTTAGCGGATGCTTATCATGCAGATGCTGCCTTTTTCATGACAAATGGAACGACATCGGCGATTCACTGTATGCTAATGTCAGTATTAGGACCGAACGATAAAGTATTGCTACCGAGAAATATTCATAAATCAGCATTAAATGGTTTGATTTTATGCGGTGCAACACCTATTTATTTGCAAACTGAATTACTTCAACAAGAAGGAATTGCTTGTAATGTGAAACCATCTGTGATTGAAGCGATGCTTGATCAAGATTCAAGTATTAAAGCTGTCTTTTTATTAAATCCAACTTATTATGGTTTTGTCACAGATTTAGAGCAAATTATTAAGGTTTGTCATGAGCGTCACGTTCTTGTTTTAGTGGATGAAGCACATGGAGC
The DNA here is from genome assembly GCF_021497505.1 of Turicibacter sp. TJ11. NCBI lineage: Bacteria > Bacillati > Bacillota > Erysipelotrichia > Erysipelotrichales > Turicibacteraceae > Turicibacter > Turicibacter sp. TJ11. The sequence goes on along the minus strand of NZ_CP069349.1, from coordinate 776,539 downwards.
TCATTTTCCATTTCACCCTGATTTGCCACCCTCAGGAATGGAGTTAGGGGCAGATGTCTCATGTGTGAGCCTTCATAAAACCGGAGGAGCGTTAACACAAGCATCAGCCTTACTTGTGAATAAAAAACGAGTGGATATTAAAAAAGTTCAACAAGTGATTAATATGTTACAATCCACATCATGCTCTTACTTACTCATGAGTAGTTTAGATGGAGCACGCCAAAACTTAGTGTTAAATGGTTATGAACAATTATCGAAAACAATTTATTTGAGTGAGTATGCTCGATATAAAATTAATCAAATTCCTGGCCTATATACCATTGAACCGATAGGTGTTTATCACCAGTCTTATGATGTGACTAAATTAGGGGTAAATGTTCAAGGATTAGGATTAACGGGATTTGAGGTCTATGACATCATGTGGAAAAAATACAATATCCAATTGGAGATGCCTGATTTTAATAACGTCTTAGCTATCATCAGCTTAGGTGATCAGTTAAAACATATTAATCGTTTAATCCACGCGTTTAAAGAAATTGCAAATCAATCGTATAAAAAATCAAAGATTGAATCGACGCCATTTAAACTCGTGAGTCATCCTCAAGTTGGATTATCACCGCGTGAGGCCTATTTTTGCGAAAAAGAACTAGTGCCACTTGAAGAGGCCGTCGGGAGATTATCGGGAGAATCTATTTTAGCTTATCCTCCGGGTATTCCAATTGTGGCTCCAGGTGAGCGAATTACATCAGAAGTCATTATTTCATTAAAGCACTTAAAACAAAGTCATGCTTTTTTAACAGATAATGTTGATAACGAACTAAAACAGTTATTAGTGATTAAAGAAAACAATCTCTCTTAAGATAAAGGAGTGTTAACTATGCATAAAGTTGAAACATTAGGACGTCATATTTTAGTAGAATACTACAATTGTGATTCAGACGTATTAAAAAATCCTGAATTCATTGAACAATCAATGAATGAAGCGGCATTAGAAGCAAAAGCAACCATTGTGGATTCAGTTTTCCACCACTTTAATCCATGGGGAGTGAGTGGAGCTGTCATTGTAGCTGAATCACACTTAACCATTCATACTTGGCCGGAATATGGATTCGCATCAGCTGACTTTTTCACATGTGGGGATATTGATCCATGGAAAAGCTTTGAACATTTAGAAACGATTTTAAAATCAGAGTTTAGTGAATCGATTGAAATCCCACGTGGTTTAACGTCAAAAATTCAAAAACATAGCAAAGAGGAGTTAGGATTAATTACACATAAACCAGTTGAAGCAAAAGCTGTTTAATCAATAAAAGGAGAGATTATGATGGAATTTTGGTATACAGAAGAGTGGACAGAAAACGTACGTTTTTCAATTAAAGTCGATAAGCAGTTATATTCAAAAAAATCAGACTTTCAACAAGTAGATGTGTTTGAAAGTCAAGAGTTTGGAAAGTTTTTAACGTTAGATGGATTAATGATGGTAAATGAAAAAGACGAATTTATTTATCATGATAGCATTGTTCATACGCCAATGTGTGTGAATCCAGACATTAAAAATGTTTTAATCATTGGTGGTGGTGATGGGGGGACAGCTCGTGAATTATCACGTTATCCTCATATCAAACGCATTGATATGGTTGAAATTGATGAATTAGTCGTTCGTGCTTCATTAGAATTTTTACCTATTACAGCTTCTAAATTAGAAGAAGATGAACGTATTCATTTATATTTTGAAGATGGGGTTGCTTGGGTAGCGAATGCTCACGATGAAAGCTACGATTTAATTATTGTGGATTCAACCGATCCAATTGGACCAGGAGAAGGATTATTCTCAACTGTATTCTATGAAAATTGCTACCGTATCCTTTCAAAAGATGGAATTTTAGTCAACCAAAATGAAAGTCCCTATTTCAATCAAAATGCACATGAAATGAAACGTGCACATGAAAAGATTAACCGCATTTTCCCAATTGCAAAAGTCTATCAAGCCCATATCCCAACGTATCCATCGGGACATTGGTTATTTGGATTTGCTTCAAAAACATTTGATCCGGTTCAAGATGCTAAATTCAATGAATGGCAAGCATTAGGATTAAAGACAAAATACTATAACACAGATCTTCATGTGGGATCGTTTATGTTACCAACGTATGTAAAGGAGATGCTTGAAGATGCAAAATCATCTAACTAATGCGGCTCAGTTTTTAGCAATGGATTCGTCTTATGAAGAAGCAAACGTCATCGTATTCGGTGCGCCATTTGATGGAACAACTTCTTATCGACCAGGAACACGTTTTGCAGCAAGTCAAATGCGTCTTGAATCAGATGGAATCGAAACGTATAGTCCAAGACTGGATTTAGATTTAGAAGAGTTTTTAATCTGTGATGCAGGAGATGTCTCTTTATCAAACGGAAATACGGTTAAAATTTTATCTGAAATAAACGAAGTTGCTTCACAAATTATTCAAGATGATAAAAAACCGTTAATGATTGGTGGCGAGCATTTAGTAACCTTACCAGTTATTGAAGCACTTATTAAAAAGCATCCTGATGTACACCTTTTACATTTTGATGCGCATACCGATTTACGAGATACATATCATCACGAAAAATTATCGCATGCCACAGTCATTCGCCGTTGTTGGGATTTACTAGGCGACCATCGAATTTATCAGTTTGGGATTCGTTCGGGAATGAAACAAGAATTTGATTTTGCATTAAAAGAACAGCATACTTATATGGAGCCATTTACAGTTCATAGTGTGAAAGATATCGTGGCACAATTAGCAGGGAAAAAAGTTTATATTACGATTGATTTAGATATTCTAGATCCATCCATCTTCCCTGGAACGGGAACGCCAGAACCTGGTGGCATTACGTATAAAGAATTGGAAACAGTTTTTGAAGTCATTAAAGAGTCAACGATTGAAGTAGTGGGAGCTGATTTAGTCGAATTAAGTCCTCATTATGACCAAACGAATGTGTCAACCATTGTGGCTTGTAAAGTCTTAAGAGAATTAGCCTTATTAGTGGCAGTAAAATAAATAGAAATAAGATAGGTAGGAGAAGAGATTATGAAACAACGTAAATTATTCACATCAGAATCAGTAACAGAGGGGCATCCAGATAAAGTTTGTGATCAGATTTCAGATGCAATCTTAGATGCGGTGTTAGCACAAGACCCCATGGCGCGCGTTGCTTGTGAAACGGTTGCATCAAAAGATTTAGTGTTAGTGACAGGAGAAATTACAACAGATGCTAAAGTTGACTTTGAAGCAATTGTTCGCCAAACCATTCGTGAAATTGGTTATACGGCCAAAGAAGTGGGCTTAGATGCTGATCAGTGTCGTGTGATGATTGAATTAAATGCTCAATCACCAGATATCGCACAAGGAGTCGATACATCTTTAGAAGCACGTGAAAATGAAGAGGAAGAAGCCATCATTGGAGCTGGAGATCAAGGGTTAATGTTTGGTTATGCTTGTCGTGAAACGGAAGAATTAATGCCCTTACCGATTTCGTTAGCTCATAAGCTGGCGAAGAGGTTAAGTGAAGTTCGTAAAAATCAAACCTTACCTTACTTACGACCTGATGGTAAAACACAGGTGACAGTAGAGTATAATGAAGCGAATGAGCCTATACGTGTCGATACAATTGTGATTTCAACGCAACATGATGAAGCTGTCACACATGCTCAAATTGTTTCAGACTTAAAAGTACATGTTATCGAACCCATTATTGAACAAGCATTAATGGATGAGAAAACACGTATTTTTATTAACCCTACTGGACGATTTGTGATCGGTGGCCCTGACGGAGATGCGGGGTTAACTGGACGCAAAATCATTGTTGATACATATGGCGGATATGCTCGTCATGGAGGTGGAGCATTTTCAGGAAAAGATTCAACAAAAGTGGATCGTTCAGCAGCTTATATGGCCCGTTTCATTGCCAAAAATATTGTGGCGAATGGGTTAGCAGAAAAATGTGAAATCCAATTATCATACGCTATTGGTGTGGCTGAACCAACTTCGATCTTAGTTGAAGATTTTGGAACAGCGAAAGTTTCAAATGAAGAATTAGTCGAAATCATTAAAAAGAATTTTAAGCTTCACCCACAAGGCATTATTGAAATGTTACAATTAAGACAACCCATCTTTAAACAAACAGCGGCTTATGGACATTTTGGACAAGGAAATTTACCTTGGGAACAAGTCATTTCACTAGCCGTCTAACCCCCTAAATCGCCTTTTTAGTGTGAAAGTAATCGAACTAAGACTGATAAATATTTCTGTTTCTGCTTTGAAAAGAGGAACTTTATCAAATCGTATTACTGATTAAATAGTAACCTATTACAATAAAAAACTAAATTAAAATCCTAGTAGCTACACTGCTAGGATTTTAATTTTAGGTTTAGTTAAATTTTGAATCAAATAAAATCCCCCACTTTTGACAATGATTCGGTTTGTACGAGAGAATTCCTTTGCTAATAACAATGTACCAGGACAGAGACTTGACGTCTCGTTTTTTATGTCATGAAAAAAGGTGTTGCGTAATCAGCAACACCAAATATCATAGAATTTTTTTGGTGAAACCGCTTGACTTGGAGTGTGCTCCATCAGCTACAATAAAAGTAATGAATGATTGGAGGGATTTGGATGAAAAAAACATTTTATTTAATGCGTCATGGACAAACGTTATTTAATTTACGTCGAAAAATTCAAGGAGCTTGCGATTCACCATTAACTGAACGAGGAATTGAACAAGCTAAAATGGCTGGGGACTATTTAAAGGATGTATCATTTGATCATTTTTATAGTTCAACCGCTGAACGAGCTTGTGATACATTAGAATTTGCGATTGGGGAAGGGGTTACTTATTTGAGACTTAAAGGATTAAAAGAAATGAATTTTGGAACATTTGAAGGAGAAAGTGAAGATTTAAACCCCAAAACACCTGGGGGTTATGCAACCTTTTTTGTACCTTATGGAGGGGAATCCCAAGAAGAAGTGAAAAAGCGCATGAAAAAGACGTGTACGGAGATCATGGAAAAAGACGATCATCATACAGTTTTGGCAGTGTCTCACGGGGGAGCTTGCTTTCATTTTATGAGAAATTGGGTTAGTGAGGAAAAGGTGCAACAAATTATGAGTGAAGGTGGCTTTCCAAATTGCACGATTTGTAAATATGAGTATGAAGATCAAGTATTCAAACTCATAGAAGTCATTCGTCCCTGTCTATAAAAGAGGTTATCAAAACCTCTTTTTTTATGCCCTCATTAGAATAACCTCATTTTATGTTTCATAGACTAATAAAGAACGAACCTATATGTTTTTAATGATTCATCTTATATTTAAAAGAATTAACTAAGTGTAGAAGTTAAAGAAAATGCCCATAATGAAATTAAAGTTTAAATTTCAATGAATGGATGTCATCAGAGCTTTGCCATGAAAATTGCATCACACCTTGTATACATAACATTTTGAGTTTTTTGTCGAAAAATAAAGTTTTTTAAGGAAAATTATGCTACAGTAAATAAAGGATAAAACAGTGGATCAATTTTGTTAATATTGGGAGGATTTATGAAAATAAAGTTTAATTTAATTGGTTTAATGACTCTTCTTTTAGTGGGATGTGGGATTCAATCGAAACAGTTAAATATGATTCCAAAGCTAAACAATCAATCAGTCGAATCAAACGAGAATGAGGCGATTGATGAAGTCATCACTGAAACGGTCTCTTTAACGTACCCAACGTTAGCAGAGTCCATTGATGCTTATTTAGTTGATCAAGCATTTAACGGCGTGACCTTAGTCGCATCGGAAGGTGAAATTATTTTATTAAAAGGATACGGATTAGCCAATGTGGCGCAAAGTGAAGAAATGTCGGTCAATCATCAATTTCATATTGCATCTGTTTCAAAATCTTTTGTTGCTGTTAGTATTTTGCAATTAGTCGAAGCGGGAAAATTAACACTCGATCAAACCATTGATTTATATTTTCCTGATATGCCACATGCGGATCAAATAACGATTCATCAATTACTAACTCATACATCAGGTCTTTACTGTGGTGATGATTTAACCAACTATAGTAAAGTCACAACGGTAGATGAAATGATTGTGCCTGCTTTTAGAACTTCGAATCTATATTACGAAGAACCAGGAACTTACTCGATTTATTCTAATTTAGGCTATGACGTTTTAGGCGCGATCATTGAAAAAGTAAGTGGTCAACCTTACGAAGCGTATCTTCAAGAACATATTTTAGAACCTACTGGTATGACACATTCAGGATTAAATATCTCTAATGAACCGTTAGAAATGTTAGCAACTGCATATACTGAAAATATCTCTGAAAATTCTGAAGCTATCGTCTTACATCCTTCATTTGGTTATGCATCAGGTGGCATGCATTCGACAGCGATGGATTTATATAAATATGATCGTGCCTTAAAAAATAACACTCTCATTTCAAAAGCAAGTTACGATCTCATGACACAAGCCTATTCAAAGGTTGGGAATAAGCCTTATGGTTACGGATGGTTTGTAAGTAGTGGTGTTGAAAATACCATTTCTCATACTGGAAATTTAATTGGTTGGCATTCGATGTTTTTACGCCACCAAGAAGATAAAGTAACCGTTATTTTATTAACTAATCACGATGAAAGTGATATGTATATGGCCTATAATATTGCCCGTCTTGTCTTATCAGAGGTAGAAATTTCAAGATAAGTACTAAAAATCCTACGAAAACTTGATTCATAGGATTTTTTTATTGCTTGCTCCTTTAGATATAAATAGGAAAAGTTCCTGTGAAAATGACTAAAATCTTTATATAGATGTAGGATCATAACTAGGTGTCTTGCAATAAGATATATTAAAAGTTCTTTGAATAAAACATTCTAATCAAGCAAAAAAAGTTTAGAAAACGGTTATTTTTTTATGAGAGTGGGGAAAAATAGTGGTATAATTTATTCAATTAAAATGGAAGATAGGGAGGTATTAGATTATGAAGAAAACAACAACGATCTTAGTTGGGATATTTGCTGTGATTGCATTAATCGCTGGCTGGTTCATCAGCTCTTATAATGGAATCGTGTCCCTAGAGGAAGCGGTAGACACGCAGTATTCGAATGTTGAAATCCAGTTACAGCGCCGATTTGACTTAATTCCGAATTTAGTGAATGCAACTAAGGGATATATGACCCATGAAACAGAAGTTTTTACTTCAATTGCAGAGGCTCGTTCGAAGTTAGCAGGTGCCACAACGATTGATGATAAAGTTGAAGCTTCATCTGAATTAGAAGGAGCTTTATCACGTTTACTAGTAGTGGTAGAAAACTATCCTGAATTAAAAGCTGATACACAAGTGACGGCTTTAATGGATGAATTAGCAGGAACAGAAAATCGTGTCGCCACAGAGCGTAGTCGCTACAATACTGCTGTACAAAACTTCAACGCTAAAATCCGTAAGTTCCCAACTAATTTAGTAGCAAGCATGATGGGGATTGAAAAACGTGAACAATTTACAGCGCAAGCGGGAGCCGAAGAAGCTCCAAAAGTCGACTTCAACAATTAATGAAAAAAGGTTGCTTCATGTAACCTTTTTTCATTAGATAAAAAGAGAGGTTTTTAATTTTGAGAAAAAAGAAATGGATTAAAAAACTTATTTTATCTGCTACTTTATGTTTGATCAGTGTTTTAGGTGCGATTAGTCTTGATGTTTTTGCAACGGTTAATCCTGATAGCAATTACTATGTCACCGATAAGAGCTCCGTTTTATCAAGTGAAGTCAAGCAGCACATCATACAAATCAATCATCTCTTTGAAAAAACAGAGCAAAAACCCCAAGTAGCTGTTGTCATCATTCCAACGTTGGATGGCGTCCCCATTGAAACCTATGCTGTTGAACAGTTTGAGAAAATGAAGATAGGAAATTCAGACTACGATAATGGCGTTCTCATCTTACTGGCAACAGAGGATCGAGAAATACGAATTGAAGTGGGTTACGGATTAGAAGGAGCTTTACCTGATGGAAAAGTTGGAAGAATTCTTGATCAATCCATGGAACTATTAGCGGACGGTAATTATTCACTCGCGATTCGTGATATTTTTGATCAAGTGATAGTTGCCATTCAAACCGAGTATGGATATGAGGATGTATTTAATGGTAGTGTTTCAGGGATTGATGTGGACGTAGCGGAAGATGACCATACTTCTTTTAATACATTAACGTTAACTGCTGTCATTGGATTTGTCATTTACTTCACCGTTTGTAGATTCATGGGACTAAGTTTTGCGGAGTCTTTACTTCTTTTAATGAACTTTATCGGACAAACATCAAGTGTGTCATCTTCTTCCCTTTCAGGCAATTCAAGAAGTTCAGGAGGAGGGGGACGCTCAGGTGGTGGTGGAGCATCCAGACGTTTTTAAATCACAAAAAAACTTGCACAAACATGCAAGTTTTTTTAGTAGGTTCTATTAAAATGAAATTAGGATGACATCTAAAACTTCATGAGTGATAGATTTTCACAATAAAGCCTATAATAACTAAGGAAATAAAACGTCTTATAAAGCATTAACATGATGATTTAGTTTCATTGAGTTAAAGAGAAGTTCATCGTGATAATGATTTCAATTTAAAATAATTAAATTTTTTATCTGATAAGGAGGTTTATTTATGAACAAATACGAAAAACCAGCGGATGCTATTTTAAAACAAACGTTAACACCGTTACAGTATGAGGTCACTCAACATAATGCCACAGAGCGTCCCTTTGAAAACGAGTATGATCAACATTTTGAAGAAGGAATTTATGTTGATATTGTGAGTGGAGAACCTTTATTTTTATCCTGTGACAAATTCAACTCTGGATGTGGTTGGCCAGCTTTCTCAAAACCGATTCAGCGAAACATGATTAAAGAAAAAGCGGATTGGTCACATCACATGCATCGAATTGAAGTTAGAAGTGCTCATGCCGATTCTCATTTAGGTCATGTCTTTAATGATGGTCCGCTTGATCAAGGAGGATTGCGTTACTGTATTAACTCTGCCGCGCTTCGATTTATTCCTAAAGCTGAAATGAAAGAAGCGGGATATGGTGATTATTTACCTTTATTAGAGGCCAAATCTTAAGTAATCTATAAAGAAAGAGCAGCATCACTTGACGAAAAAAGGATAATCTGATTATGATAGGGAGATCAGATAGGAGGGATTTAGGTGGATGACCGTGAGTATATTCAAAAAGAAATAGAGGTTCTTTATCAATATCTCATCGATGATGGTGAAACATTTAAAAAATCAAAGCAAATTTATCATCGGTTATTTAAAAGTATTGAAGGAAGCGTCACTTGTGAAATAGGGGGGCTAGATCAATTAGATTGGTCTACACAAGAAATTAAAGAAATGATTCAATCCTATGTTGATCAGCATCCGATTTGTTTAATTAAGTAAAGATCTACTCAAAGTAGATCTTTTTTTGGCTCTTTGTCAAATAGTGTTGCTGATTAATTTTTAACCTATTACAATGAGTGACTTGAATTGAAATCCTAGTGGCTATGCTGCTAGGATTTTTACTTTAGGTTTGGTTAGATTTTGAGTCATAAGAATTCTTGATTTAATTACCCTACTAGTGGAGGAGACATGCTCCGCATGGTAGGTGACCCAATGGTAAAAGCTTCGATACCCAAAAGCGATTCGTTTAATGACTTTAATTTTATTGTTAATCCCTTCAATCGGACCATTGGTATACGGAGTTGTCAGTGTGTTTTCGATATAAGATTGATACGTTTTAAAGGTTTGAAAAGCGGTTTGGAATTCAGGAGAAATCAGAGGGTGCTTCACTTGAAGTAAGTGATGGAATCGCTCGAAGTTTTTGGTTTGAAGAGCGAAAAGTAAGTCTTGATAGAGGTCATAGGTTGCTTTTAATTCAGGAGATAAATCAAGTAAAAAGTTTAGGATATCGATCTCACGCATCGGTTGCTTAAAACAGTAAACGGGGCGATAAGTCGTGGTGTTAAGTAAGGTGTGAGATTTTAATAATAAGCGCCAGTAACGTTTAAATTTGCGACTGTGTTTCTTAAACTGTTTCATGAATCGAATTCTTGTTTTATTTAACGCACGAGAAATATGTTGAACGAGATGGAATGGATCGAGGACAATTTTGGCCTGAGGAAAAAGCTCCTTAATTAAGCTGGTATAAGGGGCGTACATATCAATGACAATATGTTTGACACGAGAACGTGCTTCTTGGGTATAGCGTTTAAAATAGGTTTGAAGGGAACTTAAACGTCGATCTTCAATGATATCAATGATTTGTTTGGTATCAGCGTCACAAAAGATGAAGGACATGTGGCCCTGAGCAGATTTAACCGATTTAAATTCATCAAAACAAAGATTTTCTGGAAGGGAATTAAAATTTAATGATTGAGATTCATAGAAGCTGTGAATGATACGATTGACAGTGGAATGAGAGACTTGATGACGGCGAGCAATATCAGACTCCGAGATTTTATTTTGTGCTTCTAATGCGATGGCATGTTTGGTAGAGTAAGAGATGAAGCAATTTTTTTCAACAAGAGATGTTTTTAGAGTGAACGTCGACTGACAATGTCCACAAAAGTAACGCTGTTTCTTTAAATCTAAATAAGTATCATGGAGTGAAACTTTAGGAATCACAATTCGAGGCGTTTTGAATCCATGCTTTTTAAATTTAGAATCAAAAAGAGTTCCACAGTGTTCGCAATGAGTGGGTTGATAAGATAAAATGCCTTTAAAAATAAAGCTAGTCACACCATGAATCTTGACTTCTTCCAAATAATCTTCCTCAAAGGTGATATGTTTATCTTTGATATTTAGGAGTTTTCTAGTAAAATATGAATGGGACATTCGATCGATCCTTTCAATCTTGTTTTAGCAGATAACATTGTAACAGGATGGAGACGAGATGTCTCTTTTTTTTATGTCATGAAAAAAGGCGTTGCTTCATCAGCAACACCAAATATTATAGAACCCTTTTTTTCATAGAATAATATTAGACTGACGATGAATAAGACGGTTGGTTACGCCTCTAGATGGATAATTTCAATCATTAAACTTAAATCTAATTGATAAAGTGGACTACAGTTAGGATGAAAACCTAGAGTAAAAGGATGTTAAGTGTTAAAACACCTTTGATGAATGATAAGATGTAACCAAATAGCTGATCGCTTAATAGTCTATGATAGGTCAATTCATATATTTATTAAAAATCTAAAGGAGGATGATGAGATGAGTACAAAGACAGATCATTTTATTCAAAAAATAGCGCCATTAGCTATTTCTGATATGGCAAAGACAAAGGTGTTAGCTTCACTAACAATCGCACAAGCTATCTTAGAATCAGGATGGGGTGAGAGTGAGTTAGCGGTTCATGCGAATAATCTTTTTGGAATGAAGGCAACGGATGCTTGGCGAGGGGTCACCTATACAAAAGAAACACGAGAATACAAAGACAATGAGCCTTATACGATTAAGACTAAATTCAAGGTTTATGACGGATGGGCTGAAAGTATTCGAGATCATTCTAGCTTACTTCAAAAAGAAAGATACACGAAAGTATTAGAAGCCAAAGATTATAAAGTGGCATGTGAAGAAATCTATCAAGCAGGTTATGCTACCGATCCTAATTATCCAAATAAGTTAATAGGGTTAATTGAGCAATATGACTTACAGCGCTATGATTTTACATCTGTAAAGGAAACTGGACTCACACTTTATTATCGTGTCGTTGTAGGATCATATACAAGCAGAGTCAATGCCAGAGCACAGCAACAAGCTTTAGAGCATGAAGGATTTAAATCGTTCTTAGTGACAGTCCCCAAAGATGGAGTCGATTACTTAAGGGTCATTGTAGGTTCTTATACTAGCCAGGAGAATGCTTTAAGTCAACAAGCTAAACTGAAAGCCAAAGGATTTAATTCATTTTTAGTCGCAGATTACGTTTAACTAATAGTTAAGTACCGTTGTTAATCATTAAGTAAAAAATGCTACTTATTAAAGAGATCGCTTCGAATTATTTTGTCGCCATCTCTTTTTTTGATCATTAGTGAACAAGAAATAAATGAAAGAGCATGAGAGATTATCATTTAAGACTTAATATATAACTTCCTATAATATATATTATGTAAACTTATAAGTTTACATAATTAGGATTATGGGTATTTTAGGATTTATTTGTAGTAAAATCATACATATTTCTTTTTTTGTGATGAACACTATAATTAGTCTAATATTGTAGGAGGTTTTTCATTATGCGTGTTCCTTTATGGCTTGATACCATCTCAGCACCAAAGTTTTCACAACTAACACATGATCGATCAGTTGATGTGTGTATTGTAGGTGCCGGAATGGCTGGTGTCACATTAGCTTATTTACTTAAAGATACTGAGTTAAATGTTGCATTAATTGATTCTGATGAAGTTTTACATGGGACAAGTGCGTATACGACAGCAAAAATTACAGCTCAACATAATCTTGATTATCATAAAATCTTAAATCATTACGGTGAATATCAAGCTAAGTGTTATGCTAATGCTCAATTAGATGCCCTTGATTTCATTGAACAAACAATCAAAAAATTAAATATTGATTGTGATTTTGAGAAAAAGTTTTCAGCTGTTTATACGCAAGATGAAAAGTATGTTCCTATTCTTGAAAAGGAATTTAAAGCTTATCAAAAACTTGGTTTAAACGGACGATTAGTCGATGAACTTGATTTACCTTTTCCAATTGAAAAAGCGTTGATTTTAGAAAATCAGGCTCAATTTCACCCACTTAAATATCTGATTTGCTTATTACAAGAAATAAAAAAATCATCGAATATTGAAGTTTATGAACATACTCCAGCAGTTGAGTTAAAAAAACAACCCACTCATCACATCATTGAGACAAAAACGGGCTTTCACATTGAAGCAAAAAAAGTGGTTCAAACGTCACACTTCCCATTTTATGATGATCTTGCCCTACTCTTTGCTAAAGTTGAACCTTCACGCTCATATTTAACAGCTTGCAAAGGGGCAAAAACAATGCCTGATGGGATGTATATTTCATATGAAGAACCGACCCGTACCATTAGAACCTATCAAGATTACTTAATTGTAGGTGGTGAAGATCATCGCACGGGAACAACAGATGATACGGTTCAGAAATATGAAATCATTGAACAATTTGCACGCGACATGTTTAATATTGATGAGATTAGTTATCAGTGGTCAACACAAGATTATAAAACGATTGATCAAATTCCATTTATCGGGCGTATGCAAGAAAATGACGAGATTTACGTGGCGACTGGATTTAAAAAATGGGGAATGACTAATAGTACGGTGTCTGCCCTACTCCTTCGTGACTTAATACTACAAAAAGAAAATCCATGGCGTTCGTTATTTAGTCCTCAACGTAAAAATATTCGTGCGCAATTTAAAAATTTAGTGCTTTATAACGCCCAAGTCGCGTCTGAACTGTTAAAAGGAAAACTAAAACTTGGTGATGATTTAGAGTCACTCGATCGTGGACAATCAACAGTGATTCATACCGATGAAGGTAAATACGGAATTTATAAAGATGAAAATGATGAGTTATTTGTCGTTGATATTACGTGTCCTCATTTAGGATGCGAATTAAACTTCAATCGTGCCGAAGCGACTTGGGATTGTCCTTGTCATGGTTCACGCTTCTCTTATAAAGGAGAAATCATTACAGGACCTGCTCATCACCCCTTAACCTCAACTAAAAATAAAATTGATCCTAACCTATTTTAAGCACTGAATCTATCTACAAAATGATTCAGGATATGCATTTTCTATTCATTTCCCTGTGTTTTTCGTGTCGGAAGTTTATTTAAAATGTCATATTCATGAACTTTTGTGCCCCTACTTCTTGCAATTCTTCTTGGTTTGGGTAGATTTTATTGAACCAACCTTCAATAGAACGTATAATAGATTTGAGCCAGTTGTGCTCACACTCCTTATCTTTACCTACATTCCTAAAACACCATTGACCGGCAATGGTGTTTTTTTAAAAAATTTTTATTTTAACTGTATAATCAAAATAAAACAATCCATAATAGTAGTGAGCACAACTTAGACATTCACCTAGAGCTCACCTTTCTTCTCTTTCTCATACCTCTTATTTTCTAAAGAGCACTATAAATGGAAAAGACACTGAATCAGTGTTTTTTTTATTGTTTCCTGATAAAGAAGCATTTTTATTTTGTATTTTTTATTAAAAAGGTGTAACCTTAAAGAGTAGCTTAAGGAGGTAACCGTAGATGAAAACATATAGTAGTTTAGATGTAGCAAAAGCTGCCATTAAAGTTTCGATGACCGGTTCTCGAACAGAAGAAGAAGAAGTTGTCCGTGAATTAAAAGAACAAGGCATTCACGCGACGGCTGTTGATATTGGTGGAAATTTAATTCAATCGATTCCCAAAATTATTGAACGTGCAATCATCGCTTCACGTAAAACCAATGTCACGAAGGAATCATTTGTTTTAGATGGAGCTGTTGCAGGGGCAACGCGCGATGCAATTATGCAAGTTTCAATGAAGGCCACTGGTTTAAATGCAGGTGGAAAAATCGCCATCGCTCGATGTGGCGAAAATTTAACGGTTTGCATCTTTTTAAGTATTGGGTTACTTCATTTAGATGACGTTGTCATTGGACTCGCCCATCGATCAGTACCTGCAAATATTTAATCTTTACATATAAGTCAATGAAGTTAAAACGCGGCATACTGCTATGAAAAGTGATAGTGGGAGATAAAAAAATTGATTGCTTAGTAGCATGGTAGCTTAAATAAAAAATCATAGCGTATTCGTTATAAACTCTCTTGAATAGAGAGTTTTTTTGTGGGAATTCTGTTAAAAATTCAAATCACTCCCCTATTTTCAAATTTAGATATCATACATTTATCTTATATTTTCGACAACTCTTTCTTTTTTTGGTAAAAGGTTGCAACAAGCAATTGGAATGAGTAAAATATTATGTGTATCAGTAGACGGTTGTTATCTCGTTAGCTAGATATCACCGATCATCTTTAGGAGGCCATCTATCGCGCAGTGATGAGAAGCAGCCTACGGTTTCGACTTTAAAACGAGTCGAACGGATCAAATAAGTTTAGTTTGTCAATGAAAAATTAAAATAAGAAACGTGGAGGCTTTTTTATGTCAAAAAAAGTAGCAGTAATCTTTACAGGTGGAACCATTTCAATGAAAGTAGATCCACGTCTGAAAGCCGCCATTCCTTCAATGTCAAGTGAAGATATTATGTCGATGGTAACAAATATTGATCAAATTGCTGAGCTTGATATTGTGGAGTTTGGTAAATATCCAGGACCACATATGACACCAGAAAAAATGATGGCGTTAAAACAGTTGGTTGAACAAAAGTTAAATGAAGAAGATATTGCGGGTGTTGTTGTGACACACGGAACAGATAATTTAGAAGAAACAGCTTATTTATTAGATGTTTGTTTAAATAATGAAAAGCCTGTGGTGGTGGTTGGAGCGATGCGTAACGGTTCAGAGCTTGGGTATGATGGACCAAGTAACTTAGCGGCTGCAATCTGTACAGCGATTCATCCAAAATCACGCAATAAAGGTGTTTTAGTCGTTTTAAATAATGAAGTCAATGCGGCAAGAGAAGTGACTAAAACCCATACGATGAGCTTAGATACGTTTAAATCATTAGAATTTGGACCGATTGGAATTGTCGATCAAGACGATGTGATTTATTATCATAAGCAATCAATTCCAACTAAACATGTTTTTACAAATTCAATTGAAACAGATGTTCATTTATTAAAGGCCGTTTCTGGAATGGACTCTACCCTTCTTCACTTCTTAGTTGAAAAAGGAGCAAAAGGAATTGTCATTGAGGCCATGGGGCGTGGAAATGTTCCACCGATGATGATGGATGGAATTAAAGCGGCACTTGACGCACAAATTCCTGTTGTGATTGTTTCACGCTCTCCAATGGGACGTGTTTTAGGTTCTTATGGATATGATGGTGGTGGTGCTCAATTGCAACAATTAGGAGCCATCTTAGCAAGTAATTTAAATGGACAAAAAGCACGTATTCACTTAATGTTAGCTCTAACAGTAGCTAAAACATTCGATGAAGTTAAATCATATTTTATCGATTAAAAAAAGCAAACGCGGATGATTCCGTGTTTGCTTTTTTGTTACGCTAATTCTTCTAGTAAACGGGCTTTTAATTCTTCTAAGACCCCTTCTTTTTCAATCATCCATTGATCATACGTCGTAATCGTTGCGGTCACCTCACGTAAAGAATCAGTCATAATCGATGCAACTTCTGTTATTTTATCTTCATATACACATTCGACATCATCAATGATCACAATCGCATGAGCAACCGTTTCATTGAAGGCCGTTAAAACTTCATCAGCATGTTCATCTAATTGCGAATAAAGTACTTTTTTAAGACGCGTCATGGTCGGTGAGGTTTGATAAGCTGTTTCTAAAAAGCCTAAAAACTTTTCAAAATCGTCGACGCTATCTTGTGGTTCGATCGCAAATAAAATTTTAAAGAATAAATTCCAGTGAAATTCTTTATTCATGACATCTCTAAAATAAGGACCGACGATCTGAGCAAAAGTCGTACTATAAATTGGTTCTCGTGAGAAGATGATTGGAACATTAAATTCCACGTTTTCGTTCGCAATTTCAGAGATGCGTTCTAGTGCCTTAATTAACGATTCACTCATCTCCGTAAACTCAAGCATCTCAGTTGGTGAAAACGTATATTTCATGATCGTTTGACACGCTTTTTTAATATTCACGTTCATTCCAATTTGTTCTTTTAATTGCTTAGCAAAGACATCATTACACATTTTAGCCATGACATCTTCTAATGTTTTTCGTTGATAGTCTTCATCGGTTTGACGCTGTTCAACATTTCGATAGATCGTTAATAGTTGTTTATCAAGTAAGGCTAAATTGTTTTTAATCGAGTGCATCATTTCAATTAATAAATCGTCGACTAAAAGATAGTTATAGTTTTTGTAAATAATTTTATGTTCAATTTCACCCCAAAAAGAGTTAACGAGTGATTTAATTTGTAGTTCAAATGGAAGATCCGTATTCGTATCTGTGACGATTCCATCAATACGAAAGATTTTAAAGCCATTTTTTTGTTTTTGAGGTTGTCGTCCGTCTAAACTTAATTTGACATTGGGATTCATTTCGTTGTAGTAGTATCCCTCTTCGTTTCGAATGTTAAAGTGTTTTTTTAACATTTTATAAATGGCACGTTCATCTTGTTCAAAGCGACACTCAATGCGAACACCAATTAAATCAGAGAGTTGATAAATTAAACGGATGGGATCATTATACTTTTTATAATACCCCTGGCGTAAAATTTTTTCTTTTAAACTATCTCTGCTTTTGACGCGTGTCGTGATGTTTAAATAGTCCATCGTATAAAGTTTCATAATTTCCGTAAACTCCATTTGAAGAAGTTTAGAAATCACTTCTAATTGATCGTGTTTTTCATCAAGTGTTGTTAACGCCTTATCGATATATCTAAATTCCGCTAATGGCAACATGAACTCCCCTTTTTTCATTAATTTATGCTTTTATTATATCGCGAATGAACATCATAGAGTCATGTAAAAATCGTATAAATTAAAAGTCTAGCTTCTGATGAATGCTAGACTACCAAACACGATGAGGTGAAAAACCAAAAGATTTTACTTCATATAAATACGGGCTTTGACTAATATCTTTTGGTGTGACGATCCATCCACCATTACTATCTAAGTCGATGCCAATGCTATTAAATACTTTCCAAACAATATCGGAACAATGCGTCATTTTTAAGTTATACTTTGAAGCGATTAAGTTATAATTTATATCTAAGAAGTTGGATAGCGCTGAATCAATGAGGCTTGAAATGAGGGCTTCATTTTTTTCTTTTAAGCGTAGTACTTTGACGGTTGGATAGTAGTTCCATTTTTCAAGTGGCTCTAATCGAGATTTAGTTCCATACCCGATTGCTTCAAGAACTAGTCCCGCTTCAACATCAACGACAAGGCCAGCATGACCATGTCGATATAACAAGGTATGATTTGATTTTGTAATTAAAATATCTCCGTTTTGAATATCGTTTAATTCATGACACGCCATTTGTTGATGATCATCATCGACACATCGTTCTTCTAACGTAAATAACGTCACCGGATAATCGGCAATATTTATTAAGTCTGATGATTGTTCCATGACGAGGGTGTCAACTTGATTCGCATGAGGCGTATAAGCATTTAATTCAACTAAAAAATTTAAACAAGCGACTAGAATTAAAAGCATTAGAAACGATATAAAATAATAATTCTTTTTTTTCATAAACTCCTCCAAAAGCAGTCTGTTCATATCGTTCCTCTATTATAACATATCTTTTTAAGATTTAAAGAAGTCCCGTTTCACTTCCCCATCCGTCATACCATAAAAGATACATGAGCAGGGGCCATAGCTCATTTGAGTAATCCCGCTTCCCTTTAGCATGTAATTCTAAATACGAGAGTGCCTTTGATTGATCAATGAACGGTTGATCTCTTTCAGATAAAAGAATCTGTCGTGCCTCATCAAAAAGCTCATTTTTAAGCCAATTTTTTAACGGGATGATGGATTGGGCTTGATAGGTGTTTAGCAAAGGAAATGAAGTGACATCATTAAAAGCTTCGCGTAACACTGTTTGAATGGAGTTGTTTTTAAGCGATGTATCATGATTTAGTCTATTAGTGAGCTCAACAACCGTTGAATTTAAAAATGGAAGATGTAGCTTTAAAGCATGTGCCATTCTTAGCTCATCGAATGCAATTAGATCATTTTGGGAAGATAAGGGAGGCTTGATGATAAGTGGGTGAGTCGGTGGTTTAAACGAACAGTGTTTTTTAAAGCTTAGTAACTTCTCTGTTTCTTTGTTTTTAAAGATAGACAATAAAAGACAGATGAGTCGTTGAAGAAGCCTCGAAGAATCATCCTCATGCTTTAAAGAATTAAGTGGATGATGACTCCACAGTTCATTTACTCCCTCTCCTGATAAGAGAATATCGACTTCCTGATTCGCCACTTTTGCTAGATGATAAAGTGCAATCGCTGATGGATCGGTAATGGGCGTTCCTAAAAAGTTTATTGCTAATTTTGCCTCATTTAAAAATTCGGTAGCCGTGATGGTTTTTACTTTTAAATCAAGATTTAATTGGTCGGCTAATTTTAAAAGATGCCCATGATTTTCACGATCATTTTCTTTATAGCAAAGAGTATACGTTTTAAGATGAGAACTGAACGTATTTGCACATGCTGCTACCGTCATGGAACTAACACTTTCTGTTAAAAGACAGCCGACTTCATGACTTCTTTTCAATGAAGATTCAATAGAAGTTAAGAAAGCTTGTTGAAGTTCTTTTAAAGTATGATCGTCTTTTTTTATTGGCATTAACTCAACCGTTGCAAATGGTTGAAGCGTAAGTCCCTGTTTAAAAGAATACATTAAAAGCGTTCGTGGTTGTAGTTGTTTCACCGTCTTTAAATTAGTTAAGTTATCATCGGCCGGTGAATGAATGACATTCAGTTTAAACGGATGAAGTTGAGAGCTCAAAAAAATCCCCTCTTCAAAAACAGTGTAATAAAGTGGATGAATCCCAAAGGAATCACTGACGACAAACAGTTGATTTAACGCTTGATCATATAAGAGCAGCGAAAAAAGGCCTCGTAATTGGGTAATAAACGTTTGCCCAATTAGTTGATACAACGTTAAAATCACGTCACCTATTGGTGAGTGTTGACATTCAAATCCTAACTTTTCAAGCTGTTGGCGAAGTGCTAAGTCATTATAAACTTCACCATAAAAGATGAGATGGCACCCTTCTTCCGTTGAATGAATAGAGGGGACCTGATCATTAAAATTCATTAAACTTAAGCGATTGAATCCTAACATGAATGGTTCAACTACATATAATCGTTCGTCATCTACTTCATGATGCTTTAGTGTTTTTAAAGCGTGCTGCATGAATTGGAGATCATCAATCGTTGTTTGTTTTTTCATTAAAACAACTAATTCAAACATGAGTATCACCTATTTATGCTTTGTTATATCAAAGTGTACGAAACAGCGTCTCATTTAATGCCTAAAATACAAAATAAAACAACGAACAAATGTTTGTATTTTATCCAGCCAGTGGAAAAAGTAGACTAAAGCGTCCTTAAATGACGACTTTTTCCTTGAAAATGACTAAAATGAGAAGAGTGATTCCTTAATTTTGTTCGTTTTCTTAAAATTAATAACAAATACAAAAGCGAACACTCGTTCTAAAAGTACAAAAAGGATAGTCTATGCTATCCTTTTTCATCTACTTGAATCAGTCTTATTAACTACAAATGAATTAGCAGTTAATAATGGTTCCTCCATTCACATGCAGTGTGATTCCTGAAATATATGATCCTTCATTAGAAGCGAGTAAGACATAAGCACCTGCTAATTCAACAGGATGTCCCATTCGTTTCATCGGTACATTTGCGCCATGTTGAGACACTTTTTTAGCATCAAATGAAGCGGGAATAAGTGGTGTCCAAATCGGTCCTGGAGCCACTGCGTTGACACGAATTCCTTTTTTCGCTAAGTTTGCTGATAATGAACGTGTAAAGGCTGTGAGTGCTCCTTTAGTCGAAGAGTAATCGATTAACGTTTCGTTTCCTTCAAAGGCGGTAACGGATGTCGTATTAATAATGCAATCTCCTTCTGTTAAATGGGGAACAACCGCACGAGTGAGATAAAAGGTTCCAAAATAGTTGACCGCAAAGGTTTGGTGTAAATCTTCATCTTTAATTTGCGTAATATCGTTTTGTGGATATTGTACGGCTGCATTATTAACTAAAATGTTAATTTGATGAAACGTTTCTAGTGTTTGATTGACAATCTCGTTAGCAAAGAATTTATCCGTTAAATCACCTGAGATCAGTAAACAATTGCCTTGAATATTTTCAATGGCTTGTTTTGTTTCGTTTGCATCCTCGTGTTCATTGTTATAAACAATAACGACTTTAGCACCTTCTTTCGCATAGGCTAAAGCAACAGCACGACCGATTCCAGAATCACCACCGGTAATAATAGCAACTTTATCTTTTAATCGACCGTTTCCAAAGTGATAATCCGGATGATCATAAATGGGTCTTGGATTCATTTGTGTTTCTAGACCTGGTTGTTGATCTTGGGTTTGTTCAGGGGCGGTTTTAGGAAATTGACTCCACGGTGTTGTCATAGCATGTCCTCCTTTAGGATTAAAGCGTTTAGTTCTATTCTTTGTCAAATTTAACTTTTTATTAGTGAAGTTTAATAAAAATATGAGTTAAATTGTTTCCACTCTAGGACTTGTCGAACCGAAAAACACATGCTATAGTAAAAAGTATTAAATAAGAATCGCTCAACGAATTTAGGGGGATATGACATGATTTTCAAACAATGGATTGGCATGAGAACGCTCAAAACAGGACTGGCTGTGATTATAACGAGTTGCTTAAGTGGAACCTTTTTAATTAGCAATCCCTTTTATGCGGTCATCGGGACGGTGTTTGCGATGCAAAACACGGTGAAAAGTTCATTTGTCGCTGGAAAAAACCGATTGCTTGGAACCGTCTTAGGAGCAGTCATTGGTTACTTTTTTGCGCTCATTCATTTAGAGTGGCCCGTTTTTCATGGCGTCGCCGTCATTGTCGTCATTATTTGCTGTAATGCATTAAAAATCAGTTCCTCAATCATCATTGCTTCAACTGTTTGCCTCTCTATTTTAATGGGAATTACGGCTGAGCAAAATCCCCTGATCTACTCTTTTTTAAGAACAACGGATACGTCGATTGGAATTATCATCGGGATTTTAGTCAATTATTTTATTGCACAGCCTAATTATTTAGGACGATTAACGGATGAAATTGAAAAAATTGAGAATATGACGATTGAACTCGTTAAAAATATTTTAATTCATCAAGATTTAAACACAGCCCCCCTCAATTCCGAGCTCACTCGATTAAATGCGCTTTATCACAACTATTGTGCCGATACGAAGTTTCAAAAAAATCCCGTCTCTTCTAATCAATTAAAGCGTTCAATTGATGCTTGTCACGACATTTATTTTCATGCCAAATGCATCGCTCGACTTGATCTTGAACAAACCGATTTAACGTTTGATAATAAAATGGAGATTATTGAGTTTTTTAATAACGGCTGTCATGCGAAAGTGAATCTCAATCACCCGATCCATCCGATTTTTGAATATCATATTCATAAAATGCTTGATCAAATTTACTTATTAACCTCTACGGTTGAAGATTTAACGGAGCATCTCAATCCTGCTCAAGAATCATAAAAGGACTAATTCAATTAGTCCTTTTTTAAATAGGTTTTAAAGAAAATCGATTCATGACATGGTCTTTCCCACATCCTGGCATTTGCATTGCAAAGGTTAATGCCTCTGCTTTTGATTTCCAGACGGAGTAATGACAAACTTTGATATTATTTTCAGGAACAACATATAAACATAACCAAAAACGATCGGTGTGCTGCATCACCAGTTCTAAATCATCAATATCAATGACTACATCCCCATCTAAATCAAGAATCAAAATCGCTTGTGCTAGTGTATATTTATTAATATCAATATCTCCCTCTGTCCACTTCGTTTCAATGAGTTGAATGATATCATTAATTTCTTGAATTAATTCATGTCCATCAAGTGTCAGATCAAGGACATACGGTGTAAATTCAGTTTCTAAATGACTATAAATTTTAAATAATGCCTGTCTAATCTTTGCTAGTTTTTTACACTGATCTTTAAGCTGATGATATAAAACGGCATCAATCACGATGACAATGTTATTGTTTTCTAACAAACTATGACAACAATCTAAGATTTCATCCATTTCATCTAGACAAGTGCCAATGTTTGCTCTAATTCGCAACATCGTTTGACTTAACATCGTCTAAACACCCCCTTTTCTATAATATATGACACTGACCATCCTGATGAGAACCTAAAAAAAGAAGGCTTACGCCTTCTTTTTAAATACTTCATTTAATTGGTTCAAATCATGAATGGGTTGACGACAGCTTCCTCCTTCACAAACGTAAAAAGCTGGCTGAGAAGAGTACGCGTAATTAGACAAATAAGGAATTAACTGATTTAACTCTAGTTCATTTTCTTTTGTTTTAACAACGACGGTTAGATGAAATAAAGGATTGGTTGAAAGAAATGATTTAAAATCATTAAGCATTTGTGCTTGCGGTAAGACTGCGATTAATTCTTGACTAGATTCAATTGCAAATTTAGCCGCAATTAGGTAAAAGGCATGGCTAATTTCATAATGTGTCGCATGAGTGGCCATAAATTGAAGCTGTTCCATCGCTTCTTTTTCTAAATCAACATCACCTGTGAGTCTTGCTAGACGTATTAAATTATACGCCGCGACGGAATTTCCTGATGGCATTGCTCCATCGTATGTTTCTTTCGGACGAATCATTAAGGTTTCAGCATCTTTTCCGTATAAGTAATAACCTCCCGCTTCAACATCCTTAAACAACTCAATCATATCGCGTGTTAGTTTGATAGCCAACGATAAATAATCTGTGTTAAAAGTGCTTTGATAGCTTTCAATTAAGCCGTAGACGTAAAAAGCGTAATCATCTAAATAGCCAAGAAAATGACTTTTTCCTTCACGAAATCTTGCTAATAAGCGACCTTGATCCAAAAGATTTTCGTTAATAAAGGTAATCGTTTCATGAATTAATGATTCATACTTTTCTTCTTGTGTGACACGATAAGCTTTAGCCAGTGCGACAAGCATTAACCCATTCCAAGATGTTAAAATTTTATCATCTTTATGTAAGTGATAGCGTGAGGCGCGATAAGCAAGCACTTTTTCACGTAATGGTTCGATTTTTTCTTCATCTAGTTCAATGGATGTATGAAGTCGATTAAGAATCGTTTTACCTTCAAAATTCCCTTCAGATGTTACGTTATAATAGTGATTGAAAAATTCCCCTTGCTCTTTTCCTAAAAGTTTAATGATTTCTTCATCGGTAAATAAGTAATACTTCCCTTCTTCTCCCTCACTATCCGCATCTTCTGCACAATAAAACCCACCCTCTTGATGATGAAGATTCCTTAACACATAATCAAGTGTTTTCGTTGCAATCATTAGATAGCGTTTTTCTTTTGTCACCTCATAGGCTTCTAAATACGTCATAATTAATAGAGCATTATCATATAACATTTTTTCAAAATGTGGAACAAGCCACGCTTCATCCGTTGAATAGCGTGAAAAACCATAACCAATATGATCAAACAGTCCTCCTTTATACATCTGATCGAGTGTTTTTTTTACCATTTCAATGGCTTCTTCATCATCGGTTCTTAATAAATACATTAACCGATGTGGCGTTGGAAACTTAGGCGCTTCTCCAAACCCACCAAATTCAAAATCATAAATGGCTTTGAAATGTTGTAAAGCATTTTTAAATAGCGTTGGACTGAGTTCTGTTTGTGAAGAGATATGTGTGCTTAAATCAGTCAAATGCGCTTGAATATCTGAGGACACTTCTTCAATTTTTTCACGATGATTTTGCCACGTTTTTATGAGACTTTTTAAGATATCCATTAACCCTGGACGTCCATAACGACTTTGTTTCGGAAAATAAGTTCCCGCATAAAAGGGATGACCCTCTGGAGTCATTAAAATCGTCAGTGGCCATCCACCTTGTCCGGTTAAACTTTGACAAACTGTCATATAAACACTATCAATATCAGGTCGCTCCTCACGATCGACTTTAATCGAGACAAAATATTCATTTAAATAGGCAGCGACTTCTTCATCTTCAAAAGACTCATCCTCCATGACATGGCACCAGTGACACGTTGAATAGCCAATACTTAAAAAAATGGGTTTATCTTCTGTTTTGGCTTTAGCAAACGCCTCCTCACTCCATGGATACCAATTTACCGGATTATAGGCATGTTGCAATAAATACGGTGATAATTCATGAATTAAATGATTAGGTTTTTTATTTTGACTCATCAATGCTTCATCTCCTTTTTAATTGTTTTAGTATGTAAGAGAACGCATCTGCTTATTCATTTGGATCAACATAACAATTATTGTTCATTCTCTGATCATCTATTTCATGCAAAACATTAGTGAATTTGTAGACCATATGTTTCTATAATCAATAAATTACAATAAAATGTTAAAAAATATATTTTATTATAAAATTTTACACATTATAATGGTATGTTAAGAACCTCTCGACTTTCCTTTTGAAAGACAATCTTGCAGCGTAAACGGACTAAGTGTCAAGAACTTCTACTCAACTTAACAAACATCATGTCAAATTAAAAGCGAGTTCAATAACTGGACTCGCTTTTTCAGTATTTATAAATGGTTCCCACAGTGTGGGCAGTATTGATAGGTTGAATCGACAACCTCTTGGCAATTTGAACAACGTTTTTTAATTTGTGACGGTTCTTCGATGATGTCTTGATCCCATAGCGTAAGCTCAACGGCCTCGCCCATCTCCAAAGCCTTTCCTTTTTCAACTGGAATCGTTGCAATAGACTGACAAGATTCACAAACGATGTAGTAGTTCATCTTCCACTTCAATAAGGGAATAAAAAAGAAATGAAATTGATGATAATGTTTAAATAAATGAAAAGCAACTGTCTCACGACAATGCTTACACATCATAGGTGATAAGCGTTTGATTTCCTTATTTTTCGTTTCCATGCCAAAAATTCCAATAAAAAACATTTGAATAACCCTTTCTCATAAGTCTTTTTCTTTTATTATAATAGACCTTTGATTGGTTTTAAATGAAGAAATGTGTCTGTTTTTGATTTTTTCGCTTTTTATGAAAAAGGATAGGACTTCATACACTAACTTTTTGTTCGTCTTTCATATCATATAGTAATTCATAAAAAGGATGTGAGCAAAATTATGGCTTATACGTACCAGGTGATGCCTCTTGATGAAACGTTGCATCACATAAATAATCCCGATCAAGAAAGCTTAACACCTACTCAAATTGCTTATGATTTTATAACGCCCAATCATTCTGCCCTAAAGGAACGAAAAAGTTTAGATAATGAATCACATACAAGGTATCATCTGATTGTCGATCATCAAGCAGTCATTGAACGTATCCCTCTTCATATAAAAACGTGGACTGCTGATTCGAATGCTGATCGTCAACACACTATTCGAATTAAACTGATGGACTCTGAGAAATCTGAAGAAACAAAGTTAAATGGAGCTACCTTAATTGCAGATCTTATGAAACGTTATGGCATCGATATTCATCATGTGTTTTCTACTCAAAATGATTCCTCTTGCTTCATCGATTTAATTCAAAAAGAGTATCAGCAACTCATTAACTCTAATCCAAACCATCTTGTTGACTTAACACAATTTCATACATTTTCAGTCGGTGAAAACGCGCTGTTATATGAATCAATTCCAGGATTTTTATCATCTAAAGCGACGGTTTCTTCAACAAAAGTAGAGGCTGGAACTTATATCATCGATGAGGTAATTCTTGAAGCCAGACACCCCATTAAACTTTTAAAAGATGGGGCTACAAAAGGCATTTGGGTCGATGCAGACAAGCTTTATAAACCAGCTTGTGGCTTTTTCCCATCTGATCCTGTTTATGTCACTTACCCAACAGTTGCTTATGAAACGGCCATGAGTTCAGACATTATTTCAACCCTTCCCTCTGGCTATTACATCGTCTCTAGGATTGCTAATGGTAGTAAACACCCTGTTTATCTTTTATCGGATGACTTAACCTCTGGCGTATGGGTAGGAACAGAGAATTTAATTTTAAAAGTCAAACCGCCACTTTATCAAGTAGGTGAAGAAGTCACACTTGTAAAGAAAACCCCTAGTTATAAGACATCAAACGCACTTAAACAAGGAAAGCTACTAAAAGCTGGGACTTACTATGTTTATCAATATAAAGAAGGTGAGCCTCATCCTCTTAATCTAACACAAACGCTAGGTCAGGAAGGATTATGGGTTAACACCACCACTCTTAACCATGAATAAGTATACACTCATCTAAAAAAGAGTCTTCAACGCTGTTGAAGACTCTTTTGTTAAACCAATTGATTAATCCATTTTTTTGAGTGAACACGAAACATCCCAATAAAAACTTTTGCGACTTCTTCAAGTTGAACAATGATGGCAACAATCAGAAGCGGAGCGTGGAAGAACTTCACAGCAATAAAGGCTCCTAAAACACCGACGGTCCAAAGAACACCTAACTCTAAAATCATCGCATATTTTGTATCTCCACCTGCACGAAACACCCCAACGATATTAATGATATTAATGAATCTAAACGTTAACCCGATGGCAAATACCACTAAAACCTGTGCCATCGTCAATAAGGTCGATGCTTCAAAATCTTTATATAACGTTAACATCATCGGAATACAGAAGACTAATAAAAGTCCTGATAAAACCCCAAGCACAATTCCAACCTTTAAGAATAAGATCGCATCTTTATACGTTTGCTCTTTCTCACCGGCTCCTAATTGTTTACCGAGCATAACGGTCGAGGCATTTCCAACTCCGATCGCTGCGATAAAGAAAATATTAAAAATAGAGGTCACAATATTCATAATCGAGATGGCTTCGACATTAATCATTCCATAAATAACCATGTATGCCGTTGTTCCAAGTCCCCAGAAACATTCATTCACCACAACCGGAAGACTGGTCACAGCTAATTTACGAATGAGTTCACGATCAAAGGATAGTAACACCGATAATTTAGGATTCATCGTATCTGTTTTTAAATAAGCAAATCCAATGATTAAAACAAACTCAACAATTCGAGAAATTAACGTCGCAATGGCCGCACCGATAACACCAAGTGCTGGAAAGTTAAATAAACCAAAAATTAAAATCAAGTTAAGAACCGTATTTAAAGTTAAAGCAATCACTGAGGCAATCATCGAGAATTTTGGCTTTTCTACCGCACGTAATCCCATGCTAAACCCAAAGGATAAAATCATAAACGGATAACTTAAGCACGCCATTCGTAAATATTTCGCCCCTAACGCTTGAACCGCCGTATTGTCAGTAAAGATACTAATAATTTGCTCAGGAATAATCAGGGCTAAGCCCGTAAACACGACAGCGAGTATGGTCCCTAAAACAAGCGTGAAGCCAAGTAATCGATGAATGTTACGAATGTCTCGCTTTCCCCAAAATTGAGCAAAGTACACCATTCCTCCACTGTAAATCCCAAACATAACCATATTTAATAAAAAGTAGTATTGGTTTGAAACCCCGACAGCAGCGACAGCATCGACCCCTACTTTTCCAACCATTAACGTATCCACCATATTTAAACTTGAGGTTACGAGTTGTTGCAAAGCAATCGGGAGTGCAATCACCCATAAATCTTTGTAAAAAGCAGCATTTTGTTTAAAATGTTGCCTAATCGTCATACTCTCACATCCTTTTCGTTCATGAAAAAGAGGAAGAATAAATTTCCTCCTCTTTCCTATTTCTTTTTAATCTAGCAGATTTATTTTTTATTGTCAACTCTTGAGTCATCTTCAATGATGAAGTCAATGGCTTCTCCAAGAACGTGATGTCGTCGGCTTAACTGTTTTAAAGTCACCTTTTTAATCTCTTTTCGTTCAGTTGAAATGAAAAGCTGTGTTTCACTCATAAAAATGGTCTCCATCTTTTTATCATCTAGATAAAGTTGCGAATCAATATTAAAGCCAGTTCCATGAATTAAAAGTCCCGCTTCTACCCACTCACAACGCTTGATGCTTTGCTCGTGCAACCCAAACTTAAGTACAGTCGGTTGCAAAGATGGCTGGTGATTATATAAGTATCCCTTCCCTTCAATGAGATCATATTGGCATAAACGTAAGATGTCTTGATAGTTTGGATGAGTCACATACGTTTCATGAATTCGTTGCATTAAAGAAAGTGGGATTGACATTAAATTCATGAGTTCAGCTCCTAATTGATAACACTCAAGCTGCCTCGGAACATGAACGTTAAGTTTAGAATGAAAGGACGTCATAAAATAATCGACTTTAAAGGGATCATCACCGTAATGCTTGCTTGAACTTAAAATCGGTAAGTTTGGAAGATGATCGGAAAACATGATAAGGATGGTTTCTTTTTTCGTTTCCTCTAAATACTTCATTAACCGGTTAATCTCTTGATCAAGAAGGTGAAGTCGCTTCACGTAATTGGTTAACGTCTGTTGCATCGTCTCGTCATCAATGCCACTGATTTTAATGCAATCCGATTCCTCTTCAACTAATTCATCGTACGGTTGATGCGTTCCTGCCGTAATGCCATAAATAAATGCTCGGTCATCTGTCTCCAGCGTTTTAATGACATAATTGATCAAATCGGCATCCTTCATTTGCGCCAAATCATGTGCTTGATTAATGCCACTCATATATTCAATCGGAATGTATCGTGAAAACCCTAAGTTTGAATAAGCAAGCTCCCGATGATAAAAATTCCCTTCATAATTATGAATCAGTGTGGCTTCATACCCAAAAGGTTGAAGTTGTGTCGCAAGTGACTCAAGCGGGGTATGCTTTAAAAAGGAGTTATGAGGAATTTCGCCGGGTTTAAGCAGTTTAGCATTCATAGCCGTTAACACGGAAAACTCGGTTTTAGCTGTTCCTCCCCCAAATGTGGGGACATTTAGTTGCCCACTGTTTCCTGTCTTCATCAATGATCGAAACGTAGGAATCGGATCTTCACTAAATGTCACGCCGTTTAGTTTCAATGGATCAAAAAATGATTCCAGTTGAAGAATAATAAGTTGCGGAAAAACGGTTGGTGGTAATAAAGACATCGGTAATAAGTGATGAGAAATTTCTTTCATTACTTTTTCATGATACTCATCTGGTTTACGGTTAATATACGGATAAATGGAATCGGCCATCGCATACGCAAACCCAATTTCTTCACTTTCTTTTGGCTTTTGTTCGATGATCTGACCCTTTTCAATGCGATTAAAAATGAAGCCAGCAACCGTGACATAAACTAAGGCTAATAGATAATCTAGGGCGTCCACGGCATACTCTAATTGATAGCAATAATAAATGATGTATCCGATTCCCACCATTAAAAGCAGAAGGCCTATGATGAGCGAAGGTTTAAAATAATGAGACGATAAACTTAATCCTTCTTTAATTAAAAAGATGTCAGAAAACATGAGTGGATACCCTCGAAGATGAGTGACGATGGCATTAATAATGGATAAGGCTAACCAAAAAAATAAAACCGTCATGATTAAAAAGATTTTTCGCGACACAAAAAAAGAAAAGGCAAAGGTGGCGGAAACAATTAAAAAGTTAATCCCAAAATAAAGGGGCCGTTGTTTAGCAAAATGAAACGCTTTTTTAATGGATTGAAATTTAATCATTTCTAAAATTAATGTTAAGATCAATGATAAGGTTAACCATCCGATCCAATTTATCATGTCATCACCTCCTCGATCGCTTCTTAATCATAAACAGTATCACAACTTCTTCTTTCATTCAAGACACTCAAAAGCGCTCCTATCAAAACGTTAAATGAAGTGTTACTTTTATTTACATTATACCTTAATGATCTTTATTCATTTGTCACAATAAGCAACAAAACGCAAGTCCTTTTATTTTTATGCATCATTGATAAAGGATGTTAAAAAAAGATTCATATCGAATCATGTCTTTTCATAAAATGTAAAGAAACAAATACGTTGAGAAGGTGATGAAATGAATTTATTTGTAAAAGTGAGGAAAGATGTCAGAATCTTTGTTGAAGACACGAATTCAAGTTCTGAGAAGGTGATCTTGTTTATTCATGGATGGCCTTTAAATCATCAGATGTGGGAATATGAAGTGGAATATCTCATGGAATTTGGTTATCGTTGTATAACGGTTGATTTACGTGGATACGGCCGCTCTGATCGTCCATTTGATGGATATGATTATGACACAATGGCTTCTGATATTAAAGCGGTTATTGAAGCGTTGAACTTAAAAGATATTACACTGGTCGGTCATTCGATGGGGGCTGCCATTGCCATTCGCTACATGGCTAAATATCAAGGGTATGGAGTCTCAAAACTTTGCTTATTATCAAGTGCAGCGCCATCGTTTGTCCAAACAGATGATTGGCTTTACGGTTTTTCGCGAGATCAAGTAGGTGATTGGATTGAGATGATTTACAACGATCGCCCGAGCGCCATTGTCATCATCCGAAATCTGATGTTTTATCGCTATGCCGATCCTTCGACTGACAACTGGTTCGATACAATGTGTTTAGAAGCCTCTGGATGGGCAACTGCTAAATCATTATTGGCGCTCGATGAAGAACGACTGTTTGATGATTTGGATCAAATTCAAGTGCCAACACTCATTATGCACGGCGTTCATGATGTGATTTGTCCGTATTATTTTGCGACTTACTTAAACGAACACATTAAAGATTCTAAGTTACTCAAATTACATCAAAGTGGTCATGCGGCATTTTTTGAAGAAAAAGAAAAAATTTGTGACGCAATTAATAAATTTATTAGAGATCGTTTAGTTGTGCCTAAAGAGAATGAAGAACCGATTTAAACACCGCCTACACTGAATAAATTTAACTCATAAAAAAGATTAATCGAATGGAGATATCTCCATTATGATTAATCTTTTTTAGTTCTATTTGATAAAATGATAAATGGCTTGTGCCACTCCACCGTGTTGATTATCAGCTGTGATATAATCGGCTTGTTCTTTCACCTCAGGCGTCGCATTTCCCATGGCCACACTCACTCCAGCAACTTCTAGCATCGATAAGTCATTTTCACTATCCCCAATACACATCACATTATCATAAGAAATATTTAAATAATCGGCCAAGTGTTGCACCGCTTCTCCTTTAGAACTTCCCTTTTTCATGATTTCAAAATTATCATTCCATGAAGAGACGACTTCTAAATGAGGATGGGTTTTCTTTAGCTTTTCTTTTAACTCAACAAGAAGTGAGTGATCCTCACCAATACAAACTCCTTTTAAAATGTCCTGCTCATACTGACTCAGTTCCTCTAATGATGAGATGACCTTTAAACTAATCTTTTCGCTTTCAGGTAACGTTTGATTTAAAACTTTATAAATATTTGTTTCAGGTAATTCCACTGTTGAGATAATGCCAAAATTAGCCGTTAAATACGAGAGAACGCCTGCTTCTTGGGTGAGTGTCATGAAATCATAAACATCTTTAAGATCAAGAGGATTGTGATAAATCACCTCGTCCTCTACGCCACCAATAAAGGCTCCATTTGATGCGATGATTGGCGTTTGTAAGCCAATTCTTTTAGCATATAATCGAGCACAATTATAGACACGTCCCGTCGTAATTGCCACATGCACGCCTTGATTAAGTGCATACTCAATCGCTTCTTGATCCACTAAAGCAATATCGTGCTGATTCATGAGTAATGTTCCATCCATATCAATACAAATCAATTGAATTGCCATCGTTAACCTTCTTTCATTATTTAAAATTAATGTATCCTACTTCATTAACATACGACGATTCAGTCATTTAATACCATAATTTCATGTTAACGTTTATTTTTTTGATGAAAGTGATAATAAATCACTAGAAAAAGAAACGTTGGTAAATTGCATAATAACAGTGTATAAATCACTTGAATGATGAATTGAAATAGAGTTTCCCCCTCAACCAACATCAGGTTTAATACCGTAAAGATAGATAGGATAAATGTAAGGCTTGGTAAAATAAGTCCATAAAATCGAGAGGTCTTTCTAGATAAATAAATTTGCAATAAAATAAGACCAATGATTAAAAGTAAAAAAATCACGACATTTTTCATTTCATTCTCTCCTTTTTATCCGTGACTGATTAAAAGAAAGCTATTAATCAGAATTAAAGCGACGGTACATGCTAAAATCAATTGAAATCTTTTTTTCTTCGTTGCATCTTGTTTGTATTCTTCATAATAAGAAAATAAGGCGAACAATGAACAGAGCATGGTCATTAGAATTAATGGTTTATTCATGACTCATCTCCCCTCCTTCAAAGCTTGTCATCTTTCATTATACCAAAACATATTCCATTTATAACCATAAAGTGGAAGAACTCATAAAAAATACCCTAGCGAGCCACTCTCGGTAGGGTATTTTTAAAGTCTAGTTATGATAAAGCCTTTTGCAATGTTAAAAACTTATCTAGCATAGATGAAAGGTATTTAATTGAGCAACTATCCGATGTCTTCTAAGACATATTCTCCACATTTCGCGTACATCATTTTTAATGATTTCTTTAATAAATTTGCCGACTTCACTTTAAACGCAATATAGTCAAGCATTTCAATCTCATAACGTCCGGCGTTTAATTCTTCATGAATCTCTGTAATTGTCGTACATTCTCGCTCAAATACGTTATAAATACATCCATATTGCAAGCATTGGTGCGTATCACTTCCAGCAACGACCGGCTTATTGAAACGAGCTGCTAATTTCTTGATTTTTTCTTCCATTTCTAAATCTTTGCTGCAGTCTTTTCCATTTAGATCAAAGAAATCAAACTGTGATAACACGTCATCACTTAATGTCTTGATATTACTTCCTTCTCGAACTGCATGAGCAGCTCCTACTAAGACAAGATATTTTTTACAAAGTGTCATTAAGTCACTGGCTTTAATAAATGAATCTCCTCGCATATAACTTTCATAATCTAACTGCTTAGGGCCACTCATATAATCTTCTAACTGTTCATGAATAGCTAAAATATCATTAACATTTCCAATCACTAATACATGACCTGATTCTTCGATATCAACTTCCATGCCAATAAAAACTTTCAATCCTTCGACGTCATAGCAATCTCCAAGACATGGATAATGATTGACAATAAACTGTAGTAAATCACGATATCCTCGACTATTAAAATGTTCAGTTAAACAAATCGCATCTAATCCAAACTCACGTGCCTCTTTAAATAAATTGATGGTATATGAAGTTGAAAAAGGTAATCCCTTTGCTAATTTCCCATGTGTATGAAAATCAATTTTCATGTTTTTATCCTCCTATAATGTCATCGCAAATACAACGGCGACATATAAAATCGACGCTGATGCAAAGTAATAATCACGACTTGTAAATTGCAGGTGTGATAACTTCATTTGACGTACCGCCTTGTTACTCATTGCATATTTATAACCTTTCATCTCAAGTGCCTCAACGGTTGTTCTTGAACGCTTAGCCATATTTAGCATTAAAGGATAAAAGGATAAAATGGCAACCTTAATTTGATAAGCTAAAAAACGAAACTTTTCAATAATCCCTTTTGAATCTGGTGTTGTCCCACGTAAACGAAATGATAACATAATATTTTGAAATTCTTCCATAATTAACGGTAAAATTCGGTATCCAAAAGAAATACTAAATGAAAATTGATCGGGGCACCCAAAGGCTAATAGCCCATTCGCTAATTTATCAGGATCCATTCCTGAAAAGACAGTAATTGAGGCTAAAGAGACGACGGCGACTTTTAAACTTAAAACTAATAAAGCTAAAATAGTTTCCAAATTTCCCCCAAAGAAAATAGAAATAATAAACAAATAACCCGTTTGAGATAAAATCCCTAAACAAAAGACAAACATTAATAATGGAACTGTTTTGGCCAGCTTCGTTGTGATGATAACAAAGGCAAATAACGCTAGTAAAACCTTGGCATCATCAACAAACCAAGGCACGACCCCAAAAAATAAATACCATAATAATAAAGTTCGAGGATCTAAACTCGCAATAAATGTATCATCATTTCCATACGCATTTTTTAAGACTTGATTACGAATATAATCAATCGAAAACTTGTCTAATATATTCTCAGTTGCTTTCATTTTACCCCTCCAAAGCCTCTACAAATTGTTCAATATGATAACAATTCATTCGATCATCGACTAACTTAGCTAATGAATAAATATCAGGTGGTCTAATTCCGGCTTGTCTACAAATTCGTTGATTACCAAAAATCTCATCTCGGCTACCATCTGCAATAATATAGCCATTATTTAACACAATAATTCGATCAGCCCACTCGGCCACCAGTTGCATATCATGCGTCGCAATAATCGCGGTTTGCATGACATCTTTTGTGGCATTTAAAATTTTCATAATCTCTTGTCGTGTGGCGATATCTAAATTAGCAGTCGGCTCATCAAGTAAAATGACCTCTGGTCCTAAAGCAACCCCAATGGCTAAAGAGGCACGACGCATCTGGCCTCCACTTAACAAGCGCCCATCACGGTCACGCAAGTTTTCTAATCGAAACATTTTTAAAAGTTCTTGAGTTCGTTGTTCATAATCTTCATAAGCTCTTAGTTTCATAGAAAAAGCAATATCATCAAAAATATTATCTTTAATAAACATCTGCTCTGGATTTTGATAAACTAATGAAACATACGAAGATAACTGTTCCGCACTAAAGGCTCTTGTATCGTGATCACAAACAGTAACAGAACCTTCTTTTGGTTTCATTAATCCAGTCATTAATTTTAAAATCGTTGATTTACCTGCCCCATTGTTTCCAATCAATGCAATTTTATCACCTTTATAAACATTCAAATTAAACTGATTTAACGCAACCTTATTGTCACCTTTAACCGCTCGATATTCGTGGCGAACATCTGAAAACTCGATGACACATTCATCACTTGGACGAACATATTTTTTGATTGAACTTCTTTGTAGACGTTTCGATTGAAATAAGTGTGCAGCCTCTTCTATTTTGATGGGATAAAGGCCATTAACTTCAATTTTTTGACACTCATGCGCCTGTTTAGAGGCTAATGTAACTTGTGGCGGAAAGACATGAATGCCTTGCAATTCTTCAATTCGATTTAAAGCCTCTTTTGTTGGTAATTTCCAAGCAATACGCCCATCCTTCATCATCATCACTTCGTGACAATAATCAGCAATAAATTCCGTGTGATGCTCAATGACGATGATCGTCATCTTCTGTTCTTCATTTAATCTTTTTAATAACTCATAAATCATCGTGGCATGTTGAGGATCTAATTGAGCAATCGGTTCATCTAAAATAACAATCCCAGGCGAAAGTGCGATCGCTCCCGCTAACGCTAATAAATGTTTTTGTCCTCCACTTAATTGCCAAATATAGGCTTCTTCCTTATGATAAAGTCCTGTTAATTGAAGTGCTTCACGACCGCGATCAATGTAATCTTTCATGGCATAATTCAAACAAGCAAACGAAGCTTCATCTAAGACTGTTGGACGAACAATTTGATTTTCAAAATCTTGATAAACGTAGCCAATTTCTTGAGCTAATTCTCCAATACTATAATCTTGCGTATTTTTTTCATTAATCCAGACATGACCCGAAAAATCCCCAGAAAAATAGTGCGGAATCAATCCATTCAACGTCTTACAAAGTGTTGATTTCCCACACCCATTATTCCCAACAATCGCAACGAAGTCCCCTTGTTTAATCTCAAGATCAACCTCATTTAATTGAGGTTGATCGGCACCAGGGTAAGTAAAACACAAATTCTCAATTTTTATCATACACTCACCTTTTCTTGTTTTTTCATGACTTTAAAAAAGACACCTAATGCGACAATAAGTGCTAACGCCATCGCCATAATTAATGCCGGTGTACTTTCTGCCCATTCTGCTTCCCAATCAATAAAATTAATTCCTAAGTCAGCCATGAACTCAAAACCAACAGCAGCCACGAAACATCCAACAATCGTTAACATCATTTTGGCATTAAACAATTCTGTTAATGAAACGGTATATTCTTTGCTACGTGGTTGAATCCCTAATAATGGCTCGATTTTTCCATAAAGACGTGGCACTAAATACATCGTTGGAATCATACAGAATAAAATCCCTGAGAATAAGATATCATTTAAACAAGCAAACCCTTCCGTAAAGTAAACACTCTCAGGTAATCCAGCGACCGCTTCAAACTCTTCAATGGCAAATTGAACTTTTAAAATATCAACGCCACATGCTAATAATTGATGAATCGCAACCCCTATAATTGAAGCCACTGCAATTTGACGACGATTTTTCGGATCTTTCACCATTAATCCTGCCACATACATCCCAAGTGAGAATAAGATAAACTTTTCAACTTCTCCAAACCCACCAAATTGCCCTAACATAATTTCACTAAAAATGATTTCTCCTGTTGCCGC
Organism: Turicibacter sp. TJ11; assembly: GCF_021497505.1. Taxonomy (NCBI): domain Bacteria; kingdom Bacillati; phylum Bacillota; class Erysipelotrichia; order Erysipelotrichales; family Turicibacteraceae; genus Turicibacter; species Turicibacter sp. TJ11. The sequence goes on along the minus strand of NZ_CP069349.1, from coordinate 739,220 downwards.
TCCAATAGCGGCTGAAAAAGGATCAAATAATATACAAAGGGTTAAAGGAATAAATGCAAAATACTCCACCGAAAGTTCAACAAATCCAATTTGAAACTTAGGAATTAACTCCGTAAATAACATCGATAGTCCATACAATGACATTGATAAAACAAAAACCATCAATTTTTGCGATTGATTCAACTCATACTTTTTCTTTAAACTCATCTCAATATCCTCCTTAATCGTTTATAGCTCTACTTTATCACTATCATCACCATTTTTTGTTAACAAACTGTTAAAAAATGGTTAATTATTGATTTAAATATGAAGAAGGAGATTTTGAATTACCACATAAAGTCATAAAATCCATGTTAGCAATGAAATCCAATTTTCCTTAAACGTAAAACATGAAATAAAAAAATCATCACAACTATTTGCGTGATGATTTTTTTACTATGGCAAAACATACAATAAGTACCAGAGGATTACCCAAGATGAAACAATGACCTTAAGACAGTGTATGAGTTCATCACTCTTTCGTTGGGGAAGGAAAATATATAAGTCCAAATAAATTTTCTTCAAACAATTTTTTTAAACCCTACTAGCGGTAGATCCATTTTCTTCGAGAATAAAATGTGAGTTCTGAACGATAGAATGTCTTGGTACGTCAAGTCATCATTGCTTTTTATAGACTATCTTAGATGTAGAATACTTATCTGTTTCTACTATGAAAATCAATGCAAACCCCCTGTGCGAAGGCAGCTTTGAAAAAACCTCCCTGATGTAAATCTTTAAAATGAGGAATAAAGGCATACAAATGAAAGACTCATCTTGTCTCCTTTTTAATCTATTAGGGTAAAATTAGAATCTAACATTCAAGAAGCCGTTTAGTTTCGTTTATACGAGTGCCGCTAGGGCGTTATGATCTATATAATAAATGATTTTTTCATTAAAACTTCAATATTTTTTACTTTGCAGCACTTATCAATTGATTTCTTATGTCATTTTATTTCTCTTTAATAGCAATGACTTCTTTAAGGCTGATGCTAAAAAAATAAATGACGATTAAATAATTTTAATAATTTTTCCTCGAACTCTACCTTCTTCAATTCGAACTTGATTAATTCGAAAGGCTACTTTCATCCCTTCTTTAACAGTAAAGTAACTAGGAACAGGACAAATCGCATCTAAATTAGGTGCAATATTGACAAAGCAGGCCCATGATTTCACACTTCGGACTAACCCTAAGACCACCGTTTTAGGTTGAAAATCTTCAATGGTAATGGTTGAGTTTGATTCGTACTTATGAACCGCTTGCACATTAATTTTCAAATTCTCATTGACTTTTAAATGACACACTTCAATGTGATCTCCCTCTTGATACACATCAGCAACCGTCGTGTAGTCACTTGCGAAGTCTTGATTTCTTAAAATGACCGGAATGCCATCAATATTTAAGTAGGCTCCAAAATAAACGAATCGAATGACTTCAGCCTCAAACACTTCCCCCGCTTGTAGTCGTTTGATGAGTGCTGCTTGTTTTTGTTGCTTTAATTTTTTACAAGATCCTAAGTGGACATGACGATTAGCATCGTAAGCTGTGGTGATATATTCAAGTGTGCTACCAATATAGTGATTTAAACTTCCTTTAATGTCATATAGTTCAAGTTCTTGACGCGGAATGATAACCTTCCCCTCTTTAGAATCTAGCCAAATTGCGTAATCCTTTAAAACAACATCGTACTGAATCAGTCTGACAATCCCCTTTTTTATCGGTTCCTTTATTTTTAACGGAACCATTTGATGAGAAAAATTCTCCATTTCATCCCCCCTATGTTTAGTCATTAGGATCAAAGATTAAACGAATCTTTAACAAATAAGAAAGCGTTTATAAATTTATTGTACCAACAAATCATTGGAATTGGAACTCCTGTTTCAAATAAAATTAAAAGATTTTATTGATAACATTTCATAGTTTTTTGATCAACAAAAAAACCTACCCGCTGGGTAGGTTCATATGAATTCAGTTTTATCATCTTCGTTCATCTAAGAAGAAAAACGTTTTATTTTCTTGGTTAAAAAGAAAGAACACCGAAGGCCATTTCGGTGTTCTACAAGTAAAAAGGATGTATGATGAGGACATACAAATCTTTCACCTGTAGTCCACGAGATAATCGGTCGTGGGTAGAAACTAGTTAACCATATCTTAACAATTATACAAGTAAAATATTATAACTATTTGGAGTAGGAAATAAATTAATTATTTCCGGACTTTTATAATATCATCCTTTCAAAGCTTTTGCAACCTTTTTTTAAAAGTTTTTTAAAAAATTAGAATAAAACATCTTGATACGGAGAAAGGTTCACTGATTCATCTAGATTAACTAAGAAATGAGCAATCAATTCAATGATTTGCTCCACATCCGTTAACGATCCGACTTCACTTGATGAGTGCATATAGCGAAGCGGGATTGAAATTAAAGCTAATGGAATCCCGTCGTTTTCAAGATGAATGCGATCGCCATCCGTTCCTGTTCGTCCAGGCGCTGCTTCATACTGAATATTCATGTTTAATGACTGGGCTAAACACGCTAATTTCTTATTCAACTCGTTATTAATGATGGATCCATTCGCTAACACAGGACCATACCCAACTTTAATTTCTCCAATTTCTTCTTTGTGAGTACCTTCATAGTCTGTCGCAAAAGTAACATCTACAACTAAGGCAAGCGTTGGTTTCACACGTTTAGCGGCCCAAACTGCTCCACGCATCGTTGTTTCTTCTCCCACAGTTGTGGCGCTGTAAATACCAACACTTGCGCCTAATTCTTTCGCACGTCGTAACGCCTCAATGACAATGAAAGCTCCTAAACGATTGTCAAGGGCACGTCCTGAAATACAGTTATTCATCAACTCACAATAATCAGTAGCCGCCACGACATAATCACCTGGTTTAACAAGCGTTAACGCCTCTTCTTTTGATGTGGCGCCAATATCAATAAATAACTCAGACGCTTTTAGTGATTTACTTTCAAGTAAAGACTGATGATAACCAACGACACCATTTACGATTTGAGTGTCGGTTAAAACTTGAACCTTTTGTCCTAAATATAGCGGCGCGCGAACACCTCCGACATTAGTCACTTTTAAGAAACCATCTTCTGTAATCATTGTCACCATGAGTCCAATCTCATCGACATGACCGGCTAACAACACTTTACATGACGATTCCTTGTTTAAAACACTGATTACGTTTCCTGTTACATCGGTTTCAAATGTATCCACGACCTCTTTCATATAAGTCATGATTTTCTTTTGTAATTCAAATTCACCTCCTGATGGAGAAGGTGTTTGAATCATCTCATATAAAAAAGCTTTATTCATGTAAAAGCTCCCTTCTTTACTTGTTATCGCTTCTTAGAAAATCTCCCAAACAATCGTTACTGTCTCTGTTGCAGTGATATCTTCCGGCTGCAAGTCCATTAAAGCGACTGAATAGTTATCTAATTCATTATACATGATTTCACGAGGTTGAAACGGAAGATCAACCGTTCCGTAATCAATCGTTTGAATCGGTCCTAACGTCACATTTGCACTTTTTGCTAACACTTGTGCCTGATTCGTTGCCTGTTTAACCGCATCTGCAAGCATTAATGCTTTTAATTGATTTTGATCCTTTAATAGATATTTAATGGAAAACTCAGCATACGATGGACAACTACTAATCGCTTGAACGACCATTCCTAACTTTTTATTATCTAATGGAAATCCTAGTTTTAGTCGATGGCGAATCACATAGCCACGAAAGACTTGAACATAATTTCCACTTTCATCTTTAACTTGTTCATAATCTGTATCTAAATTAAAACTTGTTGTTTTTAAATCAGTCGTTGAAATACCGACGGCTTTTAAACACTCACGTAATTGTTCAAGCTTCGTTTGAGCAATGAGCACAACCTCTTCATATTGCTCTGCCTTAGCTTCTAAAAACATTGAAATCTCGATGTAATCTGGTGGTAAAGACCCTTGCCCACTTCCTTTAACGGTTAACAATCGATGACTCATCTTAAATCCCCTCCCTTTCATCTTTATCATTATAGCATATTCTTTCATAAACAATTCCACAATAAACCAAACAATGTGTCGTAAATGTATCGTTTCAAGCATGAAAAAATTGCACCTTTAGTCAAACTGTGCAATTTCAAATGATTAAATCATATCTTCATCATATTTTGAACCATACTGATGTTCAATATAGTAACTATCCCACTTTATTGATACCTTTAAATCGGGACATAACTTAGCGATACAGGTAGGCATCGGATTAAAGTGATTCACTAAATCCTGAAAAATAGCCTGTTCATGATCCATTTCGTTTAACTGAAACCAAGCCTCGTCCGTTAGTTCATGATTACTATAATTAATCATGTAATTTACTCGATATTTGAACACTTCTTTTTTTCCACGTTCAAACAGACGAACTTTATGCTTTAAATTAGAACTTGAAAATTTCCAACAAGAGTTCTCGTTTACCGATTCCGTTAAATAATAATCCAGATTTTCCTTTGATTGATGACCTCCCGTGCCATACCGATATTCTGCGGATTGTTTAATCCACTCTAAATAATGATTCATCTGATCTTTTGGACCACTTATCTTGACCTCAACACAATTTTCAATCTCCATCCCAAACACTCCCCTTAAAGACTTCATCTCATGACTATAGTCTAGTATATGTTTTTATTAATTCATTTGATAACTAATATTTTAAGCGCTCCCTAATAAAGTAAAACGTGCATAAAATTAAATGAATGAGTATTTTAAAACGTATCTTTGCTTCATTAGCCTCACACTCCGCCTAAACCATCGTATAAATAAACTAACACATCATTATTAATGGAGGTGTTTAAGAAGTGAGTAAAATTACAATCATTGGGGCTGGTGCCGTAGGAGCAACAACGGCTTATACGTTATGTACGCATGCCATTGCAGATGAAATTGTGATGATAGATATCAATTCTCAACAAGCTATGGGAAATGCGCTTGATATCGCGCATGGCATCCCTTTATCAAAACCAGTCACCCTTTATTCAGGAACTTATGCAGATAGTGCTGACTCTGATTTAATCATTATCACCGTAGGTGTGCCTGAAAAGGTGGGCGAGTCTCGCCTCATCCCGCTTCAAAAAAACATTGACATCTTAAAAGACATTCTTCCCCAAGCTCTAACTTACAGCCCTAATGCTTGTCTGTTAATCGTCACCAATCCTGTTGATCTTTTAACATACGCCGCTCATCAAATCTCTCATCTGCCTCAATCAAGAGTCATCGGTTTAGGAACGGTCATTGATACGTCAAGGCTGAACTACTTTTTAAGCCAAGTCTTTCAGTTAGATGCACGCTCAATTGATGGGTATGTGATTGGAGAACATGGTGATTCACAAGTCATTGCTTGGAGCAAAACAACGATTGCAGGTTGCTTGGTTGAAGACTATGCTAAAGTCATTCGATTTCCACTAGACGATGATTTTAAAGCAGGGATAGAAAATGAAGTCAAACAAACAGCGTTTGATGTTTGGAAGATGAAAGGTCCTAACTGCTATAGCATCGCTGATGCGATCAAAGTCGTAGCGGAAGCCATTTTAAGAAATGAACGAAGAATACTACCTGTGTCATCCGTTTTACATGGGGAGTACGGTATATCGGATGTGTCACTTAGTTTACCATCCATTATTGGTAAAAACGGAGTCGAAAAAGTACTAGCCGTTGATTTAAATGACAGTGAATTAACAAAACTTCAAACCTCTGCATCGCTCATGAAATCGTTCATTCAACAACTCAATCTATAAATTCATCTTTAAAACACCTAGTGACAACGTTTTTAATGAAAAACAAAAAAGATAAGTCAATCGACTTATCTTTTTATCATGGCCATTAAAGACTTTTAAGTTTTTCTTTAAAAGTTAACGTATTGTTTTCATAATTATTAATCTTAAGATTTAAGTAAGCAAGCATATTTTGTAATTCTTCAATTTTACCGACTAACGACTGTCGTTGTTCGATCAACAACTCTTTTCTTTGATCAGTTGTCTCACTTCCTTGTTGATATAAGGTCACGTATTGAATTAAGTTCTCAATTGATAAGCCTGTATTTTTCATGCACTTAATGAAGTTAATCCATTTACAATCTAGTTCTGTATACTCACGATTTCCACGACTATTTCGTTTGATGGGAGGCAACAACCCGATTTTTTCATAGTATCGTAAAGTATCCGCTGAGATGTTACATTTCACACTCACTTCGGTAATGGTCATCCTATTTCTCCCCCTATCTGTCATCTTGGTTTTATTATATCATTTGAAGTTCACTCTAACACAAGTCCTCGATTTAAAATAAATGCGTGATTTTTCACTTCATCAGAAGAGAAATTTTAGATGCTAGATAAGTTTTACTCTTCACTTAACGCTCGAACAATTCTTCCTCGGATTTTTCCTTCTTCACGAATTTGATTAACTTTAAAAATGACGCAATCGCCCTCCTCAACCTCAAAATATTTGGGATTAGAAGAAATTCCCTCTAACTTAAATCCAATCGATGTAAAGATCATGAACTCTTCTTCATTGGTTTGAATATTGACCTTTGAAATGATGCGACGAACAACGCCATAAACGAACATCCCTACTTTAAGCTCGTCTTGGGTTAATCCTGTATGCTCAATAAATCTTGGATTCGCATGAACAATAATTTTTTTATCTTTATGCGCATGAATTTTAACAGAGAGTGTTTCTTGTTCTTGATACACATCCTTGACTCGACTTAAACCTAAAGAAAACAACGTATTTGGTAAAAAGACATCAAGGCCTTGTAGTTTAATATAGGCTCCTTTTTTCATTAATTTTGTAATCACACCGTCATACGTTGGAAGCAAATAGCCAGACGTGTGATTCAAGTGTTCTTCTTTTAAGTTTAAAGCGGCTAACTGTTGGCTTTTTAAATGCGTCACTGATTTTACATGAATGATAGATCCTTGAACTGATTTTAATTGAACATGAAGTTTATCGTGCACTTGAAGTGGGCCGGCACCTTCTTCACCCACGTAATCTGATTTTAAAAGAAAGACTTCTTCTTGATCCACCTCTAAAATATAACCAAGGGTGCCGATTTCTTTTAAATAAGCTAATTTAATCATATCGGGATGGCGTTGCCAGTGATGAATAAACGATTGGCGGTTTTCATCATCTTTTTGTTTTTTTGAACCTAGCAACCGTCCAGCTACTTCTGTCACTTTAACAGTCACTGTTTTTCCAATCCAGGTTAGCTCAGATCCTTGATAACCGCACGCATTAAGATCCGAACAAGGAAGAAGAACTTGTTGATCCTTTCCGATGAGAAGATATACTTTCTCACCGCTTTTTTGGTCATATCGTAAAAGTTTAATTTGACCGGTAAAATCATCGGTTCTTTTTAAAAATGAAGAAAGAGAATCAATGGAATAACGTCCTTTTCCTGTTTTTCTTTGAATCAGGATTAAAATTTTTCCTCTTGCTCGTCCATCAGAATGAAGTTGATTAATCTTAACAACGACTTCATCCCCCACTTCTACGTTAAAATAATGCGGAAGCGGCGTTAAGATATCTAATTCATGAGCAATTCTAACAAAGACATGATTGACTTTTTCAAATCGGCCCTCTCGCTCACGTTCATCGGAATCAATTTTACTCACAACGCCATAAACTAAATCCTCTTCTTTCAAATCTTCAAACGTCATCTGTCTTAAGACTACTTTTTTCTTAACGGGTTCAACTTGAACATAATTATTTTTAATCATTTGAATTCGCACGTTAAGTTGATCGTTGTTTTTTATTAAATCACACATTCTAATCGGATCGTCACTTAAATCAAAGAGATTTAACGTGGCGATGCAATGATTGACTCTCACTTTAGCACGATTTTTTTGAACTTGAACGACCTCAGCGACATAGTCTTGATTAGGATTTTTTTTAAATTGTTCATTTAAAGCGGCTAACGCCAGCTCTTGAACTTTTGACACACTAGCGTATTGGCGATCATTTTTAAAAGGTTCATAAATGTATTCAACATGCCGACCAATCGCATTCATTGCATTTTTAATCTTAATGTGACGTTTTAAAACATACACCGTTTCAGTCTCATTTTTCACCAGTAGAACTTCTTCATCAGATTCCTCTTCCTTTGAAATGGCCATCACTTGTCCCTTATTAATTCCTAATTCCTGTAATCTCATCTTTTCATCCCCACACTTTTTAACCTGTTTATTTAATTTAACCCCTTTTATTTCACATTAACCTCACCTTTCATTCATAAAAGGAAGAAATCTATTAATGTATATGTTTCATAAAGCGTCCATATTCGTGTGTCAATATTGAGACAACCTCGGGCAACTCATGAATCATCCGACTTTTTGGCAACTAAAAAGGTAGAAGCTAATGCGTTCTACCTTTTGTAATTATTGAAATGTTACAGGTATATTAATTCGTTCTTGCTGTACTTCGTTAATGATGCATTATTTCATGATTTTTTGAAATCTAAAAAAGTCCTCTTTAAACCCATTTTCATCTTTTTTTAACTTTGGATTTGGATGATATTTATTAAAAAACTCGACAATTTTAAATCCACATTTATTCACATAAAAATTAATGTTTCTTTTTTCAAAATAAGGTGTGACTAGTTCCCAGACTTTCGTTTCTGGATATTTTTCTTCTATTCCTTTCCAAATCGTATAACCGATTCCTTGACTGTGACAGTTCGGATAAACATATAACAACTCAACCGAATTATGGTGAGTGTCATCATCTATTTCTAAAACAACGCCACCTACTTTCTTTTGATCGACATAGACATAATAAACTTGTGCCTTCGGTTTATCTAAAGACTCATTAATTTCTTCATCAGTGATGACCTCATCTTCAAGTTCTCCGAACTCTTCTTTCACAGCAATCGAAAAAATATCTTTCACATCTTTTCTAAATACCTCATATTCTGCTTCTTTAACGACTTCAAAATGAACGTTCATTGTAGCTCTCCTTTTCATTTACTTTATAATGTCTGACAGTTGTTAGACAAAACTCTGTAATCAGTATAAAGTGTCCTATCAGGGTAGAGTCAAGGAGTTTTTATTCAAATTAACATCAATATATCAATTAAGACGTTGGACTAACCTATCTTTTTTTCAAAGATGATCTGATAACAATATGAAAAATATTCACCTGAATGATCGGTGGGTGGAATGACTACTTGGTTTAACCGACACCCATTGTTAGCTTCTTCATGAATAATCGTTTTACATTCTTCAAAATGATCACCTTTTCTCACTTTAAATCCCTGCTTTAGCGGTACCTCTATAAACACTAATAGTCCCCCTTAATAAAATCATAATCCTCTATTCCTATCCTTTATATTATCCCTACTTACACGTTTTCTTGAAAAATCATAGATACCAAAATATTTGCATTCATGTAAGAATATTGACAAAGTACAGACAACCTTAGATTTTTTTAAAAAAATCTCGCATCATAATAATGAGGTGATTGCAATGGATTTTTGGACGGCCTGGGTTCTTTATGGCATTTGGAATTTTGCTGAGTGGATTTACTACTTTGTTCACGCATTTTGTAATTAATATACAAAATACTCTTCCTCAAAAAGATAAGACCCCCCACACCGCACTTTGTGTCGTGTGGGGGGTCTTACTACCTTTGATGATTTAAAGCGTTTGAACGACTCGTTTATCATGAAGCCGTTTAAACACTAAGGGATTACAAATAACCTATTGAAAAATGTTTCGTTTTTTCAACCCCAAAACTGAAACTGTTGTTTTATTCTTGCTCTCTTTTTTTATTTTCAATAATCTGAAATATAGAAAAAAATATTCCTATAATCCCTGCTATTGCTCCTAAGTTCAATAAAGATATAGAATTTTCATAATTAGAAATCGAGAAATTAAAAGGACTCAAATATTTTATCTCTATCCCATAAACATCACATAACCACAATAATTCATTCATCCATAAAACTTGAATGTTACTTGCTACAAAAAGAATACAAAAACACACTAACGAGATAATATTTCTCTTCATCATTGATTTGTCCATACTAACCTTCCATTTTTAATATATTTTAAATAACCATTAGTCAACTTGGTTTGCTAAAGCTGTACCTGCATTAATAATGGATTCTAGAATAGAATTCTTAATATATTTAATTATTAATATAATTTTTAAAAATATTACCGAAGTCTTTTTGAATATAAAGGTCACGTGATTGTTTCATCCAGTTAAATGAGTACTCATTCACTTTAATAAAATATTCTAGTACATTCCCACTTTCTTGGCGTTGTGATCCACAAGCAGTTGCAGCAATGCTCAATGAAGTTTCTGACTTTTCTAGTAACAGACGATTTTCTTCAATAACATGAGAAATTTTAATGAGAGCCTTATAAATATCTTTTAACTGTTCTAATTGATGACGAGTCACATCGATTGAAAAAGCTTGTTCATCCATTCTAAATTTTAATTCACAATCAAGGTCTACTGTACCTGCTGTTTCAATCGTAACATCACTGATTTTGTGTTTATAGTAATCATATCGCTTAATCAGACGTTTACTGCTCACAGCGGATGTCCCATCGACATGAATGAATGCTAAGTTCGTAAAACAATATTCATCCGTTTTAGATTTAATGAGAAAGAAAATTTTCTCTTCGTCTTCATGCATAATATAGTCATCTGCGATTACTTTATCGTAATCCTCTGGACTAATAATTTTCCCAATATCACTAATTCCTAAAGCATCAGCTGCAAACTTTTTTAACATTTTATTCTCTCCTTTACTAAATAATAAGAAAATTATAGCATAATTCTTTTTATGATTGGATAAAAGATCCAAAATAGAGTGATATAATTAGTTAGACTAAAGTCAACATTTAAATTTTTCCATTAGCAAAATAACAACGAACCCACTGGCCTCCACTTTGAACAGACAATAGTATGTCGGGCACTTTGAGGATGGACGGTTCATGTTAGTTTGCGTATTAAAAATCCAATAAGAAATGGCGAATGATGTGATAAATCTGATTTACCTATCCGTTTTCTGTTGTTAATTTTGAGTATTGAAGTTTAGTCATGCCTGGTAGCGCGAGATCATTGATTATTGAAATTGATGTTTTATATCCTGTTTGCAAAAAGATGAGTTTAATCAATTTTTACCCCTGTTAAATCAAGAATATGAGATGCCTTCTAGATAATCCCCTTCAGTCATACAATTAATATCATTCTCTATCATAAAGTTCTTACTCGTCACTAATTTATAAATGATAGCATAGCTCGCACCTATTGAAAGTTCTATTTAATTCATTTTTCAAAGCATTCTATAAATTCACCAATTACAAATTAAAACATATAATATATTGAGCACAAGATGCTAGATGTTAGATGAGGTGGTAAATATGTTTGGTTGTTCAAATAATAATTTTGCTTTTATTTTAGTATTATTTATTCTTTTAGTTATTATTGGTTGTGTCTGCGGACGATAATAAAGATTTCGAAACGTTTTTAAATAAACGTCTTTAATAAAAAGGAAATAGGTACGCCTATTTCCTTTTCTATTTCACAAAAAATGTCTAATTAATGATCTATTTGATCAAATAACTAATTAAAAACATCTCCAAAGTCCGTAGTTCTAGATGAATACATCCCACCTTCAGTCATGGTGATAGACAAGGATTGAGTATTTATTAATCCATCAGGCGAATGATGTCACTCTTTTCTGACATGATTCGCCTATCCATTTACTGTTATTGATGGTGGATTATGAAGTTTAAGTTCTTCATGGTAGCGGGATCTCCTGATTAATAAAGGCACTGTTTTAAAAAAAGTGTTGATATTTAACACAAAATTTGCATAACTAATTATCAAAATATCCTCTATAATTTAATTGTTATTTTTTGGTATAAATTGTATAATGGAATTAAATTATGACTCAATAGGAGGGATTTATGAAAAAGAAAACGATTGTTATAACTTTATTTCCTGCCATTTATACAATGATCATAATATTCTTAACAATTCTTTCTTCCACTTCTCTCAATGCCACTGGAGCATTAGATTTTGTTAAAGGGATTATGGTTATTTCATTGGTAGTGTTATTTCCTTTGTTGATTCTGATACAAGCCATCGTAAGTGCTTTAAATCGTATCAATATATTCGTATCATTAGGGGTTTCTATTTTAGCAACAATGCTATTTATTATTGTTTTACATACTCACGACACACGTCATTTATTTTCTACAATGTATCATTACAGTAAGATATATTTGATGTCTGGAATTGTCGGATACGTAGTAGGTAAACTCTTTTACAAATTTAAAAAGATTAAATAACTTATTAGGGTACTTAAATAAAGTGGACAGTATATCTGTCCGCTTTATTATTTTTATTATCAACATTTACTTAAAATTGGATTGTCAACACTAAACTAAACAACTTTTTTAAGGGTATTTTGACGATATTCAACTGGGGATAAGTATCCCAGTGAAGAGTGAATCCGATGGTTATTATACCAGTTAACGTAATCGGCAAATTTATAGCCTAATTGTTCTTGTGTTTCAAACCTTTGATTGTTTACAAATTCGGTTTTAATGACTTTATAAGTCGCTTCTGCGACAGCGTTATCATAAGGACAACCCTTCATACTGAGTGATCGCTCAATGTTAAACGTATCTAAAATCTCATCAATGATTTGATTCTTAAATTCATTTCCCCGATCTGTGTGGAAGATCTTGATTTGACTTAGGTTAGTTTTGACTGTACAAAAAGCCTTCTTAACTAACTCTGCATCCTTATTGGGACCGGAACTATAACCGATAATTTCACGATTAAATAGGTCAATAAGTACACAAAGATAGTGCCAGCGATGACCGACTCTGACGTATGTTAAATCACTGACAACCACGTTTAAATAAGGCTGCTTATCAAAGTGACGATTCACGATATTTTCAACCTTATCTTGGTTAAATTTTGCTGGATGTGGCTTAAATTGAGCGACTGTATAGTTTGATACCAGGCCTTCTTGTTTCATAATACGACCAATGCGACGACGTGAGACTTGTTGCCCCATTTTGTTTAATTCGTGTTTAATTTTTCGCGTCTACTGCCCATCAAAGGAGGATACCTTTCCTTCGGAAAGGACGGGGACCCTATAGTTATTTCGGCTTCGACGAAAAATCTCAACGATATCAGCCACTAGTTGAGACTCATCTTTCTTCGCTTTAGATTCATAATAATAGGTACTACGAGACACGTTAAGGACTTCGCACATCGCTGAAACTGAATATTTGTGAGTATTGTTTTTAATCACAGTTATCTTCGTCCTAAGATCAGCGCTGCTTGCTTCGGCGTACCCCTTGCGGGTATAAAATATCATTTTCCATTTCAAGTTGTTTAATCTTCTTACGAAGTTGAATCAATTCATTTTCTTCGTCTGTTCGGTTATCTTTCTCTTTAAAAGAACCAGTAGAAGTCGATTGTTTAATCCATTTGTCGAGTACAGAGGGTGAAAGATCGTATTCGCGAACAATATCACATTTACGTTTCCCATTTAAATAAATGGATTGTCAACACTAAACTAAACAACTTTTTTAAGGGTATTTTGACGATATTCAACTGGGGATAAGTATCCCAGTGAAGAGTGAATCCGATGGTTATTATACCAGTTAACGTAATCGGCAAATTTATAGCCTAATTGTTCTTGTGTTTCAAACCTTTGATTGTTTACAAATTCGGTTTTAATGACTTTATAAGTCGCTTCTGCGACAGCGTTATCATAAGGACAACCCTTCATACTGAGTGATCGCTCAATGTTAAACGTATCTAAAATCTCATCAATGATTTGATTCTTAAATTCATTTCCCCGATCTGTGTGGAAGATCTTGATTTGACTTAGGTTAGTTTTGACTGTACAAAAAGCCTTCTTAACTAATTCTGCATCCTTATTAGGACCCGAACTATAACCGATAATTTCACGATTAAATAGGTCAATAAGTACACAAAGATAGTGCCAGCGATGACCGACTCTGACGTATGTTAAATCACTGACAACCACGTTTAAATAAGGCTGCTTATCAAAGTGACGATCCACGATGTTTTCGATCCTAGCTTCGTTACATTTTGCTGAATGCGGCTTAAATTGAGCGACCGTATAGT